>CAXTLD010000060.1:0-22785 GCA_964245045.1 uncultured Acidobacteriaceae bacterium | reverse complement strand
CGGCCTCGCGTGCGAAAGCGGCGTAGGTGCGAGGTGTGTGGCCCAGAAGGCGCGTGAGCAACTCAACGTCGTTAGGTTCCGCAGCGAAACCACGTTCCAGATAGCCCTGAAACATCATGCGCAAGTCAAAGGCCGACCACGAAGGCATCTTCTCGCGGAGTTGCTTTTCGAAGGCGTCCATATCATTGCCTGCGTACGAAATTGTCTTGCCAAGCGCCGTGCTCCAGATCGCCGCGGCGCCAGGACCGCTGATCACATCGGGACCATTCAGGTTATAGATTTTCCCTTCGTGGCCGGGGGTCGTCAAGGCGATAGCAGCAGCCTCCGCGATGTCCCGTACATCGACGGCGGAGACACCGACCGGACCGAGCGGCATGGGGTACAGCAGAGCTTTTGTAAGCGGCTCCTTTAGGCTGAGATCGTTCTGAAAAAAGTAGTTAGGGCGAATGACGGTGTAGGGCAGATCGAACTCGCGCAAGGCACTTTCGATGGCAAACTTGGAACAAAAGTGCGGCACGTCCTTGAAGTCATCTACACGGTACACGGAGTGATACACGATCTGTTGCAGCTTTGCATTCCGGGCGAGGTCATACGCAATCAAGCCCTGCGTCAACTCATCCGGCGTAACGGCGTTCAACAAATACATCTTGTCGATCCCATGTAAGGCCTTTTCAATGCTGACGGGGTCGAGCAGGTCGCCGACGACGGCTTCCGCACCATCGGGAAGCTTTGTATCTTGCGTTCTGACCAGCACGCGTACCGAAGCACCACGCTTTAGCAGTTCCTTAACCACCTCGGAGCCAACATGGCCCGCACCACCCACTGCGAGTACGTTCATTGCAGTTCTCCTGTTCTGTTTGCGTTTTAAACTTAATGTCAGTGCTTGGTCTTGCCGCCGTCCACGTTGAGGACCTGTCCGCTGATGAAGTCTGCATCCGGCGAAGCAAGAAAGAAGACGGCGCCGGCAAGGTCCTGGGCTTGCTCATCCCTCTTCACAGCACGCTGCTTGGGCTGCTCTGCTATGAGTTCCTTCGGCATGTCTCTTTGTACGGGCGGAGTTAGGGTGAGGCCGGGAGCCACGCAGTTGACGGATGCCGTATTGGCCGACTTCCATGGCCAAACTGCGCGACAGGCCCACCACGCCGGCTTTCGCCGCCACGTAATGTGTTTGTCTGGGAACGCCCTCGAAAATGGAAGCGGAACTGAAGTTTACGATCCTGCCCCAGCCCTTCGTCTTCATAAGCGGCAGCAAGGAGTGGCACATCAGAAATGTGCCCGTGAGATTGACGGCGAGCACCTTGTGCCAATCTGCCACGCTCATCTGTTCGAACGGAACTACCGGGAAGTAACCGGCACAGTTGACGAGAACATCCACCTGCCCTGTTGCTTTACTGGCCGCCTCAATGATGCGGGGGTAGTCAGATTGTTCCGCGACATCTGCCACAAGACTGGAAAAGGAGGTGTTTGCCCCATGAGCCCCGTCTAGAGCCTGGACTCTTTCCGCGTTGTTGTCGATCCCGACGACTCTGTCCTTATTCTCGAGAAAGCGTTGGACCAGAACCGATCCAATCCCTCCCGCGGCACCCGTAATAACAACGACTCTGTTCTGCGGCATGCGTTCTCTCCCGCTCCAAGTTCCGCGATCATTCGAGAACTGTTCTGCTAGAAAGATGCGGGCCGGAGCGTTGTCTATGCGACTACCCACGCAAGACCGGTTTGCCCGAACGCACCGAAGATTCGTGACGTGCGTTGAAAGATCATCTATTCTCTCGTCGCTTCGGGTGACGAGAGGGGACGTATGAGCTCTGGTATCAAACAAGAAGAGCAGGCGCTCGGCCTGGTTAAGGAGTTCTTCGCGGCCAAGGTGCGTCACGATCAGGGTGTGACGATGGCTTTGTTCAGCGACGATGCGGTGTACGTTTTCCCGGTAGCCGCATCCGGCAAATAGAAGAACTGGTTCACCAATAAAGGCAAAGAGGCGGTTATGAAGTACCAAGGCCAAGTCTTGGAACATTTCAAGCAGATCAAACATGCTGGAACCTCGGTATTACGCCAGCATGGATGGGAGTAACATCTTTGTCGAATCGAAGGGCGACTACATCGCCCAGGACGGCACTTCCTACAACAACGTATACATCTTTCGATTCGTGACGGCAAGATCTCTAAATGCTAGGAGGGTGTTCATTTTGTCGCATCTGATCGGTCTTTACAAAACGCGTTTGTGGTCAGTTGGGATCCGCAAAGCGGCACCGGGTTCGGGAGCCATTGTCTCTGCTCCAGGCCGTCCTTCGCACAGTCGTAACGTGGCTGAAACGCCGCAGTCACAGAGCCAGCCTACGCTGGAGCCATCCCGACATCGATTCCCATCGTGTTCACCCTGGAGATTGCTCATTGCGTCGTTACGCTTACGTGTTCGCTGGTCTTCTTGCCTGTTCCCCGGCCTTTGCGCAGTTCGAAACAGCTTCGGTGCTGGGCTACGTGCGCGACAGCTCCGGCGCTCTGGTAAGGGGTGCGCAGGTCACGCTCATCAACCAGAACACGCAGGGAACGGTTCCGCTGAAAACCAACAGTGAGGGAGCGTTTGAGTTCACGGACGTCAAGGTTGGCCAGTACCATCTCACCGCCCAGGCGCCCGGCTTCGCCACCACCGACACCGCACCGTTCACCGTACAGGTCAACGCGCGCCAGCGAGTGGACCTTACGTTGCAGGCGGGTGCTGCCGAAACCGTGACGGTTACGAGCGCGGCTACCCTGCTCGATACGGACGACAGTGAACGCGGTCAGGTGATCGGCACGCGCGAGGTCGAAAACCTGCCGCTGAATGGGCGCGAATACGCCGACCTCGCCGCGCTTGTCCCAGGAGTGCGCCGCGACGTGCTGGAAAACGGTACGGATTCCAGCCGCGATGCTTCCTTCAACGTCAACGGCCAGCGCTCCGAGTTCAACAACTTCCTCTTGGACGGCCTGGACAACAACGCCTACGGCACCTCCAACCAGGGCTTCTCCAATCAGGTGATTCAGCCATCGCCCGATGCCATCTCCGAGTTTCGCGTCGAAACGGACAACTATTCCGCGGAGTACGGCCGCTCCGCCGGCGCTGTGATCAATGTATCCATCCGCTCGGGCACGAACGCGTTTCACGGCCGGGTCTACGACTACCTCCGCAACACCATCTTCAATGCCATAGGGCCGTTTACGCCGCCCACCAACCGCGCCACCGGCCTGCCGCAAAAACCCACGCTCATTCGGAACCAGTTCGGCGCGACACTGGGCGGCCCAGTTTGGAAGGACCACACGTTCTTCTTCGCAGACTACGAAGGCACTCGCCAGATTGTGCATGCAGTGACGCAAGCCACCGTGCCCACGGCCAACCAGGCGGGCACCAGCGCGCTTGCGGTTGCGAACGGCGGCTACACGTTTTTCGATGATGTCCGCAACGGCGCCGCGCCCACCGGCGTGGAGGGAACCACCCCGGTCACGACGATCATCAATCCACTCACAGGGCAGACCTACCCAAAGGGCGTGGTCCCCTTCAACGACCCTTCCGTCTCTCCCCTTGCCAAGTCCGTCCTTGCCGCGCTGCCCGCACCCAACGTGCCCGGCAACCCCTTTGCCAACAACTACGCCTCGTTGCCCGCGGACACCATCAACGACGACAAAGGCGACGTGCGTGTCGACCAGACCTTCAGCCAGAAGACCACCGCCTTCGCTCGCTACAGCGAACGTCAGACCGAGATTGCCTCCCCGCCAAACATCCAGGGCCCGGCCGGCGGCAACAGCAACGGCAACGTCAAGATCTTTAATCAGCAGATCGCCGGCGGCGTCACCCGCGTCCTGACGCAGAACGCCATTCTTGACGCTCGCTTTGCCTTTACGCGCACCGATGGCGGCAAGTTTCCCTACGGTCAGAACCTGCCCAGTTTGATGGCGGGCATCCCAGGCTTGCCGACCGATCCCACCGTGGTTCGCAGCCTCAACGTCCAGAGCGTGGCAGGCTTCTCGCAGTTCGGCAATCAGGGCTCAAACCCCCAGTTTCAGAACCCGTACGTTTACAACCCCAAGGTGAACTTCACGCTGCTGCATGGCCGCAATAGCTACAAGTTGGGCTACGAGTACCAGGCAGTTTTCACCACCGTCGACGACTTTAACCCGACCTACGGCCAATCGACCTACAACAACTTCTTCAGCTACAACGGCTCCACCACGACGCTGAACGCGTCCACGACGGGTGCCGGCATTAGGGAAGCCTCCTCCCTCGCCGACTTCCTCTTCGGCGCGCAGAATAGCTATCAGTTGAACAATTTCCAAATCGTTCACCTGAACCAGCGCATGCACTTCATGTATCTGCAGGATGACATCCGGGCAACGTCAAGGCTCACCATCAACGCAGGACTCCGTTATGAGCTAGTCACGCCGCAGTGGGAGTCCGGCAATCTCCTCTCCAACTTCAACGGCGATCCCGCTAATCCTGCGCTGATTCAGGCCTCCCCCGGATCGCTGTACAACCGAGCCCTCGTTTACATGCCGAAGCTGGATTTCGCCCCGCGCCTTGGCTTCGCCTATTCCATCGATCCGCGAACGGTGATCCGCGCCGGGTACGGCCTCAGCTTCGCGCAATTCAACCGCGAAGGTGGTGAAAATCTCCTCGTCTACAACCTTCCCTATATCGTCAACACCAACGCCAACCAGACACCACAGTTCGCCAACAAGGGCGTCGTCGGCACGGCCGCAACGCAACCCGTGTGCACCGCCGCGCAGGTAACGGCTACCTACAACCCGGCCAATCCGTTTCCGTGCTTCCGCACGACGCAGCAGGGATTCCCCACCGGCTTTACCAGTCCCTCGGTCGTCACCGCGGCGAGCAACGCAAACACGCAGGCCCGTTACATCCCGGCTCATCTGCCCACAGGCTACGTGCAGGCTTGGCACCTGACCGTGCAGCGGCAGATCACCGCAAATTCCACCTTTGAAGTGGCATACGTTGGGGAGCACGGCGTGAAGTTGCAGGTACTTGGCGACTTCAACCAGGCGAGCGCGAATCCCGTGACCCCGACCTGCAACAGCACGGTCACAACGGGCTGCGTCAACCTGCTCAGCGGTAATGCTGGTCGTCCCCTGAGGGGCTTCACCACCATCGAGGAGACGCTGCCTGCCGGCTTCCTTTCCTACAATGCCCTGCAGACAAAGTTTGAGCATCGCACCAGCCATGGCCTGTACCTTTTGAACTCCTTCACCTGGTCGCGAGCCCTGGACAATGCCAGCGGCCATCTGGATACGAACGCCGGCGACAACTCCAGAATCAACCTCGCCAACCCGTTGGGAGAGCGCGGCGTTTCGGGTTATAACCAGCCGCTCAATGAGACCCTGAGCGTCGTCTACGAGCTGCCCTATGGCAAGGGGCGCGCCTTCGGCAACCACGCGCCTCTGCTTGTGCAGGAGATTCTCGGTGGATGGCAGGTTACTGCCATTGAGAATGCTCAGTCCGGCTCACCGGTCAACGTGACCTACTCGCCCACCTCGTTCCAGGCCGTCAGCACGATTCTGGCGCAACGACCCAACCAGGTTCTGCAGAACGCGGTGCTTCCCAAGGCGCAACGGACCCGCACCGCCGGCAACCAGGGCATCAGGACGTTCAACCTGGCCGCGTTCAGCCTGCCCGACGCGAACCATCCTTATGGCACGGCGGCCCGCAACTCGATTCGTTTTGACCCCTACTACGACACCGATCTCGGGTTGCATAAACAGTTTCCGCTGGGCTTCGAGCAAACCGTTCTCGACTTCCGGGCAGAAGCGTTTAACGTTTTGAACCAGACCAACTTCGCCTTCCCGGGCACCAGCAGCTTCAGCCCAAGCTCCACCAGCTTCGGCGTGGTCACGGCCGCAACAACGTCCCCGGCACGCGTTCTTCAATTTGCAGCCAAGATCATCTTCTAACGTGACTCCAGCCGGCCCTATCGGGCCCAAACTTGTGAGCAAGAAAAGTGAAATCGTTAATTTTCGCCGCACTCAGCCTTACCTCGGCCATGGCCCAGGCTCCTGCCCCGTCTCTCAAGCTCAATCAGATCCAGGTAATCGGCACGCATAACAGCTACCACGCCGGCTTGGCGCCCTCGGTAGCCAAGTGGCTTCAGAAGCACAACCCGCAGGCGTTTGCCGGGCTCGACTACCAGCACTCTCCCTTGCCCGAGCAGTTCGATGCCGGCATTCGCCAGATCGAACTGGACGTCTTCGCGGACACGCAAGGCGGGCGCTACGCCCATCCACGAAGCGCCCAGTGGGTCGCCGCCGACAACCTTCCACCGGACCCGGACCCCTATCCCGCGGGGCTCATGGACAAGTCCGGCTTCAAGGTCCTGCACGTGCAGGACATGGACACGCGCAGCAACTGCCAGCCGTTTACCGCATGTTTGCAGCAGGTCCGCAGCTGGTCTAGGAGTCATCCGGACCACATACCCATCTTCATCCTCGTGGAAACAAAGCAGGGCTCGCCCAAGGGTATGCCGTTCACTGAAACCGAGCCGTTTACGCCTGCCGTCTTCGACGCACTCGACGCGGAGATCCGGTCTGTTTTTCCGGCGTCTGAGCTCATCACACCGGACAACGTGCGGGGCACCTACGCCACGTTGAACCAGGCAGTGCTCGCTAATAGGTGGCCCACGCTCGACAACGCTCGCGGCAAGATCGTGTTTCTTCTTGACCAACGCTCCAACACGCCGGTGTATGTGGAGGGCCACCCCTCCTTGCGCGGCCGTGTGCTCTTCACCAACTCCGTTCCCGGCGAACCCGATGCAGCCTTTCTGGAACGTAACGAGGGTCCTGCCCAGGAAATCACAGACCTGGTTCGCAAGGGGTATCTGGTCCGCGCGCGCACCGATGCCGATACAAAGCAGGCACGCACCGACAACACCGCAACGCGGGACGCCATGGTGGCCAGTGGCGCCCAGCTCCTGTCCACCGATTACCCCGCCAATGAGCCAGCCAGATGGCCTGGAAACTACACGGTTGCCTTGCCCGGAAACGGCGTTTCCCGATGCGATCCCGCGAATACGCCCACTCCATGTTCCATCCCGTGAACGGCGCAAATCGTCCGATCAGGCCCGTACTATGGTGACGCCCATCTCCACGTAGGGCTGAACGCGTTCGTCACGGACACCTGCCTCCACCACAAGACCCGTGATCTTCGTCACTCCACAACGCGGTAGGGTGAAGCGGCGTTGATCAGCCCTTTGAGGCTGCGAAGGGTCGTAGAGGCCCAACCAAGCCCATACGACATCTCAGGGATGGCGATATCTATGAAGAAGCATACGAACTGACTGACGTACGAGTTCAGTGATTCCTAATGGGCTGCCTAGGAAATCGAAACGTCTCTCTGTATGCAGCTCTGCAAACCCGTGAACGAGGGACCAACAGCTGACGACCAGTGCATGTTTGTTCTCCGCTGGCGCGTCAGGCGCGATCGCGCCGGCTGCACGCACCAAAAAGGAAAAGCCACGTTGGCCCGCCGATATCAGGTGCGGATACACAGTCCGGTCTACAACGTCTTCGAACATGACACGAAAATGCGAGCTGTGTTCGCAGGCAAACATCACATAGGCGATCGCCATGCCTTCCATGCGCGTAAACGGATCGTCCCCGGGCTGCCCGTAGGCTAATTCCAAAGCGTCACCGAATCGAGTAAAGCCCTCTTCAGCTATGGCTGCTAGAAGATGCTCACGGTCGGCGAAATGCCTGTACGCCGCAGAATTGCTGACCCCTACCGCTTTCGTCGCGTCCGTCAGATTGAAGCCCCTGACCCCATGTGTCTGGATCAACCTTAAAGAGGTCAACATCAGGGCAGAGCGAAGGTCGCCATGGTGGTAGGCGACCTTCGCTTTTTTCTTCAACGGTTGTTTCTTTCCGACCCTCATCATCTCGTCCTTTGCCATCCGCGCCATCCGCACCAATGTAGCAGGCACGGGAGATTGTGAAACTGTTTTACATTTCGCGCGCACTGCGCTAGTCTGCATGTGAAAGAGCTTTACATCGCAAGGAGAAGAGATGAAGAAGCAAAAAAGCTTTCGAAATCGGTTGCTTTTGACAATCGCAGCGGCCATGGTCTCGCGTGGGTATGCACAAACCTCAACCGTCAGTTCGAGCTTGCCAGATGCGCCTGCGGCACCGAGCGTGGCGGTCTCTCAGGCGTGGCAGAATCAGTCTCCAAGTGTCGGCAGCGGAGACTTCCCGACAGCGAAGCAGCAATTCAAGAACTTTCTCTACGAAGCCGTAGGTCCTGGCGCTTTCATCGGCGCAGCCATCGGCGCCGGCACCGACCAGGGCCATAAGCTGAAGGACGGGTCACATCCCGAGCATGGCTTGGTCCCAGAGTGGGGGGTCGGAGCCGAAGGCTATAGCAAGCGTTACGGTTCGCGCTTCGGTGCGGGACTAGTGAGCACATCGACGAAGTACGGTTTGGACGCCGTTCTGGGCGAAGACGAAACGTTTCACCTTTGCGATTGCTCGGGCGTCTTCCCACGTGCCGGGCACGCGGTCTTTTCTGCTTTTACCGCTCGAACAAGAAGTGGCCGGGTTATTGTTTCTGCGCCGGCATTTATAGGACCCCTGGCCGGAGGGCAGGTGGCTGTGGCCGGCTGGTTCCCATCGCGGTATGGGCCAAAGGACGGCCTACGCTATAGCCTCCCTATGTTCATCGGGGTTCCGGTCGGCAACCTCATTCGTGAATTCACCACCAAGCGCTAGGACACCCAAAATGCTTGTTCAGCCATCCCCCACGTTCTCCGAACCCAATCTTAAGCTTCTCTACCGCAGCTCCGGTCTCGTACCTGGCGTGTGGCGTCAACTGCGGAAGGACGCACCCGGGCTCGCCTCCGCAGCTATCCTGCTAGCGATCAGCTTCTGTGCCTCCCTTCTCGGGCTATGCTTTGACCACCACATCATTACAGGCCTTCGAGCGTGGGATAAGCCTGCAAAGTTTTCCTTTTCCACCCTCATCTTTGCAGTCACTCTCGGAGCAACCCTGCAGTGGATTCGTAAGTGGCCGCGGCTGACCTCCATCGCAGAGAAGTTGACTGGTGCTGCACTCATTCTTGAAGTTGCCATCATCGATCTTCAGGCGGCGAGGCATACGACCAGTCACTTCAATAACACAACGCACCTGAATACCTACCTTTTTCAGATCATGGGAGTTGGGATTGCGACACTTTGGCTTGGCACGTTCGTAATTTGCGTTGCGTCGCTGTTTGGGCAGTTCGCCTCCCAAGTCTGGGGCTGGTCTTTGCGTTTGGGATTGGTGCTTACCTTGATTGGCTCCGCCTCCGGTGCGTTCATGGTGCTTCCTACACCACAGCAGCTTGCAGAAGGCCGTGCGACCGGTCGGATGCCTATTATCGGCTCTCACACCGTGGGGGCGCCCGATGGCGGCGCTGGCTTGCCTTTTCTGGGCTGGTGCGCCGACCACGGAGATTTACGGATTGCGCACTTCATCGGAATTCACGGCTTGCAAGCGCTCCCACTCCTTGCCTTGTTCACACAGAAGTACGCCGATCAACGTCGACGGATGCGCCTGCTTTTACTGGGCTTCGTTAGTTATACAAGCCTATTCGTCCTCATGTTGCGTCAAGCACTCAGGGGGCAATCGATTCTTCAACCGGACATTCAATGGTTGGCTTCGTTTTCTGGTTTGGTGCTCATCACGTTTCTGGTTGCGTTAGCCATTCTCAAATCTCCTGATGCCGCGTTTCGCCCAAAACGGTTTGATTGTGAGAGGGGTGCTTTATGAGTCCGGACCTCCTGTTTCGCATCTGCGGTCTTCTTGCACAGATTGGCTGGATTTTGCTGATCCTCTTCGGGCGAAAGCGTTGGGTTTCAGCTGCGATCAGCGGTCTGGTCATCCCGGCGTTGATCGGCATCGTGTATATGTATGCCGTGGTAGGCCACTGGCATGAGCACCAGGGTGGCTTCTCTTCTCTCGCCCAGGTTCAACTCCTCTTCACAAATCGCTGGCTAGTGCTCGCCGGTTGGGTGCACTACCTAGCCTTCGACTTGTTTCTCGGCAGTTGGGAAACACGGGATGCAAAGCGCGTAGGCATCTCCCACTGGCTCGTTATCCCATGTCTTGTCTTGACCTTTCTCTTTGGACCAATCGGCTTTCTTCTGTACTTAGTGCTGAAGGGAACGTTCACAACACTTAGTGGGATGTCGTCGCCTTCAGCGAAACGGAGCGTGTCGACGTGAGTTTGAAAACATGCAGCCGAGCCAAAGAAACCGAGTGGTTCGTCAGACGAAACGATCACACGTCAAACCCGTCTCACCCTTCAACCGCAGCCACGTGCCTTTTAAGGAGGATCATGTTTTCGTCTTCGCGCTGCTCCGCGCTCACTCTCGCTCTCATCTCTCCCGCATTCACGATTGCCGGGCGCGCCCAGTCCACCCCGGCGCCGGTACGCTCGCCCACGCTGGTAACTCATAACGCAGATCTCCCGTCCGCTCCCGAGCCACAGACCCCGGCTCCGCAACCCGAACAGCTACCCCAACAGCCCACTGCGCCCTCGCTCGGAGATCTTGGTCTTTCACCGGAGCAGACGAGAGCGGACCTCGATGCACAACATCGTTTAGATCGGCGCACCCACGATCTCAGAGTTCACCAAACCCTCGGCCTCATCACGCTTCTGCCAATCACAGCAGCTTGCCTGACGTCTGGACTTGCACCCCCGGATCCCCGCAGCGGCAACAACGAGATTGGCCGCGACATCCACGTAGCCCTAGGAAGCGCCTCGGTGGCTCTCTATGGTGCGACCGCGTGGTATGCCATCAAAGCTCCTCGAATGCCCGGCCAAGGCCCTACGAGGGGCGGCATCAAGCTTCACAAATACCTCGTAGCGGTGCATGCTCCCGGCATGGTGCTTACTCCCATCCTCGGCGCGATGGCTTATAACCAGGCAGCGAGTGGACAGAAGGTGACCGGTATCGCCTCGGCACATGCGGCCGTTGCCTTCATTACAGCAGGGGCGTACGTCGCCTCCATCGTCGCCGTGTCCTGGCCCATTCACTTCCCTGGACACCATTCGGCCAAATCATCGACCAACTCTGCCCAAAGTATTGCGTTAGGTGCCAACTGACTTATGAAAATCTTTCGGCTATGTCTCAGTGCGTTTGCACTTCCTGCCCTCGCCCAGACACCCAACCAGAACTGGGTTCTAGACAGTTCCTCTCTGACCTACCATATGACTCATCCGGTGCACGAGGTGGAGGGCACATCTCACGGAGCGAAGGGCAAGGGAAACTGCAACGCTGGCCGGTGCGAGTTTCTGGTCGCCGCTCCGGTGAGGACATTCGATTCCGGTGATACGAATCGGGATCTTCACATGATTCAGGTAGTCCGCGGCGCTGAGTTTCCTGTAATCACAGTGCGGTTCCAGGTTCCTGAGTCCGAAATAACGCAGACTGGCTTCGATGCCGATCTCGAGGTGACCTTCGCGGGTCAAACGGCGCACTACCCGCATGTGCACTTCCAACAGGAGATCCACGATCGCGAGCACCGGATCACCGGTGTTGTACCCTCGACCATCGCTGACTTCAAAATCGATCCACCCCGCTTTTTGACTGTTCCGATCCGAAATGAAATCCCGGTAAGGATCGACACTAGCTGGCATGCGCAGTGAGGCCGAAGCTCATAACCCAGCCTATCCAAAACGCAATACCTTCGTTCCTCCGCGCGCTATCTCGCGCGCACAAGCGGCTCCAGACAATTTCCATAACACCGACCCGCACTTCATCGAGGACCCTCGCCGTCACAGCCCCAGATGGCAGCAGCCGGGCTTTGGACGACGCCAACGGACATTGCAAGGTCGGCGCTGGCCATTACGGATGCTTGGTCCGGAGGTCGTACACAGCTTATCTCGCAGGCTGTGGCAAAGCAGATGCTTACCGTTCAGAAAGCTCCATGGGGCCTAGGGGTGGAGCTCGAAGGCGAGGCGCCGAGTTTGCAGTTTCTCCATAGCGACTCAAATGCAGGCTACCGTGCCATGGTTGTGATGTTCCCCGCCGTGGGTAAGGGTGCTGTCATCATGACCAACGGCGACGGAGGTGAGAACATCATTAACGGCCTCATGACAAGCATTGCCGCCGAGTACGATTGGCCTGGATGGCGACAGGTCGAGAAAACGCCGGCTGTGCTCAGCGATACACAGATGAATGCGGTCGTTGGGGTGTATTCGCTGCCGCCCGCACCGTCCGGTGGCGCAGTCGTTTACGAGGTGACCCGTTCCGGCGACCATGTCTCCGGACAGATCAGGAGACTAGGTCCGCGCCCCCAGACCGAGCTCTTTCCCAACAAGCCCCACCTCCTTCTTTACTCTTCCGGGGATGGTGCCGGAATCCAACCTAGATAATTCGGGAAAAGCAACAGGGATCAAGCTCGGAACTATCACCGGTGTACGCAAGTGAAATACCTGGTGTGAGAAACCGTGCAGAATGTTCTATGAGCTTCTGCATCATTCTCTACGGCCAAAGCTGAGATCGGTATCGTGATGTCGGCTAGTGTGTATTTACCACCACAGACGGGTGCCTTGCCTTTTTCGCGCGAGAGTGCGGCCGTAATCGGCAAGTAGTTCGCCGCGCGGGCGTGACATATGCAAGGCGGGAAGTGACTAGAGTAGCGTGGCGGCGGCTTTGGCGAAGTAGGTGACAGTGAAGTCGGCGCCGGCGCGGCGGAAGCTGAGGAGGGATTCGAGGGTGGTGCGGTCCCGGTCTAGCCAGCCTTGCTGGAAGGCGGCCTGGAGCATGGCGTATTCGCCGGAGACCTGGTATACCCCGAGGGGGAGGTCGGTGCGGTCGCGGGCTTCGCGGAGGATGTCGAGGTAGGGCATGCCGGGCTTCATGAGGAGCATGTCGGCGCCTTCGGCGATGTCCTCGTCGATCTCGCGGAGGGCTTCGCGGCGGTTGGCGCCGTCCATCTGGTAGGTGCGCCGGTCGCCGAACTGCGGGGCGGAGGCGGCGGCTTCGCGGAAGGGGCCGTAGAAGGCGGAGGCGAACTTGGCAGCGTAGCTGAGGATGGGCGTGTGTTCGAGGCTGGCATCGTCGAGTGCTTGCCGGATAGCGGCGATGCGACCGTCCATCATGTCGGAGGGCGCGACGATGTCGGCACCGGCCTCCGCGAGGGAGACGGCGGTGCGGGCGAGGAGCTGGACGCTCGCGTCGTTGTCGACGGTGAAGTCGATGTCCCCGGACTCTCTGTCCTGGAGGTCCTCGCGGCTGCCGGTGGGGCGGATGAGACCGCAGTGGCCGTGGGCGGTGTACTCGCACAGACAGACGTCGGCGATGAGGACGAGGTTCTTGGCCGCGGCGGTGGCTTTGACGGCGCGGAGGGCGCGTTGGGTGATGCCTTGGGGGTCGTAGGCACCGGAGCCCCCGTCGTCTTTGGTGTCGGGGAGACCGAAGAAGAGTAGGCCGCCCAGGCCGAGGCTGGCCGCCTGGTCGGCTTCTTTGAGGGCCTCATCGACCGAGAGGTTGAAGACCCCTGGCATAGAGGGGACTTCGCGGCGGACGCCTTCGCCCTCGCAGACGAACAGGGGATAGATGAGTTGGTGGGGCGACAGGTGGGACTCGCGCACGAGCGACCGCAGGGCGGGGGTGGAGCGGAGGCGGCGGAGGCGGGTTGCGGGAAACGGCATGGGGTTAGTTTACGGGGAAGGGTGCAGGGAGTGAGCTGGCTCGTGCCTGCGGCCCTCGCGCTTGTGAAATACAGGGGTCTCTCCGCTACGGCCTGCGGCCTTCGGTCGAGATGACGCATTATGCGGGTGCGGGTGGTGGATGCGCGGGAGGTGCCTTGGTGCCGGTGGGGTGGTTTTGGACTCTAATGGAGTGAATGCAATTGAGTGAGATTCCAGTGGCTTTGGGTGAACGAGGTGGCGCGTCGCTGCAGTGGGAAGCCTTGCGCGAGCGGGTGGCTGGGCGGGCGCAGAGCGCGCTGGGGCAAGCCGTGGTGCGGGGGTTGGAGCCGACGGCAGACCTAGGGTGGATTGAGACGCAGCAGGAGCGGACAGCGGAGATGCGCGCGCTGCTGGCCAGCGGCGAGATGTTCTCGTTTCAAGGTGTGATGGATGTTGAGGAGACGCTCGGAAAGGCGCGGATTCCGGGGGCTGCCCTGGAAGCCGAGGAGCTGCTGCGGGTGATGGTGCATGCGGAGCGGGTGGAGGCCTGGCGGCAGACCGTGCTCGCGCCGCCGGATGCGGTGAAGGACGCGTGGCCGGGGATGGAGGCGTTGTCGGCGCCGCTGCTCCCGCACGATCTCGGTTCGCTGCTGCGGGGAATGCAGGGGAAGATCGAACCGGACGGGACCTTGAGCGACGAGGCATCGCCGGAGTTGCACCGGATTCGGCGGGCACTGGGGCGGCAACATCAGGCGATCGAAGCGAGCTTGAAGCGGGCGCTGGCGCGGCTGAGCGATGAGGGCGCGGTGCAGGACGCGCTGATCACGGTGCGCGGTGAGCGCTTCGTAATTCCGGTGAAGGCCGAGGCGAAGCGGCGCGTGCCGGGCGTGGTGCATGGGTCGAGCTCGACCGGGCAGACCGTGTTTGTGGAGCCGATGGAGACCATCGAGAGCAACAACGAGCTGCAACGGTTGCTGGGGGAGGAACAGGCGGAGATCCATCGCATCTTGTTGGCGATGACGCGCGCGGTGGGGGCGGAGGCGGAGGCGTTGGGGCTCGGGGCGGCGATCCTGGCCGAGGCGGATGCTCATGGGGCGGCGGCGCGGTTTGCGGAGGAACTCGGGTGTGTGCGGCCGGAGTTTGTGGCGGAGGGTGGGGGTGGAGAGTCTGAGACCTTCCCCGGCCAAGTGGGCTCGGACACACCCACATCTGAAAGGCGAGATGTGGGGTACCCGGACGACCCTCGGACGATCAATGCTGAGTTACGAGCTACGAGCAATGGAGCTATGAGTGCGGAGTCGGAGTTGGAATTGTTGCTGGCACGACATCCGCTTCTCGAGATGCGGCTGCGCGAGCAGGGCGTGCGCATTGTGCCGTTGACGATCGCTCTGCCCGCGGGCAAGCGGCAGATGATCATCTCGGGGCCGAACACGGGTGGCAAGACGGTCGCGCTGAAGACGGCGGGGCTTCTGGCGTTGATGGCACAGGCGGGGTTGCCGGTGCTGGCGGCGCGGGCGCGCCTGCCGCTGTTTACGGCGGTGTATGCCGACATTGGCGATGCGCAGTCGCTGGAGACGAACCTGTCGACGTTTTCTGCGCATGTGACGAACGTGGACCGGATCTCGAGGAGCGCGGATGCGCGGTCGCTGGTGCTGCTGGACGAGCTAGGGTCGGCGACGGACCCGGAGGAGGGTGCGGCGCTGGCGGTGGCCGTGGCGGAGCACTTTCTTGGGCTCTGCAGCTGGTCGATCGTGACGACGCACCTGACGGCGCTGAAGGTGTATGCGGCGCAGCACGACGGTGTGCTGAACGCGGCGGTGGGGTTTGATGAGGCGACGCTTTCCCCGACGTTCGACCTGCGGCTGGGGGTGCCGGGAGCGTCGGCGGGGTTGAACATTGCGGCGCGGCTGGGGATGGACCCGGAGATTGTGCGGCGTGCGCGGGCGCAGATGAGCTCGCAGCAGGTGGATATTGGGCGGTTTCTGGATGAGTTGCATGCGCAGTTGACGGCGGCGGGTGCCGAGCGCGCGGAGATCGCGGAGACAGCGCGCAAGTTGCAACGGGAGCGCGAGTTTGTACAGGGCGAAGGCCGCAAGGAGCAACAGCAGCGGACGCGCGAGCTGGAACGGCAACTTGGAGAGCTAATCAAGGACTTCGAGGCGCAGCTCCGGGAGACCGTCAAGGCGATCGACGATAAGACGATTGCGCAGAAGATTGCCAAGGACTCGGCGTTGCGCGTGGCGCGGCTACGGCGCGAGTTTTCCGAGCAATTTCAAACAACGGTGGAGGCCCACAGGACGCCGGAGCCGCAACGCGAGGCGAAAAAGGCGCGGCGCGACGGCGAGCCCCAGCCTGGCGATCTGGTGCGGTTGCGCAGCCTGGGTGGGCGCGAGGGCGTGGTGGTGCGGGTGCTGGATGCAAAGACGCTGGAGGTGAGTTTTGGAACGATGAAGACGCGGGTGCCGCGGTCCGATATTGCGGAGCTGACGCCGGTGAAGGAGCCATCGCCGGCGTCGCTGAGCCGCCGACGTGGGGGTGTGACGATCTCGGGCGGTGGGGATGCGGAGTACATGACGTCGGAGATCAATGTGATCGGGCGTACGGCGGATGAGGCGGAAGCGGAGGTCGACCGGTTTGTGGAGCAGGCGTTTCTGGCGGGGCTGCCGCGCATCCGGGTGGTGCACGGGGTGGGCATGGGGATCCTGCGGCGAACGCTGCGCGATTCCTTGAAGAAGCACCCGCATGTCACCGGGGTGGAGGAGCCACCCTACAACGAGGGTGGGCAGGGTGTGACGATGGTGAGCCTTCGGCAGTAGAGGTCTTGCTTCCCCCCCCCCGAAGAGAGTGCGCGCACGAAGGGTAGACTGAACGGGCGAGTCTATGTCCCCAGAGATCACGAGCTTAGAGCGGAAAGATAAGGTACCGGCGGCCAAGCTGGCGGCACTCCAATATGTTGTCTTGCTCGTTTTATTGGTGTTGGGGGTGGGGCTTTGGCGGCTCCAGGTGCTGGGCGCGGCGGAGTATCGGGTGCTGGCAGAGCAGAACCGGGTACGCAAGGTGCCCGTGCTGGCAGCACGGGGGCGCATCTTGGACCGTGAAGGCCGGGTGATCGTAGACAACTACCCGTCCGTGACGTGTTATCTGCTGCGCGAACAGATGGGCGCGGTCGAACAGGATCTGCCACTGATTGCGCAGGGTCTGCACATGGACCCGGAGGGGATCCGGTCCACGCTGAAGCACTTTGAATACGCCCCGAAGTACCGGCCGATCCCCTTGAAGCAGGACATCACGCCCGACGAGCAGGCGTTTCTTGCGGCGCACCGCGATGACCTACCGGAGTTGGAGACGCTGGATGAGCAGCGGCGGCTGTATCCGCGCGATGGCTTTCTGGCGCACCTAATCGGCTATGTGGGGGAACTGAGCGAGGCGGATCTGAACAACTCCAAGTTTGCGTTCTATGAGCCGGGCGATGTGGTCGGCAAGAGCGGCGTAGAAGAGGCGTACGACGAGATACTGCGCGGGGAGGACGGCTCACGCGACATGATTGTGAACTCCCACGGGCGCGAGGTGGGCGTGATGGGCGAGGAGTACGCCCGGCCCGGGCAGGACCTGAAGCTGACGGTCGATTTGGACATTCAGCGGGCGGCCGAGCAGGCCATGGAAGGCAAGATCGGTGCCATGGTAGCGCTCGACCCGCACACAGGCGATGTGCTGGCCATGGTGTCGCGGCCGACCTATGATCCAAACCAATTTGCGGTGCGCTTGACCAAGAGCTACTGGCAGAGCATTCTCCAAAACCAGGACCATCCACTGCTGAACAAGGCCATTCAGGCCCAGCTGGCGCCGGGGTCCACGTTCAAGATCATCATGTCGCTCGCAGGGTTGCAGGAGGGCAAGGCCCAGGACCTTCGGGTGAGCTGCAACGGGGGCGCCAGCTTCTACGGACACTTCTTCGCGTGCGACCGTCACCACGGCAGCGTGGACATCCACAATGCGATCCCGTATTCGTGCGACACGTACTTCTACACGCTGGCGAACCGGCTGGGGATCGATACGATCGCGCGGTACGGGCACGAGGTAGGCATGGGCATGAAGACCGGGGTGGATCTGCCGGATGAAGCGGCAGGGGTGATGCCGAGCGAGCAGTGGAAGCTGAAGACGCAGCACGACAAGTGGTACGCGGGCGAGACGATCTCGGTGGGCATCGGGCAAGGGGCGATTCAGGCGACGCCGTTACAACTGGCGCGTGCGCTGAGCGGCATCGCCTCCGGTGGGGTGCTGCGGCGGCCACACGTGGTCTTCCCGGAAGAGTTGCCGGTGGGCGTGCGGCAAGCCGTGGCGGAGAGCTTTCCGGGTTCGGGGGACCAGCGCATCCCGCTGTCGACCGAGAACTGGGAGCTCATCACGGACGCGATGTCGAACGTAACCTCGAGTCCGATTGGGACGGCCTACGCCGCGCATCTGGAAGGCGTGGACTTTGCCGGCAAAACGGGCACGGCGCAGGTGATGAGCCACACGGCGCTGTCCAAGACCGGCAAAGGGCACAACACGGACCCGAATGCGTGGTTTGTGGGGATAACGCCGCGGCGCAATCCGGATATCGCCGTTGCGGTGCTTTGGGAGCACGGCAACTGGGGCAACAACTCGGCGAAGCTGGCGTCGCAGGTGATCGCGGCGTTTGTGAACAAGCAGCGAGCGCGTGCGGGCAACGTGGTGCGCGTGGCGGACGTTTCTGCGCCGAGTGCAGCTCCGGAGCAAGGGAAGGTTCCGGCGAAGAAGGACGATGCGGGGCAGGCAGTACCGGCGGCCAAGGTGGTGCGGCCCCCTAAGACTGGAGCGCCAAGCGTAAACGTCGCACCAGCGAGTGGGCAGTAGCCCAAGGTCTGAGCGGGCACAACGTCGTTCTGTTGGTGTCTAAGCCGACATGAGTAGCCGAAGGCTAGCCTGGTGCTGGTGTTTTCTCGTTCTGGGTGGTTGCGGGAAGACATCGGGCGGCGCTGGTCGTACTTCGGAGACATTGGAAGCGTCACGCGCCGAGGTACAGGCGGTCAGGCGAACCTTCAATGAAGGTGTGCCGGTCAGGCATCCAGACGAACTAGCAGGTGTATGGGAGGCTCCTGATGGCCGCGGTGGGGCTGTGGGGTTGAGTGTTGCTTTGTCGACAACGATACGTGCGGATCGTCGGAGAGTTGCCGGATCTCCGCAACAGTGGCAAAGCCTGTCTGTGGCCATGTACCAACGAACACGCGCCACTCTAGACCTGGAAGAGCGGAACGTCTTCCAGGATGGGGTGGAAGACGGGATGCTGCGCTACGAAGACGGGCGGCTTACCTTGCATTGGAAGAACTACGACCTGGATCTCCAACAACGTGCGGACCAGACCTGGGTTGGACGATTCCATCGAGGCAACTTCGACCAAACTGTGGTGCTGCGGCGACCGCGAGAAAGGGCTGGCAGCGGGGAAGAGTGGTTTCTGGGAACGTGGCTGGAACGCAGCGGCAACGCCGAGAGGTGTGTACATCTTGGGCGCGAACCCGACGGAACGTTTGCGGGATGGACGGACTTGTTGCACGAGTTGGGCGATGTGCGGTACGCGCCGCAGGTGCAAAGGCCGCTGCGGACGAGCGAAGAGTATGGTGCCCTGGCCGCGGTCCGTGCAGCCGATCGTGGCTCGGATATGGGCGGAGTTTCTGTTGAACTGAATGTGCTTAACGGGGGGTGTTGCTCGACAGGATTCGAAGGGACCAGGCAGGCGGATGGCGGCATGCGCGCGGTCTGGCATGGCGGCCCTGGAAGTCCGGCGGGGCTGGCGATCTGGCGGCGGGTGCAGGGAAACAGTTGCGTGCAGTAAGACAAGGCCGTGTTGTTCTCGAAGCTGACGTGCGGAAAACAGGGCCCGTGTGCGGTCTCTAGTTCACAAACCGGCGCATGCGGACGTTCATCACGATGCCCAGGGCGAGAAAAGTGAACAGGACACTGGAGCCGCCGTAGCTCATCAACGGCAGCGGGATGCCGGTGACGGGCATGAGACCGACGCACATGCCGATATTGACGGCGACCTGGAAGAGGATGACCGCCGCTACGCCCATGACGATCAGCGTGCCGGGCGGGTCGGCGGCGCCCTGCGCGTTTTCAATCAGGCGGACGAGGATGAGGAAATAAAGCAAGAGCACACCCAGCGCGCCGACAAAGCCGTGTTCTTCGCAGAAGGCCGCGAAGATGAAGTCGGTGTAGGGAATGGGAAGGAAGTCGCCCTGGGTTTGGGTCCCCTTGTTGGCCCCCTTGCCCCAGATGCCGCCGGAGCCGACGGCGATGAGGCTTTGGCGAATCTGGTAGCCGGAGCCCTTGGGGTCGGCATCGGGGTTGGCAAAGTCGGTGAGGCGCGCCTTCTGGTACGGCTTGAGCACCTTGCCGCTCTTCCAGATGCCCGTGACCAAGAGGCAGAAGCCGAGCAGAAGAACAGCGGCCTGCCTGAAACGTAAGCCCCCGAGAAAGAGCCCAACGAGCAGCACGGGGGTGTACGTGAGAGCGGTGCCGAGGTCGGGCTGCGCGAGCACCAGCAGCATGGGTATGCCGATCAGCCCGAAGGCGCTCAGGACATCCAGCCAGCGCAACGGGCGCTTGTTGGCGATAAATGTCCAGAAGAAACGGGCAGCGGCGAGAATAAGAATGAGCTTGACCCACTCCGAAGGCTGAAAATGAACGCCGCCGCCGAGATTGATCCAGCGCCGGGCGCCGAGCACCTTTTGGCCCACGGCTTTGACCGCCACGAGCGAGAAGACGCTGAGACCATATCCCCAGGGAACCAGGTCAAGGAGACGGTGGTAGTCGATGACCGCGGTGACAAACATAAGCACCAGGCCACATAGGAGGAAGCCGACCTGTTTGTACTGGAAGCCATGAAATTTGGTCATGGCCGTGGCGGAGCGGATTTCGACCACGCTGAGGACGCTCAATATAAGAACGAACCCAAGGAGCGTCCAGTCGAAGTCACGAAAACGGGATCGCCACACAGGGGTAGTGTACTGAAGTGTAAGGAGCGGGCAGCTACGTCAGAGGAGCCTGAAGCCGGGAAGGCGGGCGGCTTTCTTGTCGAAAGTGAGGGTCAGGGTGCAGCCGGCGGCCGTGTTGAGGTTCGCGATCAGGGCGTCCTCGAAGGAGCCGAGCCCGGATTTCAACACGTTTGCCGCCTCGAAGACCTCCTGCTCGTTTTGAACTTCAAGGTTCTCGATCTGCAGCATACGTTCTATGACCATAGCGATCTCGTGATTTGGAAGCCCATAGGTACGCTTCAGAACCCACAAGGTTTCGACCAGGGTCACCAGGTTTACAAACCCGGGCCCGTTGTCTCCAATGTGGCGCTCAATCACGTGAGTTGCGATCTGCGTCTGCCCCGGGTCGTCCTGCGCGAAATACCGGACAAGGATGTTGGTGTCTAGCCCGATCATCCTCGGTCTAAGCCCTCGTACCGGGCCACCGCACCTTGACCAATGCCTTCCTCCATCTCCTCAAAGGAGACGGGTCCGCCGGGCCGGGGTGGCAGAATACCCTTCAATGCCGTGATGGGCAGCTTCGGCAAGATCACGACACTGCCGTCTGGGTGTAGAAAAAACTTCACCCGGTCTCCAGTCGACAAATGAAGGTGGTCCCGAACGGCTTTCGGAATAGTCGCTTGGCCCTTGCTGGTGATGGCGGATTCCATTTGCATTACCTCTTGGTGAAAGTAATACCAAATGTCCCGCTTCCGGGTCAAGAGGAAAGTGACGAAATTGGTTTGGCCAGCTCGTGATCCTGTTGCGCCCGCCCGGTTTGGTGCATACTGGGGGAAGTCGTCTGGCCGGAGGGCTGGGCGGAGCGTTGTTCGTTGCCCGGACGTGACCATTCCCGGCGCAGCGGCATCAGGATATTTACCGAAGGCCGGCCAGGCGCGGATCAAGACTCCGACGCGGTCGGACAGGATATTTGAGCATGCTGGTAAACGGACGGTTAACGACCCCGCCTCAGGTTAGGGCTGTTGTGGTCACAGACTCCGATATCAGCAAGGAGCCCGAAGGAGCCCTGCGGCGTTTCCGGGCAAAGGCAATCGATCTGGACACTTTTGATTTCGGCGCAGGCTCGGGTTCTCGCGAAGGGCGAAACCAGGCGCGCGCTGGCCGGCGGATACCTGTATCCGGTCGGCGGACATCACACATGCCAGCCCAAGCCTCTCATCGCCTGTCCCCTGCAAGGGAGGCTGCCCCAAGAAGCTAAGTGCTTGCTGGGGCTGATCTTTGCCTGTCCTGCCTGCCCATGAACCGGGCAGAAAGCAGTGCTATGTCGAAGGAAATTTACATCTCCAGCACGCCGCAAGAGACGCGGCTGGCGATCATTGAAAAAGAAGAACTCAGCGAGATTTATTACGAGCGGGAAAACGAGTACACGCTCGCCGGTTCGATCTATAACGGGCGTGTCACGCGCGTGTTGCCCGGCATGCAGTCCGCATTTGTGGATGTTGGGCTTGAGCGCGACGCGTTCTTGTACATCACCGACTTCCTGGAAGAGCAGGGTGAAGACAGTGCAGAGTTCGAGGGCGGCAGTGGTGGGGAGCCTCGACAGGAGAGCCGCGAGCGGGGCAGCGATCGCAGCGGGGAGCGGGGAGCCGATCGCGGCGGGCGAAGCGATCGGAGCCGGGGTGGGGAACGCGAGCGCAACGGGCGTGGGCGCGAGCAGGAGCCGCGCGAGGCGGTGGCCAGCCGTCAACCGGCAGCCGAGCCAGTGGACGTCGAACCGCAGGAGCTTGGTACCTCTACTGAGAAAGCGTCTGACGAGGACGACGATACGGCCGAGGGTAGCCGTCGCTGGCGGGGGCGCCGGGGTCGGCGTCGCAGCGGTCGCAGTACCGAGGATCGTGGGCCCGCGCAGCTAACCGGCGAATCCATTGTGATTGAAGGCGAGAGCGCCGGGTTGAGCGCGGAGGAGGCCGAGGGCGAGCCGCTGGAACGCATCTTTGGAGAAGCAGGCCAGGCAGAGCAAGCGGGACAGGCTGCGCCGAGCCCGGTCGAAAAAGCACCGGAACGCGAGAGCCACCGTGAGGAGCGGCCGCGGGATGGCCGGGACCGCGGCGGGCGCGAACGGGGTGGCCGGGGCCGGGATCGAGATC
>CAXTLD010000059.1:0-23569 GCA_964245045.1 uncultured Acidobacteriaceae bacterium | reverse complement strand
GGGTGGCGGGTGCCGGCGGCGAGGGGGGACGGAGCGGCGCGGCGTCCGGCGGCGCTGCCTGCGAGCGGACCTCTGCGGGCGTTGGCGGCTTGGGTGCGGTGGATTGTGCGAGCGCCGAGCTTGGCGGCGAAACGGGCGGCGAGGCGGGTATGCGAGCGCCGGTGGAAAGCGTGGGCGTGGCGTTCTGTGGCGTCTTCAATACCGTGGGTGCGGTAGGGGGGAGAACCGAAGCCGCACGGGCAGCCGGGCGCTGGTTTCCCGACGGCTGTTGCGCAACCTGGAGCAAGGCTGCCGCGATGCTGACGGCCTCCTCTGCCCTGCCCGGGGCCTTCGCGGTGCCGTGCAGGGCAGAGTGCGACAGCGGTACTGCCCGGGCAGCCGCGGGGAGCGGAGCCGCCAGGGTGGCCACCAGCGCCAGGAGGAGTGAGGGGCGGGTCATGCGGTCTGGGCTTCCTCGCGGGCGTCCGCGACGGCATCCTCGAAGGTGCGTGGGGCCCCGGTGGGACCCAGGCGTGTCAGCAGCGCAACGCTGGCTGCACCGCCACCGATCAGGTAATCCACACCGTCGACGGCGACGATCGAAACGAAACGCTTGTCGCCGAGCGACACCGTTTCATTGACGCGAAGACGCCTGGATTTTGGCGTGAGCAGCGTGCCTACACAAAGCTGGCGAAAGGCGCGAATCGCCCGCAGAACACGCCCACTGAGGAGCACGCGACCGCTTGTTGCTGCCTGGCCGGAGGACCCGAAGGGAAAGCCGGGGAGGGCACTCGGTTCCAGTGCGGTGTGCTCGAGCGAGGACGTAAGGTCGAGTAGGCTCATGCGGTCCCCGTGAGGCGTACCGCTAGGTTGTCGCCGACGACGTCGAACTCGACCAGGCCCACGATCTGTCCGTTCACCTTGAGGGAGATGTCCTCGTTGTGCTGCGCACTGGAGCGCACGATGCAGCCCGGGTGCAAGCGCATCAGCGAGCCTACGGTGAAGTCGACAGCTGGGACTTCCAACACGAGCGTGAAAGGGAGGTCGTAGGCGCGCGCCAACGGATCGGGAGCCGTGGATCCCAGAGGTGGCATAACGACCACTGCGTTGGTGGCGGCGGTACTATCGGCGCTGGCCATGATCGTTTCTCCTGCTGGGTGCTCGGACTATCTGGGACACCGGGGCTGAACCCCTTGCATGAGGTCTGGCAAGCGAAGCGCCACTTCGAGGGATCGTGCCCCGTTTGTGGCAGAAGGGATAGATTTTGGGCCGGAACCGGGGAAGCCCGTGAGGAACAAGGGGCGGCCGCGCTGGGTATGGCAACGTTGCGCAGCCGTCGATGAGAACTTCGTGAGAACGTTCAGGGGCCAAGGCGCCGTCGGACGTGCAATGGGGCAAGCCGAAGCTCCCCCGGACCTTCCACGAGCCACAAGGCATCGCCGACGGGCCTAAGCGGACCCGTTCGACCAAGCGCGAGATCGCTTGCTATGGCGAATCTCGCGCTGGTCTTTAGAACGCAGGCCGTTTATGAGAACAACATTAGCCCTTCATCTGGAGGGTGGCCTGTTCGACCTGATCGAAGGTCGTGATGGCCTTCGCATTGGCCTCGTAGGAGCGCTGCGCGACGATCAGATCGGCTAGTTGGGTGGCGACGTTCACGTTGGACTGCTCAACGCTGGAGCCCTGGATGGTGCCGAGGCCGCCGGTGCCGGCTATTCCAATGACGGGCTGACCCGAGGACGCGTTTGGCGCATACTGGTTGCCGCCGCTCAACGTAAGCCCTTCGGGGTTCGCGAAGCTGGCCACGGCGATCTGTCCGATGGCGCGTTGCTGCCCATTGGTGAACGAGGCCTGAACCACACCGTCTCGTAGCACGGAGAACCCTGACAAGGTTCCGGCAGCGTAGCCGTCGGCGCTGTGCGCGCTAGTGGCGCTGGCGCTGGCTGACTGAGTTAGAAGCGAACTGCCGGCTGGGCCCGAGACGTCCCACATCGGCGTCATGGTGGCCGCGCCGTCGACAAACGGCCCTATGGAAAGGCTAATCGGTGCGGTGGGGGAGGCCGGCGCTGGGTTCGGCGCTGGATTCGGTGTCGCGCTTGCGAGCGAACCGTCCGTGTTGAAGGTAAGGGTACCGTGGGCGACGCTGGTGGTTGGGTTGGGGTTCGTGTTATTGGCAAGGTCGGCAGAGGGCACCGTAACGTTGTAGGTCCAGGTGTTGGTCCCGCTTTTGGTGTATGTCACAGAAAGATCGTGGGCCTGACCGAGCGAATCGTACACCTTCAGCGGCGTGGGAGCGTAGGTGCCGGCGGTGGCTGTGGTGGCATCGAGGTTGGTGGTAAAGGAAAACGTCGAGGTGGGTGTGGCAGGGGTTGTGGTGCCCTTGCCAACGTTGATGGGTTGCAGGCTCGCATTGGTCTGCACAACACCGCCCGCGGCCGGAAAAGCCATGACCAAGTTGCCGCTCAGGCTGGTGAGCTGGCCGTTGACGTTGGTGGTGAAGTCGCCCGCGCGCGTGTAACTCAAGGCACCTTGGCTGTTGCTGGTGACGAAGTAGCCATCCCCGTCGAGGGCCATGTTGGAGTCAACGCCGGTGCCCGAGATTGGACCGTTTGTGAGGTCCTGCGACATGCCTTCGGTCTGCACGCCGTAGCCCACCTGCACCGGATCGTTGTTCCCACTGGTGCCGAGGTTCTGGTAGAAGATGTCCGAAAAGACGGCACTTTGTGATTTGTAGCCGTTGGTGTTGAGGTTGGCGAGGTTGTTGGAGATGGCTTGCAGCGCGGTTGAGCTGGCGTTGAGACCGGAAAGCGGCGTGGAGAAGAGAGACATGTGGGGCTCCGAAAAAGGTTAGAGGACGGTTAGAAAGAGGGAGAACTGGATGAAGTTTGCGTGAGATTGCCGTTGTGCAGTGCCGCATAAGCGTTGGCGATGGCCGAGGCCTGCGACGCGATCGCGCCCGCCGTGGGCGTGGTTGTGCCGGTGGTTGTCGTGCCGGTGGTCGATGTGGAGGTCTTCGTGCCGAGCGTGTTGGTCAGCAGCTGGTTGATGCTGGCGGTCTGGTCCAACTCGTTGAGGGAGATCATCTGGCCGACCATCTGGGTGCTGTCCACCGGTGCGGTCGGGTCCTGGTTTTTCAGCTCCTGCGTGAGCAGCGAAAGAAAGGTCGATCCGAGCGAGTTGAGGCTGGTCTGGCTGGAGTTGCTGGCGGCGGTTCCTGTCGTGGAGCCGGTGGACGAGGTGGCGTTTGTTGTGGCGAACGCGGACGGGTGCAAGTTGACGGACGACATACGCAAGCTCCTTTGGTTTGGTTCAGATCCTGATGTTGAGGCGTCCTGAGGTCGCCGGGGTTGGGGTGGAGGTCGAGGCGGACGATCGGTCCGGGTCTGCGCCGGTGAGCGGCGACCTGGAAAACGGGCCGCTCTTGGCGCTGTTGGGGGCATTGCCTTGGCGATGATTGGAGCCGGATTGGCCTCCGCCAAGGTCCTGGTTCGCGGTTGAGGTGTTTACGGTGATGGCGGTGCGAAGCCCATGATCGCCCGCAAGTTTCTGCTCCGCGCCGGGCAGGTGCGCGGAGATAGCGGTCCCCAGTTGCGCGTTGTCGAGGGTGATCTGCGCCGTGAGGGCATCCCGGCTGTAGCCGGCGCGAACGGAGACGCGGCCGAACTCCTCGGTGCTCAGGTTTACCTGCATCTGTGAGCCGCCCATAGTCTGCATCAGCCGTGCGTGGGTCAACGTTGGGGACGGCGGGTCAGGAACTTCGGCACGGGGAGCATTCGCCTCCCGGGAACTTCCAGTGGAGGCCAGGGGAGGTCCGCTCCGTTCCGACAGCAGAACGGGGGCGGAAGTGGCGACCTCTGCTGATGAGTGATTGACGGTAGGAGCGATCGCAGGCGCAGCGTTGTGACCTGCGTTGGCGCTGACGGGGCCGACGCTGGGAGCAGCTGCGGCGGAAGCACCGGCTGCGGTGTCGGGTTCGGTTGTTGCCGAGGGGGCGTCGACAGGCGGTTGCGTCTTGATGGAACCGACACCCTGCGCGACGCCGGTGTGAGGGGCGATTGCCGACACAGACGGCCCGAAGAAGGCGAAGTTGCTGGTCGCTGGTCGCTGTTCTTGCGTGGGCGCTTGAGTGATGGGTGTTGCCGTGACCGCGAGCGATGACTGGTTCTCGGTCGAGGTGCGAACGGCAGAGGCGGAAGTTACGGATTGGTTCTTGGCAGCGGCAGGCGATGATAGCGGCTTCGGTGCCTCGGTAGGCTGGATGCGGGGTGGCTGTTGCACGGTCGGCAGAGTGCCACTCACGCCCCCGTCCGTAGACGTCGTGGCTGCGGCTGTTGTGACCACAGGCACAGAAGCGCTGTTGATTGCCCGAGTTGGAGTCCCTGCTGGATGAGGAGCCGGTGAGAGTTGGTGGCCCCCGTCCGTGTTCGAGGACGCTGCTGGCTGCGGCGGTGCGGGGGTTGGGTCGTTTGTGAGATCTGCCGGAAAGGCAGGTATTTTTGATGGCTGCGCGAGGTTCCCAAGTGAAGCAGCTGGCGGCAGCGGGGCGGGAACGACGTCATTGCCTCCGTCGAAGGTGGTGGCGTTCCCCGTCGCGGGAAAGCTAGTGAAGGTGGTGGGCGTCGTCGTTGTGTTTGACTGCTGGTCCGTCGTGCTGAGCGCCGGTGTTGCTACTATCTCGGCTGGTAACGCGGTTAAGGTGGACGGACCGGAGCTGCTCAATGCGACTTGCAGTTGATTTGAATCACCCAGGAGGGTAGTGACCGGCGTCGGAAGTGCGTCCTGCGCGAGGGCTGCCGAACGTACCGTGTGCGGAGGTCTGGCGGAAGGCCGTCCATCTGAGGGAGTCCTGAGCGTGGAGGGAGCGGTCGAGTTTGCGGACGGCGAGGCAGAGGGCGGAGACGTCGCAGCGTTGGCAGCCTGCGGCGGGATCTTCTCGGACGCGCTGTTCTCGTTCGAGGATGGAGTGAGGGCGGCACTGACGCTGGTCTGGGTAGTGGCGGTTTGGGTTGTGGTGGTCTGGGTAGCCTGAGACTGCGGGATCGCGGTTTGCGTGGTTGGCGGGCAACGCGAGAGTGTGAGATTGCTGATGGCCGTAGGCGAGGGGCCCGATGTCTGGCCGGAGGTCGCAGCAGAAGACACGTCCAACCTCGGCGAGGGTTGAACGGAGCGTGGTAGATTTTGTTCGCCGTACCAGTTCGCCGTAGCGAGAGGCGACGGGACTTCCGAAGCTGCTTCACTCGGAACAAAAGCCTGCGCCGGCGAGGACTGGCCGGGGAGTGGCTGGCGGGGATCGGGTGGCGTGTCGCTTGCTCCCATTTGCTGCAGCAGATCCTGGAAGGCGTATGGCACAGGCACGTCGCCGCTGCCCCCTACCGAGAGCCCAACGTTGAGAGTCGCTTGATCCTGCATGCGTACCTGCATGGCAATGCATTGTGCAAACTAGGTGCCAAAAGCGAGGTTGGCCGGTAATTTGCGGATTGTTTGAGGCCCAATATGGGAAACGGCACTCGAAAGCCAGCTCGTGTATCGAAAAGCGCTTGATTTCAGGACCGTAATGAAACTGCGCTCCCCAAGCGCCAGAATTCCAGTTAGGAAAGGCGTGCACGCCGGGCGGAGAAGAGGTCATCGAGGCGCTTGCTTTCGCGCAACTGCTGCTCGACTGCCCAAGCGTTCTCATGTTTCTCACGAAGTTGCGTCACCATCTCGCGGTTGCATCTCGCTTCAAGGAAACGACCCTGCTGCTCGGTTTTGCGGGCTTCGAGCACATTGATCTGTCTGCGCAGCTCTGCTTGCTGTAGCCGTAGCGACTCATGGCGAGCGACGAATGCCTGGAAGTGCACGGCGGGGAGAAGCTGATCGCGTTCCACTGCTCGACTTGCAGCGAGTTGCGCCACTTGTTGCTCCAAGGAGGCGAAGGCGGATCTGGCCTGTTGCAGATGCGCGTGGATGGCGGACAACGCGCGCTCTTCGGACGCTTCTTTCTGTTCGCGCACGGTGAGGACAGCGGCCAGGGGGAAGCGTTTGGGCATGGCTTACGAGGGAAGAGTCAACAGAAGGCGCTCTGCATCGGCGAAGGTGCAGAGATCGGTTGTGCCCTGGCGCAGAAACGCGTTCAGCGCGGGGAGGACTTCCACGGCGCGGTCCAGCTCCGGATCGGCGCCGCGTTGGTAAGCTCCGATGCGGATGAGGTCCTCGGATCGCGAGTACGCGCTCAGCAGGGCGCGAAGGGATCGCGCTTTTTCGACGTGCTGAACCGAGGCGATCGACGGCATAAGACGGCTCAGGCTATCGAGCACGGACACAGGAGGAAAGTGGCCTCGGCTCGCCAGCGCGCGGTCGAGGATGATGTGACCGTCCAGCAGGGAACGTACCGTGTCGACAACGGGATCCTGCTGGTCGTCGCCCTCCATGAGCACCGTGTAGAAGCCGGTGATGCTCCCTGTGCGAAAGCGGCCGGCACGTTCGACAAGGCAGGCGAGCTTGTTCAACACGGAAGGCGTGTAGCCCTTGGCTGTCGGGGGTTCGCCGGCGGCGAGGCCGATCTCGCGCTGCGCCATCGCGAAGCGTGTGAGCGAGTCGACGACGAGCAGGACGTCCTTGCCCTCGGCGGCGAAAGCTTCGGCGATGGCTGTGGCGACCATGGGCGCGCGCAGCCGGAGCAGCGGCGGCTCGTTGGAGGTGGACACGACGAGCACGGAGCGACGCAGCCCCTCTTCGCCCAGGACCTCCAGGAACTCGCCGACCTCTCGACCGCGCTCGCCTGCGAGCGACATGACGATGACGTCCGCGGCGGTGCCCCGGGCCATCATGCCGAGCAGCGTACTTTTGCCGACGCCGCTGCCGCCGAAGATGCCGAGGCGTTGCCCGCGGCCGCACGGGATGAACGCGTCCAGCGAACGAACGCCGCAGCCTAGCGGATCGCGGATGGGAACGCGTTCCAGGGGCTGCGGTCCGTGCCCGTCGACGGCTCGGGAGGAGGTTGCTTGCCAGGCGCCACGGTTATCGAGCGGGACGCCATTGGCGTCAATGACGCGGCCCAGAAGACCGGGGCCTGTGCTGATGGAGGGTGGCGCCCCGAGGGCCACGACGGTGTCGCCGAGTCGCACACCGGTGGGCCGTTGGGTGAGCATGGAGAGCACGGAACGTCCACGAAAGCCGATGATCTCTCCGGACAGCACGGGCCCGCTTGCCGTGAGCACATGGCATTGCTCGCCGATACTTCCGCCCGGGCCTTCGGATTCGATCAGATTGCCGGTTACCTCGAGTACCCGACCTTGCCAGCGCACGGCAGAGCAACGCGAGAGTACGGATTGGAGGTCTGCGAAGAGGTCGGTCGTCATTGCGGGTCCGGACGCTGCGCGAGAAGATCGAGGAAACTGCGTTCAATCTCCTTGAGCTGCGCTTCGATGCCGAAGTTGGCTGTTCCCAGGGTGGTCTCGACGAGGCAATCGCCCGAGGACAGCGTGGCATCCGCGACAATCTCGTAGGCGTTTGCGGGGGCAGAAAGACCGGATACCGGTGCCCAGTCGGACGCCGCATCCGGCGGAACGCGAACCCGGATCGGCGAGTCGGCTCCGAGACGATCCAGGGCGATCCGTACGAGACCGCTCAGCAGCGTGGGATCGAGATTTGCCTCGCGGTGCAGGATTTTTCTGGTGATCGCGAGAGAAAGTTGGACGACCTCGCGCTCTACGCGCTTGAGATATGCGACACGCTCGGCGGCAACAGCGGTGAGCGCCTTGTTCAGTGTTGCCGACCGCTCTTTGTCGCGCTCTAGGGCATGCATGTCCCAGTTGCGCTTCGCCTCCGAGAGCGCCAGGTGAACGCGTTGCGCGGCTTCTTCCTCGGAGAGCAAATCTTGCGCGGGCTCCGGCGCGGCAACCGGCACCTCGACAGCGGCCGGCTCCGGCGCGGCCATGTCGCGATACTCCCAGGCCTCCACCGAGGCGAAGGCTGAACTAGACAAAAGAGTCGCCCTCGTCGCTGCGAAGGGTCATCTTGCCTTCTTCTTCGAGCTGTCGTGCCAGGGCGACCATTTCGCCGTGCGCCTTCAGCACGTCCTTGCCGCGTACGGGGCCGAGGGAGTCCATGTCCTCCTTGAGCATTTCCACGGCGCGAGACGACATGGTCTTGAAGAAACGATCGCGCAGCTCGGGCGGTGCTCCCTTCAGAGCGACAGCAAGAACCTTGCGATCGACGGCGGAGGCCAGTTCGCGGAGCTGCGCGGTGTCGACGCGGTTGAAGTCTTCGAACGTAAACATCTGTTCGCGAATACTGGTTGCGAGTTTGGCATCCTGGCTTTCAATGTTTTCGAGGATCTCGCGCGAGGTTTCCGTGTCAACGCTGTTCATCAGCGCGGCGACGTTTTGAAACCCGGAGTAGGTGCGCTTGTTGATTTCGCCGGCGGAGCGCAAACGTCGGTAGACGGCGCTGGCGATACGCTCGGCGATGGCGGGCGAGAACTGGCGGAGATTGGCCAGTCGGCGTACCGACTCCGCACGGGCCTGACGCGGCAAATGCGTGAGCAGGGCGGCGGCGTGTTTTGGTTCAAGGTGTCCAAGCACCAGCGCGACGGTTTGTGGATGCTCGGCTTCAAGTAAGCGGGCGAGTTGCTTGGGGTCCGCTCCTTGAAGAGACTCAGCCGGCTTGGAGCCGATCTCCTCCACGCGCACGAGTTGATGTTGCAGGTTTTTGGCGCCGCTCTCGCCAAAGGCCTTGACGAGCAGACGATTGGCCGTGGCCTGGCCCCCTTGCGCGAGGTAATCGCGTGCCCGGGTGAGTTGGTGGTATTCCAGAATGACGTGCTGGCTGACATGGGCGGGGACGAAGCCGAGCGTGAGGATCTCGCGCGCGATCCGCTGCAAGTCGTCTTCCGGAAGGTTGCGAAAGATCGCGGCTGCCGCGTCTTCCCCCAGGACGGTGAGAAGGATAGCCGCTTTCCGTGCGCCGCTGAGCGTGGTGACGTCGACCGCTTCACTCATCCGTTGGACTCCCGGAGCCAGGTTTGCAGCGTGCGCGTCATGGAGGCTGGTTCGGCAAGGACGAGATCGTTAAGTTCGCGCTTGATCTGCGCCGTTTCGGGATTGCTTTCGAGCGAGACGCTGGCCAATGCGGCGGTGAGCTCAGGAAGTGCAGGCGCTCCGTCCAACAGCGGCTGGTCGGAAACGCCGGGGCCGATCTCCTTGGCCGTGGCCGCGAGTTGCTTTTGAACGGGGCGGAACATGAGCGCCCACACTAGAAAGAACAGGAGCAGCATGGCGCCGTACCGCAGCGGTGTGGAGAACTGTGCCAGGCGCGTTCCCATGGTGTCGGCCAGGCTCGGTGGCTTCAGGGGGGTGGATTCATCGTCAAAGGTCATGTTCTGGACCGTGACGATGTCGCCGCGCTCCTTGTCGACGCCCAGCACGCCGCGCGCCAGTTCCGCCAGCTGATCCAGTTGGGGCTGCGTACGCTTGCGCGGGGTGGCGACCCACTGCCCTTTGACCTGCTTGCGGTCCGAGGCGTCGTTGACCAAAATCGCCGCGGTAATCCGGCGAATGCGGCCCGCCGGTGACACGGTGTGCCGGACGACCTTGTTGACGCCGAAGGTGGAGTTGTCCGAGGACGAGGTTTGAGCGTTGTCGTCCGACAGCGTCGAGGCCTGCGTGGATCCTGTGTTGGGCAGATTGGCGGCGGTTCCCGCTACACCACCGGGTGCGGCCGCCGATCCGATCTGCTCCTGCGACTTCTGCGAGGAGAGGACGGCACTGACGGCGGGGTCATACTTGTCCTGGTTTTCTTCGCTGCTGGTCAGGTCGTATTCCACGTTGACGCTGGCACGCAGATTGTCGGCGCCCACGGCGGGACTGAGCGTGGATAAGAGGCGTTGCGTCAGCGCGGCTTCCAACTCGCGTCCCTCCATGGTGCCCGCGGATTTGCTGCCCAGCGACTCGTTGGAATCGGCATCGATGATCGTTACATCCCGGGGAGCAAGATCGTCGACGGCACCGCTCACGAGCCGGGCAATCGCGCTGAGTTGGTCCGGCGACAGCGAGCCGCGCTTCATTTGCAGGGTCACCGATGCTTTGCCACTGCGCGCGCGGTCCAGAAACACCGAGGAGGTTGGCATGACCAGGTGGACGCGAGCGCTCTTGACGCCGTTCAGTGTGCCGATGGTGCGCTCCAACTCGCCTTCGAGGGCGCGCTGATAGTTCACCTTCTCGTCGAATTCGGTCTGACCCCAGGAGCTCTTATCGAAGAGCTCGAAGCCCATGCGACCGCTGTGCGTCGAACCGGCCGAGGCTACTTCCAGGCGAGCCGCGTCCAGTTGGTCCGCTGCCACGTTGATGCCCTTGCCGTCGGGCGTCAGTTCGAGCGGGATTTTTTTGGCCGCGAGTTGTGCGGAGATGGTTTGCACGTCCGCGGGCTCGAGACCTACCATCAGCGGCTTGTACTCCGGCGATCCGAACACCTTCACCGCGGCGAAGAGCGCCAGAAGCGTCAGCAAGGTGCCGCCTACCACCACGACGCGTTGCCGTGCCGTGAGGCGGCTCCAAAGCTGGGAGATCTGATTGAGGGAGTTGGTCGGCATGGCTCAGTGACTTAGAACTGCATCTTTTCGATTTCCTGATACGCGCTCAGGACCTTGTTGCGCACCTGCATCATGAGTTGAAAGGCCACGTCGGCCTTTTCGACGGAGACCATCACGTTGCCTACGTCTGTGCCCGGTGCGCCCTGCAGCATGTTGCTGACGCCGGTATCGGCCTTCGACTGGAGTCCGTCCACGTTGCTGATCGCGGCCTTGAAGAGGTCGCTAAAACTCGTTCCCGCGCTGGACGCAGTGCTTGAAGGAGCGACCCCGGTTAACGCCGAGGTGAGGGTTGGGATTGCGGTGCTGATGTTCATGTGTAAGGGTCCTTAGCTCTTCAGCAGGTCGATGGACTGCTGGATCAGTTGCTTGCCTGCGTTGATGGCGGAGGCGTTGAGTTGATAGGCGCGCACCGAACCCATCAAGTCGACCATCTCCTGCACGGGATTGATGTTTGGGTACGCGACGTAGCCATCCTCGCCGGCGTCCGGGTGAGATGGATCGTAGCGCCGAAGAGGCGCCGCACCGTCCTCGACGACTTGCGTCAGGCGTACGCTGCCGGGTTGGCTGCGCGAAGCGCCGAACGAGGCGTTGTTGAGCAGCGCACGGAACTGTGGACCGCTGGTGGACGTCAGCACCACCTCACGCCGGCGAAACGGAATCTTGCCGGCTGCTGTGTGTGTGGTGTCGACGTTGGCGAGGTTGGTGGCGGCCACCTCGGAGCGCTGCCGTTCCGCGGACAGCGCAGAAGCGCTGATATTGAGTGCATCGAACATGCTCATGGTTACTCTCCTCCTCCGCCGCCATTGATCGCGGACAGGAGCTGGTGGAAGTTCGACTTTAGGAGTTGGGCCCCCATCTGATAACTAAGTTGCGATTCGGCCAACAGCATCGATTCGCGATCGAGGTCGACGTTGTTGCCGTCAGGCCGTTCCAGCAGACCGCGCACCTTTTTCACGGTCACCTTGGACCCGTTGCCTTCTGCATTGCCCATGGCTTGCGCGAGGCTCCGTTGGAAGTCGATGTCCTGAGTGCGGTAACCCGGCGTGTCGATGTTGGCCATGTTGGATGCGATGACCGTTTCGCGCCGGTTTGTGAGGGAAAGAAAGTGCTCGAGTTGGGAGAACACGGGAATGACGGACATCTAGGCATTCCTCCTTGAGAGCTTGGTCGTCTCGCGACGCCGTGCGGTGTTAGGTGAATCCGTCGACCAGCTGAATGAGTGCTGAATGAGAACCGAGACCATGCAGATAGGTACAGTGCAGGTGAAGCGCCGTTTCTCCCGTGGTAACGCCTAAGTTGCAGAGCGAAACACGTCCCTGCTGGACCGGGGGCCCAAGCTACAGCACGATGTCGTCGGCTTGGATTTCGCGCCGGCCTTCGGCGTACAGGCTTGCGCGCTCGATGACGTTCCGCAACTCCCGGATGTTGCCGGGCCAATAATGGGCTGTAAGGACTTGCATGGCTTCGGCGCTCAGCTGCGCACCCGGGCAGAACCTCGCGACGAAGCAGGCCACCAAGGCTTCGAGATCTTCCGCACGCTCTCGTAGCGGCGGTAGGGCGATGGGGAAGATGGCCAGCCGGTAATAGAGGTCTTCTCGAAACTGCCTTGTTTTCACGAGGTCCTGGAGATTGGCATTGGTTGCCGCGATGACACGGCAATCGACTTTTAGCGTGTCGGAGCCGCCGAGTCGCTGCACCTCGCCTTGCTCCAGAAAACGCAAGATCTTGCTCTGCAAAGGGAAGGGCATGTCGCCAATTTCGTCGAGAAACAGCGTTCCCCCATGTGCGGCGTGGATTCTGCCTATCCTGGACTGCGCAGCCCCGGTGAACGCTCCTTTGGTATAGCCGAAGAGCTCGGCTTCCAGCAGAGCCTCCGGAATGGCCGCGCAATTGATGATGACGAGTGGCTGTTTGTCACGAGCGCTCGAAAGATGAATGGCTCGCGCAAGCAGATCTTTGCCTGTGCCGCTTTCACCCTGGATGAGAACCGTTGTGTCACGGCGGGCGACCAAGCGGGCCGCGCGGTACACGCGCTGCATAGGGGCCGAGGCGCCGACCAACTCGTGCCAGCCCTGGTGTTGGGTGGTTTCACTTGCGGACGAGGCTTGCACCCTGGGCGCGAAGGCCTCGGAGCGGAGAATGACCCGGCTGTGGTGTCCGGATTGCGGGAACGAAGTCGTGGAAATGGTGGTGGGACTGAAGGGCTCATCTTGCGCCGCCAGTGTGATGATCTGCAGACCGGGATGCTGCTTGCGAACAAGAGCTTCGAACTCGGTGGGCTCGAGATCAGGCAGCTTGGGGTCGAGGAGCATGAGCTCACTGCTGTGGTCGAACAGCATCTCTAGCGCTTCGGCGCCGCTCCGTGCCTCTCGAATTTGCCACTGCGTGTGGGACAGGCGCCGCTTCCAGTCTTTCCAAAGACGATCGTTGGGCCCAACAAGGATGAGCCTGGCCGGCTCGGCGCGGTCTGCGTTCAGCACGGTGCCCCCCAATCCGGAGACGCTCTCTACTGCCCTCTCAAGAAGCACGGGTTTCCTCTCTCACCATCGCGTGTGCGATGGTGCTCGGCCTTGGAGGCCGGTCGTTCTCACCGATTCTTAATCAAAGTTCCAGACCGAGCTATTCCCCAATGGGGGGAGATCGAGTCCCTAATCAGGGCTCGTCGAGGACATAGCCGATACCGCGGACGGTGCGTATGAGCTTGGGGAGCCCTGGTCGATCGACTTTGTCGCGGACGTACTTCATGTAGACGTCCACGATGTTGCTGGCCGAGCTAGGTTCATCTCCCCAGAGCTCGCGTAGCAGAACCGCGCGCGAAACGGGAGTGCCGGGCGAGCGCATCAGGTATTCGAGAAGGCCGTACTCGCGCGGGGTGAGATCGATCGTGTGGCCGTCCCGGATGACGCGAAATTCTGTTTGATCCAGGACCAGGTTTCCGCTGTGAGGCGTCGACGACGTAGCTTCGCGGTGCCGTCGAAGCAGAGCGCGCATGCGTGCCACAAGTTCCGTGTGGGAAAACGGCTTGGTCAGGCAATCGTCCGCACCGCTTTCCAGGGCGAGAACGGCACTCTCCGATCGGCTCCTGGCGGTTAAGACAAGTACGGCAAGAGTTTGGAAGCGCTCACGAAGTTTTTGCAGGACCGCAATGCCGTCCACGTCGGGGAGATTGAGATCGAGGACAACGAGGTCAAGCTCCGGTCGGAGCGCCGCAAGGGCCGCATCGCCGGAATGGACGAGTTCGACACAGAAGCCTTCTGCGTGAAGTAGACGATCGATGAAGCGAGCAAGGATCTCGTCATCCTCAACCACAAGGACACGCTGGCCATTGCCTCGCGATACTTGCGGATCGGAGTTCGCGGATGAGGAGACCGCGGGCGCGCCCGCATGCTGCGTTTCGTGAACTTGCAAAACGTCCTCCGGTGGAAGGCTCTCGGCGACCGGTTTCACGAGGTTAGCACGCTTGCTCGGCGAAGGAATGGCCCAAATTGGGTCATGGCGCAGCGGCTCGTACCGCGAAAGATGTAGTGCAGTGCCATGCTGATCGCGGTAGCGTGGAGGTGCTGCGTACGGGAAGCGGGGTTAAGCGGTTGAGTGATGTTTATGCATTTGCGTATCGTGTTCCGCGGTTTGCGGCTACGCTTCCGATCGAGTTCGTCGTCGAGGACGTAACCGTCGCCGGGGTAACCCAAAACCTTAGTGAGAACGGGTTGCTGGTGCGGTTTGCGTCCCCGGTTTTGCGGAACACGGTCGGTAAGCTGCGCCTGATGGTGGATACCTGTGTCATCGAAGTGGAAGCCGAGGTGACCTATGCCGAGCTGTTTGAGGCGGGGTTGCGGTTTCGCTTCGCAACCCCGGCGGAAGAGCAGTTCATCGAGATGCTGGTGAAAGTTGTGTCGCGCGACGTGTCGCGAGAGAGTGCACGGCGTGCGCTGCGGGTACCACTGCTTGGACCCGGTAAGCGGTAGTGCAAGGTCTGTGTCCCTGCAGCACTATTCGTGGTGCTCCGTGGACGGAGCTTCCGCTTTGGCGGTCTCCGCTTTGCCTTCCGATCCTTGCTCGGAACCGGCTTCCGGCGCGGCCTCGGCCGGGGGCGCTTCATCGGAGTGAACCAGCAGGGTGATGCGCCGGTTGGAAGGATCTTGGGGGTGTTCGGGAAGACGCAGGGCCTGATCGGCGAAGCCTCGCACTTCAGCTACCTGGCCTGCGCCGATCCCCTCGCTTTGCATGAGTCGACGTGCTGCATTGGCGCGGTCTGCCGAGAGTTCCCAGTTGGTGTAGCTTGCGTCGGGGCCGTACGGGATTGAATCGGTGTGCCCTTCGATCGAGATCTTGTTCGGTAGCTGGCCGAGTTCCTTGGAGACGATGGTGAGAAACGCAATCAGTGCCGGCCTTGGCTTCGCGCTGCCCAGTTCGAAGAAGGTTCCGCCGTTGTCTTCGAGTAGTTCGATGTGAAGGCCATCTGGAGCGGCGCTGATCTCGATCTGCTTCCCGAGCTTGTCGAAGTTCGGCAGACGTTTCGTTGCTTCCTGCAGACGTTTCTTCAGGTCGGCCATGTCTTCCTTGTGCAGGGGCAGAGCGTGGCCTACGCCTTGATTACTGCTGCCGACCAGCTTGGATGTGCCCTTGGGATCACGGAAGTAGGAGGCGACGGACTTCTTGACCTGCTCACTGCTGCTAAGGAGCCAGAGGACGATGAACAGCGACATCATCGCGGTGACGAAGTCAGCGTAGGCGACCTTCCAGGCGCCACCGTGATGTCCACCGTGGCCGCCCTTTTTCTTCTTGATGATAATAATTTCTTCAGCCATGTCGATCTCCTTTGGACTACGCTGCTGCTTCTTCTGGGCTACGCTGCTGCGGCTTCGCCGCCCTTGTCGCGGCAGGCTTTTTCTACGGTGGCGAACTTCGGACGGGAGTGCTCGGGAATGGCCCGGCGTCCCATCTCCACCGCTAGGATAGGCGTGGTGCCCTTGATGAAGGCGATCAACGTGACGCGTAGGACGTGGTAGAAGGCGTGCTGCTCTTCGATGGCTTTGGTCATGTTTGCCGCGAGCGGGCCGACGACGCCGTAGCAGAGCAGGATGCCGAGGAAGGTACCGACCAGCGCAGCGGCAACCTTGTGGCCGATCTCCGCCGGCGGTCCACCAAGCGCTCCCATGGTGACGACGATGCCCAGGACGGCGGCCACAATGCCGAGGCCCGGCAAAGCGTCGGCCATAGAACTAAGAGCCTGGGTGGGCGCCATGCTCGTATGGTGGTGAACCTCCAGATCCAACTCCATCATCTGGTCGACGTCAAAGGGCTTCACACCGCCCGTGACCGCCATGCGCATGGTGTCGCAAACGAAGTCCGCAACGTGATGGTCCTTGAGGAACTCGGGGTATTTGGTGAAAATCGGGCTCTTTTCGGGCTCTTCGATGTCGGCTTCGATGGCGACCATACCTTCTTTGCGGGCCTTGGAAAAGAGGTCAAATAGCATTTTCAGGGATTCGACGTAGCGCTTCTCTGCGACCACACCACCCTTGAGAACGCCAAGGACGCCGGCAATAACGCCCTTGATGACGTGCATGGGGTTTGCGGCCAGAACGGTCCCAAGGGCGGATCCGACGATGGTGACAAACTCCGCCGGCTGGATGAGGACGGGAATCTTGCCTTTTTCCATGACGAAGCCGCCAAGAACAGAGCCAATAACAACGATGATGCCAACGATTGAGAACATGGGTCCTTTATGGGTGAACCTGCGAATTTATTGCGACACAAGAGAGTTATCGGTCGATTCGCGAAAAGCTTTAGCCTTTTTCAAAAGCGAAGGCGAGGCGAAACCCATTTTGGGAAAACGGGCCTGCAGAGGCTCTAGGTAGGCTGCAAGCTGGCTGTAAGAAGCGCTCACGCAAAGGGCGCGAAGGTCTCGCCATGGTCGCCAAGAACTTTCTCGGCGTCCCTGCGTAACCTGCGCGCTGAGGTCGCGATTGTGACCGCGACCTGTGCCTTCATGAGCTTGCGGGCTCGCGCCTGACTGAAGCTAAGCGGCCTGCTGTGCCGGTTCTGGAACCGCGAGGTCCAGAGCCTGGGCAAGCAGCGTGTAGCTCCGAAGACGCGCCTGATGGGAGTGGGTGATGGTGTTGATGAGGAGCTCCTGGATTTCCAGGTCGCGGGCGATCTCCCGAAGACGCTCTGCGACACGCTCCGGGGTGCCGACGACGTAGCGGGGGAACTCCTCGTCCGGTTCGTCGGCTGACCCCGCGATGAAGGCCAGGAGGGGGTTGGGCGCCTCCGGTACGGCGCCGAGTTGCTTCAGCGCATCTTCCGGTGTCGGCACGGGGCGTCGATCCCCGGTTCGGATGCGGCGTTGCAGCAGGCGCACCGAGGCATGGAGGAACTCCGCCTCGTCCTGTGTGGGGGTGCAGATGACGCCGATGGCGATCGTGGCCTCCGGGGTTTGGCGGTAGATCGGGTTCGCCTCGCCCGCACGCGTGGAGGACGCGGCATCCGGGCCGGCATAGGGCTGGAAGTTGCGCCGGTAGAACTCGATGGCTTGCCGTGTGCCGTGGGCGGAGAAGAAATGCGCGAAGGCGTACGGGAGACCTTCCGCAGCGGCGGTGACGGCCGACCACATGCTGGAGCCGAGGAGCCAAAGGTCGGGGGCGCCCGGGGCGTCGGGACTGACGCGGAGGTTGCGGAAGGGATGGTCCGCCGGGAAGCGCTCGGGGTGGAGGTAGGCCTGCAGTTCGGCCAGTTGCTGGGGAAAGTCGTCTGGCTGCGGGCCGTTGCGGGTGCGGCGGAGGGCTAGGGACTCGAGGTGGCCGCCGCCTGGGGCGCGACCAATGCCGAGGTCGATGCGACCGGGAAACATGGCGTGGAGCGTGCGGAAGACCTCGGCGACCTTGAACGCGCTGTAGTGCGGGAGCATGACGCCGCCGGAGCCGACGCGGATGCGTGAGGTGGCCGCGGCGGCCCGGGTGATGAGGATTTCGGGCGCGGTGCAGGCGAGCAGATCCATCGCATGGTGCTCGGAGTACCAAAGGCGCGTGTAGCCGAGCCGGTCGACGTGCTGCGCGAGGTCGAGCGAGTTGGCGAGGGCTTGGGCAGGCGTTTGGCCGGCAGGCACCGGGGATTGGTCAAGGACCGAGAGGCGCAGCGGAGCGAGGGCCATGCGGTTTGGATGAGCGCCGGGGCCGCTCGGACGCGGCTAGTCGTCGCGGCCCTTGCGAAGGAGACGGCGGAACCACTGGACGGCCAGGAAGCAGAGTGCCGAAACGCCAACGGCCAAGCCGATGGGCAGGCCGACGCGCTTGTAGGTAAGAGCGAAGTCGACGTGGTGGTGGCTGAAGCCGGCATAAAGGCCGAAGCCGATGATGGCGAGAAAGGTGGCCAGGAAGAAGGCCGTGAAGCCGGCAGCCAGGCCCATGATGAGGGATTGGAACCAGCCGAGGTCGCCCATGGGGATGCCGAAGAGGGTGCCTTCGCGGCGGGCTCTATCGACGTGGTGGAGAGAAGCCATCCTTCACAGGATAGCAAGATAGAATGGAGAGATGGCCGAAACAGCGGGGGAAGGGCAGGGCGTGCTGTTGATTCGCGCGTCCCAGATTGCGCGGGAGGCCGAGGTGCGCCGGTCGGCAAACGGGGTGCGTTTCGCCACGTATGGGGAGACGGGCGTGCCCGGGCCGGACCTGGACCGCATGCTGGAGGCGGTGCCGGCTGCGATCGCGAAGGCCCTAAAGGGCAATACGTATTATTTTGTGCCGGTGGCGTTGCGCGAGCCGGAGATGACGGAGCCGCCGCGGCGGGGGCGGGCGGAGGCCCAGGAGCAGGCGATGGTGGCGCCGGCCTGGACCGAGGATCTGAGCGAGTCGGCGATCTGTCATCGCAATGTGGAGCTGGATGGGGTGTTGGGGAAGGGGCACCGCGGGGTGTTCATCTCCACGCGGCTGATGGGCGACCGGTTTGCGTTGAGCTTTGAGTTCTTCATCAACGTGGCGCACGCGTTTGCGGACGAGGCGGGGGTGCCGGAGCAGTTTGCGGCGCTGGCCTGGGGGCAGGCGACCGCCGGCGTGCGCGGGGAAACGAGTCTGGACGCATGGGAGTCGCGCAACCTGGCGCTGGGCCGGCCGGCGAGCTGGGAGCCGGAGCCGACAGGCGCGCCGGTGAGTTCACGCCGGGCGCGAGCGTTTGGTGTGGGCGGCAGCCGCAGCTTTGGAGCACTGGCGGCAGGCGGCGGGCCTGTGGCTCTAAGCGCGTCGGCGGAACCGGCCTCGGTGGACGAGAAGGAGCGAGCGACGTTTCTGGAGACGGCGTTTTCGGATGCGGTCGCGATCTATCTGCTCTCGCTGGCGCTGGACTTTGACTACAGCGAGCTGCGCGAGCGGGACTACCCGCTGCTCGCGCCGGGCGCGCTGGCCGAGCGGCTGCGGCTGGTGGCCGAGCTGTACCCGGCGAATCCAGGGTATGAGTTTGCGGTGCGGTACCGGCGGCGGGCTTAGGGGTACTGGGCGCCCCCCCCCGGCGGGGCAAGGGGCCCCGGGGCTCCCGGCGAACCCCGGGTATGCGCTTGGGGGGCGGGACCGGGGGGGGGGTTTGGGGGACCGCCCCCCCCCCCCCTTCTTGCAAAGTCTTCAAAACAGACGACTTACGGTGTTTATCTGCCCTAAAGTGTTCAATGTAGGAGACTTAAGCGTAAGTTCATGTTTCTGTTGGACTTAGCGGGAGCGAGCACATTCACGCTGGATTTCGCTCTCCTTGATGATACGGAACCTTGCTGTAATTGTACGCAGCGGGATTGGCGGGAGTTTCAGTCTGTTTTGGGTGGAGTGGCACGGACTCCACCAACGTTAGCAACGAGACCGTTGGGCGCTCTCCCCGTCTTTTGCTCCGGGCCTTGGTAGAGCGGAACCAACCTTGGGGACGATGAAGCTGTCGCGAAGATGGGGCACCCGGCGAAGTTCGCAGACTCGGCAAAGCGGAGCTCACCTTAGCGACAAGGAAGCTTAGAGGCTGTAACGGTTGCCGTCGGCGCGTACCTGGCCGAGGGCGGTGAGGGTTTGGAGGATTTCGGTCACGCGGTCGCGGCGAGCTGAGCGGAAGTTGCTGGCGATCTCTGCCGGGGACTGGGCGGCTGTGGTGCGCAAGGTGTCGCGGACGGCGCTGAATTGGGCGGGGATCGCGGAAGGCCACGGTTTCTTGCGGCGGGCGGTGGATGCGGGTTCGATCCGTGTCTCGGCTACCGTGCCGGGGAGGGTTTGCGCGGCTTCGGCGGGGGCCTGGAAGTCGGGGCGGAGCCAGCGGATGTGGCCAGCGGCTTCCTCGGCGCGGCGGGCAACGTTCAGCTCGATAAGGCGGGCAAGGATTTCGTCGTCGGTGAGGGTACTAGGCCAGTCGTAGGCGGCGAAGACGGCACGGTCGAGGTCGTCGTGGATCTCACGGAGGATGCCGATGAGGCCATTATTGTAGATTGTGAGGTCTTCCTCGGTGAACCCGTGACTGGCGCGGAGTTTTCCGAGGACGTTGTACATGCCGGTGAGGGTGAGCGAGGGGTGGAGTTGTTGCTGGCGCTTGCGGTGCGCGTCGAGGCGCTCTCCGAGGTCGCGGATGGTTTGGCGTTGCGCTTCGGTGGGGGTTGGGAACGGGAATGGGTCGAAGCAGGTGGTTTTGACGTAAACCGGTCTGTCCTCAAGCAGCGCTCTGTTTGCCGACGCCCACGTGAGGTGTATCCGCGAAGAGAGGATGCCGAGGTCGGCGGCATCGGAAAGGGCGACGTTGACGAGCTTGTTGTCGGGCAGGATGGCTGCGTCGAGAAAGACGAAGATGCGGTGCTTTGCCGTTTCGACGGTCGAGATGAACCTCGGCAGCTCCGCCAACGAAGTTCGCAAGTCGGTGTGCTTACGCCCGAAAACCCACCAGTTGTCTCTTCTGTAAGCTTCTCGATTGTGATCCCGCTCAGGTTTAACACGATCTAAAACCCATTGGTATACCTCGGGGTAGCGATTGCTGACCTCTCGGACACTGAGGCCCTGTAGATCGATCACCATGACGTCGCGAGAACGACCCATGAGGTCCCGACCATTCATGTAAGTTCTGATGTGGCGCTCCAGCCCAGGTACCCGACCCAAGCCCAGGTTGGCGGCTTGAGCCTTTGTCACTATGAATCCACTGCCGTGAAGCTTCACGCCTGGTGTGCAGACTAAATCATTAGCTTCGAGCGTTTGAGTTACGGAAATGTCTACACCGAGGCGCAAGTCACTGAAGATGCGACCTGTAGCCGTGGAGAGTGCGACATCTATGCCTTCAGCGGTCGTATTCCCTTCGGAAAGGACGGTGAGCAGTTGCCCTGTGTGTTCGCCGCGTTCGCCAACAGTCATGGCAATGCGGACGGCGGCGGCTTTGCTGACCGACTCCTCGTCGGTGGCGAGGGCTTTGAGCCAGGGATGGTCGGGGATGGCGTAGATGAGGGAGAGTGGGTCTTTGGTGGCATTGAGGTTCTGGCTGACGACGCGACGATTGAAGACCTGTGGGAGGCTATTGGTGGTGATGAGGCCGAAGCGCCGGATTTTGCTGTGGCGGGCGAGGCTGGCAGCACGCTGCCACCAGTACATGACGTAGTCGGCGGAGTCGGGGACGTCGGTGTACAGCTTGCGGAGGACTTCGACATAGCCGTCGCCGAGTTCGGAGCGGATGTCTTTGCCGCCAATGAAGGGCGGGTTGCCGAGGATGAAGTCGGCTTCGGGCCAAGTGGCCTGTTTTGCGCCGAGGTAGTGGAAGACCTTGCGGCGGGCAGTCTCGTCGGGGACTTTGCGACCGGTGGTGGGGTGGTCTTTGAAGGTGACGCCGTTCCACGGGGTGATTTCCTGGCCGTTTTCGTCGACGGCGGGGACCTTTTGCTTCCAGGTGAGCAGGGCGTCGCGGTGTTCGATGTTGTGGAAGTTCTTGATGACGGGGATGGGTGGTTGGGCGTCGCCACGGGTGCGGAAGTGCCATTGGAGGTATCCGATCCAGAGGACGAGGTCGGCGACGACGGCGGCGCGGGGATTTAGCTCGATGCCGAGGAGTTGGTGGGGGTCGACGGTGAGGCCGGTGTGTTCGAGGGACTGCTGGGTTTCACCGAGGGAGACGAGGGTCTCGAGGACTTCGCCTTCGAGGCGTTTGAGGTGTTCGAGCGCGACGTAGAGGAAGTTGCCGGAGCCGCAGGCTGGGTCGAGGACGCGGGTATCGCAGAGCTGGGTGTGAAAAGAGCGGACGACGGCGATGGCGTCGTCGGGCTTGCCGCTTTCGAGGAGATCCTGCGCGGCGGCTTGCGTGTTCGCCCAGTCGGCGCGGAGGGGTTCGACGAGGGTGGGAATGACGAGGCGCTCGACATAGGCGCGCGGGGTGTAGTGAGCGCCGAGGGCGTGGCGTTCGTTAGGGTCGAGGGCGCGTTCGAGGAGGGTGCCGAAGATGGCGGGTTCGACGTCGCGCCAGCAGGAGTCGGCGGCCTCGATGAGGAGGTTGAGTTGGTCAGGGGTGAGCGGGAGGGCGGACGTGTTTTCGAAGAGGCCGCCGTTGAAGCGGAGGAGGGTGGTTTTGATGATGGGCGAGAAGCCGCCGGCGTTCATGGTGTCCCAGAGGGAGGTGGCCATCTGCGGAAAGATGTGGTCGTTGCCTTCGCGGTGGAGCTGGCGGAGCATGTCGAGCCAGGGACGCTGGCCTTTGATGAGAAGATTTACGTCTTCGGCGAAGGAGGTGAAGATGCAGCGGGTGAGGAACTCTGCGACCTGTTTGGGGGCGTGGCCGTTGCGCTCGAGGTTGCGGGCGAGGTTGGCGAGCTTGCCGGCGATTTCGCGGGTGACTTTGGCGGTGCGGCGGGCAGGGTCGAGCGAGAGTGGGTCCTGCCAGACAGCGCGGAGGCGGGCCTGGATGTCGGTATGGGCGAGCTCCGGAAGGAGGAGGCGATGGGAGCGTGGGTCTGGGAACGGGAGGTAAGCCTTGCCGGTGAGGGAGAAGTCAGCGAAGAGCTCGATGGAGTGGCCGACATCGACGGTGATGAGAAAGGGAGGCCAGCCCTCGGCGGCGGGGAGAGCTTTGGCGTAGCGTTCGGCCTGGAAGTAAGCGGCGCGCATGGCGCTGTCCCAACCGTGGGTGCCGCGGATGGCGGTTCCCCGGCGTTGGCGGGATGAGCGCTCGGTGGGTGCGATGAGGATGAGGTCGCCGGTTTCGGCATGGGTCTCGGGCTGAGTGGGGTTGCTGCCTTGTTTGGCTTCGAGGATGAAGGCGCTGCCGCGGTAGAGGTCGATGCGGCCTGGGGAGGTAGTGCCGTCAGGGTTGTGGAAGGTGACGGCCTTCTCGAAGACGTAGGTGTTTTGCGGTTCGTCCGCCACGGTGGGATGGGGTCGAGGAAGGTCGAGGAAGTCGCAAAGATCAATAAGGAAGTGCTGATAATTGGCGCGTTCGGCGGCGGAGGATCCCTGCCACTTTTCAAGGAAGCTCTGCTGGGGGACGGGCACGTTGGCCATGTTCGCACAGATGAAAGATCCGCGTAATAACGCCAAAGGGACAGACTGACGACGATGTCCTGCACGGGGGTTGCGAACCCCAGCGGCTAAAGCCGCAGTTGATTCGCGGTTGTAATGGCACGGCTGAAGCCGTGCCCCTTCTGTTTAGGGCGTGGTGCTGGAAGCGAATGGCCCCCTTGGGGCCGTCGAGGGCGGGGCCGAGGACCTCGTACATGGGGCCGGTGTCGCCGAAGGTCTTGACGATTCCGACCGGCAGCAGATCGGGTTTGGCGAGGGCGGCCATATGTGCGAGCTCCTTGTTGCTGATTTTACCGCTGGTGATTGGCCGTCGGTGTGGCGGGTGAGTAGGGCCGTTCGAGACGGGCGAAGAGAAGCAAAGGCAGAAGCAAACGCGGGTTCCCTTCGGGAATGACAACAGGAGGGATGCGGGTTTAGCGCACGGCGCTGATGGCGGCGCGGAAAAGGGTTTCGAAGTCTTGGGTGTGAGTGGGGTCTTTGGAGGCGGTTTCTAGGGCTTTGAGGGCGGGGGGGCGGGGGT
>CAXTLD010000058.1:0-23842 GCA_964245045.1 uncultured Acidobacteriaceae bacterium | reverse complement strand
CCACCCGCCCACCGCCTGCCGCCGGTCTCGCCGTAACCCCCTTCGTCTTGCCGTCCAGGGTAAGCAGCGCCGCCCGCACCTGGGAGCCCCCTTGCCAAAGTTGCGCCGGTCGGCCCGGATCGCCAAAGAACTCGGAGATCCCTGCCGCATGCAGCAACCGCGCCCGGCTGGCGAGCACATGGGTCGCCGGCCCCGACGCCCGCTCACCTTCGCGCGCCCAACTGGTCGCGCTCACATGCCCGGATGCCTCCGCGTCGCCGGTCTCCTGGTGGAGCACGATCTCCGCGCCGGACAGCTCGCCCTCGCTCTGCTCCACACTCGCTCCAGCCTCCCCAGCCCCCACCAACGTCAGCGTCTTGCCGGCCTCGGCGTAGGTCGCCTTCGCCGCCCGCCCTGTGGTCAAATTCCCGGCACTGCCGCTGGACGCGCCCTTAGGCACCGCCCAGCTGCGCACCTCCACCTGCCCGGCCTGCACGGCCGAGACAAGCTGAATCTGCCCGCCCTGCCCCGCCGCAAAGTTCACCTGCAGCGTGTCGCCTGCGCTCTGCTGCCGCGTCCCGTCCGCTGCAATCTGCTCCAGCTGGGTGTGCCCCGTCGCCTGCAGCTGCCGCGCTTCGGGCCTTCTCGCGTTTCCCACGCGAAAATCCGTGACCATGTCATCCCCGCTCACGGCCGTCTTCGCTTTGACGCCGCGGGCTCCGGGGCCCTCGGTCCACGTCTGCACCTCGGCGTTGCCGGTCAGGTGTACGCGCTGCACCTGCGCCGTCTTGCCCGTCCCAGGCGCAAAGGTCGACACCATCTGCTCCGCCCGTAGCTGACGGTTTTCGGTTGCCCCGTCCTGCGCTGTACCACGACCCGCGAGGCGGACCGCTCCCTCCGCGGTCGCGGCGCTCAGCTCGCCCCCGGGTGTCCAAAGGAGGTTCAGCGTCGCCGAAGCTCCTTGCGCCGGCCGGCTCCGGTCGGTGTCCGTAAAGGTCACACCGCGAAACCACCGCGCGCGCTCGGGACGGTCTTCCGCGCCGAACGCTGCCGTCATCTGCGGCGCCGCCAACGTCCGCGTACCCGCCCGCATCTGCACGCCCCCCTCGGCCTCCGCGGCGTCCAACGACCCGTCCTTGTGCAGGTGCAACACCGTATGCCCTGCCTGCGCGTCGCGGTCCCCCGTCCGCCATAGCGTATTCCTCAGATCTGCCGTGAACGCCGCACGTTGGAGCTCCGCATGTGTCGCGGTAAGCGTAAACGGGGCGTCGCGCAGCGTCCCTGTCACCCGCACCTCCGCCAGCAGACGCACCACACTGGGGCCCGAGTCGAACTCCGCCCCCCGCGACACGCAGGTGATGCCGCCATACCGAAACTCTGCCGTCTCCCCCGTCGCCGCAATGCCCAGCTTGCGCAGGTACACCAGCCCGCTGGTACGCACGTGAATCACACCAGCATCCGCGCCGGTCGCCGCCTCGTTCTGCGGACCGAAGCTCAGCGCTGACGGCGGCCCATCTACCGGTCTATCCTTGCCGCTGGGTTGCGGGGTCTGCAGGTCCATGTGGACCTCGCCCAAGGCCCGCGCCACACCCTCCGTCTGGTCATACTCGAACTCTTTGCCGTAGATACGGTCGTCACGGCCCGGCTCCCGCCCATACAGCACCAGCACCGCATCGTGTAGCTTCCAGCGACTGTTTCCCTCGGGCGTTGCCTTGGACGCATGCAAGGTAAACACCGTTCGTCCGCCGCTGGACTGCGACCACGTAAAGCCGTTGGTGTCCCGCTGTACGTTGATCCCGTTCCGAGCCAGAATGCGCTGCCAAATCTTGCCCGCCCGGTAGCGCGCTACTCCAAAAAACCCCGCGACGACCGCCGCCAGCACGAAGACACCGGCCAGGGACACCCACCGCAACTTTGTCGCCGACCACCGCATGCGCCTCCTATCTTCTCACTCGCATCCGCCCCCACGCCCGCGCATCCAAACATGGTCATGGCCGATCAGCTCTACCTCAGCCTCTGGTACCCGAACTTCCGCTTCGCCGCCTTGCCCGCGGCTCTTCAGGCAGTCATGCGGCAGTTCGCCCAGGTCGCCTCCGGCGGCACCGCCTCCAGCGCCTATAACCGCGTGGTCGCCGCCACCGCCTATCCGCTGGACTGGACCGAGGCGCCCACGTACCAGCGCATTTACGTGAACGACGACCGCGCCGCCGATGCGGCCGACACCGAAGCCAGCCGCATCGAAACCGCCGTCGCCGAAGCGACCGAACAGCTGCACGAAGACACTGCTTACGAGTTCGAGATGCGTTGGGGTCTATGGCTACCCGAGGGTTCGCTCTCCCACAACAACGTCGTCGATCCGCTGGGTCCGCTGGATGATGAACCCGACGACGCCTACGAAGACGCCCAGCTCGACCCCACCTGGCGCCTTGAACCAACCCGCGTCCGCCTCACCGGCTTCGGCCCTGACTTCGACCACGGCACCTTTGAAACCAACGGCCACATCCGCGTCGACTTTGGCCTCGACACCCCCTTCACCCTGGACGAAGAGCTCGTCGAAGACGGCGACCGCGACGCCGCAGTCCGCATCCAGCAGAATGTCGAGAAGCTGCTGGCCTTCACGCTCTCCGTTGAGAAGAAATGCGGCATCTCCAGCCGCCTCCTCTGGACCGAAAGCGGGGAGCCGCTGGCGGAAAAGCTCATCTCCCGCCTACAGCGCCTAACGTAACTCTCCTAAGTTGCTACAGTTCGCGCGGATGCGCGGCAGCGCATTTCTACGCTCATCGGCGTATTTTTTATTAGGCGTTTTCGTCTTCCGGTTATACCTTGTTCCTAAGTTCATAAACTCAAGGCGATCCCGGAACACGGAGAAGTCATGTCCTCATTGCTCTCAACGGCAGCAGATACCCCTGTGCTCAAAAGTGGATATGCCGCCACGCTGCCCAACCCAGCTACGGAACGGACGGCAATACCGGCAAGTACTGATGCTTGGCTTGACTTCAGCACATATCAGGCGAAGCGATACCTACCGGCGCTGGATGGTCTGCGCGGCATTGCGGTCGCTCTCGTCATCACCCGTCACCTGCACAGGCGCATGTGGGACTTCCTTTCCGGATCCGTCGGTGTCACCATCTTTTTCATCCTCAGCGGCTACCTGATCACGCGGCTCGCACTTAAGGAGGAGCGCGAGACCGGCAAACTCGATCTAACCGCGTTCTATCTCCGCCGCAGCTTCCGCATCTTTCCCATGTACTACCTTGTGCTCGCGTTGTATGCCGGCCTTATCCTGGGCACACACTTGATGCCTGCCAAAGCGGCTACTCTTCCCACACTGCTTCCTTACTACCTGACCTATCTACAAGAATTGCCCGTCTGGCACCTTGTCCACTTACCCGCGGGCGATCTCCCCTTCTACCAAAGCTGGTCTCTGGGCATTGAGGAAAAATTCTATCTCGTTTGGCCGATCCTTATGGTAGCCTTGGGCACGTCCAGGCCTGCGTTGCGTGCGACAGTAGCTCTGCTGTTAGCAGCGGCCTGCGTCGTACAGGGTATGTTTGTGGAAGGCCACACGGCGTACAGCCTCGAGCATTACGCGCCCATCCTGTTCGGTGTAGTTCTCGCGCTAGCCCTGTCCGCGCCTTCAACCTACGAACGCATCACATCATGGGCCAGACGACTTTTAACTCCGTCGATAATCGTCGCCCTTGTGACCCAGTTCATCCTCATGCCCTATAGCTCCGCCCGCGGCTTGTTTATCCTATACGCCCTGGCCGCCACAGTGCTGCTGGCGGCCCTTGTTACCTCACGCGGCTCCGCCGTACGCTTTCTGTCCACGCCGGCTCTAACATTGCTGGGACGTATCTCCTATGGCGTGTATCTGCTTCATGTCCTTTGCTTGTTTGTTGTAGAGCGCTTCCTTAAGCCGGAACGCGGTCCCTGGGTGGGCGTTCTCGCCTACCTGACAACCCTTCTGCTTTCAGCTGTCTTGGCCTACGTGCTGCATATCAGCTTCGAGAAACCATTGGTAAGTCTTGGCCGCCGGCTCAGCCGCAAGAAGATTGCGGTGGAAGGGTTCGCCGCGCCCATCGAGGCAACCTAGGCCGGGCGCCGCAGCCGCCGCTGCGGTGCAATAGCAAGAACCCTCATCCGTCCCGGGAAACGCATCTACCCCGCCGTCACCATCTCCGAAAAGTCCGCGATCCCGGAAAATTGCTGCACAATGGCGTGCAACAACTGCAGCCGTCCCGCACGTACCCCCGGGTCCGGGTCCATCACCATCACGCGCTCAAAAAACGCGTCCACCGCGGGTCGCATGGTCGCCATCAGTTGCAGCGCTTCGGCATACTCCCGCCGCCGCACAAGGGCCTCCACGCGCCCCTGCACCGCGGTGAATGTTGCGGCCAGCAATGCCTGTTCCACGCTGCTGGGCGCGTCCCCTGCTCCGTCAATGGCCTCGCCCTTCGCAGCGGCCTGCTCCAGGATGTTCTTCATCCGCCTAAAGGCCGCGCTCACCGCCACAAAATCCGCGCTGGACCGCATCGAGCTCACGGCCTCCGCGCGCGCCACGGCGTCCCGAATATCGCTTGTTCCCGCGGCCAGCACCGCCGCCACCACGTCGTAGGCAAACCCGCGTACCTCGCGAAGGTAGAACGAGACCCGCTCGTCAAAGAACAAGCGCATGCGCGCCGCGACGGCCTCGTTCTCGGCCGCATGGCGGATCACATCGTCCACGCCCAGCGGCAGCTCTATCTCCGCCAGCACCTTCACCACCGCGTTGGCCGCGCGCCGCAACGCAAACGGATCCTTCGATCCCGTCGGCTCCAACCCCAGCCCAAACAGGCCCGCAATCGTATCCGCCCGGTCCGCAATCCCCAGTAGCGCGCCCTCCGCCGAGCGCGGCACGCGCCCCTCCACCCCCGCCGGCATGTACTGGTCGTAGATCGCCTGCCAAACCACGTCGGGCTTGCCCTCCGCCCGCGCATACAGCCCGCCGATCACCCCTTGCAGCTCGGTGAACTCCTTGACCAACTCCGTCGTGAGGTCCGCCTTGGCCAGCGTCGTCGCCTCCTCCAACGCCCCAGCCTCGAGCGGCACCCCGGCTGCCGCCACCACGCGCGCCAGTCGCTGCGCCAATGCCAACACACGCGCGGTCTTCGCCGCATAGCTCCCTAGATCCTTGTGGAACGTCAGCTTCTCCAACCCGGCAACGCGGTCCATCAGATCCGTCCGCCGATCGACTTGCCAGAAGAAGCGCGCATCGTTGAACCGCGCCCGCAGCACGCGCTCGTTGCCTTGCCGGATGACCGCCGTGTTCCGCTCGCCTAGCTCCGTATTCAGCACGGCAAGGAAGTACGGCAGCAGTTTGCCCACCTCGTCCTGCACCGCAAAGTACTTCTGGTGATCCCGCATCACCGTCACGAGCACCTCGTCCGGGAGCTCCAGAAACTCCGCCCCAAACGTCCCCAACACCACCCCGGGCCACTCGACCAGGTGGGTCACCTGATCCACCAGCGCCACGTCCTCGCGCCACCGCGCCCCCAGAACAGACCGCATCACCCGGTCCAGCTCCTTGCGCACCCGCTGCCGCCGCTCCTCCACGTCCACCAGCACGAACTCGCCCCGCAGCTGCTCCCGGTAGCTCTCCGGCGTTGCAATCTCGACAGGCCCACCCGCCAAAAGCCGATGCCCTCGCGTAACCCGCCCCGCCGTCCGCCCGGCGAACTGCAAAGGCACCACCGCCTCACCCAGCAGGCAGACCATCCACTCCACCGGCCGCACAAATCGCTCCGGCTTGCCTGCTCGCCAGTACATGTTCTTGGGCCAGTACAACGCCCCGATCTCCTTCGGCAACTCCCGCGCCAACACCTCTGTCGCCGCCATCCCAGCCCGCGTCACCGACGCCTGCAGATACTCGCCTTTGGGCGTCTCCACTCGCTGCAACGCCGCAACAGGCACCCCGGCCTTGCGCGCAAACGCCTCCGCCGCCGGCCCGGGCACGCCGTCCTTAAACGCTACCTTCACCGCCGGCCCGTTCAGCGACTCCACCGCATCCGGCTGTCGTTCCCGCACCCCACGCACCAGCACCGCCAGGCGACGCGGCGACGAAAAGCTAACCGCCGCCTCGCCCAAAACCGCGCTGCCTTCCATCAGCCGCTCACGCTCACATAGCGCCAACATCCGTCGCAACAACTCCGCCTGCGCTGCGGCCAACATGCGCGCCGGCACCTCCTCCAACCCAATCTCCAACAAAAAATCCGGCATCTCTCGCTCTTCGTGTTCGCTCTTGCTTGTCTTGTTGTCATCCCGAAGGGGATCTGCGTCTTGCTCGCGCCGCCCGGTCCTCTAGGCCGAGATCAACTCCGCCTCGGCAGCAACCAACGCCCGCTGCTGCGCCCACAGCTTCGCCGCACCCACCACCAACTCCCGTATCCGCGCCATCACCCCCACCCGCTCCGTCACACTCACCGCCCCCCGCGCATCCAGCAGGTTGAAGCAGTGCGAGCACTTCAACGCCAACTCATACGCGCCCAACACCGGAAACCGCTGCGCCGCCAGCGCTGACTCGCCTTCCATCACCGCCCGAGCCCGCGCCAGCAACCCCAAACACTCCGCCTCATACAAGCGCAAGTGCTCCCACAGCGTCGCCACATCCGCATACTCAAACGCATACGCTGAAAACTGCTGTTCCTCATGCAGGCGCACTTGCCCATACGTCAGCTCTTTGCCGGAATCCGGATCCCGCGACCACACGATGTCGTAGATCGAATCCTTGTCCTGCACAAACTGCGCCAGCCGCTCGATCCCATACGTGATCTCGCCCGAGATCGGATCCAAATCCATCCCACCGCACTGCTGAAAGTATGTGAACTGCGTGATCTCCTGGCCGTCCAACATCACCTGCCAACCCACGCCCCAGGCGCCCCCCACGGGCCACTCCCAGTTGTCCTCTTCGAACTTGATGTCATGCTCCCGGAGGTCAATCCCAATCGCGCGCAGCGAGTCCAGATACACCTCCTGCACGCGCTCCGGCGGCGGCTTCAGGATCACCTGAAACTGCGTATGCCGAAACAACCGATTCGGGTTCTCCCCATACCTTCCGTCCGCCGGTCGTCTTGACGGCTGCGCATACGCAATACGCACCGGCTCCGGTCCCAGTACCCGCAAAAATGTGTCCGGCGACATCGTCCCCGCGCCCACCTCAAGGTCATACGGCTGCTGTAACACACACCCGCGCTCCGCCCAAAACCGCTGCAACGCAAACAGCAACTCCTGAAAGGTAAGCGGTGTCCTAGAATTCCCTGTGTTCATCGATTCCAGTGTAGCCGTTCCGTCGCGAATGGCCGCTTCTCAACCTAGTGCCCGAGAACCGCGATCCAGGTGACCTTTAACGAGGAGGAAACTCTAATACCCTTATGAGCGACTCGACCCCATCCACCTCCGCGCCAGATCGATTGAAGGCTGGCGTTCAGCGTTTTCAAACACAGATCTACTCCGGCCGAGCAGCCGAGTATCAGCACGCGGCCACCACACCGCAACAGCCGCACACGCTATTCATCACCTGCTCTGACTCCCGCATCAACGTCGAAGCGCTAACCTCAGCCGGGGTCGGCGAGCTGTTCGTCACCAGAAATGTCGGCAACATGGTGCCGCCCTACCGCGATACGATGGACAGTGTTGCCGCCGTCGTGGAGTACGCCGTAAACGCGCTAAAGGTGCAACACATCGTGGTCTGTGGCCACTCCGATTGCGGCGCCATGAAGGCCCTGCTGCAACCGGCTTCGACCAAGGCTCTGCCCGCGGTGAGAGCATGGCTGACAAACGCGCCCGCGCAGGGTCCCAGCACCGAGGCCGACTCGCCGCAAGAACTAGGGCAAACCACCGAGGCGAATGTGCTAGCGCAGCTCGGCAATCTAAAGACCCATCCGGCCGTGGCCGATGCGCTGGCCGAAGGTCGCTTGACCCTGTCAGGGTGGGTATACGACATTGGAGCCGGCGATGTGCGGATTGCAGCCGACGGTCAGACAGAGTTCACGTCTGTGCGCGCAACGGAGGCGGGGCCTGCATGATCGTTCCACAAGCGCCGCAGATACGGCGCATGGTCGCGTATGTCGGTCGCCCACTGTTGGCTCTGGTGCTCTGGGATGTCGTGGTGGTGGTTGCGTTCAAAGTGCTTCATTGGCAGTGGGTCGGGTCTAAAAACGTACCGCTAGCCCTCTACGGAACGGCGATCGGCGTCATCGTTGGCTTCCGGAATAACTCGGCGTACGCGCGCTGGTGGGAGGCGCGTGGTTTGTGGGGCCAGATTGTTAACAACTCGCGCTCGCTTGCTCGCCAGGTTTGTACCCTGGTGCACTGCCCGGAGTCACACGCCCGGGAGGAGCAAGGAGACTGCGAGCACCTGCGCAACCGGCTCGTCCATCTGCAGATAGCCTATGTGCATGCCCTTCGCCAACAGCTTCGTGGCCTGGATGTGCTCCCTGAGCTGCGCGCGAGGCTCTCACTTTCCGAGCTGCCCGCGCCCGAGTTGGAGCAGCTTGCAGGCCAGAAAAACATCCCTCTGGCACTCCAAAGAAGCATGGGCGATCTGTTGCGTTCGGCCTATACGCGGGGATGGGTGAATGCGCTGGAGTGGCAAGCCATGGATCGCAACCTCGATGACCTGGCCGATGCCCAGGGTGGATCGGAGCGCATCAAAAACACACCCATGCCGAAGCAGTACGACTACTTCCCCATGCTCTTTGTGCGGATCTATTGCATGCTGTTGCCTGTTGGCATGGTGGAGTCCTTGGGCTGGTTCACGCCACTTGGATCAACGCTGGTGGGATTCATGTTTCTGGCCCTGGACAAGATCGGCAAAGACCTCGAAGATCCCTTCGACAACAAGATCTACGACATCCCGCTGACGGCGATCTGCACCACGATTGAAACGAATCTGCGGCAGCTCCTGCATGAGGAGCACCTGCCGGTCCCTGAGGTGCCGATCCGCGGCGTGCTCTGGTAAGCGCGCCCCGCCTCAGGCCGACGTCCTCGACACGGAGGTCATGGCCTTTCTTCAAGTAGCATCCGCGCGCAAACGCCGGACCAGCTTCATTCTGCCTTTCTCGACACCATCGCTGCCTCCACATCCGCCTGCGTCCACCGCGGCGTGATGTGCTGCGAACAGTTCCAGTCAAAAGCCACCACCTCGATCGTCACAATCCTCTCCACCTTGGCCCTGTAACCCGGCAGAAGGACCCGCGCTTCCAACGCCGGATCCACACCGGCTTCCACCACGCGCGCATGCCCGATCACCTTCAACCGCGCCTGCTCCGGATAGCTCATCAAGAACAGCGCCATACGGTCATTCGTCTCGAAGTTGCCCGCAGAAACGTACTGCCTGTTACCGGCGAAATCCGCGAAGGCCAGCGTATGCGGCGCAAGCACCTTCAGAAAACCCGGCGGCCCGCCCCGATGCTGAACATAAGGCCAGCCATCGGCCGTCACCGAGCTCATGTAGAACGAGTCGCCCTCGGCAATAAACTCCGCCTCAAAGCCTCCAAGCCCGTCGCTGCGCGGCCCGATGGCAGCCAGCCGCCCATACTGCGCGCGTGAGCCATACCGCTCCTGCAACCGCTTGCTCGCGTCGCCAAACATCACCTCGCCAAACGTCTGCGACACGGAAAGCCTCCTCCCTTGCTCAGGCGCAACACTTCCGTTGCCCTCGCTCACCGCAAAGCAGCCGCGCTGCGCAACTGTCTCTCCAGATGCCGCTCCAGCAGCCCCGTCGCAAAATCCCGCAGATCCGCCGCCCGCTCGCGCGGCCAATACCCTTCCGCCAACCTCTGCGTCAACGAACTCCTCGCCATCGCATAGCTCTCCGCAACCGACTCCGCCGAAAGCCCGTGACTGCCCGGCCGGCGATCGTCCGCACACGTCACCCCATCGGCCACCGGCGACCACCACACCGTCGCGCCTCGGAGATCCAACCCACACACGGCGCAGTGCCCCAACGCCGGCCACCAGCCCATCAACCGACACATCCACACAGAAAAATACGTCACCGGCAACCACACCGGGTGCGCCTCCATGGCCTGCAGCACCGCCAGCGCCAGCCGAAACACATTGTCCTCCGGCGCCTGCTCGGGCAGCGCCTGCTCCAGCACCTCGACCACAAATTGCAGACCCGCCATCCGCAGCCAATCCACCGACGCCGTCAACGGCGACCACAGGATCTCGAAGCTGTCCAGCCGTACCAAATCTTCCCGCGGCCGCTCGGCGTAGTGCGCCACCACGTAGGTCCCCGGTTCCAGCGCCCCACCAAACCGCCGTCGCGACCGCATCGCGTGGCGCGCCACACCCTTGCGTACGCCCCCCTCGCGCGTCAGCAGGCTCACAACCAGGTCGGCCTCGTGGAACGGCCAGGTTCGCAGCACGATCGCCTCGCCGGCATGCGCGACTATCCGAACGTTTGCCACGACGCCCCTGCCCTATCCCCACCGGCCCGTTGCGCCCAGCGTGCGGATCGCAATCACCGGAGCGCCCAAACCAAAAGCGCGCAGCCGAAGCCGCGCGCCCGTTTACCGCTCGCCCGACAGACTAGCGCCCGTAGTGCGACGCGTTCTTGGTCGCAAACTCCGTCCACTTGTCCGGCAGGTCGTCGCCCGCATAGATCGCCGACACCGGACAGACCGGCACGCACGCGCCGCAGTCGATGCACTCCACCGGATCGATAAACAGCTGCTCCACATTGCCATACCCCGTTTCATCCTTTTTCGGATGAATGCAGTCCACCGGGCACGCATCCACACACGCCGTGTCCTTGGTGCCGATGCAGGGTTCCGCGATCACATACGCCATATAGTTCCATCCTCCACAAATGCGCTTCGCGTCAGCGAAAGCCAGAGCGGGACTGCCCCGGAGCGCCTCTCAGGTCTTGTGTGCCCTTCCAGCATAGCAAGAATCCCACCCGCCTCCAACCGCGGGCGGCACTCAGCTTCTGTCCGGCACAGACTCGGTTTTCGGAGATTTCGCCACGCTCCAGATGCGGGCCGCTACCTCGGCCAACCCCTTTGGATACACCTTCTCCCCGGTCGCCTCAAGCTGCTCCGCGCTCCACCAGCGCGCCTCTTGCATCAGCTGAACCTCATCGGCCGTCACGCCCGCGAGCTTCGGTGCCGAGCGCTCACACACCGTTGCAAAAAACACGTCCTCGTTCTGCACACGCTCGCCCAGGTGAACGTACTCGCCGCCGCTCTCCTCATGCACCGGCCCGATGAGCGGCAATCGCAACCCAAGCTCCTCGTGGAGCTCGCGCGCGGCTGCTTCATCGGGCTCTTCGCCTGCCTCAATTTCGCCGCCGGGCGTGACCCAGAAGGTGACCATACGGCCGCCCGTCTCGGCACGAAAACGAATCAATAAAATGTCCCCAGTCGGGTCGAAGACCAGTACGCGCGCCGATCGTCGCAGTCTCAAAACCTGCCCTCTTCTCGCTCAGCCTCAGCACGGCGCGCCGCGTTAATCCAAATAGCAACTGCGCTGGCGATCATGATCACTGCTCCTCCAAACAGACCAAAGACAAAACTGATCGCCGTCGACATCCCGCATTGCCCATCGACCTCGTGCAGTTTGCAGTCTCCAGCCCTGCCAACCTGCCAGTAGACGAGGAAGAAGACAATGGCCGAGAGCACGGCAGCAAGGCTCTGTGCCGGGGTATTGCGACGAAACTTGGCGATTAGATCGTGAGCACTCATATCGAGTCAACCGCGATCATCCTGGATCAGCCCGGAGGCACGCCGCGCCGCAAACTCCGCCGGCGTCGGTATCGGCTCCAAGTTGCGCCCGGCGAACATATCCGCGAACAGCACCTCCATCTCCGCGTGAATGAACCCATTGGTCGCAAACACCTCAGCGGAATCCAACCGGAACCGGCTCCCATCGAAGCGCGAGATACTTCCGCCAGCCTCCTCCACCAACAAGAATCCAGCCGACGTGTCCCACGGGTTCAACTTGAACTCCCAGTAGCCGTCCAGCCGCCCGGCAGCCACATACGCCAGATCCAACGCCGCCGATCCGGCCCGTCGTACCCCATGCGATCGCAGGGTGAACTCCTGGTAAAAATGCACGTTGGGGTTCTGGTGCCGCTTGTGGCTGGGGAACCCTGTCGCTACCAGCGACTCCTGCAGCGTCCGCGTTCGGGACACATGCATCGGCTCGCCATTCAGTCGCGCACCCCCGCCCCGCGCGGCTGAGAACATCTCGTCGCGCAGCGGGTCGTAGATCACGCCCGCCACCATCTCACCGTCTTCCTCCGCCCCCAGATTCGAAGCCCGCCGCTCGCACCCCAACACTACGCAGAAGGCCGGAAACCCATGCGCGAAGTTCGTCGTTCCGTCCAGCGGGTCCACATACCAGCGAAACTCGCTGTCCAGGCCGGACCTCGTTCCTTCTTCGCCATACACGCCGTGCTGCGGAAGCGCCGCGCGCAGACGCTCCGTGATCAGCGTCTCGCTCGCGCGGTCGGCCTCTGTCACCAGGTCCACATCGCCCTTGTACTCCGTACGCACGCCACGGTGGTAGAACGCCCGCAGCAAAGCTCCTGCCTCGCGCGCAATGCCTTCCGCAATCACCCGAAACTCTTCCACTGCAGCCCCACGCTCGCCGGACACGCTCACCGCGGCGCACCCTCGTCACGACCCCCCGCAGGTCGTCGCGCCCCCATGCCGGTATTTTCCGTGATCGTTCTGATCTGAGACTTGTAAATGAACAGATTCGGTTTGACCTCGCGCGTGAGCCGCAACATCATGTCGTCAAAGTACTCGATCCAGCCGCTCACCTGTTCCCCGTCACGCAGCTTGATACTGACCTGCACCTGGCGCTCGCTCAACGATTTCAGGTACAGCGCTTCCTGTCCGGTCTCGCCCGACGGTGGCGTCTTGCCGTACCGCTTCTTGGTGGCCATACCGCAATTGTACGAGGTCTAGCTCGCCGCCCAGTGTCCGATTACGAGTCAAAACTGTCAGAAGTTACCGCCGGCCGTAGTAGCTTGTCCGATAACGCAACACATACCGCGCCCCCAACGCCGGATCCTTCAGCTGCACCCCAATCTGCCGCAACCCCGAAGCATCCGCCCCCGCCTGCGGCGCATAGTAGCCGATGGTGTATTGCGTCCGCAGATCCTCCGACACATGCGCGAACGCCGGTTGCAGATCATGCTTGTCTTCCACGTAATAGAACTTGCCGCCAGTGTCGTGCGCCAACTGAATCAGCGCATGCTCCCCACCCTCGTTGCGCCCCGCATCCGCCGCCACAGGCACAATGATCAATGAATAGATCATCGCCCCAGCACGCTGCGCCTGTTCCAGCGCCGTACCGTAGTTCCCACGCGAGGTCGTGTTTTCGCCATCCGTGATCAACACCACCACGCGCCGCTCTCCCGACACCGCCGGCGCCTGCGCCAGCCGCTGGCTGGCCAGGTAGATCGCGTCATACAGCGCCGTCGACGACCCACGCTCGATCCGCCCAATGCCGCTCTCCACCTGGTGCACATCGTTAGTGAACGGCACCACCTCATCCACCGCATCGGAGAACGCCATCAGATCCACCCGATCCTGCTGCCGCACCAGCCCCCGCAGAAACTTTTTGGCCGCCTCGCGCTCCAACCCGCGGTCGCTCAGCACGCTCTCGCTCGCATCCAGCGCCAACACAATGCTCAGCGGGGTCGAGGACTCCTTCTCAAACACGGCGATGCGCTGCGGCTTGCCGTCTTCGGTCACCGTGAAGTCGTCGCGCGTCAGCCCGCCCACCGGCGCCCCATGCTCGTCCACCACGTTGAGCGCCACGTTCACCAGGCGGCTCTCCACCTGGATCGTCTGCGTCGACCGGCTGGCCGGTTCCTGGCGCTCAATCGGCGCAGGTCGTTGCGCGTCGCCGCACACCGCAACCGCACTCAGCACAAAGCCCGTCAGCACCCGCCCAACGCTCACAGACCGGACCTCACAACGTCCTCCGGGAACGGCTCGCCATCGGCCCAAACCGCCCCATCGGCAAACTGCTCCTGTTTCCAGATCGGCACCGTCTTCTTGAGCGTGTCAATCACCCATCGGCACGCGTCAAAGCCTGCCCCACGGTGCGCCGACGCCACCGCGATCAGCACGCTCGTCTCCCCGACCAGCAGCCGACCCAGCCGGTGGACGATTACCACCTCGCGCACCGCAAATTCCCGCATCGCCTCCGCACGCAGCCCCTGCATCTGCGTCAAGGCCATCGCCTCATACGCTTCATAGTCCAGGTGCAGCGTCTGCCGTCCCCGCGTGTTGTCGCGCACAATGCCGTCGAAGACACACACCGCGCCGTCGCCGCCGGCCTTGATCCCGCGCAGAATCACCTCCGTCGCAATCGGTTCGCGCACAATGCGCACGTGGGCTAACGTCGCGTCGTCCGCCCCGCCGCTCACCGGCGGCAAAATCGCCACCTCGTCCCCGTCCGCCAACAGACGCTCGGGCTTGGCATACTCCTGGTTCACCGCTACCGCCGCCGACCGCAGTGCGCCCGCGTCGAAACGGCCTTCCGCGCGCAGGCTTTCCAGCAGCTCCGCCACCGCCGCCCCTGCCCGCAGCTCACGGGACTCCCCACCCTCAGCAAACCGACCACGCCACGGCCCGAAGGACAACACACGCACACGCACACCTGTTGGACGCATCCTTAACGTATACAGAGTACGTAACGCCCCCGCGAGCGCCCGACCCCCCACGTCCCCGCTTGCGCCGACTTTAGCTGTCCTTACGCGCCTTCACGCGCTTGGCCGACACCTTCTTCGCCGCCTTCTTGCTCGCCTGCGCCCCGTCTTTGATCTCGTGGTAGTGCTCCAGCAGCTCGTGCCCCTCCTCCGCTAACTTTTGGGCATCCTCCATCGTCTGCGGCACCGGCTCGCCCCACGCATGGGCGCTCAGCGCCAACCGGGTCGGCTCGCCCTTGGCATCCTTCATCGGCCCGCGTGGATGCGCGAAGTGCCGCCGCAGAAACGACCCCTTCCGCACCATCTTTTCCGGGGTATCCGCCGGCCCTTGCACGCCGGGCCGCAGATGCGACCCTTCCTTCTCATTGAAGAACGCCCTTCCCTTGGCCGTGAGCCCGCCCTTTGGGTCCCTGCCATCCTTGGGCATGGACTTCGGCCCAGCCCCGGCACTCTTTGCCGCTGTAACTTTCTTTGCCGCTCGCTTGCCAGACGCCTTGTTCGCAGTCTTCGCTGCCGTCTTTGTTGCTTTCTTGGTCGCCACGGGTCCTATCCTCACCTCGTGTTTGAGAGCGTCCATCGCCCTCCGCACGTTGCCGGCAACGCCACACACGTTTTCGCTGCGTGGAGGCACTTTCCCATTTTGCTGCGCTATACTTCGGGAAACTTTCGGGCCCCCAAACTTTGCACCAAGCATCGGAGACATGCACCTTGCTTAAGGGATTCCGTGACTTCATCCTGCGTGGCAATGTACTGGATCTCGCCGTCGCCGTCATCATCGGCGCCGCGTTCACCGCCATCGTCACCGCGCTCACCAACGACATCATCAACCCGCTGCTCGGCGCGTTCATTGCCAAGCCAAACTTCGACTACCTGATCGCCAACGTAAACGGGGGCAAGGTTCTCTACGGCGCTTTCCTCACCGCGGTGATCAACTTCCTCATCCTCGCGGCCGTGGTCTATTTCTTTCTCGTCGCTCCGGCGCAGTACCTCCTCAAGCGTTTCTACCCATCGCCGGCCGCGCCCGCCACCACCCGCCCCTGCCCCGAATGCCTCGGCGAGATTCCCCTGGCCGCCACGCGTTGCCGGTTTTGCGCCCAGCCTGTGCTCCCTATCGCCGCCTGACGTATCCTGCTCTTCTACAAGCCTCAGGAAGGTCCCTCCATGATTCGTCTCCGGACGGCAACAGCCGTCGTGTTGTTTGCAGCAAACGTCTGCTCCGCGCAAACCACCATCGCGCCGCCGCAGAGCGTCTTCGGTTACGCCGACTTCGCCCCGCAGGCCAAGTGGGATCAATCCTTCATGGCCGTGCCCGACCCCAAACTCGCCGGGCAACACCTGAAGGAGCTCACCAAGGCCCCGCACTGGGCCAGCTCCCCCGAGGACTACGCCACCGCCGTCTACGTGCGCGACAAGTTCCAGGCCGCCGGTCTTCACACGGAGATCGTCCCCTACAAGGTCCTGCTCAACAAGCCCGTCAGCATCCAGATCACGGCCACCGACGCCCACGGGCGCCAGCTCATGGCCGGGCCCACCCCAGAGCACGTCGACCCCAACGCCTTTGGCGGCGACCCGTTCCAGGACGACCCCAGAATCCTTCCCGCCTTCAACGGCTCCTCAGCCTCAGGCGATGTCACCGCGCCCGTCGTCTACGCCAACTACGGCACGCTGGACGACTTTAACCAGCTTCGCAAGCTGGGCATCAACGTCCGGGGCAAGATCGTCCTCGTCCGCTACGGCCAGAACTTCCGCGGCATCAAGGCCTACATCGCCCAGCAACGCGGCGCCGCCGGCGTGCTCATCTACTCCGACCCCGCCGACGACGGCTACGATCGCGGCGACAAATACCCGCGCGGCCCCATGCGGCCGGATTCCGCCGTCCAGCGTGGGTCTGTTCAATTCTTACCGCTCTACCCCGGTGACCCCGAAACGCCCGGCATCGCCTCCACGCCCGACCTGCCCGACTCCCAACGCATTACCGACCCGGCGAAGATGAACCAGCCGTCCATCCCGGTCAACCCGCTCAGCTACAAGGACGCGGCGCCCATCCTCGAAGCGCTCGACGGGCCCAACGTCCCGCACGCCTGGCAGGGCGGCCTGCCCTTCGCCTACCATCTCGGCGGCGCCGGCGCGGTCACCGTCCACATGAATCTCAAGCAGGACTACCAGCTCCGCACCATCTGGGACGTCATCGGCACGATCGAGCCCGACCCCAGCTCCAAGGAGGACCCAGACGCCTGGGTCGTGGCCGGCAACCACCGTGACGCCTGGGTCTACGGCGCCATCGACCCCAACTCGGGCACCGCCGCCATGCTCGAAGCGGTCCACGGTTTCGGCGCGCTCCTCAAGGGAGGCTGGAAGCCCAAACGCCGCATCGTGATCTGCTCCTGGGACGCCGAAGAGGAGGGCCTCATGGGTTCCACGGAATGGGCCGAGGACCACGCTCGCCACCTTGCCCACGCGGTCGCCTACTTCAACACCGACGTCGGCGTCTCCGGCCCCCACTTCACCGCCTCCGCCGTGCCCTCCATCAAGGCCTTCATTCGCGACGTTACCCGCGAGGTCCCCAGCCCCGACGGCGGCAGCGTCTACGATCAGTGGAAAAAGGACGAAAGCAAAGGACGCAGCAGCCGCAGCGCCGCCGAAGACCCGCACGCTGCCGCGTCCAACTACGACTCCGAAGACGTCCGCGTCGGCGACCTCGGCTCCGGTTCCGACTTCACCCCCTTCATCCAGCACCTCGGCGTCCCCGCCTCCGACGTCGGCTCGGACGGCCCCTACGGCGTCTACCACTCCGTCTTCGACAACTACAACTGGTTCATCCGCAACGCCGACCCCACCTTCGTCTACGAGCAGCAGATGGCGCGCGTCTTCGGCCTGGAGATCCTCCACATGGCCGATACCGACGTGCTCCCGTACGATTACCGCACCTACGGGCTCGAGATCCAGAGCTATATCGCCACCGCCGCGAAGCGGGCAGCCTCCGCCCACATCAACGTCGACTTCGCGGCAGCTACAACCGCGGCTGCACGTTTCCAAACCGCCGGCAACCGTATCTTTTTGCGACAGTCCACCCTCACCGCCCCCGGCGCGCACACCTCGCCTGACCAGCTCAAGGCCCTCAATGTCGCATTACGAGACACAGAAAGCGGCCTGCTCAACGATGCCGGCCTGCCCAAGCGTCCCTGGTTCAAACACACGGTCTACGCCCCCGGTGAGTTCACCGGCTACGCCGCCGTGGTCATCCCTGGCGTGAATGAGGGCATCGATGCTGAGGATTCCGCACGTACGCAGGCCCAACTGGATGCCCTGGCCGCAGCCCTCAACCGCTCCGCCGCCATCCTCGAGTCCGCCGCACAGTCCACCTCCAGGTGATTACCCCGGTGTACTCCCTAAAAGGCCACTGAAGGAAATTGCGAATCTGCCGATAAGCCGTCTGTGAGCGGAGATCACCCGCTCGCGGAGATCACCCCATGTACTCGCTGTTCCTGCTGTTCTGTGCCCTTGTTGTTGTGCTCTCGCCGTTTGCGGCCAATGCCGTGCTAAACGCCGCGGAACGCCGTGCCTTGCGCCGGCGTCTCCACCACCCTCACCGTGCCACCAGCGCAGAAGAGGTCCAAGGCTAGCCTTGGACCTCTTCTCGCACTTCCTGCGCTCCCGCCTACCCCCGCATCGCCATCTGCTCGGTGACGATCTGCGTCAGATCCGGCTTCTTCAGCCCATGCACCTCTTCATTGAACTTGTCCACTTTGCTGGACCAGTTCATGGAGCAAAACTTCGGCCCGCACATCGAGCAGAATGCCGCTTCCTTGTAGTAGTCATCCGGCAATGTCTCGTCGTGCATGCCGCGGGCTGTCTCCGGATCCAGGCTCAGCGCAAACTGCTTGTCCCAGTCAAAGGTGTAGCGTGCATGGCTGATCGCATCGTCCCGATCGCGCGCCCCCGGCCGGTGCCGCGCAATGTCCGCCGCGTGCGCCGAAATCTTATACGCAATGATGCCGTCCTTCACGTCCTTTTCGTTCGGCAGCCCAAGGTGCTCCTTGGGCGTCACATAGCAAAGCATCGCCGCGCCATGCCACCCAATCATCGCCGCGCCGATCGCGCTCGTGATGTGGTCATACCCGGGCGCAATGTCCGTCACCAATGGGCCCAGCACGTAAAAAGGCGCGCCGTCGCACAACTCCACTTCCTTGTCCACCTGCTCCTTGATTTTGTCCATCGGCACGTGCCCCGGGCCCTCAATCATCACCTGCACGTCGTCATTCCAGGCCTGCCGTGTGAGTTCGCCCAGCGTCTTCAACTCCGCAAACTGCGCCTCGTCGGACGCATCGGCCACGCACCCCGGCCGCAGCCCATCGCCAAGCGAGTAGCTCACGTCGTACTTGGCCATCACCTTCGTGATCCGGTCGAAGTTCTCGTACAGGAAGTTCTGCTTGTGGTGCGCGGTCATCCACTGCGCCATGATCGCGCCGCCCCGGCTCACAATGCCCGTGATCCGCTTGGACACCATCGGGATGAACTGCACCAGCACGCCCGCGTGAATAGTAAAGTAGTCCACGCCCTGCTGCGCCTGTTCCTCGATGACCTCGAGGTACAGGTCAATGTTCAAATCCTCCACCCGCTTCACCCGCGACAGTGCCTCATACAACGGCACCGTCCCGATCGGCACAGGCGAGTGGCGCAGAATCGCCTCGCGGATCATCGGAATGTCTCCACCCGTGGACAGATCCATCACCGTGTCCGCGCCGAAGTGTACCGCCGTGTGCAGCTTCCGCAGTTCCTCGTCCACGTTCGACACCAGCGCAGAGTTGCCGATATTGGCATTGATCTTGCACAGGCTCTCGACGCCGATCGCCATCGGCTCCAGCTCCGGATGATTGATGTTTGCGGGGATGATCATCGTCCCTTTGGCGATCTCCGACCGCACCAACTCCGCGCTCAGCTTCTCCTTGTGCGCCACAAAGGCCATCTCTTCAGTGACGAGCCCCTTGCGCGCAAAGTGCATCTGGCTCATGTTGCTGTCGCCCGTGCGGGCGGCCTCTTCGCGGCGCTTCACGATCCACTCCCGCCGGGGCTGCGGCACCCCATAGCGTGTCTCGGGATCATGCCCGTTGCCGTTCTTTGCCGCCGCCATCACGCCGCTCTCGAATGTGCTCATGCGCTTCAGTCTCCCGCCCGGGTAGCCGCCTGTTGTGCGCCGCGCCTGTGCCCGTCTTCTTGTGGCAAAGTATACGCCGACACACCCCGCAATTAAGTAAGATCAACGCCATGCCCCGCCCGCTCTCCCTCGCCGCCGCTCTCCTCGTCCTCGCCACTGCCGCCGCCGCGCAAGACCCAGGCGTGCAAGGCAACTGGCTCACCCCCGGCGGCGCCGTTGTGCGTATCGGTCCCTGTGCCACTGAACCCGGGGCCATATGCGCTACCCTCGTCAAATCCGAACCCGACTCCCCTTCCACCGTGGACGGCCAGAACCCAGACCCCGCCAAGCGCACCCGCAAGCTCTGCGGTCTCGAGATCGGCTACGGCTTTCATCTCACCGACCCCACCCACGCCGACAACGGCCACCTTTACGATCCCAAGTCCGGCAAAACCTATAGCGGTGTCATGAGCAGCAACGGCGACCAGCTCGACCTCCGCGGCTACATCGGCATCAAAGCCTTCGGTCGCACCGAAACCTGGACGCGCACCAGTGCTTCGGCTGTCTGCCAGTGAACGCTTCGCCTATACTGCTAAGTCGAGCAGCAGTATGGGCGAAGCGTGACACTCAGCGACTTACCGGATGCCAGTAACTTGCTTAGCTTCGTTGTACCTGACGTTGTCTTTCGTTTTGCCTGCGTCCACAAAAGCGATCGGCAACTCTAGGTTGATGGGAGCCTCACCAGCATAGCGTGCTAGTCGTTCTTTCAACTCAGGGTCAACGATGCTGTAAACGTGGACGAAGTAAGAGTTTCCGTTCTGGCCAGTTGCCATGCCGAACCCACGGGAGGGGCGATAGGTGGTTAAGATGCCTCGCATCTCTTTCCCGCTACTCTTCTCTCCCATAAGGGCTCGCGAAAGCGCCTCAGAATCGATTACAGTTTCCTCAGCTTTTGGCTCCGCTGATACAGCCTTGGTGGGCGTCATCTGTCTTTGTTCTGTTGCGATTACATGGCGAACGCTCGCACCCACACTCTCCGCAAGATCGAAAAATTCATACGTCAAATCGTCATAGACCCTTACACCCATGACGCTCTCGTCTTGCAGACCTCGGTCTGCTTGAAACTGACGCAGCACCAAAGCTACGACGTCGACCCCTCCCTCATCCAACGGCACCGAAGGTTCGATCTCTATGTATAGGGCGCGATCAACCAAGGGCCGGGGAACGCGTTGGGATTGTAGAAACTCACTTATCTTCTCGCGGGCGCCGACTCTCTGAGTGATCTGCACTCCCGTCGCCCTTGGTCGAAAGCCGGGTATCGAGTAAACAATGAAGTCGATCTTATGCTTATGATCCCAGGCGCTATTGGTGTCGAGCCTAAAACCGTGATGCCGCTCAAGTGCTGAAATAGTGTGGTTTTCTAGAGTAAATCCTGATGCAAAGGCCATTGCGAGTCTCCTCGCCGGGGTTGCCGGTGGACCGATTATAGGAGGGTTGGAAGTTGTCTTGATACAGTTTTCCTTGTGAGCATCCCTGCTTCGCACCTCGGCCTCGTGCATCCGACGCCCACGCACACCAACCTTCCCCTCGGCTTCCAATGGGCCTCCGCGACAGCCGGCCTCAAGACCAGCGGCAAGCCGGACCTCGCCCTCGCCGTCTGTCCTGATGGCGCCAGCGCCGCCGCTCTGTTCACCGCTAATCAGGTCGTCGCGGCGCCGGTGATCGTGGGCCGCCGCCACCTCGCGGCCACCGGCGGCCGGGTCACGGCCGTGCTGGTCAACGCGGGCAACGCCAACTGCGCCACAGGCCTCCCGGGCATCGACGCCTGCCGCCGCTCCTGCGTCGCCACCGCGGAGCAATTCGGCTGCGTCTTCGATGAGGTCTTTCCGTCCTCCACCGGCATCATCGGCGTCCCGCTCCCCGCCGACAAACTCATCGCCGCCATCCCCACTGCCAAAGCCGCGCTCGGCAACACCTCCGACCACCTGCTCGCCTTCGCCAACGCCATCCTCACCACCGACACCAAGCGCAAGGTCGCCCGCGCCACACTCGAACTTGAAGGCGGCCGGCCCGTCCAGCTCTTCGGCTGCGCCAAGGGCGCCGGCATGATCGGCCCGCAGCTCACGGCCTCGCCACCGCACGCTACCATGCTCGCCTACCTGTTCACCGACCTGGACGCCACCCCCGCCCAGCTCCAGTCCGTGCTCACCCCCGCCGTCGAAGGCAGCCTGAACGCCCTCTCCATCGACGGCGACATGAGCACCAACGACACCGTCCTTCTGCTCGCCAGCGGCAAAAGCGGCGTCCCGGCCACCGACCGCATCCTTAAGGCCTTCGCCGAAGCCCTCCGCCTCGTCTGCGACTCCCTCGCGCACCAGATCGTCGACGACGGCGAAGGCGTCACCCACGTCGTCACTCTCGAAATCACCGGCGCGCGCAATGATGCCGAGGCCAAGCAGATCGCCCGCACCATCGCGCGCTCGCCCCTCTGCAAAACCGCCTGGTCCTCCGCCGACCCCAACTGGGGTCGCCTGCTCTGCGCCGCAGGCTACGCGGGCGTTCCCTTCGATTCCGCGCTCGTCTCCATCCACATCGCTGGGCTTCCCGTCTTTGCGCATGGCGTCCGCTCCCCGCACTTCAACGAAGCCGCCACCCACGCCGCCATGAGCGCCCGCGAGTACACGATCGCACTCGATCTCGCCCAGGGTCCCGGCCACTGCCGCTTCCTCACCTGCGACCTCACCCACGACTACGTCTCCATCAACGCCGACTATTCCACCTAACGCCTGCCCTCGCGCTCCGCCGGTAACACAAACACCACCACACCCGATTTCGCCATCACACCGTTGGCCACCTCCGCCGCGCACGGCGAGCGAAATAGGCCTACCTCACAGGAGATCACCCATGCCGGACACACAAAACCCGCAAACGGAACCGGAGCAACAGCGCAAGCAGGGCTACAAGGTTCGCCAAGTCACGCACTTCCAGCCGTCCTGGCGCGAAACACAGCCGGGGCAGTCGGGAAACTTCTACATCCAGCTCATCCTCGATCACGGTGTGGACGAGTACATCCTCGAACCGGACGCCGAGGACGCCGAGGTTCTGCTCAAGCTACTGGGGAAGGGTGGATACATCGGCTTCGACATGGAGCGCAAGGTGCTCATGTTCCCCAACCTCAGCGCGGCCAAGTAACCCCGACCGCACACACGCACGTTGGCCGGGGAGCGCCGGACCGAAGCGTCCAGCTCCCGCCATCGCTCGCATCTATCGTCTCGGCGCGGAGCCCCTGCCTTTTTCGCTTCACCTTCGGGCTGGGATGTGCTCTCCTGTGAAGCGGACCTAATCCCCGCTCGCGTCAGGAGCCCTCATGCAAGCGATGCAAATATACCTCTTCTTCAACGGCAACTGCCGCGAGGCGATGGAGTTCTACGCCGGTGTCTTCGACGCAAAGCTCGACCTCATGCGCTACAGCCAAGCGCCCATGCCTAGCCCTGCAGGCTCGGCGGACCGCATCATGCACGGCACCTTGAGCGTTGACGGCGAGCCGCTGCTCATGGCCAGCGACTTCCCCGCAGACCAGGCCCTCACCCAAGGCAACAACTTCAACCTGACCTACAACTGCAAGAGCCGCGAGCAACAGGAGCGCCTCTTCGCCGCTCTCGCCGAGGGCGGCAAAGTACACCAACCGCTGCAAGACACCTTCTGGGGCGCGCACTTCGGCATGCTCCAGGACCGGTTCGGCGTCGGCTGGAGCCTCAACCACCACGTCTCGCACGAAGCCTGACGCCCAGCGAGATTGGGGGGCATCTCCCCACCCCCGCGCATGGGGTATCCTCACCCAAACCACACCCTGAGGATCCCGATGCGCTCCCCGATGCGCCCCCTGCCCGTCCTTCTCGCCTGTCTCACGGCAGCGATCCCGGCCCAGCAACGGGCCACCGCGCCCCACACCCTACCCCAACCCCCCCCCCAAAACCCCCCTACCCGCGCCCCCTACCTCACCTACACCCGCGACAAAC
>CAXTLD010000057.1:7831-23922 GCA_964245045.1 uncultured Acidobacteriaceae bacterium | reverse complement strand
GACGGGGGTTCGTCGCCGTTGTCGCGGTTGCGTTCGCGGGCCTGCGCGGGGGTCTTTTCGTCGTCGCTCTCAGGGGCCAGCGGGCTGGGGCCGTCGGCGGCGAGCACCGCGGCGTACAGGCTGCGGGTGGACCGAATGAGATCGGTATTCATGTCCAGGCCAAAGGCCGCGCCGCCCCGGTTGGTGCTGACGGTGAAATAGAGGAACTTGCCGTTGCGGTCGAAGGCGGGTGAGCCGGCGTCGGCCATCTTGTCGGTGACGGGGCTAATCGCGCCGGTGGCGGTGTCGTCGAGGTATAGGACGCGGAGGTGGTTGTCTTCCTCGTGGGTAAAGGCGAGCCAGCGGGAGTCGGGCGACCAGGCGAACTCGCGTTCGACGTTGGAAAAGTGGTTGGGCGCGCCGACCTCGGTCAGCCTGCCGGAGGGGACGTCGAGGAACCAGAGGCGGAGCCGATTGTCGTAGAAGGCGATCTTTTTGGAGTCGGGCGACCACTGTGGGGCGAAGTAGTACGTCGGCTCGGGGGCGAGCGGAAAGCGCTTCGGCGTGCCCTCGCCGGTCTGGCTGACGACCTCGAGCGCATACAGGCCGGGCTTGCCGTCGGCAGCGGGCGCGTCGGAGAAGAAGGCGATGCTTTGGCCGTCGGGCGACCAGGCCGGGTCGCGCTCCATGGCGTCGGGCGTGTTGGTCAGGTCGCGCGTGGGGCCGCGGCGGGCGGGCACGGTGAGGATCTCGCCGTGCGCCTCAAAGACGGCGCGAACACCGGTGGGCGAGATCGCGGCGGACTCGATCTGCGCGGCGACGTTTTCAATGCGCGGGCGAACCTCGGGCAGGTCGGCGGTGACGTCGATGTCGACGCGGTGCGGCTGGCCGCCGGGCTCCAGGAGATAGATCTCGCCGAGCTGATCGTAGACCAGACCGTTGGGGCCGGCGGCGAGCGAGTGGAGGTCGGGGCCGGTGTTGTGGAAGACCTCCGCGACGGTTTTGCTGCCGGGGTCGTAGCTGAACAGGCCGATGGGCCCCTTGCGCGCGGACAGGAAGTAGACCTTGCCGTTCAGCCAGACGGGGGAGAAGTCGGAGGTCTTTTCGTGCGGGATGGTCGTGGTCGCCAGCGTGGCGAGGTCGGTGAGGTTGACCGTGCCGGCCTCGCCGCCGTGGTAGTTGCCCCACGCCACATAGGCGGTGTAGTTGAAGCTGAAGGCCGGGGCGATGGGCGAGTAGGCGAGGGTTTTGCCGTCGGGCGAGAGGCTGCCGGCGTAGGCCAGCGGCAGGGGCAGGCGCGTGGCGAAGCCGCCGGTGGGCGCCACGGTAAAGAGCTCGGTGTAGCGACTATGCGCGGAGCGGTTCGACCGGAAGATGATTTTGCCGTCCGGCGTCCAGGCAACCGGCACGTCGGCTGCGGGGTTGTAGGTGATGCGCCGGGGGATGCCACCGGCGATCGGCATGGTGAAGACGTCGGTGTTGCCGTCGTACTCGCCGGAGAAGGCGACGGTTTGGCGGTCGGGCGAGACCACGGGCGCGGTCTCAATGCCGACGCCGACCGTGAGTCGCGTGGCTCGACCCCCCGCGCGGGGCACGGTCCAAAGGTCGCCGGCGTAGTTGAAGACGATGGTGGTGTCGGTGAGCGCGGGGCGCTGCAGGATGTGGTAAGCCGTGGGCGGGGCCGCAATCGCCAAGCCGGGCGCAAGCAGGAAGGCAGCAACGGAAGCGGCTACGGAGGCGACAAAGGACTGGCGCATGGGGCGGAGCTCCGGGACACGGATGGAGATGTGAAGAGGCGTACCCAGAGTAACCCGAAGGGCGACACGCAGTTGACACAGCCGGAGCGGCTGCCTCAGATTGGTAGCGCCCGAACGAAGGCCGGCTTGCCTGCGTTTGCCTGTGGTCCCGAAGACGGAAAACGAACCGGAGCACAAACGGAGGAGCGCATGCAGCGACGGAGATTTCTTTGGGGGATGTTGGGCGTTGGGGTCGCGCCTCGGCTGCTGGGGCAGACGCAAAACCCGACCGCGCCCCCACCGGCGCCCGTGCCGTGGACACTAGGCCTGAACGCCAAGACGCCGCTGCCACACACCGCGACCGTGGATGCCGTGGCGGACGGCGATCTGGTCTTCTTCTCCGCCGAACAGATGGCGACCTTGCGGCGCCTGAGCGATCTGCTGATGCCGCCCCTCGGCGACGAACCCGGCGCGCTGGCCGCGCAGGCGCCCGCGTTTCTGGATTTTTTGACCGGCAACTCGCCCCAGGCGCGCAAGGACCTGTACACCCACGGGCTGGACTGGCTGAACGCGGCGTCACGCAAGGCGTACAACCTCCCCTTTGCGCAGACGGGAGACGCGCAGGCCGATGCCCTGGTGAGGCCGTGGATGCGCACCTGGATGACGGACCACCCGCCCACGGAGCCGCATGCCGACTTCGTGAACATCGCCCATGCGGACATCCGCACGGCCACGCTGGACTCGAAGCCCTGGATTGACGCGCACGCCGCGCATGGACGAGCGGGCGGCGAGGCGCCAAGCGCCGGCCTGTACTGGTCGCCGATCGATCCGGACATCTACGCGGAAGACCCGCAGCGCGTCCATGTGCGTCCCGCGCCGGTGATCGCGGCCCCCCGGTCGTCGCACACGGCACCGTCGTACCCACGCTAAACCCTTCCGCGCCGGAGCGCCCATGACGATCGAACCCCAAAATGATCCACCCAACGAGATCGCCGACGTGTTGATCATCGGCTCCGGGCACGCCGGCGGCATGGCGGCGAAGATCCTTACAGAGCGGGGCGTCCGCTGCCTGATGTTGAACGCAGGCCCGGTGGTCAACTTCGCGCGCGACGCGCAGCGCAAGCCGGTGTACGAGCTGCCCTTCCGCGGCTTCAAGCCGCCCAGCCGCCTGGAACACGTCTTCCAGGCCAGCGAGTACGACGCGAATGTGTGGGTGGACGAGCAGGAGGTTCCCTACACCTTTGACCCGTCTGCGCCCTACAACTGGGTGCGGGTGCGTTTGTTTGGCGGGCGGTCGTTGTTCTGGTCGCGGCAGTCGTTTCGCCTCAGCGACTTCGAACTCAAGGGCAAGTCCCACGACGGCTTCGGCGAAGACTGGCCGCTGGACTATGCCGAGCTCGCGCCCTTTTACTCGCGTGTCGAAGAGATCTTCCAGGTCGCCGGCGCCATGGACGGACCGCCGCAGATGCCCGACGGCAACTTCGTCCTGGATCACGATCCGTGGAGCGACGCGATGCAACGCTTCCGCTCGGCCACGGAGCCGCGCGGCATCACCGTCTGCAAGCAGCGCCGCGCGCTGGGCCGCGACGGTCTGGCGAGCTCGGTGAACCTGCTGCTGCCGGACGCGGAAAAGACCGGCAAGCTCACCTCCATCGCCAACGCGGTTGTGCGCGAGATTACGGTCGACAAAAACACGGGGCAGCCCAACGGTTGCCACTTTGTCCACCGGCTGTCGCGGCGCGAGATGCACGTGCGCGCCCGCGTGGTGGTGCTGGCGGCTGGAACGCTGGAAAGCACGCGGTTGCTGCTCAACTCCGGCCTCGCGAACTCGAGCGGCCTGGTGGGTCGGTACCTGATGGACCAGATCTACGGCGCGGGCGTGACGTGTTCGGTGCCGGAGGCGCGCGACGGCAAGTCGACGGCCGCGATGATCGGGGGCGGCGCCATTGTGCCGCGTTTCCGCAATATCAGCACGAAGGACCCGCGTTTCCTGCGCGGCTACGCGCTGAACGTCACCGGCAGCGCGGGCCCGATGGAGCCCAGAAATTTTGCCACGTATGGCCGCGACCTCCACGACAAACTCAAGGCCTACCACGGCTCCGGGTTTTACATGACCATCATGGGCGAGGTGCTCGGGCGCTATGAAAATCACGTGCGGCTGGACAAGCAGACCGTGGACGCCTGGGGCATCCCCGTGTTGCACATCGACACGCGCTACACCGACAACGAGTTTGCCATGGCGAAGGATGCGGTGGCGGTGGGCTCGGAGCTGGCGCACACCGCCGGCTTTGAGGTGCTCTCCAGCAACACCGCCCCCAACCCGCCCGGGTACAGCATTCATGAGGTGGGCACCTGCCGCATGGGCGACGACCCAAAACGCAGCGTGCTGAACCGGTGGAACCAAAGTCATGACCACAAGAACCTGTTTGTAGTGGACGGCGCAGCGTTTACCAGCGCAGGCTGGCAGAACCCGACCATCACGATCAGTGCCCTCTCTATGCGCGCGTCCGAACACCTGGCCGACGAGATGGGCAAACGAAATATCTAAACAAGGAGCCCTGTGACTCAACTGAACCGCCGCAACTTTCTGGCAAGCGCCGCCTGCGCCATCGCCGCGCTTCCGTTTTTCGACGAGGTCGCGCGTGCCAATCCGCTCGGGCTCCCCCTGGGGCTGCAACTGTACTCGGTGCGCGAGCAGATCAAGGCGGACTTCCCTGCGGCGCTGGCCGGCGTTCGGGCCGCGGGCTTCACAGAGGTGGAGGCCGCCAGCCTGCCGCCCGCGATGAGCGCCCCCGACATCCGCAAGGCGCTGGACGCCGCCGGCCTGCGCTGCGTGGGCTCGCACCACTCGCTGCCCAATCTGCAATCGCGGCTGACGGAGATCGTGGACTTCGACAAGACGCTTGGCGTGGGCTTCATCATCTGCCCGTCCCCGGAGTTTCGCCACCCAGCGTCGTCGAACGGGCTGCTGACGTTAGACGACTGGCGCTACAACGCCGAGCAGTTCAACCTCCTTGGCGACAAGCTGAACGCTGTAGGTCTTCGCTTCGGGTACCACAATCACACCCGCGAGTTCCGGCCCACCGAAGGCAAGATCCCTTATCTTGAGCTGCTGCGGCTGACCGATCCCGCCAAGGTGACGATGGAGCTCGATTGCGGCTGGGCCAAGGTCGCGGGCATTAACCCCGTGGACCTGCTGCGCGCGCACCCACACCGCTTTTCCACGCTGCACATCAAGGACTTCAAGCTCGGGGCCGCGCCCTCCTACGAGACGCGCGACGCGGAGGTTACTGAGTTGGGACGAGGCAGCATCGACTACCGTCCCATCTTCGCGGAAGCGGCAAAGTCGCAGCACATCGAGCACGCCTTTGTGGAGCAGGAAGCCTTCGACATGCCGTGGCGAGAATCGCTCAAAGTGGACGCGGCCTACCTGCAACAGATGTAGGCCGCCTGCGGGTTGTTGTTCAGGTGCGAGCGACGAGGTTGCGAGCTGTGAGTGCTCGGCTTCTTCGGCTCATGCCTCAGGGCCGCGGCGCCGAGCCCAGCCGTTTCGTGAAGCGGTAGTTCAACTCGAAGAAGCCATACTGGGCGGCTCGATCGCGGGGGTAAATCGCCGCGACCACGGTCTTGCCGAACGAGTGGCCGTAGTACCCCGTGAGCGACACCTGTTTGTTGAGGGCGTAGTCCGCGCTGATGTCGTACAGCGAGGAGAAGCTTCCGTGTCCGTTGCCGGGCCGGCCCGTGTAGCCGAAAACCTTGTTGTCGAACGCGCCGCCGCCCTGGTACCAGAAGTCCGTCGGCGCGGTGAGCTGCAGGAAGTGGAGATCGGTGCGGATGTCTAGCTTGCCTGTAGGCTTGTCGAGCAGCTGCACGAACTCGTCTTTGGAGTTCATCATGTTGAAGTACGGGAAGCGCGCATACACCCGCGGCGTCGGCAACACCTGGAAGAACGTATTGTGCGTACCGTCGTTATTGTTGTTGTCGCCGGTGGTGCGCAGGGCGCCGCCGCGGATCCATGGTTGGGTGCGAACGCTTGTCCAGCGATAGCCGCCTTCGACGGCGTAGCCAGCTGAGCGCTGGTCCAGCAGCCCCCAGTTGCCGTTCTGCAGCACGCCCCAGAACAGCAGGTCGACGGTGTTTTTCCGCACGGGGATGGATGCAATCGCATCCGCGCCATACGTCCCGATCCGGATGTTCTTGTGATCCAGCGCGCGGGCTGCCGCAGAGCGATTGTCGGTTTTGGTCAGCCCGGTGCGGCCGTCATGGTAACCGAGCGCAAAGCCCCGCACCAGCACATGCTTTTGCGCCAGGTAGCGGGTGTAGGCCAGGTATTGAATGTCGACGTTGAGCTCCGGGTTGGCGTTCATGTTGTACACGCCCTGGGTGGGACGTCCGGCCATGGCGGTCAGGTCCCAGTTGGCCCCGCCCACCTTAGCGTCGGCGCCGTCAAACGACCGCTGCCCATCGGTGAACCCGAAGTTGCCGACCAGCCGCTGCTGGACACGGTTGGTTTGCAGCCACGCCAGCGTAGGGTCCTTGGGCGCCGTCTCCTGCCCATCGAAGAACTCGAAGCGCCCCAGGCGCAGCGCCGTTGCATCGCGCTTGAAGTGGTACCGCACGAAGCCTTGCCGCAAGGAACCGGCAGCCGGATCGGAGTTGTTCGTGTTGGACGCGTAGTAGGTGCCGCCCAGCCCCAGCTGTCCCTGCGCCGCGATGGGCGAGACGGCGTCGTTGGGAAGAAACCACTCGGAGGCTTGCCCAATCTCGAGCTGGTAGTCGAAGTGCCGGATGCGCTGCTGAATGCCTAGGCGCAGCAGCGAATCCTGGTGCCCGTACACTTCGTCGTGCGGCGTGGCCGCAAACCATTGCGTGGTGTTGGTCCGCTCGCGAATCAACGCCGTCACGATGGGCGGTGTGGACGGTGGCGGTGCGGGGGCGGCAGGGGTGGTTTGCGCAAAAGTCTCAAGGGACGAAGCCAGAAGAACACAGACATACAGGCAGCTACGAGACAAAGAGTGCTCCTTGCGAGGAATTGTGCCGCGTTCCCGGACCGACGTAGGTCAGGCTGTGCGCCGCCAACCGCGATGGTCAACGAATCGGTGAGTTCGAGGTGGAACGTTTCGATCCGCAGACGGCGCAGCACTAAAAGGCGGGGCAAACCCGTGTCGGCCAGAGTGAAACACGTCGGGGTGTTGTAGGACCGGTGGCTTAGAAATATCACAGCCCGGGGGCGGAACGCGAGACGAAGAGCTCCCGCACGTAGCTCCGAGGGAACACTGTCAGGCGCACGGCGTGTCTGAGGGAGGCATGGTGGGCAGTGAGGGACTCGAACCCCCGACATCCTGCTTGTAAGGCAGGCGCTCTAACCAACTGAGCTAACCGCCCCTCTGCCAATATTGTACGGCCTCATGCCGATTGCTCGTGCGCGCTGATCTCCGGAAGCATCGCTACAATCGACATCTGACATGACCGACTTGCCCACGCTTCAGCAGACCATCCAAACGTTCTTCGCCGAAGGACCGGCGGCCGCCAACAACCCCGACGCGCTTGCGGCCTTTCTGCAGCTGCGCGACGCGCTGGAGGCCGGTACCCTGCGCGCCGCCGAACCCGACCCCGCCACGACCACCGGCTGGCGCGTGAACGCCTGGGTGAAGCAGGGCATTCTGCTTGGCTTCCGCCTCGGCACGCTCCGCTCCATGAACGGCTGTGAGGCCTCTGCTCCGTCGGCGCTCAGTTTCGTGGATAAACACACCTTTCCCGCGCGTCACTTCACGCCGGAGCAGGGCCTGCGCATCGTGCCCGGGGGCACCTCGGTGCGCTCCGGCGCGTATCTCGGTGCGGGGGTCATCATGGCGCCGCCTTCCTTCGTAAACGTGGGCGCCTACGTGGGCGAAAACACCATGGTCGACTCGCACGCGCTGGTCGGCTCCTGCGCGCAGATTGGCGCCCGCGTGCACCTGTCGGCCGCCGCCCAGATTGGCGGCGTGCTTGAACCCGTGAACGCGTCCCCGGTCATCATCGAAGATGATGTGCTGGTGGGCGGCAACACAGGCGTTTACGAGGGTACGGTGGTCCGCCGGGGCGCTGTGCTGGCCGCCGGCACGGTGCTCACGCGCGGCACCCCGGTCTTCGATCTCGCCAACAACACTGTCCTACGCGCGGGCGCCGACCAGCCACTCATCATCCCGCCCAACGCGGTCATTGTGCCCGGCTCGCGTGCCATCACTCATGGTCCCGGCAAAGAGCTCGGCCTGTCCGTCTACACGCCCATCCTGATCAAGTACCGGGATGAGAAGACGAATCTGAGCACGGCGCTGGAAGACATAATCCGCTAGGCTCAGCTGTCTAGCCCGCCAACGCGCCAGCGCTAACCCTCGCCAACGCACCAGCGCCAACCTCACGCCAACCCCAGCCCGCCCCGCCATCAGCTAAACTAAAGCTCCATGGCTTTAGACAAACTGCAAATCATACCGCTGGGCGGTCTCGGCGAGTTCGGCATGAACTGCCTCGCGCTGCGCTTCGGTGACGACATTCTCGTCATCGACGCCGGCCTCATGTTTCCTGAAGAAGAGCTCCTCGGCGTCGACATCGTTGTGCCCGACATCAGCTTTTTGATCGAAAACCGCTCGAAAGTCCGCGCCATCGTGCTCACCCACGGTCACGAGGACCACATCGGCGGGCTCCCCTGGATCCTTTCCGAGCTCAACGTGCCCGTGTACGGCACGGAGTTCACCCTGGCCTACGTGGAGGGCAAGCTCGAGGAACATCGGCTGCTGGACAAGACGGACCTGATCGAGATCCTGCCCGGCAAACGTTTCAGCCTTGGGCCGTTCTCGGTCATGCCGATCCGCGTCACGCATTCGCTGGTGGACTGCGTCGCGCTCGCCGTCACCACGCCTGTCGGCACCATCCTGCACACCGGCGACTTCAAGATCGACCTCAGCTCGCCGGATGGGCACCCGTTCGATCTCCAGGCCTTTGCCGACCTGGGCAAACAGGGCATCCTTGCGCTGCTGCAGGACTCGACCAACGTGGACCGACCCGGCTTTACGCCTGGCGAGAAGGCCGTGCGTCCGCGCCTCGACGACATCTTCGCGGCCACGCGCAAGAAGCTGTTCTTCAGCTGCTTCAGCTCGTCGATTCACCGGATCCGCATTGCGATGGAGCTCGCCCACAAGCACGGTCGCAAGGTCGCTCTGGTCGGTCGCTCCATCGACAACTCCTCCGAGATCGCGCAGGATCTCGGCTATCTTGATCCGCCGCAGGGCCTGATCATTCACCCCGGCCAGATGAAGGATTTCCCGGACGACAAGCTCTGCATCCTGATCTCCGGCACCCAGGGCGAACCCATGAGTTCCCTTTCGCGCGCCGCCGTGGACAACCACAAGTTTGCGAAGATCGAGAAGGGCGACACCGTGGTCCTGTCCTCGCGCGTCATTCCGGGCAACGAAAAGGCCATCTACCGCGTGATCGACCACCTGGAGCGCCGCGACGCCCGCGTGATCCACGACGATGGCACCAACGGCCTCATCCACGTCTCCGGCCACGGCTCGCAGGAGGAGCTGCGGCTCATGATCAACCTCGTCCGCCCCAAGTTCTTCATCCCCATTCACGGTGACTTTCGCCACCTGAAGCGACACGCCGAGCTCGCCGCCGCCACCGGCGTGCCCGAGAAAGTTATCCTGCTCGAAGACGGTGAAATCCTGACCGTGGACGAGCGCAGCGCCCAGAAGACCGGCAAAGTCACCACCGGTCGTGTGTGCATTGACAACAACTCCACAGCGGATGTCGTCGAAGACACGGTCATCAAGGACCGCAAGCAGCTGGGCGGCGATGGCGTTTTTCTTCCCATCATCGCCATCAATCGCAAGACCGGCCAAGTCGAAGGCCAGCCCGAGATCACAACGCGGGGCTTCGCCGCCGACGACCCCGATCTGCTGCGCAATGCGCGGGATGTTGTGCGCCGCACGCTCGAAGAGTCCAGCAAGGAAGAGCGCTCAGACTACGGCGTGATGAAAGACAAGATCCGCGGCGACCTGAAACGTTTCCTGCAGAAGAACGCCAACCGTCGCCCCCTCATCATGCCCATCATTCTGGAGCTTTAGGCCGAGGTATCTCCCTGTCCCTGCAGTACCAGCTCTAGCCTATGCTTTGTTTTCTTGTCACTACCCGAACGGAGAATACTGGGCATGGCTGATTCCGTAGACAGACCGCCCGTTATCTCCCCGGTCGTTCCGCAAGTTGATTCCTCTCTGCTGCGCGATTCTGGAACCCAAGAATTGCCGCAGCCGCTAAAAAAGCCGCTAGCTCCTCAGATGACTAGCTGGGTTGTTATCGGCGCGGTTGCACTTTTCCTATACGGCATCGGCTTCACTTTCATGACCGCGTCAGTCGCGTTTCACGTCTGGATCGCGGACGCAATTTTCGCAATCGCAACGGTGATGGTCCTATGGAGATTTCTTACGTGGGAGGATGCTCGACAGCAAGACCACAACACACGAAGGAGAACTTTCGGAATTACTATAGTAGCTGCCTTTATTCTGCTTCTTGTCTTGATGGGGGCGAACCATTACTTAAACCCTATACAGCACGGTAGAGCGTCAATCGTGGTGAACGACGGTTCTAAACTTCCTGCTGCTCCTCCCACATCTCCTGATAAGAAAGCCGCAACACCATCATCTGCTTTAGCACTAAAATCAAGACACAAACCCGCTAAGCCGTCCCCACCGACATTGAGGACTTCAATGGCCCCGCCCCCGATCCCGCCGCCAAGAGTGGCGAATGTACGTATAGCGAGTCAGGAACAAATTCCATCACTTGATAACAACTATGGATATTGCTTGAAGGTGGTGATTCAGGCGGACGAAACCATTTCGCCGGTAGCATTCGGAATCCGTTTTAGCGGAGAGTTAGGCAGTGTTATTCTGAAGAACCCAAACGTAACAATGATGGGCCTGATGAATTTTGCGGACGATCAAAAACACACTTGGAGCTTCGAGTGGGCAAACCCTCCCCTAACGCCCGATTCACCCATTGTTTTCGACTTCTACTCCAAAGAATCTGTAAAAGCTGTTGACTTGTTTCCGACTGAGTACCGATGGCCTTAAGCGCCAAGCCCAAGCCCAGCACCCACCACCGAAGCATTCCGGACTCTGCAACGAAGGGGCACGACCTCAGTGGTTCGATAACAATCCGACCCTCAAGGGCTTAAGCCGCTGAGGTCCGTTTGTCAAAGGCCCCGAAGTCGCTCACCGCCCTGCGCCCAACCCGCATCTTAAGACCGCACCCCAAAAAGGAGCCGTATGAGCACAACGCACGAATCGCTCGAATCGCTCGATCTCGAAGACGCCCGCCGCATCCTCGCCGCCGCCACGCAGAAAGCCGTCACCATCGGCCAACCGATGAACATCGCCGTGGTCTGCGCGGGCGGCTATCTGCTCGCCTTCGAGCGCATGGCCAACGCTTGGCTCGGCTCGGTCGACATCGCCCAGAAGAAGGCCTGGACCTCCCGCGCCTTCAACATCACCACCGAGGACCTCGGCAAGAACTCGCAGTCGGGCAACCAGTTCTTCGGCATCCACGCCTCGAACGACGGCAAGGTGATGATCTTCGCCGGTGGTATACCGATCACCAAAGAAGGTAAAGTGATAGGCGCGATCGGGGTCTCCGGTGGCTCGGGCGAGCAGGATCAAGCCGTGGCCGCCGCGGGTGCCGCCGTGATCACCGCTTAAACACGGGTCTTATGACACAAAAGTAGTTCGGACGAAGCGCCTGCCGAAGTTCCGGTAGGCGCTTCACACGTTCCAGTGGCTAGCGCCGAACTACACGGCGGACCTAACCCCCTTCACCGTACATGGCCTCAATCTGCGGCTTGTACTTTTCCGTGATCACGCGCCGCTTCAGCTTCAAGCTCGGCGTCAACTCGCCTTCTTCAACGCTCCACTCATCAGGAACGACCGTAACTTTCTTGATCGTCTCGAAGTGCGCCAAGCCGCCGTTCACACGGTCGATCAGGTCCTTGTAAAGCTTCTGCACCTTGGGATCTTTGACCAGCTCGGGTCGTCCGCTTACGGTCACGCCGTTTTGCTTTGCCCAGCCTTCGAGCGCTTTGAAGTTAGGCGAGATCAACACGCTGACGAACTTCTTGTTGTCGCCGATCAGCGCCGCGTGCTCCACCAGACCGTCACTCTTGAGCTTGCTTTCTACCGGCTGCGGTGCGATGTACTTGCCGCCGGAGGTCTTCATCAGCTCCTTCTTGCGGTCCGTGATGCTCAGAAAGCCATCCTCGATCTTGCCGATGTCTCCGGTTTTGAACCAGCCGTCCTCGGTGAACTCCTTCTTGGTCGCCTCATCGTTCTGCCAGTAGCCGGCGAACACGGATGACCCGCGCACCTCCAGTTCGCCGTCGCCGGCGATACGCGATTCCATGTTCGGGATCACCTTGCCGACGGTGTTCGCACGGTAGCCGTCCAGCGTGTTGCGCGAGATCACCGGCGAGGTTTCAGTCATGCCGTAGCCTTCCATGATCCGGATGCCCACGCCGAGAAACCAATCCGTCGTCTCCTTGCCGAGCGGCGCACCGCCGGAGACGTACAGCTTGGCCTGCCCGCCAAACGCCTCCAGAACTTTGCCGAAGACGAGGTAGTTGGCGAGTTTCCAGGTTGGCGAGCCTGGGGTGCGCCCGGCGGCGACTTCGTCCTTGTGCGCGGCACCCTGCTGCAGCGCCCAGGTGAGCACCTTCTTCTGAAACCCTTTCGCCCGGCCCTCTACCGCCTGCCGGATCTTTTCAAACACCCGCGGAACTGCCAGGAAGATGGTCGGGCGCACGGCCTTCATCGCGTTCGGCAGATCGTCGAACTTCGGCAGGTACGAGATGGTCGCCTCGTGCGCATACATCGCGTAATCCAGATGCCGCGCCAACGCATGACTCAGCGGCAGAAACGAGATCGAGCTGTCGCCCTTGACGATGCTCAGGCCTTCGGTCGAGTGGCGCAGATTGGTGGCCATGTTGCTGTGCGTGAGCGTTACGCCCTTCGGGTCGCCCGTCGTGCCGGAGGTATAGATGATCGAAGCCAGGTCGTCGGGCGTGACCGCGTGCATCTGTGCCTCGAAGTCCTGGTCGCGCTCTTCCAACTCCGGCGCGCGCTTCAGGATGCTCGAAAGCGGCTCCGCTCCCGTGTACTCGCCATCGTCCCAGACCACGACGTGCTCGATGGTCTTGATCTGGTCGGCCACCTTCAGCAACTTGTCGAACTGGCTCTTGGTGGAGACGAAGATCGCCTTCGCCCCGCTGTCGTTCAGGATGAAGACCATCTGTTCCGGCGTCAGCGTCTGATAGAGCGGAACATCTGCCGCGCCGATGGCCAAGGTCGCGAAGTCCACCACGGGCCATTCCCAGCGGTTTTCGCCGATCAGCGCGACACGATCGCCCTTGCCGATACCCCAGCTTTGCAAGGCCTCCGCCACGGCCCGCACACGGCCATACATCTGCTTGGCGGAGATGGGCTTCCATGCCCCGCCCTCTTTGTACTGCGCAACGGTCTCATCACCCCGCGCGGCTACCCGCGCAAACACATCGTTCAAGGTCGAAAGATCCAGCATCGTGCTCCTTTAGGCGCCGGTTAGATCGACGACGCCCTTGTCCCTCAGACTTGGATGCAATCTTCGCCGCTGCCCTTACCGTTGGCAAGCCCCGTGTCTGCGCGAGGCCTTATTGGCCCGGCGCCCCCGTGCTCCCGGTGGCTGTGTTCGCCGATGTCCTCGGGTAATAGCCCGCACGGGTTCGCACCTGGAGCCTGCCCAGGCCCTTGCCCTTGGCTTCCACGTGCACCTGCCGGTAGCCGCCCTGCGCCGGTGGCCGGGTGCTCCTGTACTCGATGGTGTACTGCTGACGAATGTCTTGCGCCACCTCGCGCGTCACCCCGTCGACGTCCTTCAAGGCATGCGGGAAGTAGGCCTGCCCGCCGGTCTGCTGCGCCAGCTCCGACAAGACCTGCCGCGCGTGCCGCGACTCACTGCGGCTGCTGTCCTCGCCGAACAGGAGACCGATGCAGTAGATGGCCGGGCCATCCAGTTCCTGTACGCGCCGGATGGTCTGTTCGAGCGACGCGCTGGACGCATTGTCGTCGCCATCGGTGACCACGAGCAGGACCTGCTTTGGACGTTTGGCGTTCTTGGCAAGGTAATCCGCCGAGGCGATCACGGCGTCGTAGAGCGCCGTTCCACCGCTGGACTTGATATAGCTCAAGCCCTGCTGCAGCTTGCCGATGTCGCTGGTGAAGTCCTGGTCGATGTAGGCTTCGGAGCTGAAGTCGACCAGAAAGGCCTCGTCCTGTCGGTTCGATAATCGCACAAGATCAAGCGAAGCCGCATCCACCGCAGATCGCTTGTCGTACATCGACCCGGAGCTGTCGATCAAGACGCCCAGCGACACGGGCAGGTCCTCATGCCGGAAGCCGAGAATCGCCTGCGGCACACCGTCCTCGTACACGTGAAAGGCGTCTTTGGGCAGATCCCCGACCTCGCGTCCGGAGCCGTCGAAGACGGACGCGTCGAGCCGCACCTCGCTGGCCTCGGCCCGCAGGGTGTACCGCCCGCCCTGCTGCTGGACGACGCCGGACTTGTCGCCGGCCGCGCCCTGGGCGGCGTCTGCTGCTGCGCCTGCCTGCTTGGGAAGCGGCTGCGATGGATCTGGGGAGGGCACCGGATCGCTGTCCACCGGCGGCAGCACTTGTGGGCTGGCCGTTTGCGGGCCGGCGGGCGACGGTGGCGCGGCGCTCTGTGTCTGCGCTCCGCAGCAGACTGCCATCCACACCACCAACGCGACCGTCACGGCCTTGTTCCAGGATCGTCTACTGCGACGGCGCATAGTACCCCTCACGATTGTGCACCGTCAGCTCCGGCAGCCCGGGTGGCGGCAACAAGCGCACATTCAGTTTTCGCCAATTGCCATTCCGGCGATGGTCGGACGGCGTGTACCCGAGCACGTATTCGTTGCGCAGCTCTTCGCTGATGCGTTGCGCGATGTCGGCCAGATCCTGCACATCTCTCACCACAAAGAGACGTCCGCCCGTCGCATCGGATAGCTCATGGAGCAGTTGCGGGCCGTTCTGTTCCTCCACCGTCGGCGCGTACGCGTCAAAGATGCCGACCGAGTAGATCTGCACCTCGCTTTCGCGCACCGCGCGCAATAACTCGCCCTGGGTGTAGCGGCTGCGATTGTCGCCGCCGTCAGACACAATCAGCAAGGCCTTGCGGGCATACTTTGCATCGCGCAACTTGTTTACACCGAGGTAGATGGCATCGATTAGCGCGGTCCGGTTCTCGGGCCGCAGCATCACCATCCGCGCCTCTACATCCTCCACATCGGAGGTGTAATCCACCAACACCGCGGGTCGGTCGTTGAATCCGATCACGAAAAACTCATCCTGCGGGTTGCAGGTGTGTAGAAACTCGCTCAACGCTTTGCGGGCGCGCACGAACTTCGACTGCATGCTGCCGCTAAGGTCGAAGACCAGGCCGATGGAGAGCGGGGCGTCCTCGGTGGCGAAGCTCTTGATCGTCTGCGGGGCGTTCTGGTCGAAGAGTTGGAAGTTGCCGCGCTCCAGCCCGGTCACCAAACGGTTCTGTGGGTCGGTTACGGTTAGAGGCACCAGCACCAGGTCCGCATTCACCTGGATCGCCTTGTTGGGGGAGGAAGTAGCTTTGGTGGCCACGTCTGGACCGCTCAGCACCGGCCGGGCGTCCTTGGGCGCGGCCGGGGGCGGCGCCGCGGTGTGCACCGAACCGAGCGGGCTCTCCTGCGCCCGCATCCACCCACTGTGCAACAGCAACATCCCTACCAGGACCACACCGTACCAGCGCGCTCGAACTCTGCTTACCCGGACCCTCATCTGCACCCTTCCACTCGCTCCCGCGTAGTGGTTCTTCTTAGCTACGTGCCACTTAGACTACCCCAGCCTGTCTTCGCCGTCTATTCCCTTCCGGTCGTAGAGACCCGCCTCCATTCGATGCCCAAGGTGCGGCAGCCGTCGGACGATCTGGCACGCGGCTTGGGTGCGTCCGTACAATGGACTCAATGGCTCGCCTGTATCCCTTTCGTGCCCTTCGCTATGACACCAACCGCGTCAGCATGGCCGACGTGGTCACCCAGCCGTACGACAAGATCTCGCCGGAGATGCAGGATCGGTACTACGCCAAGAGCCCGTATAACCTGATCCGCATCATCCTCGGCCGGCGTGAACCTTCCGATACCGACGAGAACAACGTCTACACGCGCGCTGCCGCCACGTACCACGACTGGCGCAAGGAGGGGATCCTCCGCGAGGAGGCTGAACCCGCGCTGTACGGCTACTCGCAGACCTACACCGTTCCCGG
>CAXTLD010000057.1:0-7731 GCA_964245045.1 uncultured Acidobacteriaceae bacterium | reverse complement strand
CTCAACGACACCCCGGGCGTCGCGTTCATTGCCGCCACCCGCGACGGCGACTTCCTGCTCACCCCGAAGCCCGACGCGGCTGAGCCGTTGCTGGCCGGGCTCAGCCCACGGCAGGCACAGCTGGACGTCGTCCAACTGCACAAACTCGCGCTGGAAGCGTTGCTGCACCTCGACGAAGAAACCGTCCGCGCGGGCAACCACGTTCGCTATGTCCGCGAAGCTCACGAGGCACTGCAACAGGTAGGCTGCGGCAACGCCGACATCGCATTCCTCATCAAGCCCGTCACCCTCGAGCAGATGAAGGACATCTCCCTCAACCTCGAAGTCATGCCGCAGAAGTCCACCGACTTTTACCCGAAGCTGCTGTCGGGGCTGGCGATGTATGCATTGGACTAGGCAGTGCAGGAGTCCATTGCCGCCCATAGAATTCGGGCGCATACTTTTGGCAGGAGATGCACTGTGGCTGCTGCGCCCTTACCGCTTTCCATTGACGAGTACCTGAATACGAGCTACAAGCCAGACGTTGACTTCGTTGACGGCGTACTTGAGGAGCGCAACGTGGGCAAATATGAGCACGCGAAGATCCAAATCTGGATCTCACATCTCTTTATGTCCAACGCCACAGCGTGGAACATCGATCCGGTCGTTGAGCAGCGTATCCAGGTCCGGCGCAATCAGGTCCGCGTCGCCGATATCGCCGTTCTCCGTGCCGATGTACCCCGTGAGGTGGTCACCCTCACGCCTCCGCTCATCTGCGTAGAGGTCCTCTCGCCCGAGGACCGCCTCAGCCGCACCAAGCTCGTGCTTGCCGAGTACCTCACTATGGGCGTCGAGAATATCTGGCTGATCGACCCTATTTACCGCGCTGCCTTCACGTTTGACGCCACGGGTCTGCACGAGGCCGACCCGACCCGCCTCACTGTCCCGAACACGCCCATTCATCTCGACTTGACGAATGCCTTCGCGGCCCTCGATCGCAAGATGTCCGGGGCCTGACGGGCTCACCGAGCATATTCACCACGCATTCGGATTCTTGCAGAGCAAATGCTGCGAGCAGGCAGTCTGAAGGCGTGGTACATTGTCGGCGAGGTGAAAGCATGCGTTCGCTTGTGATCCTTCCGTTGGCATCATTTTCTTGTGTTAGCCACGCCCAGCGTCTCATCATCGGTCTTCAGCCGCACTCGCCGGTTCAGATGGAATCAGCCACGCACTCGATACCTGACGTACTCAGCGCTGCCACTGTTCGGAACTTAAGCGGTAGAACGATCACGGCTTACCGGGTAGGGTGGGCCACCGTGAGCGGGGGCAGGGCTGTTTTCAACAAGGGACCTTTGATGAATCTGCCAGCAGGAGTTTCTCCCGGGGCTGACGTTGCAGTACCAGCGCAGAACATCAGCCTTGATTGGAAGGCTGACGAAATGGTGTTCTACGTTGCCGAGGTGACCTTTTCGGATCAGAGTCGATGGAAAGCTGATGCCAGGAAGGTTTGTCACCAGCATTAGGTGACCAGCACGCCGCCTACGGCATCTTCGCCTTGGCCTCCCACTTGCGCGCCAGTTTTTCATCACTGAGCGCCTTCATGAAGACGCCGCCGACCACGCTGCGGGCCTGAAAACCGACCTGCTTGCCGGTCTTGGTGTCGTACCAGTCGGTGAGCGGCACGCGGGTGGGCGACTCGTTCAACCACACATAGATCGGGTCCATCAGCGCGTTGAATGCGGCTTTGTCTGTGGTCAAGGTCCCGGTCCAGATCTCCCAATCGAGCTTGGTGTAGTCGGCGCGGCTGTCCAGCGGCAGGCCGTACTGGTTCAGCTTGGTTTGGTAGAAGGCGATCTCACTCCGCCGCACGCTCTCCGGGAAGAGGTGCAGGTGCAGCACATCGTCCCACACCAGGTTGTACTTCTGGCTCCAGGTGCCGGGGCTGTTGAACGCCAGCTTGTAGTGATCACCCTCTTTAGCCAGATTGATCCACTGCGCGGCCATGCGTTTGGCGGCTTCGGCGTTCTGCCGGGCTTCGGGCTCGTGGTGGAGCATGCGCGCCAGCTCCGCATAGGCTGCAATGCCGTCGATGGCCTTGATGGAGAGATTGCTGTTGTGGGCCACGTGCCCGGCGAAATCATCGGTCGTCAGCTGATTTTCGGGGTCTAGCCCATGTTCGCGCAGGTAGCCGGCCCATTGCGTCAGCAGCGGCCAGAAGCGGGCGGCGAGATCGGCGTTCCCCTGCTTCTGTGCCAACGCGTCGAGCAGGATGAGCAGGTTGCCGGTCTCTTCCACGGGCATCTGGTTTTCTTCGGTCTTTTCCCCGCCGCCGTACTCCTGCCCATTCGCCAACGGGTACCGGCCCAGATCGTGCGGCGCGAACGGGAAGTGCCAGCGGTTGGGCATCGCCGCGTACTGGAGCACGGGCAACACCTGCGCCTCCAGCAGGCGCGGGTTGAAGAACAGGAAGATGGGCGAGGACGGGTACATGACATCGACCGTTGCGATGTCGCCGTTCGAGAAGTTCTCCTTGCCGAACAGCATCGGGTGCCCGGCGGCGTCGGCCACCAGCTTGTGCGCGGCGATGGCCTGCCGATAGGCCAACGTGCAAAGGTACGCATAATGCGCGCCCGCTGTGGCGGTCAGGTCCGCCGTGAGCTGCCGGTCGAAGTCGGCGCCGCGCTGCTCCAGGGCCGCGTAGTCACGCTCCGCGGTGTCCAGCATGGCGGCCACGGGCAGGTCGTTGCGTTGCCAATACGGCCGCAGGTTGCTGCCCAGGTACTGAATCGCGTAGGTCTCGGTATAGCTCACCAGCACATGCCGGGCGACCGGCGTCGCGCTGACGGCGCCAAAGGAGAGCAGGGCCTCCAGGTGTGGCGTGGCTTCGCTGCCGGTGGGTGCCTCGTTCATCGCGTCGGCGGCGGTCAACGGTTGTCCGGCGGCGAACTCGCGCAAGCCGCCTCCGATGCTCGTCTGCGCCGACTCATCACGAGGCACCGCGACGTGGAAGTAGCCCCAGTCGATGCGCAGATCATCGCCCGTCCGGTTGAGGACGGCCTGTTCGCGCGTGCCGACCGAGAGCACCTCGGTGAGCTCCGTTCGATTGCGCGCGGTCGTCACGGCCTGCGAGCCGTAGCTGGTCACCATCTCCGGGCCGGCGTCAAACAGCGCCTCCACGTTGTGCGCGGCGCCGTCGGTGGAGTGCACCGCCCAGGTGACGTAGGTGACCGGACGCGAGAGCACGTCCAGGTCGTCCAGAAACGCCGGCGTGAAGAAGGTGAGGTCGACCGTGATCCCGGCGCCGCTGAAGGTGTACACCGTGTGCGTCGGCGTAAGGCGAAGCGAGGTCTGCGGCATCGCGGGCACGTTGCGCGGGTCCGGCCCCATCAGCCGGAACGTAGCTCCATCCACCCGAAGCAGGCTGGCCAGCGGCTGCGGGTGTCCCGTCCAGTGCCGCGTTGGCGAATCTGTCAGCTTGTCCGTGTTGGACCACACGCTGAAGTACGGGTCGTGCGTGATGAGCGGCACCGCTGGTGGACGTTCGGTGCTTCCCTGCTGTGCGTTGGCGATTCCGGCCACCCCGGCCGCCATGGACAGCCCAACCACCAACCCCGCCACCGCCGCACAACGTATCCGCAACCGTCCCATTTGCCACCTCCGCTTACGCGATTAGTATGTTCACACCGACATCAGCAGCTTACACAAGAAAGCGATTACACCACCGCACGGAAGACACGCACCATCAGCCGGTACGCTAGAGTACATTTACACGGAGGTCCCATGGCGACTTCGCAGGCCCTGCTCCCCATCACCGAGTTCCTCCACACCAGCTATCACCCCGACCCCGATTTTGTGGACGGAGAACTTCAGGAACGCAACGTGGGCGAATACGAACACAGCAAGCTGCAAACTCTCATTGCCGTCCTGTTCACCATGAACGGGTCGGGCTGGAGAACCAACACCGTGGTCGAGCAACGTATCCGGGTCGCACCCGATCGGGTCCGCATCTGCGATGTTGTGGTGCTGCGCGCCGATGCGCCCCGCGAGCGCGTCACGGTCACCCCGCCGCTGCTCTGCATCGAGATTCTTTCTCCGGAAGATCGGCTGGCCCGCGCCAAGGAGGTGCTTGCCGACTACCTCGCCATGGGCGTCCGGCACCTTTGGCTCATCGACCCGATCCGGAGGGCGGCCTGGACCTACGACGAAGCTGGCCTGCACGAGACCGACGTCACCCAACTCATCGTTCCCGGCACACCCATCCACCTCGACTTGACTGAGGCTTTTGCGGCGCTGGATTAGACAGAGGTACATTTGCCTTAACCCGAGAAGACGCGTTATGAAGACTTGTGTACGTGCTGTCCCTGCACCGCACACAAACCAGGCAAGATACAGCAGCCAAGCGCAAATATCCCTATCTGCACACGATCCCCATCGAACAGCAACCGCTGTACTAAGATGATGCGAAGCTACGGCTGAAGATACGGAAGTGGGTCAACGAACTTCAGCCCAGGTGTTTCTTCTACACACTGCCGCAGCAAATAGGCATGACCAAATCCGAAGAACATAAGAATGCGATCTCCAGGTTTTGCAATCTGAAGAAGATTGGAGCAGATGAGCAGATTCCGATGTTGCCAGGCGCCTACAAGGTCGGCACCGGGCTGATCGGTTCCCGACCCGACCCGAAGAAGGCTGCGGTAAAATCCGTTGTCGTTCCGTATATGCTCAGGCTGGTTCAGATATCGAATCGTCGGGATAATTCCTTCGTTATCGATCAGTTGCTGTTGCTTCGCTGTGTCATCACCCGAATTGCTGGGACTGACGACGTCCTTAAAGCCGTAGGCGTTCGCGTAATCCTCTAGGCGCTGCCATGGAAAGTCGCCATCGGCATCCAGGCCGTATACGGCGGCATTTGCTTTCTTTGCCAAGCGGAAACCAACTTGAACCACTTCATTCCGGCTCGGCGGCAGCTCTCCTGAGAGAAATTTCGGGTAGCGATCTTTCACCACAGAAGCGTCCCACTCCACACCGATCTTTGTTGGGCGGAATCGGTTAAACCCGTTCACAAGGGTTTCAAGCTCCGCCTGCCGTTTGGGTTGGAGAACATCGTCGGCTTTCGGATCGTGGAGATCATGACCGGGGTTGGCCATGTGGTACATGCCGACAACCATCACTTCGATTGGGTGGTCCGATGTAGCACCGGCACTTTGGGTAGAAGCTACATTCTCGGAAATGAGACTTCCGAAAAACAATAAAGGCCAGAGGTATTGTTTGCGCATGAAACTATCCTCAGATCAGGACGTGGAATGAATTGCTTGTTGTAGCAGGTGAGCTCAGGCGATTAAACCTATGCTTCCCTACCGCGAGACTCCATCTAACGGCGAGCTTGCGCTCGCATACAGCTTCTTCCCCATGCGTCCAGCCAGGAACGCCTCGCGTCCGGCCTCCACGCCCTTGCGCATCGCCGAGCTCATCAGCACAGGGTCCTTTGCGCCCGCCATGGCCGTGTTCAGCAGCACCGCGTCAAAGCCCATCTCCATCGCGAGGGCGGCGTCGCTGGCCGTGCCCAGCCCGGCGTCGACCACCAGCGGCACCTCGTGAATCAGCTCGCGCATCATGCGCAGGGTGTAGGGGTTGGCGATGCCCAGACCGGTCCCGATCGGCGCGCCCAGGGGCATCACGGCCGCGGCACCCACGTCGATCAGTCGCTTGGCAAAGACGATGTCGTCGGTCGTATACGGCAGCACGGTGAAGCCCTCCTTGACGAGCACGCGCGTAGCCTCCACGGTCGCCTGCACATCGGGGTACAGCGTCGCCTGATCGCCGATGACTTCGATCTTCACCCAATCGGACAGCCCCACCTCACGCGCGAGGCGCGCCGCGCGGATGGCCTCCTCGGCGGTGTAGCAGCCGGCGGTGTTGGGCAGCAGAAAGTATCGCCGCGGGTCGATGAAGTCGAGCAGGCTCTCCTGCGAGCGGTCCAGGTTCACACGCCGCACGGCCACCGTGACCATCTCCGCACCCGAGGCCTCGATGGCCGCCTTGGTCTCCGCGCCGTCCTTATACTTGCCTGTCCCGACAATCAGCCGCGACCGGAACCGCCGCCCCGCAATCACCAGTTCGTCCACCGCCACCGCTTCCGCCCGGTCTAGTAACGCTTCGCTCATGGAGTAATGGTACGCCGGGAGGGGCGTTGTTCGTTGTCAGTTGTCAGTTGCTCGTTGCTCGTTGCTCGTTGCTCGTGCGACTAGCTGTTGGCTTGGCTTCGCCTCGGACAGCGGAGAAGCTGCTGCGACGTCTAAGGTTCATCAACGGAGAACTGACAACGAACAACGGACAACGATCCCCAAACACAAACGGCCCGCCTGCCGAAGCAGACGAGCCGGTATGCGGTGATCTGGTGGGATTGACTTGAGGGCATCCGACTCGGATGGGCCTCGACGGGGAACTTCACTGTTTCAACAAAACAGACCGTCAGGTCTAGAGCGCGGAGCTCTAAGCCTCAGTCACCTCACGTTGAGTAAAGCAACAACTGGAACAATCAGATTTCATAGGCTGGACCATCCTCCTTTCCCGTGTATCTTCACTTTAGCCCCTTGGCGCGGGTCACGTCAACTGAGGTAGAGGGGCTAACTTCTACCACCTTTAGGTAACGGTTATTGAGTTTGCCAATATCCGACCGTTATGGTCTTCTTTCCGTATGAGTCAAAATCAGTTCCTGCCGACAGCTGCCGCATGACCGTACGTTTTCTCCTTATTCTGCTCGTCCTTGCCACACTTTGCTCTCTTGTTTCCGCCCAGCACACGGGCAGCGCCACCGGGGCGCAGCAACCCGCTTCTAACCCCGCCGTACCGCAACCGGCCAACGAGCCGGGCACGCCCCCCGCCGTCCCCACAACGGTCTTCCCCCACTCGGACGCCACACGCTGGCTGCTCCTGGGCCAGGCCAACATCGTTTTCCAAGCCCACCCCGGCTTTCACTCCCCCTACAGCGGAGACAACTCCCTGCTCGCGCGCGGCGAGTACAAGACCTCGCTGGTCGGCACGCTGTTCACCGCCTATCAGCTCAATCCGCACCCACGCTACGCCACCGACGCGATCTTCGATCTCGAGGCGACGGGCGGCCGCGGCATCTCCGAGGCGCTCGGCCTGGCCGGCTTTACCAATCTTGACGTGGTGCGCAACCCATATCTGGGCTCCAAGCCGTACGTGGCTCGCGTGCAGCTTCATCAGGTGATCGGGTTCACCGACGAACTCACCGACAGCGCTCGCACCCCGTTCTCGCTTTCGACCAAGGTGCCCGTGCGCCGGCTCGACCTGCGCGCCGGGCGGATGGGGCTGCCGGATTTCTTTGACCTCAACCAGGTCGGCACCGACTCCCACCTGCAGTTCCTCAACTGGAGCGTCGACAACAACGGCGCCTACGACTACGCCGCCGACACCCGCGGCTACACCTACGCCCTCATCACCGAGTACGACGACCGCTCCTGGTCGGCCCGCGCCGCCGTCGCGCTCATGCCCACCGTCGCCAACGGCATCGACCTGGACTGGAACCTGCGCCGTGCCCGCGGAGAAAACCTCGAAGTCGAGTTCCGGAACACCCCGCTCAAACGCCTGCTCGCCCACTTCGGCGAGAAGGACCGTCCCGGCGCATTCCGCGTGCTCACCTATGCTAACTACGGCAACATGGGCGTCTACCGCGACCAGAACGCCCTCGCGCTCAGCCAACGCGCCGCCGGCGACCCCGCCGCCACC
>CAXTLD010000056.1:4551-24230 GCA_964245045.1 uncultured Acidobacteriaceae bacterium | reverse complement strand
CCCTGGGCCCACGCGATCCTTCCATTACTGGCAAAAACCAAAGCCCCCCAAACCACCCATACACCTGCCATGCGTTCTTTGATGACCACAACCCATCTTCGCACCCACCCTCACGTTGCCTAGCGCCAGCCCATGCAGACCTGCTGACGGCACCTTGGCCCAACACAAGATGAATACAACGTTAAAACCACCCCAGGCGTCCTCCCTATCAGGAGCATCCCGTGCCGAAACCGAAACCTGCCAAACCCACCAAGGGCTTGGCCAATCCAGAAACCCTCAAGCCCTTCCAAACCAAGCCTGAGGGCAGCACCAGCGGCACCGCCGAACCGGGCGAAGAGCTCCTGCAGGTCATCATCGAAACGCCCCGCGGCAGCCGCAACAAGTACGCCTTTGACGAAAAGCAGCGCATCTTTGCCCTCAAAGCCGCCCTCCCCGCTGGCATGGTGTTTCCCTACGACTTCGGCTTCATCCCCCAAACCATCGGGGGTGACGGCGACCCGCTCGACGTTCTTGTGCTGATGGATGAACCGGCGTTTCCCGGGTGCGCCCTGCTGGTTCGCCTGATCGGCGTTATGGAGTCGGAACAGACCGAACACGGGGAGACGCAGCGCAATGATCGCCTTCTGGCCGTCGCCGAAACCGCGCACCTGTACAGCTCGTTCCGGCAAATCGAGGACGTCCCCGAACAAGCCCGCACCGAGATCTCTCACTTTTTCGCGAACTACCACAAACTGCAGGGCAAGCAGTCCAGAACGATTGCCTGGAAAGGTCCCAAGAGGGCACGCAAGCTGATCGAAGCAGGCCTGGAGGCCGCCCGCCAGCAAGCTGACTCTAAGTAGCCCAGCCTCTCGCCAACAGGGAGCGGCTCAGCCCTGACCGCGCTGCGCTGCCTCGATGGCCGCGCCCACCCGCAACACCGTAGCCTCGTCGAAGTGCCGCCCCAGGATCTGCACCCCAATCGGCAATCCGGCCGCAGTCGTTCCCGCAGGCACACTCATGCCGCAGATCCCGGCCAACGACGCCGCCACCGAGTAGATGTCTTCCAGGTACATTTGCAACGGGTCGTCTGTTTTCTCGCCAAAACGAAACGCTGGCGTGGGCGTTACAGGGCACACAATCGCGTCCACCTGCCCAAACGCGTCGAGGAAGTCTCGGGTGAGCAGCGTCCGCACCTGCTGCCCCTTGCGGTAGTACGCGTCGTAGTATCCGGCCGAAAGCACGTACGTGCCCAGCAGGATACGCCGCTTGACCTCCGCGCCGAACCCCTCATCGCGCGTGCGCCGGTACATGGCCGAGAGCGTGCCCGCATCCGCCGCCCGCAGCCCAAAGCGCACCCCATCGAACCGCGACAGGTTGGAGCTCGCCTCGGCCGTGGCGATCACGTAGTAGGTCGGCACAGCATACCTGGTATGCGGCAGCGAGACCGTCTGCACGGTGCTTCCAGCCGCGCGCAGGTCGTCCAACGCCCGTTCCACCGCAGCCTGGATCTCCGGGTCGAGCCCACCGCCCAGGTACTCCTGGGGAACGCCGATGCGTAGCCCTGCCACGCCTTTGCCTAGCTCCTCTGCGTAGCGCGGCACCGGTTGGTCAGACGCAGTGGCGTCCATCGGGTCCGGCCCGGCGAGCACCTCCAGCATCACCGCAGCGTCCTCCACCGACCGCGCCAGCGGCCCCACCCGGTCCAGCGACGACCCAAAAGCGACCAACCCATACCGCGACACCCGTCCGTAGGTGGGCAGCACGCCCACCACACCGCAGCACGCCGCGGGCGGCCGGAGGGACCCGCCCGTGTCCGTGCCCAGCGACGCCACCCTTAGCCCCGCCGCCACCGCCGCTGCCGACCCGCCCGATGAGCCGCCCGGCACCCGGTCCAGCGCCCGTGGATTGCGCACCGGCTTGTAGGCGGAGTTCTCGTTCGACGAGCCCATCGCAAACTCATCGCAGTTCAGCTTGCCCAGCACGACCGCCCCGGCAGCTTCCAGCCGTGCCACCGATGTCGCGTTATAGGGCGGATGCCATCCAGCCAGGATCTTTGACCCTGCGGTCGTTTCGACGCCCTCGGTCGCCAACACATCCTTGATCGCGACCGGAACACCGGCCAACGGTCCCAACGGCTGGCCTGCTTTCACCGCCAGGTCAACCCGTTCGGCCTGGGCCAGCGCCCGTTCCCGGCTCAGCGCCAGGTAGCAGCCCAATGTCCCGTCCTCGGCCGCAATGCGCCCAAAATGAGCCTCCGCGAGCGCAACGGCCGAGGTACGGCTTTGGGCGACTGCAGTGCGAGCACCGGCAATCGACAAGGTCTCAAGAGCGTCTGGAGCTTGGGTCATCTCGCCTTTCATTATCCATCGACGACCGCGTCGGTGGGGGCGTCAGGCTGGCCCCTGCGCCAGCCGAGCGAGGACCTTCAGCGCTCAATCACTTTGGGGACCTTGAAGAAGCGCCCGTCGGTCTCCGGCGCCTCGGCCATCACCCGCGCGCGATCCACCGAGGGCCGAACCTCGTCCGCGCGCAACCGCTCGCCGGCCTGTGCGTGCGCCAGCCCGAGGGCCTCCGCCACCTGTGCCATGGGCGGCAGCGACGACGTATCCAACTCGCTCAACTGCTCGATATAACCCAGCACCGCGTCGAGGTCGCGTGCCATGCGCGGCAACTCGTCCGCCGTGAGCTCCAGGTTGGCCAGCTCCGCCACATGGCGAACGTCTTCCTGCGAAACTCGTGCAGCCTCGGCACTTACCGTCATGCGGATCTTCCTTTTCTTGGGGTGGGAGTCGCTCGGCGGGCCGGGCCACCACCGCCCGGAACTGCCTGTGACCGCTCGCCGGAAGGCGACCGTAGTCGCCTGCCCCTCTCCGCGCTCGCGTCCACAAAGTGTAACCCCGCTAACGGCACGCCTGCGACCCTTTGCAGATCGTGCTGCAGCAGGTCGCGCATGCCCATCAGCGTCGCCATCCAGTCCGGGGCGTCCACCTGCATGTGCAACGTGCGCTCGCCGTCTAGATGCAGCACCTCGCAGTGGGCGGCCAGCGCGGTGCCGCAGACGACTGGAAGCGCTGCCGCTAAACGATCCTCCTCCGTCAGCGTGCGCAGGCTGCGGGCCAGCGACCCTCGGATCACCTCGCGCAGCCGCTGCATCAGCGCGCCACCAATACGCCGGGCCTTGCTTCAGCCTGCGGCGCGCCGCCGGTAGCTGCCAGCAAGCTGCGGCACGCAGCGGCAACGGCGTCCACCGAGATACGCTCCATGCAGTTCACCGGGTTGCCGTCGAAGTTGAAGCCAAGGTGCAGGAAGCCGCAATCGGCTCCCGGCGCCTCCACTCCTACCGCTCGCGGTCCCACCGGACCCCAGCGTCCGTTGCGGTTCGGGCCGTTGATCGCCACGGTACGCGCGCCGGCAATGGCCGCCAGATGCATCACGCCGGTGTTCACCGTTACCACGAGCCGGCAACGCCGCAAGGTGTGGGCCAGCGTCATAAAGCCATCGGGGCTGACAAACATGGCCGCGCGCAGACCGGCGGCACGCAGCCGCTCGGCAAATGGCTCCATGCGCGGCTGATCGGCGGGTGCGCCGGTGACCAGAAACAAGGTTTGTGGCCCCGCAAGCCGATGAACCAGCTCGATCCAACGCTCTTCCGGCCACTCGCGCAGGTGAGCGCGCTGTCCACTGGCCCACAGGTGCAGCGCTAGGAGATCGTCTTCGTCCGCGAACGGTATTTGCGAAACCGCCGGGACCCGGATCACCGGCCCGTGCGCCTCGCCCCACGTCGCCCCCAGCCCCGAGCCGAGTAGCAGCGCGCGAAAGTTGGCCGTCTCATGCCGGTCTGCCCGGTGCTCCACGGTGCGGTCGTACCCCCGGCTCCGGCCTTGCCCTGCGGTGCGAAAGCCGACGGTGTACCGAGCACCGGAGAGCAGGGTGTAGCAGGCCGTCAGCCGCTGCCAGCTGGTGAAATCGAGCAAGGCGTCGAAGCGCTCGCGTCGCAAACGGCGAATGGTCTGCCAGGGACGCGTTAGCGCGATCGGGAGTCGCCGGTCTGCGCCGTCCAGGATCTCCGCGGCAGCAAGGTTCTGACGCATGCAGATGTGGGTGACGTGGGCGGCCGGAAAGGCGGCACGCAGGTCCTGCAATGCGCCGGAAAACAACAGCGTATCGCCCAGCGCGGGGGAGCACATCACCCCGAGCCGCAACCGGTTCCCGGCCGGCGGTCGCCTTCGCCGGTGCAGGCTGGCCAGCAACGCCAGTGCCGGGATGCCGATCCACACATCGAGCCAGCGATTCAGTCTGTTCCCGCGCCGCATTCCCTCAGTATCGCCCAACGACGGGGCACCGAGCAGCAACCCCTAGTAAGCCCCGTCCTGGTTGACCACCGACGAAAACGTCCGGCAAAGGATCTTCACATCCGCGAGCAGGGTCCAGTTGTGGGCGTAGTGCCGGTCCAGCTGCACGCGTTCCGGGTAGCTCACCTGGCTTCGGCCTGAAACCTGCCACAACCCAGTAACGCCCGGCTTGACCAGGCAATAGTCCGCAAAGAACTCGCCGTACTTTTCGACCTCGGCGGCAACGATCGGTCGCGGACCGACCAGGCTCATCGTCCCGGTGACCACGTTCCACAGCTGCGGAAGCTCATCCAGGCTGGTCCTGCGCAGGAATTCACCCACCGGCGTCACGCGCGGGTCGTGCTTGAGCTTGTGGGTTTTGCGCCACTCGGCGCGCGCCTGCGGATTGGCCGCCAGATACGTTTCTAGCACCTCGGACGAGTTCACGCACATGGTGCGGAACTTCCACATGGAGAAGAATCTGCCGTGACCGCGGATCCGGCGATGCGAAAAAAAGATCGGCCCCGGCGAGGTCGCCCGAATCGCGGCGGCAATCCCGGCAATCAGAAGGAGCAGCGCCGGCAAACACAGCAACACTAGCGCCAAATCAAGCCCGCGCTTCAGAAAGCGGTACTGAAACAGGCGCTCGGGGCTTTCCTGCGCCGACGCCGCCGTGTGGCGATGAAAGTCCGATACGGAGGAACTGCTCACGAGAAAAAGACCTTCCGGAACCGCTTCCGCCTGATTCGACTCCCATTGCTCAACCATGCCTGGCGATGCTCTCCTCGATCTCCGCATGCAACTTCGGGGCGGAGAGGACGACTGTTCAGGGCTGAGCCAACATGATCAGGCTCATGCCGTTCCTGTTCGGGTGCTTCCCCTTGTTGTCAGGGGCGGGCACGTGTCGGTCTCGGTCGCTCGGAAGGCACAGCAGCAGAACAAAGTGAGTGTTGACACCAGTTTAGCGCTTCCTACGCGTTTGTCCCAGACCAAAGGTCGCTGTAACCTGAAGTTTCACCTCCCGTGCATCGCTTACTTGGGTCAACCCTTGCGCTTCCGCGAAGTCGCGCGGGAAGCATACACTACCTCACCGGAAGGGTTCGATGCAGCTTTACCGCTTCGTGCTGTAGTAGAGACGGGTGTCTTACGCCAACGGGCGACACGGAAGACGTTTATTCGCCAGCATGCTTACGGCCTGCAGTCAGTGGCGCGGCGATCTGAATGAATTCGGCAGGCGTTGGGACCACCACACGCGGCGGCATCGCCTCCCCCCGCATCCGCGCTGTCAACAGTGTCTCGATCTCCGCCAGCACAAGCGCGGCCGTGATCTGACGAATGCACCCATTCTCCGGACAGGGCGCGTACTCGCGGCCGTCGTAGCAGGGGCGGCAGGCAAACCCCTCCCCACCCCAAATCGCCACGCTGTTTGAGCGCCGCGGCATGCGGCCGTGGGGGTCGGTAGGACCGAACAGCGCCACAATGCCCGTGCCGGTGAGGCCGGCCAGATGCAGCGGTCCCGTATCGTGCGTGACTGTGACCTCTGCCGACCCAAGCAGCGCGAGTGTGCCTCCGAGGCTGAGCGCCCCAATCTGATCCGAAAAGACCCCCGCAGGCGCATCCATAGCGAGCTCTGCAAAGGATGGCACGACCCACCGATCGTCCGGACCGCCGGCCAGCACGACTTCGAAGCCTCGCGCTAACAAAGCCTCAGCCAGCGCCACATAGGACTCCACGGGCCAACGCCGAAGCGCGTCGTCGCGCAACACGTTGCGCGCGCCCCCCGGCACCAGCACGATCCGGATGCGGCCTCCCTGTCGTGGCAAAGGCGGTGGCGGCAGATGCGGCACCGGCACAGGGGCGAGCTGGAACGGCGTCTCCGCATCCGGCCTGCCCGTGAGGATGCGCGCATACTCATCGGTGTGGTGGCGCCCCGGCAGAAGCTCAAAGCGGCGGTTCGTGCGCGACAAACGCACTCTGCGCCGCGTCGGTACAAACCAGCTCAGCAGCCGGTAACGGGAGTCGTAGTATAGCGTGGCCACAAGGTCGTAACCGCCATGCCGGCGCGTGTTGCGGCCGAGCGTACGCCAAAGCCGCAGCATCCCGCCGACGCGTTCCCTCGGGGAGCCACGCAGAAGTCGCGGCTCGTCCACCGCGATCACGTGGATCCAGGGATACAGCCGCAGCACCGGGGCGACGGCCTCGCTGGCCAGCCAGTCGATGGCGTACCCGTCGGCATGCATGAGCGCGGCTCCGGGAAGGGCCATCACCACGTCGCCAATCGACCCGAACTTGATCAGCAGCAATCGCTTGGCGTGCCGGCCAGCGGCTCCGGTTTCGCTCCCCTGCGGCGTGCGCCACGGTGTTGCGTTCACGGCCGTTCCGCTGTCCCGGTCGCCCGAGGCCACCGCTTATCGCGAAGAAAAACGCCCTGATGCCGAAGCACGCTGATGTGGGCGAGGTAGCGCATCAGCAGCTCATAACGGTGCGGCCCCAACGTACGTAACGCGAGCCGCAAGAGACGATGCACGGCGCGTACCCGGCGGTCGTTCGGGTCGAACTCTCCCCAGGTCGCCTTGCCGGCCATGGCAGCACCACGCACCAGGCCTTGTGCGCGCGCAAACCGTGCGAAGGGACCTCGGGCGTTGAAGGGGTCAAGATCTGGCTGCGCGAACTGCGCCTCGTGCGCCGCAAACAGTCGCCTGGCCAACCGTGTCACCGCCGTGCCGTCAGAGAACTGGTCGAAGCCGTACGGCAAACGCTCCGCGGCTGTTCCCTCGTTGGCCTGCACCGCGCGCGCATAGGCACGAAACAGCGGCTGGAGGTCCGGTCGGTTCTCTAGCGTGAAGCGATCGGTGTTGCGTGAAAGCAACTCGGGCTGCGCGGCGCTAAAGCCCGAAAAATGAAAGAACCGCAGGGGGACGGGAGCATGCCAGCCTGTCTGCACCTCCGGTCCGTGCGCTCTCTCGACCAACACGCGCTCATGCAGATTCCAGTACGCCATGTTCAGCCCAGGGTCGCGCAACACGGCCACCCGGTCAAAGAAGCCGGGCGCGAGGTTCATCCACTTCTGGTCGACAAACAACCCAGTGCGGCCTTCGCTGAAGCCAAGCTGCAAACATCGCTGCTCCCACCAGTCCAGCAGTCGCCGGCTCTCGGCACCCGCACCTACGCCGAGGAAGCCCAAGTTGTAGGTGCCGTTGTAGAGCAGGTCCTGCTCGGAGGGCGACTTTCCGTCGAACACCGGCGCTGTCATATGCGGTGTCAGCACCGCCGTCGCACCCGCGTCCAGAGCCGCAAAGACCGGATCGAGCGGCGCGTACACAACGATGTCCGGGTCAAGGTAGACAAGGGCGTCCAACCCCCATCTGTGCAATAGATACTTCATCAGCGTCGGCTTGACGTTGGTATTCAGCTCCAGAAGGTCGTACCGCATGGCCACCGACCGCAGGTCAGGAACACCGATCTCGCGAAGCATCACCGGTGTAAACGCCTTTTCCCCGGCGAAGAGCGCGGGGTCCTGGAGGTCGGCAACCACGAGCACAAAAAAGCGCTGGCCGGGGTGCTGCGCCAGGTACGAGCCGGCAAGGGTCCTCGCGAGCGGCAGGTAGTTCGGCGAAACGATCGTACAGCCAGCGCGCATCAGCGGCAGGCCACCGTGGGATGGATCGGCACTGGACAAGTCTACCAACCCGGCGCGTCCGCGCCTCCCAGCGACACCCATGCCGCGCTGCCCGCGTCCCAGCGGCGGATGAGCCGTGCGGGTGCGCCTACCGCCACGCAGCCCGGCGGAATCTCCCCGGTTACGACCGAGTTAGCGCCGATCACGCACCCATCGCCAATAGATGCCCCGGCCAGCACGGCCACGCCATCCCCCAGCCAGACGTTATCACCGATCACGATCGCCCCGGCGCTGTGCAGAGGCCGCAACGCCGGCGGAACGTCCGGTCCACTGGACGCATAGTGGCCGTCCCCGTCATAACAGCCGTGGGTGTGATCGCTGATCAGCACACGGCTGCCTGTGAGCAGGTGGGCGCCCAGCGTCACCCGGTGCAGGCAAGCGATATGCACGTTGTCGGAAAGCCGGGCGTGCGGGCCCACCACCAACTCCGGCTCGTAGCGTTGCCCCTCGTAGCGCATCACGGCCTCGAGCCACAGCGCGTCGCCCGCATGGAAGTCCGCGCCGATCCGCATCGCCTGGAGGCCGAGCAGCCGCGGTGCATGTCCGGCCCGGAAGCCCGGCGCAGACAAAAAGCGTGCCGTCATCTGATCGCGCAAACGTCGCTGCAGCCCAACTGTCACCCGCGAGGCCAGTCGAGGCCAGCCGTTGTGCCGCGCGAACTCCAGTGCATGCTTCATAAGGAGATGGACGGGGTTTCTGCCCCAGGTGGTCCAGCGCGGCTACGAGACGTTCGCCAACGGAGTCGACGTGCGGCGCCAGGGCATGCGGCCCCGGATCGTTGCAACCATCTGCCATATGCCGGGCAGGGGCGTTGGTTTGGGGAGATCCAACGGACGCGCGCCGGGCCAGCCGTAAAGAAACACAGCATACACAAACCAGTAAAACGCCATGACGGGAATAAAGTCGAGCGCGCCATCCACGCCGGCCATGGCGATGTAGATGATCAGGCCCTTCAGGGCGGCCCGCTGCAACGGCGACCGCATCAGGCGCGGATCGCCGGCGACGATGAGCAACGGGCTGAACATGATCAGGGTGAATGCATACAGCCCCGACATCCCCCAATACTGCGCCGCCGATGCATACAAGATCTCCTGAAAACCATACAGGGCGTGCTCCGGCAAAAACGCTGTTCCCTGCGCCGCATAGACCTGATTCACGCGATTGCCGCCCGTGAGGTCGAGCAGAAATTGCGCCCCACCCCCTTGCGAGGTGATGAAGAGCAACGAAAACAGGATGAACCCCACAATCGCGCCCACGGCCAGAAAGCGGCGTCTGGCGGCCCCAAGATAAAGCACGGGAAAGGTCGGAATCTGGCGCACCAACTGCACGGCCAGGGAAAGCAACTCGTTCAGAATCAGGCCAACCCACACAGTACGCGACAGGCTGAGAAACAGTGCAACCTTCACGGTGCCGCGACGAAGGCGTGAGCCCTCCATCCGGTCAAACAGCGGCAGGAACAACAGCGTGGCCACGCCATACAGGTTGCCGTTGTTGTAGGTGGAGATGAGCTTATAAAAGAAGCCGCGACCGATGTTCTTGGTGCTCTCCAACTCACCGTAATCGGAGGCGTTCACGGTCAGGTAGGGCACCTCGATAAATCGGTGCGCCACCGGGTGCAGAAAGAAAAGGAAGATGCCCCACGCCGCAGCGTAGAAGATGCAGCCACAAAACCAGCGCGCGAGTTGCTCGCCGTCAAGCCGGGGAAAGAATGGGCCGTAGATCAGCAAAAAGATCCATGGCAAGGCAAATAGGCCGACAAACGTGCTGAACGCGAACGGCGGATTCGCTATTCCGTAGAACTCACCCGCATACACAAACAAGAGCTGCATGGGCAGCAACATCGCCGTGGCCACCAGCACACGCAAGGGATAGCGCAACGGCATCTGCAGGAAGCGCACCAGAAACGCGGGCGGCGTAATGATACCCAGCAGCAGGTAGCCCCACGTCAACGGCAGTGGACCGAACCGGAACCCGCCCTTGGGAAACAGCACCAGAAAGACCGTGAGAAGCACAGCGCCAAACATGCCCACGGGCGACCGTGCGGTCGTCCAGCGCCGCAAACGCGTGACCGGGTTCGGAACGTGCCTCATGCGGCGCGGGCCTTAGAAGGCACCGCGAAGCCGCCGGCCCATCGCGCGGTACTCCGGCGTGTTGAAGATACGCTGCCCGAGGAGCTTCAGCACCACGGCCACAAACGCCGCCAGCAACCCACCGCCCAGCGCGGCGTACTCATAGGGCTCGCGCGGCGGCCATGCACGAAACTCCGGCGGGATCGCCTGATCGATGATCTCAAACGCCGCATGCGAAAACTCCGCATCCAGACGCGCGGCGCCGTACTGCCCGTTCAACGACGCCACCCGTGCGGCATGGCCCTGCACGGACCGTTGCGCGCGCTGCAGGTCCAGCGCCGCCGTTGGGATCTTCGCGGCCGTGATCGGCGCACCCACGCCGTTCGAGCCTTGCCCTACCTCCAGCGAATGCTTCTGCGTTTCCATCGCGGCAATCTGTCCGCGCAGGCGCTGCACGTCCGGGTTGTCCGCACTTTCACTCTGCAACGCCGTTTGCAGCTGCACCCGCAGACCGACGATCTGCGACTGCAGACCCGCGATGTTGCTGATGCCCACGGCTGCCTGGGTGTCCGGGGCCACCTCGCCCGTCCGGATCTGATGCGCCGCAAACTCATCCTCGGCACGGTCCAATGCTTGCTGCTCTTCCTCCAGTTGATGGTCGAAGAAGCGGCGCGTCACCGCAAACTGCGACTGCGCCATCTTGTCGCTCAGATCCTGAAGAGCCTCCAGATATGTGTTGGAGATCGAGGCCGCCTTCTGCGCGCTCTCGTCCCGGTAGCCCAGTGTGATGATGCCGTCGCCGCCCTGGCCCATAAAGGTGCGACCGCCAAGGATGGCCCGCGCCACATCCCAGCTAGTCGTCTTGTAGTACGCCATCAGGTTTTCGCGCTTGATCACATCGTCGGCCACGCTGCGGCTACGCAGCAGGCCGATGTACAGGTTGCCGGGGCCACTTGGTTGAAACACAGAAGTCAGGCTGGCGGTCTCCGTATTGCCGCCCTTGGGAAGAAACGTCGCCGCCGCCACATACTCCGGCTTCAGCGTGTACACGTGGTACAGCCCGGCCGCGGAGACCAGCAAAAACACGACCAGCGCCAGCTTCCACTCCGACAGCAACGCCACCGCCACGGCCACCAGATCGAGCCCACGCTCTCCGGTCTCGGGCTCGGTGGGATGCAGGTGCTCCAGAACGTCGGGCTCATTCAGCATGGCGATGGCAACTCCCTCCGGCTTGCGTCTGTGGTCTGTGTGGGCTGAGTACTGTCCCAGCGTGCTTAGGGTTATTGACGGGTGAGCAGATAAAGCGTCGCCGCGCTCAGACCGAAGCCGCTCACAATGCCGGCAAGGTCGACCACGCGCTGGAAGATCGCGCGCCGATCCAGGACGGGTGGCACAACGATGGTATCGCCCGGAAACACCGGCGCGCGCTTCACGTCGGTGTACTGCTGGCTGACCACGGAGCCGTCCGCGCGCAAGATGAACGAACGCTTCTTATCGGCCTCACGGTCCGGCCCGCCTGCCCGATGAAGGTAATCCACCACGTGCCGGCCCGGATCGTACACAAACGCATTGGCGTTATACACCTGGCCCTCCACCGTCACCGACGAAGGCACCCGCGGCACAATGAAGCGGTCGCCGTCTTCGAGCTGCAGGTCCGGCACACTGAGAACGCCGGCGCTGTTGGGCTGCAGGTCGAGCACGATGCGACCAATGGGCTGAATCTGACGCAAGCGCGCTACCGCCGCGCGAGCGTCCGCTGCCGACGCGCCCGCCGCAACCTGGTCCGAGGCGGAGATGGCACGGGCCGTGCTGTTGGCCGTCGCCGAGGAGATCTGCGCATCCAGCGTGTCGGCATACTCGCGTAGGCGCTGCGTCTGCACCCGCCTTACCGAATCGCGCGTGAACTCCGAGGCGTACAGGTACGCGTCCGGCGTAAACCCGCCGGCTCTCGCTAGCAAGCTCCGCAGCGTCTCGCCTGGATGCACGCTGTACACCCCCGGCGCCAGAAACTCGCCTTCCAGACGCACAAAGCGGGTCTGCTGCGAAGTCGGCACGCGGATGTCTGCGGTCGAAAACACGGTGATAATGTCGCCCGGCTCGAGCGTAAGGTTCTGCGATGGATCGCCATTCAGGACCAGGCGGCCCAGGTTAAACGGAATCAGCGAGGTCTTGAGGTCCGTGGTGCTGAGTCGCTCGATGACCGCGTAGCTCCAGTCGATGTCGGGCGCGCTCAAGATCACGTCGTTCTGTGCGGGAAAGGTCGTGTTGGTACCGGTCAGGGCGGCGCTCACCGTGGTGCCGGCCTGCGTCGCCGGCGCGTTGCGCGCCCCGGTGTTGGGGCTGGTTCCCGATCCGGTACCCGTGCCCGCCGTGTTGTTGCCATTTGCGCCGTTGCTGTTGCCACTGTTGCCGCCGTTGCCGTTGCCAGTCTCGGCCGCAGACTGGGCCGTAGGATTGGCCGCCTGCCGCTGCTGCACCGTGCCATTCAGCTGCAACGATCCCTGCCCCACCTGCGCCGACTGCCCGGCGGGCGTGTAGTCCTGGGCAACCTGGCCGAGCTGGTTGCGCCGGCTCCAGTAGTTCCGGGTGATCAGCGCCGCCTTGTCCGGGAACAGGTCGCTCAGCCGCATGCCGTCATGCCAGGTGTAACGACCGGGGTTGGCCACATTGCCCCGCAGTGTCACCGCGTTGCGGAAGCGCTCGGTGATGGACGCGATCGTAAGGATGTCGCCGTTGCGCAACACCTGCGTTCCCTGGGTGGCGAGGTTGATGTCCTCCACGCTGCGCATGGAGTGCTCAAAGATACGCTCAAGGCGCCCATAGCTGGTAGAGGCCACCGCCGTCAGACCGCCGGCCAGCTGCAGCGCATCGTTGATCGTGGTCTCCCCTTTGAGCTCGTAGATAGCGGGGGTGTTCACGCTGCCTGAGACCGCGATCTGCGGGCCCACAAATGGGATAAAGATCACGTCGCCCGAGGCGAGCCGAACGTCGTTGGTCTTGTTGCCGTGCAGCAGCAAATCGTAGAGATCAAAGTGGACGATCGTTTTGCCGTCCCGCTTGACCTGGATGTCGCGCAGCGAACCGTCGTTGGCGGGGCCGCCTGAGGCGAAGATCGCATTCAACAACGTGCTCAGCGAGCTGATGTTATAGGTTCCCGGGCGTCGCGCCTCGCCCACCACAAAGACCTGAATCGACCGCAACGAGCCGAGGTTGGCCGTCAAAGTGAACCCTCGGTACAGGCGCGACAGTTGGCGCGTAAGAAACGGCCCAAGCTGCCCAAACGTCAGCCCCGTGACGTTCACCGGGCCAAGCCCCGGGATGTTGAGCGCCCCGGTGCGGTCCACCGTCAGGTTGTACTGCAAGTTCACTAGACCCACGGTCTGGATGGACACGTTGTCGCCCGGACCCAGCACATAGGTCGGGTCCACGGGGAGGTCGGTCACCGGCGCAAAGGTGCTCGGCACGCCGTTAAACAACGAGGCCCCAAAGATCGGCAGGATGCGCTCGGTCGAGGTCGCGGCGAGCTGCTGGAACTGCGTCGGCGCCTCCGCAACCGTCGTCCCCTCCACGCCGCCGGTGCGCTGTGCGGCCTGGTTGGCCGCCGCTGCCGTCGCGTTGGTCGTGGCCGGGATGCTGGAAGCGGGCGGCGCGATCTGCACGGGAGCAGCGACCGTGGGGGCAGCCGCCTGCGGCGCAGGGGCGGCGGCCGCTGGTGCTGCTGCGGCGGGAGCCCCTTGCGAGCGTCCCTGTACGGGTGCTGCAAGACTGAACAGGAGCAGAAAACAGGCGGCGATCGGCGCGCGCCGGAGGGCAAGCTGTAGCCTCGAAATGGTTCGGTTCACGCCTTGGAAGTCCTGCTACGGCCCGCGTCGGCTTCTGAAATGGCCGTGGGAGAGCCTCCCCAGTGTACCTCAACGCGCCCGGCCCGCACTGGCCTGCGTATGATGGCCTCTGCGGAGGACACATGGCCCGAACCGAGTCGACCATGACGGAGCTGGGCACCCGTGCTCCTGACTTTCAGCTGATCGACGCCCCGAGCGGTCGCACCCTCAGCCGTGACGAGATCTTGGCTGGCCGCGATGGCACCGGCAAACGCGGTCTGCTTCTCATGTTCGTCTGCGTCCACTGCCCCTACGTCAAACACGTCGAAGCGGAACTGGGGCGCATCGGTCGTGACTTCTTCGGGGCCGATGGGCAAGGACCCATCGCCATCGCGGCCATCCAATCCAACGACATCGCGCAGTACCCGGAAGACGGTCCCGAGGGCATGCGCGAACAAGCCACGCGCTGCAGTTGGCCCTTTCCGTATCTGCTGGATGACACTCAGGAGGTCGCGCGCAGCTACGGCGCTGCCTGCACGCCGGACTTCTTTCTCTTCGACGCCCAGTTGCAGCTTGTCTACCGCGGCCAACTTGACGGCAGCCGGCCGCGACGCGGCGACTACGGCAACGACGAGCCGGTCACCGGGCACGATCTCCGAGCAGCGCTCGAGGCCGTCGTCCAGGGCACGCTCCCGGATCGCAACCAGCGGAGCTCCATCGGCTGCAACATTAAGTGGCGGGAGCCATCGCAGCCCGCCAGCTAGGCAGCCGCGCCCCAAGCTATACTCAGGCAGTGGCTTCGCCGGAATCGCGCAAATCGGGCTACCTTCCCGGTCTGGACGGTTTGCGTGCCATCGCCATCCTTGGCGTCCTAGCCACGCACGACCTCCCCTGGGTCTTCGCCGGCCATAGCAACGAAAAGTGGAAGGGCTACGGCGGCTGGGGCGTGAATCTGTTCTTCGCCATCAGCGGCGTACTCATCTGCTGGCGGCTGCTGGAAGGTGAAGCCAAAACAGGCAGCATTCGCCTCCGGGCGTTCTACACGCGCCGCCTCTTTCGCATCCAGCCGGCGGCACTGGTGTATCTGGCGGTCGTGGCCCTGCTCTTCATCGTCGCCGCTGTGCCCCCAAGCTGGCATGTTTGGTGGAGCGCCCTCCTGTCCTACACCAACTTCGTGGTCACGCCCGATACCCCGGCGGCCTCCGCTGCCTTTCTCGGGCACTTCTGGACGCTGGCGGTCGAGGAACACTTTTACATCCTGATCTCGGTCGTGTTTCTGGTCGCACGAAAGCGCCGCACGCTCGTCCTTGGCGCTCTGTTCGCGCTGCTGCTCGCAGGGCAAAACTGGGCTGAACGACACGGCAACTTTTCCCCGGTGATCTCCGAGCGGCGCACCTACTGGATCATCCAACTCCTGCTGTTCCCCGCCCTACTCGCGCTCATCGTGCATCGCCCGCGGGTGCAGCGCCTGGTCGTGCAGTTTGGCACGCCGTGGGTCGCCACCCTGCTTGTGCTCACGGCCATGGTTGGGCGCATTCTATGCAGCGGCCCCGCCTTTTTGGGCGGCTTGCTCCGCCACTTCTCGCCCATCAACTTTATTAGCTACAGCCACGACTTCCTGTTCTACGGCCTGGCCGTGTGGGTCATCGCGATCATGCTCCACCCCCGGAGCCTCACCACGCGTCTGCTGGAACTCCGGCCCCTTCGCTTCGTCGGCCGGCTCTCGTACAGCCTGTACCTTTGGCACATCCTGTTCTTTGTGCCGATCTACCTGCCCGATCGCATCCACTCACCCGTCCTGCTCGCGCTAGCCGGAAGACCCTGGAAATACCTTGCTACGGCGGCAGCCGCTGCGCTCAGCTACTACCTGATCGAGAAGCCGATGATTCGGCTTGGACACAGAATCGCCCCGCCAGCGACCGCCGGACATCGGGACCTGAACGTCCAGCAGCCGGCAGCGCGGCCAGAACTCCTCCACGCCAAAACATCAGCCTGAGCAACAGCGTTCGGACGCACCAAAGCCCGACCGCATGGGCCGGGCGTTTGGGGGAGAGGCAGGCAATACAGCTTAGCTGCGGGTCTGGGCGTCCGAGCCGTGCTGCTTCACCATCTTGTTGTAGTTGCCCAGGATCAAAAATGGCGCCACCCACTGGCCCACGAACAACGCTTCGTGCTTCTTTCCGGCCGCGTAGAACCCAACCGATCCCAGGATGGAGGCGATGGCCAGCGCCAAAAAAGCGCTCGATGGGATCTGCGAGGTGTACTGTTCGATTGCTGCTGTGAACTGGTCTTCATTGGCCTGCCCGGCCGCTACACGATAGTCCGCCATAGTCTTGTCTCTCTTTCGGCCAGTTGCCGTGCAGAGGAAGATGCCGACCGGAGGTGATAGGTCGTCTGAGTACATCTTTAGTTTCATAAACCACAGTGCGCTGGTCCAGGTTTCCGCCCAGACTTCCAATCTGCCGCTGCACGGGCATCCCAGCCGGGCTTGCCGTCGGCAGGGCACCGCTCGTTGACATTTCGCCTCTCCCCGGCATACCGTAGCCAGAGATATGAGCCTGTCGCTTCACCATCGGGAGCACCATGCACACGCCCCTGGCGTGCCGCCCGATGCGACAGTCTGAAACGACAGCGCATCACCGCAAGGACGGCCCGCCGACGCGACACTCGCCAGCGGGCTTTTTGCTGCGCAGTGACCGCCAAGCGCCGCATAACGCGGGGCAAGGGAGACGAACATGACAGAGGTGGAGCAGGGTGCCGAGATCGACTTCGCCAAAGCCGGCGGCCTCGTTGCCGGCATTGTGCAGGACGCAGGCACGGGCGAAGTTCTGATGTTGGGCTTCTTAAACCAGGACAGCTGGGCGCGGACGCGCGCGACCGGCTTTGTTACCTTCTGGAGCCGCACCCGCAATACGCTCTGGATGAAGGGTGAAACCAGCGGCAACCGCCTCCGCATCGTCAGCGTCGCCACCGATTGCGACACCGATGCGCTGCTCTTCCGCGTCCACGTGGAGGGCGACGGGCTGGTTTGCCACGAGGGCACAGTGAGCTGCTTCACCCGGCCGATCGCGTTGGGGGCCGGCGCGTAGCCGCGGACACCAATGGCCAACAAACTCAAACTCGGCATCCCCAAAGGCAGCCTTCAGGACGCCACCATCGCCCTGTTCGCCCAGGCCGGCTGGAGCATCTACGCCAATGGCCGCAGCTACTTCCCATCTATCGACGACCCGGAGATCGAGTGCATGCTGGTGCGTGCGCAGGAGATGGCGCGCTATGTGGAGCATGGCGCGCTCGACGCCGGCCTGACCGGCAACGACTGGGTGCTCGAGAACCAGAGCGACGTGGAGCGCGTCACCTCACTCACCTACTCCAAGCAAAGCCGCGTACCCGTGAAATGGGTGCTCGCCGTTCCGGAGGACTCGCCCTTCAAGCGTCCGGAGGACCTGGCCGGCAAGGTCATCGCAACCGAGTTGGTGGAGTACACCAGGCGCTACTTCGCCGGCAAGAACATTCCGGTGCAGGTCGAGTTCAGTTGGGGCGCGACCGAGGTCAAACCGCCCATGCTGGCCGACGCCATCGTGGAAGTCACCGAAACCGGCAGCAGCCTACGCGCCAACCGGCTGCGCATCCTGGAAACACTCATGGAGAGCGAAACGCAGCTAATCGCCAACAAGGCCGCGTGGCAGGACAGCTGGAAACGCGGCAAGATTGAAACGCTGAGCCTGATGCTGAACGGTGCTATGGCCGCGCAGACGCAGGTCGGCCTCATGCTGAACGTGCCCCGGGCGCAGCTGGACGCCGTGCTGGGCGTTCTGCCCGCGCTGAACTCCCCCACTGTCTCCGAGCTGCGCGACCGCGACTGGGTGGCGCTCAATACCATCGTGGAACAATCCGTCGTGCGCGACGTGATTCCGCGTCTCAAGGCCGCCGGGGGCACCGGCATTGTGGAGTACCCGCTGAGCAAAGTCGTACTCTAGCCGAGAAGGAGGGACGTCGATGAAGATCTTCTGGCTTGTGCTGGGCCTGGTTGTGCTGGGACTGGCGACCAACTCGCTCGTCATGTACCTGCTGCAAAAGCGGCGACAAAAGCGCGCCGAAAAAGACGGCGTCGTGCTCTACGCCACGGTCGTCTCGGCCGAAGCGCTCGGCGGCCTGATGAAGTACGCCGACATGAAGAAGGTCACGATGCGCCTTCAGGACCCAGGCGCCGCCGCGCCGCGCGAGGTATCACTGCGCACACGGCTGCCCGCAGGTCAGACCATTACGCCGGGCATGAAGCTGGCCGTGATCGTGGACCCCACCAACGCCAAACGCGTTTACCCCGCCACGCCCGAAGCCGCCAAGCGCGTCGTCGTCACCGGCTCGCGGTTGGAGCGGCGTCACATGCGCGTGGGCACCCCCGGCCAACAAAGGGCGCAGCAGCAGCGCGACGCCATCCCCTACCCGCGTAACCTGAACCGGCGCTGACACGCCTTCGCACCCCGTTTGGAACAGCTAAGAGACACGATGAAGATCCTGAAGACCTTCGGCGAAAATGCCGCGGCCGCCCAAAGCGCCATCGGGCAGATTGAACGGCGCGGCGCTGTCAACACCGCCAGGGTGGACGCCACCGTGCGCACCATCCTGGCCGACGTGCGCCAGGGCGGCGACGACGCCGTGCGCGAGTACGCCGCGCGCTTTGACGACCTGCGCCCGGAGGCCCCGCTGCTGGTGAGCCGCGAAGAGATGGAGGCGGCCTGGAACGAGACCGCCGAAGATCTGCGCGCGGCCATGCGCCTGGCCCAGGCCAACATCCGCGCCTTTGCGGATAAGCAACTGCCCCGCGCCTGGAGCTTTCGCCCCCAGGACGGCATGGAGGTCGGCCAGATCGTGCGACCGCTGGAGTCGGTCGGTTGCTATGTGCCCGGCGGTCGCTATCCGCTGCCCTCCACCCTGCTCATGACGGCCACGCCGGCGCAGGTCGCGGGCGTGGAACGCATCGTGGTCTGTTCGCCCAAACCCGCGCGGGAAACCCTGGCTGCGGCGTATCTCGCCGGGATCATCGAGTTCTACCGCATCGGTGGCGCACAAGCCGTGGCTGCCATGGCCTATGGCACGGACACCATCGCGCCGGTAGCCAAGATCGTCGGCCCCGGCAACCTGTACGTCACCGCGGCCAAGGTGGCCGTATCCTTTGAGACCGGCATCGACATGCCCGCGGGCCCGACCGAGATCGTCGTCACCAGCGAGGCGGGCGACGCAAGCGGCATCGCCGCCGACCTCGTCGCGCAGGCCGAACACGACCCGGACGCCTTGGCGCTACTGATCACCAGCCAGTCAGACCTCGCCGAAGAGGTCGCGCTCGAGGTGAAACGGCAGGCCCGCGGCAATGCCGTGGCCGAGCAGGCGCTGGCGGCGCAGGGCTTCGTCTTTCTCACCGCCTCGGTCGAAGAAGCGCGCGCGCTGACCAACCGCCTCGCACCCGAGCACCTCACCGTCGACGCGGGCAGCGACCTTCGCTGGGTCGACAATGCCGGCTCCGTTTTCATCGGCCACCACACGCCGCAGTCCATGGGCGACTACATCTCCGGCCCCAACCACGTGCTGCCCACCGGTCGCAGCGGACGCCTTCGCGGCGGCTTAAGCGTGCTCGACTTCGTGAAGATCATCACCGTGCAACAGTACACGCGCGACGCGCTGCGCGAGGTAGGCCCGCACACCATCGCGCTGGCCACCGCAGAAGGCCTGACCGGCCACGCCGAAAGTGTGCGCGTACGGATGCGGTAAGTCGTTGTTCGTTGTCCGTTGTCCGTTGTCCGTT
>CAXTLD010000056.1:0-4451 GCA_964245045.1 uncultured Acidobacteriaceae bacterium | reverse complement strand
GTGCGCGTACGGATGCGGTAAGTCGTTGTTCGTTGTCCGTTGTCCGTTGTCCGTTCGCGTTGGAGTTGCCTTTCTTGTTTGTCATTCCCGCAGGGAATCCGCGTTCCGCCTGCGCGCCCGCACGATCGAAAGGTCAAGCATGAACACCGCACTCCAAACCGAACCGGCAAAGCCGCAAAGCTCCATCCTCCCCGAGCCGCGCCCGCGCGTGCTCGCCATGCCGGAGTACCACCCGCCGCTGGCCGCGCGCAGCGCCCTTCGACTCGACTTCAACGAAAACACGCTGGCCCCCAGCCCGCGCGTGCTGGCCCGCATGCAGCAGCTCACGGCCGAAGGCCTTACCGTCTACCCCGAGCGCGAACCGGTCGAGCGCCTCGTCGCCGAGCACTTCCACCTCGCCGCCAACCAGGTCCTGCTCACCAACGGCGTCGATGAAGCCATCCATCTGTTGACCTGCGCGTTTCTCGATGAGGGCGACGAGGCCCTGATCTGCACGCCCACCTTCTTCATGTACGACGTCTCGATCAGCATGATGACGTCCAGGCTCAAACGCGTGCAGGCCGACGCCTCGCTCGCGTTTCCGTTCCACCGTTTTCTTCGCGCCATCACGCCCCAAACCAAGCTCATCATCGTTGCCTCGCCCAACAACCCCACCGGCGCCGTGGTCAGTCGCGAGCATCTGCTCGCTATCGCCGCGGCCGCGCCGCACGCCGTGCTGATGGTGGACGAAGCCTACTTCCACTTCTTCGGCGACACCGTGCTGGCCGACATCGCACACATCCCAAACCTGATCGTCGCCCGCACGTTTTCCAAGGCCTACGGCCTCGCCAGCCTACGCATAGGTATGCTCGCCGGCGACGCGCGCCTGATCGGCTTTCTGCGCAAGGTCAGCTCGCCCTACAACGTCAACGGCGTTGCGCTGGCTGTGCTGCCCGAAGCCCTCGCCGATGCCGACTACCTCCAGTGGTACACGCTTCAAGTGCACGAAGGCCGCGAGCGCATGTTCCAGGCCCTGCAGCAGCTTGGCGTACGCACCTGGCCAAGCGCCGCCAACTTCGTGCTCATGGACATCGGCCCAAAACACAAACAGCTCTGCGCCGCCATGCGCGACAAAGGCGTCCTCCTCCGCGATCGCTCCTCCGACCCAGGCTGCGAAGGTTACGTGCGTATCACCATCGGACCCGAGGAGCATGTGACGCGCGGCATCGAGGCGCTACAGGCGTCGCTCGCCGAAATCAGCTGGACACCCGCGGAGAGCATGCACGCGCGCCAAACAGGCGACGATCCGCGAGAGTTCGAGTAGCCCCTCTAGAATGGAACGCACACCCATGCCCGCCCGTCGCAGCAAGCCCCTGTTGATCGCACCGCTGATTCCCTTGTGGGGCATCGTGGCGATCTTTGGCGCGTCGCAACTGCATGGGACGCGCTATCTCGCGGCCTTTGTGGTCGTCATGCTCCTGCTGCTGGCCACCTTGTTCACCTATGTGGCCAACCAAACCATGCAGGCCAGGCGCGCACGCCGCGGTGCCAAAGAGAGGGCACACCTATGAGTGACCTGTTTCAGGAGGTCGGTGTCGCGCCGGCTACAGCCGAGGCGCAGCGCGTGGGTACGGTGGAACGCCACACGCTCGAGACCAAGATCTCGCTGCACCTCGACGTGGACGGCACAGGGCAGTACCGCGTCGCCACCGGCATCCGCTTCTTCGACCACATGCTCGAAAGCTTCAGCAAGCACGGGGGCTTCAACCTCGACCTCACCTGCACGGGCGATCTCGATGTGGACCAGCACCACACCGTGGAGGACGTCGGTATCGCGCTTGGCGAGGCCTTCCAGGAGGCGCTCGGCGACAAGCGCGGCATCCTGCGCGCGGGCTACTTCGTCATGGCCATGGATGAAACGCTCGCCGTGTGCGCGGTCGACCTGTCCGGCCGCGTAAGCTGCGTTGTCGACGACGCGCTAACGCAGCCGCTGGTCGGCGACTTCCAGACCGAACTCGTGCCTGACTTCTTCGACGGCTTCGCGCGCGGCGCCAAGGCCAACGTGCACGTAAAGACGATGTACGGCCGCTCCAACCACCACAAGATCGAGGCCATCTTCAAGGCCTTTGCGCGAGCCATGCGCGGCGCATGTTCGCGCGACGAGCGCATGCGCGAGTTGCTGCCGAGCACCAAAGGTCTGCTGTGATTCCTGAAACTCTCACCCAAGGGTGATCTATACCCCCCGGTATATACTTGCACACAGGGAGGTTCTCACCATGCCCACCACTGCCAAGCTCTTCAAAAACGGCCGCAGCCAGGCCGTCCGCCTTCCGAGCGAGTTTCGTTTCGAGGGCACCGAGGTGAACATCCGCAAAGACCCCAGCACCGGCGAGGTCATTCTTTCTTCCCCCGAAAGCCGTTGGGACGAGTTCTTCAGACTTATTGGCGAGTTAACCCAGGAAGAGCGAGACGCCTTCGAAATACCTCGAGATCCCACGCCCCCTGAGCCGCGTGACCTCTTCTGATGCCTCGCTATCTTCTGGATACCAACATCCTCAGCTACCTGGCGAAAGTGACCTTCCCGGCGCTCAATCACCGCTTCCGCAGCATGCACAAGGCTGACCTCGGGGTGTCCTCCATCAGCGAAGCGGAGATACGCTTCGGGCTCGCACTTCTTCCACCCGAAGCCAAGCTGCACAAAATCACCGAACTCTATCTCAGTGGAATCGCGATCGAGCCATGGGATTCGCCTTGCGCCAGACGCTATGCGATTCTGGCTGCACGGCAGAGGAACAAGGGGGCATCTCTCAGCTATGCCGACCCCATGATCGCCGCCCACGCCCTCGCGCACAACCTCACGCTCGTCACCCATGACGCCGCCTTCGCCCGCATCCCCGGCCTCCAGGTCGAAGACTGGACGCAAGGACCGCAACCAGCATGATCGCCGTCATCGACTACAGGGCCGGCAACCTCACCAGCGTCGTCAAGGCGTTGCGCTACCTCGGCGCCGACGGCATCACCGTCACGCAGGAGCCCGGCGAGGTGCGGCGCGCCGCCAAGATCGTGCTCCCCGGCGTTGGGCACTTCCGCTCCACGCAGCTCCTGCACGACTTCGGTCTGACCGACGCCATACGCGCGACCGTAGCCGAGGGCACACCGTTCCTGGGCATCTGCGTGGGGCTGCAGTGGCTGTTTGAGGGCTCTACCGAAGCGCCGGAGACCCCGGGACTGGGCCACTTCGGGGGCTGCTGCGATCACTTCCCAGCCACCGACGACGGCCCGGCGGCGTTGAAGTCGCCGCACGTGGGGTGGAACTCGCTCGAAACCCTACGTCCCGATTCACAGCTCCTGGCCGGCGTCGCCCCCGGGGCCTTTGCGTATTACACGCACTCGTGGCGCGCGCCGGTCTCCGCCGACACCGCCGCGACGACGATCTATGGCGGCCCGTTCACCGGCGTCGTGGAACGCGGCAACGTCATGGGCGTCCAGTTCCATCCCGAAAAATCCGGCGACACCGGTTTGCAGGTGTTGCGGAACTTCCTCGCGCTGTAACATCTCATACAACGGAGACTCCGCACATGAGCACAGCGATCGAATTGCACGACAGCGAGATGACGACCATAGACCTCGCCGTCACCGATGTGACTTCTGGCATTGAAGGCGAGCCGCATATCTCGGCGCTCGCCGTGCCGCTGGTCAGGCTCGACCAGATCAATAACTGGACCGGTGTGGACGAGTTGCCCTTCGACCCGATCGCCGAACGCGTGCTGGAGATCACCGCACATGACGAGCAAGGCGAGTTGAAGCAGGGTGAGCTCTTCGTGGTCATCGCACGTCCGTTGCTGGTCGACGACAAGGGTTGGGCCTGCCTGTACAAGCTCAGCGCCATGGGGCGCGAACATGTATCGCCGGCGCGCGGTGTGGACGCCGTAGACGCGCTGCAACAGGCGTTCACCATGGTGGATCGCCAGCTGCAAGGCATGCGGCGCGTGCATCGCATCACCTTCGGCGGTGGGGCGGATCTTGGCTTTGCCACCGCTGACGCCGCCGCGCCCAAGGGCCAGGGATGCCCGGTGATGGGCGGCAGCATGAGCCTGTAAGCCCGATCCATCCTCAATGGTCTACACCTATACCTTGACATACCAGGATTTCCTTGCAGCACAAAGATTGCACGTTCGCGTCAACCCCAGAACGCGCCTAGCTTTTCTCATTTGCAATCGCATCCTGCCGGTGCTGGGCATCCCTAGTCTTTGCGTTCTGCTTGCCGATCTTGCATTTCACCGCGTCCGCCTTCAGCCGATGCAGGGGTTTGTGCTGGGAATTATCGCTTGGCTCGGCATGTTTTTCCTCATCACCAGGCCCATCTCGTTGCGACGTGCCTACCGAGCGATCCTGCCGGAGCTTGGCAAAGCGGGTCGTCCTGTGGAGCTGGAGATACGGGAAGGGCAACTGATCTCCCGCGTCCCGGGCCG
>CAXTLD010000055.1:0-24385 GCA_964245045.1 uncultured Acidobacteriaceae bacterium | reverse complement strand
CGCTGGGGATCGTTGGTTTTGGTGGTGCTGCTGGAGCGTACCTACCGCTTCAGCGAGCTGGCCCGCCGCATCGGCGGTGTCAGCGAAAAGATGCTGGCGCAATCCCTGCAAAAGCTGGAAGCGGACGGCTTTGTGCGACGCACCGTGTACCCTACCGTGCCGCCCAAGGTGGACTACAGCCTGACAGAGCTCGGTCGCGAGGTCGCCGTCCGGGTACGCGAGCTTACGGCCTGGGTGGAACAGCATGTAGACCTCGTCATGCAAATTCGGGCGGCCAGCAACAGCCCCTCGGTGCCCGCGCACAACTTGCCCCTTGCTCCCCTGCCGGGCATCCGCTACGATAGGTGAGTTGCCGTCAGTGCAATGTGCGCCCGTAGCTCAGCTGGATAGAGCAACTGGCTACGAACCAGTAGGTCGGAGGTTCGACTCCTTCCGGGCGCACCATCCTCTCCCCCTTGCAACCTAGAGTCCCTCGCCGATGCCCTTGCATCGTTTGCTCGCACCCGCACATCTAGGGGTATGATGGAATCACGACTGAATCAGTCGGGATTCGAGGGATGACGCACATGACGGCTCTCAGCGAGATAAAGGTGGGCGGTTCCGGCGTCCTCGAACAGGTTGACCTGCCCGTCGAGATCAGCGATCACCTGGCGCATCTTGGCTTCCTCCCCGGGGCCAACTTCGAGGTGCTTCGCCGTGCGCCCGCCGGCGACCCTACCGTGTATCGCATTGACGGCGTTGAGGTTGGGCTCCGCAAAGAAACGGCCTGCCACATCCTGATCGAGCCTTCCGTGCCACCCACAACCCACCAACGATGAGCTGCCATGTCGCCATCGCCGAGCCTCCACCAGCTGCACCGCTGGGACGCCCCGGCGTTCGCACGGTAGCCCTGGTCGGCCCGCCCAACTGCGGCAAGTCCACGCTGTTTAATCGCCTCACCGGCCTCCGCAACAAGGTCGCGAACTACCCAGGCGTCACCGTGGAGCATCACTCCGGCCGCATGAAGGGCATCGGGCGCCCCGACCTCACCTGCATCGATCTTCCTGGCATCTACTCGCTAGCCACCTACTCCGAAGACGCGCGCGTGGCCGTGGACGTGCTCACCGGCCGCATGCCCGGCGTCCTGCCGCCGGATGTCGTGCTGCTCGTCCTCGACTCCGTACACATGAATCGCCAGCTCATGCTCGCGCAGACCGTCTTTTCGCTCGGCCTGCCCACCATGGTGCTGCTCAATATGAGCGATCTGCTGGAGCAGCGCGGCGGCAAGCTCGACCCCCTCACCCTATCGCACGAACTCGGCCACCCCGTCGCGCTGATCTCCAGCGCCCGCGGCACCGGCATGGACCTCATCGCGAGCTTCTTGCACTCCGTCTCGGACGCCGCCCGCGGTCCCGGCGACCGTCCGCAGCCGCTGCGCCTGCCCGTGCTGCAGTCCCCCGCCGCCAGCCGCAAGTGGGCCGCCCAGGTCTCGCAGCGCACAAACTACCAAGCGCCCGACGCGCCTGCATGGACAAAACGCCTAGACAGTGTGTTGCTGGACCGGGTTTGGGGCCCGCTCATCTTTCTGGCCGTGGTCATTGCCGTGTTTCAGGTCGTGTTTTCGCTCGGCCAGCCGCTCTCTGACTGGCTGGGCAAGTGGCTCACCGACGCCGGCGCCCATGCCGCCGCTGCTCTGCCCGACACATGGCTCCGCCCACTGCTCCGCGACGGCCTCTGGAATGGTGTCCAATCCGTCCTCGTCTTTCTTCCGCAAATCCTCCTTCTCTTCCTGTTTATTGGCATCCTCGAGGACTCCGGCTACCTCGCCCGCGCCGCCCTGATCGCCGACCGCGTTATGCGTTCTATCGGCTTGAACGGCAAAAGCTTCATACCACTTTTGTCCGCCTACGCCTGCGCCGTGCCGGCCATCATGGCCACGCGCACCATTGAAAACAAGCGCGAGCGCATCGCCACCATCCTGATTGCGCCGTTTATGACCTGCTCGGCGCGCTTGCCGGTATATACGCTCATCATCGCGGCGTTTATCCCCAACAAACATATCCTCGGCGGGCTGCTCGGCTTGCGCGCCGGCGTCATGCTCAGCCTGTACGCCCTCGGCTTCCTCGCCGCCCTGGTCACCGCGCGCTTGCTGAACAGCTCCGTGCTCAAGGCCAACCCGGCCCCGTTCGTCCTGGAAATGCCACAATACCGCTGGCCTATGCCGCGCGCGCTCGCATTGCGGCTCTACGACCGCGCCAAGCTCTTTCTCAAAAAGGCCGGCACCATCATCCTCGGCGTCACGTTTCTGGTCTGGGTGCTCAGCGTGCTGCCCGTCCACGCCGGCCAGTTCGCCGACCTCACCACCAGTATCATCGGCCACATCGGCCACTTCATCGAGCCTGTGCTCCACCCGCTCGGCTTCAACTGGAAGATCGGCATCGGGTTGTTGAGCTCCATCGTGGCCCGCGAGGTCATCGTCGGTACCCTCGGCACCCTCTACGGCGTCGACCCAGAAACGCACGCCGTCAGCCTGCAGGCCGCGCTCCGGCACGATATGGGGCTGGGCGGCGCCATCGCCCTGGTCGTCTTCTTCGCCTTCGCCATGCAATGCACCTCGACCCTCGCCGTCGTTCGCCGCGAGACCAACAGCTGGAAGCTCCCCGCCCTCCAGTTCGCCTACATGACCGGCGTCGCCTACGTGGCCGCCCTGGTGACGAACCAGGTCATCTCGCACTTCTTTTAGGTGCCACCGCTAGAAGGTCGAAGGAAGGGGTTGCAAACCCTTGCCTCCGAACCCATTAGCGATGGTACCGACGCGCTCGTTAACGGCTCTGGTTTGACCGAAGGGAGAACCGCCCAGCCGCCAGCATGGTCAGGCCGGTGCAGAGCAACGTCCACGTTGCCGGTTCAGGAACAGCAGGGACGGCGACCGCAGAGATCGTCAGCATGCCCTCCCCGTCCGTTGCGCCGTCCGCGATCGCAAACGAGCCGGGGTTAAACGCAAGGTTGGTACCGGAGCCGGCGTAGAACGGCTGCGCGCTTGTGTCGATCAGGAAGAAGAAGGGGCTGCTCAGGTCGGTCGCAAAGCTCGCGCCCACGGTGTTTCCAGACGAGGCCACGCCGTTCTCGAAGATGGTGACGTTGTTGAAGTTCGTCACACTCCCACTGACGACGGCCGTCGCCGTGTCGAGCGAAAAAGAGTAACTCACCGGCAACGGGCTAAGCGCCGAGCTCTCGGTATCTGCAAAGGTATACACAGTGGCTGACGCCAGCTTCGGCATAAGCAAGAAAGCAGCGGCAGCAAGAGTAAGTCCAAAACGTGACATGTGTAGTGCTCCTTTTGCGAACGGAGATCGACGAACCCGGATCGACGTCTGCCCTCGCCCCTCGATCATCGCCCACGAAGACACAGGAAGTGGCGGCATTTCGATAAATTCTTTTCGCTAAAGGTCGTAACAAAGATGAAAGCGCTTGCACTAGCAGTGCTATAAGTGAAATTACGCGTGTTAGCCCGCAACTGGCCCCTTTAGCCGCCGCACCCCAAAGGTATCCATCTCCCCATCGACAGTCAACAACTCAAGGTCGAGTTCAATCGCTTGGGCCGCGATAAACCGGTCGAACGGATCCCTATGCTCGGAAGTGAAACGCGCAGCTCTGATCGTCACCTCCGGGCTTAACCCCAACACAGTGAAGCCGAGCCGCTCGATGTTCGCCAGTATGTTGCGCTCAAACACCTCGGCTTTAGGCAGCTTGCCGAGCCGAACCTTGATCCCGATCTCATACACCGACGCGGCTGACACGAAGACCGTATTTTCGACGTCGCCTACCACAGTCTCAGCCCATGGCTCCAGGAACCCGGGGCCGAGGGCCGTCCACAGCACGTAGTGCGTATCAATCAGAAACGTCACTCTCCGCCACCATTCCAGAGATTCAACTCCTCCTCCGGTAGCTCATTAAAGTCAGCTGGGATCTCGAAACCTGGCACGGCGAACAATCCCATCGGCCGCTTCTTGAGCGGCTCCAACGCCACAATCTTCGCCACAGGCACCTTTTCGCGCCCGTTCGTCAAAATGACCTCTTCCCCAAACTGCGCCCTGCGCACCAACTCAGACAGGTTCGTTTTCGCCTCAAACATCGTCGCCTGCACCATGATCACGCCTCCCTGCTAGCATTGTACTAGCTAGGCAGAGGAGCGTGCAAAGGCAAGAAGCGTACCTACGCCTACTGCTCGCCCCAGCTCAACTTGGACCGCAGCACATTAAACAACCCGTTTTCGCGCAGGCGCAGCAGGTGAACCTTGCGCTCGGAGCGGCGACACACGATGCGGTCGCCCAGCAGCAGCTCCACCACCTCTTGCCCGTCGACCGTGATGTAGGTTTCATGCGGCACCACATCCACCGTGACCGCGATCTCACTCGACCCAGGTACCACGATCGGCCGAATCGTCAGCAGATGCGGGCAGATCGCCGTCAGCACCAACCCGTCTACCGACGGCATCACGATCGGCCCGTTCGCAGCCAGCGTATACGCCGTCGATCCGGTCGGCGTCGAGACTATCACCCCATCGGCCCGGAACCGCGCCACAAATTGGCCGTCCAGCTCAATGGCAAACTCGCCGATACGCGCAATCGCGCCCTTGGCCAACACAACGTCGTTCAGCGCCTCCCAGTGGCGAAAAATGCGGTCGTCGCGCACCAGCACCGTGTGCATCAGGTTGCGTGTGTCCATTACCCCTTTACCGTTCAGCCAGGCCTCCAGCGTCAGGTAGATTTCGCTGATGGGCACCTCGGTCAGGAAGCCGAGCGAGCCTAGGTTGACGCCCAGCAACGGCACCTCGGTCTGTGCAAACGCACGCGCCGCCGACAGCAGCGTCCCATCGCCCCCCATCGTAATCACCACATCGGGGTTCTGCTCCGGCATCTCCTGCCGTTCGACCGCCTCGTCCTCGCGGTCCAGGTAACGTGCGCTGTTCAGGTCCAGCAGAAACGTGAAGCCGTGCCCGGACAGCCATTGCAGCAGATCGGCAAGAATCTGCTGCAGCTCCGGCTTTTGCGGCTTGGAAATGATCGCGGCTAGCGGCATGAGGCTCTAGTGTACCCGCGCCACCATTCTCCGAACGCTTCGGCCGAATCGCTTGCGCTAGTTGGCGTCGAACCGCGCTCGCAACAGAAACTCCCGATTGCCCTCCATCCCGCGGATGGGCGAGTCGATCACCGCGCGCACCCCGCCGCCGATCGCGCGCACGGTCTCGGCGACACGCTCTACGGCAAACTGCTGGGCCGCCTCGTCGCGCACAATACCGCCCTTGCCCACATGCTCGCGCCCAGCCTCAAACTGCGGTTTTACCAGTACCACCGCGTCGCCGCGCCAACGCTCCCCCGCAGGCCGCAGCGCAGACACCACGGACGGCAATACTAAACTCGCCCCGATAAAGGAGACGTCCATGGCAAAGAAGGCGATGGCCGCCTCCGGTCGAAACAGGCTCCCCGGCAGAAGTGTGCGCGCGTTGGTCCGCTCCATCAGGCTCACCCGTGGGTCGACGCGTAGCTTGTGCGCAATCTGCCCATACCCGGTATCCACCGCCAGCACCGAAGCCGCGCCGTGCTGCAGCAGGCAGTCCGTAAATCCGCCGGTGGACGCCCCGATGTCGGCACAGTGCAGACCCGCGACCTCGATGCCCCACGTGGCCAACGCGCCTTCCAACTTCAGCCCGCCACGCGAGACAAACCGCAGATCCTCGCCCAGCAGGCGGATCTCGGCTGTTTCAGAGACCGGAACGCCGGGCTTGTCCACCCGCTGCTCCTCCACCAACACACGGCCGGCGAGGATCAGCGCTTGGGCACGCTCCCGCGAAGCCGCCAGACCGCGCTCCACGAGCAGCTTATCCAGACGCCCTTTGCCGCTTTGCGTTTTGGACGGAGACGACATCGAGGGACCCAGGGACCAGCATACGCAACCCCCGGAACGCGTCGGCAATGGGCTACACTGACTTCCGTTACCTAAGCACCCGTGACCATCGTTTTGACGAGATGACCATCTTTCTCCAATCCGCCGCACCCGCAGGTGCGTTGCATGCATAGAGCGATGAACGGGCAGGACGCCGGTGCCGTCGAGCAAGATAGCGTCCTGCTGGAGCGTGTGCGTCATGGCGACGAAGATGCCATGGCCACGATCTACGACCGCTACTCGAGGATCGTCTACTCGGTATCCCTGCGCGTGTTGCGCGACGTGGCTGCCTCTGAGGACGTGCTGCAGGAGATCTTCATGCAGGTGTGGCGGAATCCGGGCAGTTTTTTGGAGACGAAGGGATCGCTCGGCGGTTGGCTCGCCGTGGTCGCCCGCAATCGCTCCATTGACACCCTGCGCCGCCGTCGTCCCACCGATCCGGTGGACGAGATCGCCCTCGCTTCGCCCTTCAACCTGGCTGAAGAGGCCGAGCGCAACAGCCTGATGGCGCGTGCGCGGGGAGCCATCGTCCACCTTCCACCCGAGCAGCGCAAGATGCTCGAAATGGCCTTTTTCGAAGGCCTCACGCACACCGAGATCGCCGAAAAGACCGGCGATCCGCTGGGCACCGTAAAGACCCGCATCCGCAGCGCGCTGCTCACGCTGAGAAAGGCGTTCAGCGCATGAACACGGCCCCTTCGCACATCCCTGAAGACGATCTTGCGCTATTCGCCCTGGCGCTGCTGCCGCCGGATGAGGCCGCCGTCGTTCAGGCTCACCTGCAGACCTGCGAGCCGTGCCGCAGCGAGGTGGCTCGCCTGCAAGGCGACCTGGCCGGCTACGCCTATGGCGCCGAGATGCAAGACCCGTCGCCAAGGGCACGCGCGCGGCTGCTGGACGCCGTAGCCCGTGAACGCAGGCTGCAAACGCCGGAACGTCCGCCTGTGCTCGGTTTGCTCACCCCGCGCCCGCCCCGCGGCTTCGGCGGCTCCGGGAAGTTGGGCTGGTTTAGCTGGACGGGCTGGGCAGTCGCCGCGTGTGCGCTGGCCGTTGCCGGTTGGGAGTTCCAGCAGCAAGGACATCTGCGCTCGCAACTTGGCGAGGAACTCGCCGGCCTGCGCACCGAGGTTGCCGCAGGACAGCAGACCGCCACGGCAGCCCAACAGGCGGCCGCCGCGGAGCAAGAAGCTGCCGCAAACGCTCAGCGTGCTGCGGACGAAGCTCGACGGACCGCGGCCGCAGAGCATGGTTCCGCCACTGAAGCCCAACAGGCTGCCGCAAACGCCAAACGCCTTGCCGAGGAGGCCCAACAGGCCGCCGCCGCAGAACACGGCAACGCCACAGACGCCCAGCGTACGGCCGCACAAGCGCGCGAAGCAGCGGCAGCCGCGCAAGTGGCGGCCAACCGGGGTGCCCAGGCCGAACGCGTGCTGCAGCTGCTTACCGATCCGGCCGCGACGCAGGTGGCGCTCCACCCTGCAACCGCCCCGGCCGCCCCGCCCCAGCCCGAGGGTCACGCGTCCTACGACGCCGGCAAGGGCGAACTGGTCTTTGTGGCCACGCACCTGCAACCCGTGCAGCCGGGCAAGACCTACGAACTGTGGGTTCTGCCGGCCAGCGGCGCGGCCCCGGTCGCCGCCGGGCTGTTCCGGCCCGATGCGAACGGCAACGCCTCCGTGATCCTGCCCAACATCCCCAAGAACGTGCCGGCAAAGGGCTTCGGCATCACGGTGGAACCCGACGGTGGCTCCAGCGGTCCCACACTGCCCATCGTGCTCGCCGGCGCCTAGCACGCGAACGACGCCGAGCGTATCCGCCCCGAAAAGGCGAAAGCCGCCCACGCGTGGGCGGCTTTCCTGTGACTTCCAGCAACTCCTACCGCGCGTTTACCTGCACACGGATGCCCACGCCTTGCAGGTTGATGTGGGTGCTCACCGTGTCGGTGTCGGTCTCCAGCACCGTCAGGAAGTTGCTGTCCGGCGCAGTCAGGTACACCTTGCCGGTCGGCGTTCCCGTGGTGGCGGCAATGCTGTTGGGGTGCCCGTAGACGCAGGCCTGGGTGGCGCCCGTCGCGACCGCGGTGACCGCACACGCCGGCACGGCAATCGGGTTCGCGACACCCGCGCTATAGGCTGTCGCCCCGGGCACCGTCGCCGTCACTTGCCCGTTGACCACATTCACGATCGTGACCGAGCCCTCGATCTCCGGACTGGCAAACTGGTCGCCCCCATTGGCGACAAACGCCTGGCTGCCGTCCACCAGCACGGCCACCTGCACCGGGTTGATGCCCACCGGCACCGTGGACAGCACCTGTCCAAAGCCAACGCCGTCGACCGGGTTTACGGCGTTGCAGGTCGGGTTGGTGGGCTGCGCCACAGAGTTGCACAGCGGGATATTGATGATGCTCAGGTAGCCGGCGGCGTCGTGGGCGCGCTTGCTCACCACAATCAGCTGGTTGGTGTTCGTTGCCACGTCGGCCCACACAGGTTGCAGACCCAGCGTGCCGGTGGGATCGAGCTGAATGGTGGGCACCGCGTTGTCGATCGCGTTGTTCACCACGTTGATCACCGAAACGGTCCCTGAGCCCTGGTTCAGAATGAACGCCCGCCGGTTGTCGGCCGTTTGCACGCCGTAGACCGGATTCGCTCCCACCGGGATCGTCGCCGACACCGACAGTGTGCTCGCCTCAATGGCAGATGCCACACCGGGGTTGGTGTTGCTGAGCACATAGGCGCGCGGCGTGCTCTCGTTGCCCACCACATACACGGGGTTCTGCAAGCCACTGATCTGCTGCTGCAGTGCCGGACTGGTGGCGCTCAGGATGGACACGCCGCCCGGCACCGTCGCGGAGCCAGGCTCCGGCACCAAAATGCGAGGGGTGGAGCCGAACGTAAACGAGCTCAGACTGGGCGCGTTTGCTCCGGCGGGCAGGGTCGTGTTGATGATCTGGCTGGAAATCAGCGACTGGGGCGCACCCAACGGGACGGCCGACAACGAGTTCTGTCCACTGAGCACGTAGCCTTCGCTCCCGTTTGCCTCTTGGGCGAAGTAGACCGGGTGCGGCAGCAGCGAGGGCGTGGCCAGAATGGTATCGCCAAACACATCCACCACCGTGAGCAGACCATTCAACGTGCCGTTGGCGTTCAGCTCATTCGGATCGGACACCGCATAGGCGTACTTGGTGGGCTGTCCCGCCGGCCCGACGGGGTTGATGGCCGCCACCACCGGCCGGTACTGGTTGGCGCACCCGCCCAGCAGCAACGCCGCGCCCGTTACCCATCCCGCCACCAGGCCCTGCGGCCCCCAGACTCCAGCTTTCCGATGCATCCAACGGTGAGGCAAACCTGCTCCTGCGTACCTGGGCAAATTTGCCCGATTCTCTCCCGATTGTACCGCGCCGCGCACCCGGGCAGCCGCCTCGCCCGGCCGGGTTGCCGCATCCGAAAGCGCATGAACGAACCTGCGGCCATGCTCGACATGCTCGGCGGCCCGGAACACCGCCCCCGCACCCTCGCCGTCGTCGGGCTTTCGGACGACCCGCGCAAGCCCAGCCACACCGTTTCCGCCTACATGCAGCGTGCCGGCTTCCGCATCCTGCCCGTCAACCCGGGCTTCGCGCAAGTGCTCGGCGAGCGCAGCTACCCTTCCTTGCGCGATCTTCCCGAACCGCCGGACGTCGTCAACGTCTTCCGTCTGCCACGCTTCGTCCCGGCCATCGTCGACGAGATGATCGACCTCCACCTGCCCAACCTTTGGGTCCAGCTCGGTATCGTGGACCTCGCCGCTGCCGCCAAGGCAGAACGTGCCGGGATCCGCGTGGTGATGGACCGCTGCATCCTGATCGAGCACGGACGTCTCCTAACGCCACTCAACTCGATGTGACGCATCAAGCTCCTTTAGTACCGCGGCGGAACGGTGCATCGTTCTCCGTGAGAGGCGTGGAAGAATGCAGCATGGCCTCGAGGTCCAAGCCGTCCAAGCGCGACGCCATTCTCGATGCGATGCTCGACATCGTCGTGGAGCGCGGCTTTCACGACGCGCCCATGTCTTTGATCGCGCAGCGTTCCGGGGCCAGCGCCGGGGTCATCTATCACTACTTCTCCAGCAAGGGCGAGATCATACAGGCTCTGTACGCGCGCGTCCGTGCCCTCAAGACAAAGGCTTTCTTCGCTGATTTCGATCCCAACCAGGACCCCGGCCCGGTTTTTGTGCAGATCTTTCTCAGCTATTACAGCTTCTATCGCCACCATCAGCGAGAGATGCGCTTCTACGAACAAGCCGAGCATGCCGGCTTTGGCTGCAGTGACGCCGACACACCTGTCGATGAGAGAGCAGCCGCCTTCGCTAAGCGCTTCTGTGGTAAGTCCCTTGGGGGCGTTTTCAAGGATTGGCCCCCCGATGTGCTTCAGGAGATGACACTCGGCCTCGTAACGCGCTTGGCCGGCCAGCCGAAAAGACTCGCCGCGCCGCTGTTGCGCGAGATTGCCGAGAGCACCTGGGAGCTTGTCAAAGCGCAGGAATAGAACGAATGTTCGGTCTAGAGGTACACTCCTTCTTATGAGTGCAGACCTCGTTCTTGTCACGGGCGGCTCCGGCTTCGTCGCCGTCCACTGCATCGATCAGTTGCTGCGGGCAGGGTATGCCGTTCGCGCCACGGTCCGCTCCCTCGCCCGCGAGCCCGAAGTGCGCGACATGCTCCGCAACGTGGGTACACCTTGCCAGGAAGCGCTCACCTTCGCGGCTGCCGACCTTACCCACGATGAGGGCTGGCCTGCGGCGCTCGCAGGCTGTCGCTTTGTCCTGCACGTCGCCTCACCTTTTCCTGCAAGCACACCAAAGGACGAAAACGAGCTGATCGTCCCCGCGCGCGAAGGAACCCTGCGCGTGCTTCGCGAGGCCCGGGACGCCGGCGTCCAACGCGTCGTCCAAACGTCTTCCTTCGTCGCGATCGGCTATGGCCACAAGCCCCAGACCGCGCCCTTTGACGAGACCACATGGACCGACGTGGACGGCCCCGGCGTAAACGCTTACGCAAAATCCAAGACCCTCGCCGAGTGTGCCGCCTGGGATTTCATCACTCGCGAAGGGGGCAATCTTGAGCTCTCGGTGGTGAACCCGGTCGGCGTCTTCGGACCCACCCTGGGCCCTAGGTACGCAACCTCGATTCTGATCGTGAAGCGTATGCTCGACGGAACCGTTCCGATCTGTCCGCGCCTCGGCTTTGGCGTGGTCGATGTCCGCGACGTAGCCGACCTGCACCTCCGCGCGATGACCGATCCAACCGCCAAGGGCGAACGCTTTCTCGCGGTCGCCGGGAACTCCATCTCACTTCTCGATGTAGCAGACATCCTGAGGAAACACATGGGCGTCGCCGCCCGCCGTGCTCCGACCCGCGAGCTCCCCGACGCCGTCGTGCGCTTCTTCGGCCTCTTCAGCGCGGACATGAAGGCGATCGCCCCCGAGCTCGGCAACCCGAAGAAAGCTTCGAACGAGAAAGCAAAACGCGTTCTGGGCTGGATACCGCGGAGCAACGAAGAAGCCATTGTCGCTACCGGCGAGAGCCTGGCTCAACTTGGTCTGCTGAAGAAGTAAGAAACTGCTCAAAGGCGGAAGACCAGCATTTACCGCGCGCTTACCTCCGAGCACTGAAGGTTCGTCGTACCGAATCTCTTCGCGTCTGAGCGTATCCGTAGGCCGCCCGCCGCGTCCAATCCCCGGGGTCTTACAATCACCACGTGCGCACTCGCGGCTCCCATCTCGGTTTACGGCAACGCCTGTGGGCCCTTGCCTGCATGGCGCTGCTGTTCGCGGCCGGCGCCGGGCGCGCCCACGGCCAAGTCGTGGAGGTTGGTGACGGCGGCCCCGGTCCGGTAAAGGCGCAGCACCTCACCGCGGAACTGACCGCGCTGCGCCCCGAGCTCGCCGCCGGCGGAACCACCGAGGCCGGCCTCGTGCTCACCCTGGAAGAAGGCTGGCACGTCTACTGGGTCAACGCCGGGGACTCCGGCGAGCCGCCGCACATAAACTGGACGCTGCCAACAGGACTCACGGCCGGTCCCCTGCAGTTTCCGCCGCCCTCCCGGCTGCCGCTCGGTCCGTTGATGGACTACGGCTACCAGGACCAGGTGGGGTACCCCTTCACCGTCACAGCCGCGCCCTCGCTGAAGCCGGGCAAAGTGCATCTGGACGCCCGCGTCAGCTGGCTGGTGTGCGCCGCGCAGTGCTTCCCCGGCAAGGCCCACCTCGGCCTTGATCTCACAGTCGTTCCTGCGACGCAGGCCGCCTCCTTGCCCGAGCCGCCCCTGGTCGGCGCTCTCGGCCAGGCCATCAAGAGCCTGCCCACGCCGCTGCCCGCGCGCATGCATGCCACCGCCGTGGCCGACGCCTCCTCCATCGCCGTCACGCTCAACACCGGCGAGCGTGAAGAAGACGCCGAGTTCTACCCCTTCGACCCCGATCAGATCGACAACGCCGCCGACCAGAGCGTCGAGTCGCTGCCGGACGGCATACGGATGGTGCTGCCACGCGCCGCCGCCGGCGCCACCGCCCTCCCCAAGTCGCTGCACGGCCTCCTAAAGCTAAGCGACACCGAAAGCTACGACGTCTCCGTCCCTGTCACGCCGGGCGTTGTGGCCCCAATCCGCTCCGTCGCCAAAGGGGCGGCCACCGTCGCGCCCGCGACCCCGGACGTCACGTTGGTCGGCGAGCTCGGGCTGGCGTTCCTCGGCGGGCTTGTGCTCAACCTCATGCCGTGCGTCTTTCCCGTGCTTTTTCTGAAAGGGCTTGCACTGGTCAACTCCTCGGGCGAGGAAAAACGCCGGCAGCGCCTGCATGGCCTGGTCTATACGCTCGGCATTTTGGTCTCGTTCTGGGCCGTTGTGGGTGCGCTGCTGCTGCTGCGCGCCGGCGGCCGCCAGGTTGGCTGGGGCTTCCAGATGCAGTCGCCCGGCTTTGTCGCCGTGCTGGCCTCCATGGTGTTCTTCCTGGGACTCTCGCTGGCTGGTCAGTTTGAGCTCGGCCTGTCGCTCACCAGCGCCGGCGGCGGGCTCGCCCGCAGGCAGAGTCTGGCCGGCAGCTTCTTCACCGGGGTGCTCGCCACGGTGGTCGCCACGCCGTGCATGGGGCCCATGCTGGGCGCAGCCGTCGGCTTTGCCCTGTCGCAACCCGTCGCGCTGACCTTTCTGATCTTCACCATGCTGGCTCTCGGCTTGGCGCTGCCCTACCTTCTGCTCACCTTGCAACCGCAGTGGACCAGCCTCCTGCCCCGGCCCGGCGCCTGGATGGAGGTGCTCAAACAGTTCACCGCCGTGCCGCTGTTTGCCACGGCCATCTGGCTCGCCTGGGTCTACGGCCAGCTTTACACACGCGACGGCAGCTCCGAAGCGCTGAACCGGATGGCGCTCCTCCTGCTCAGCTTTCTTGTGCTGGCCATCGCTGGCTGGACGCTGGGACGCTGGCCGGCCCGCCGCCCCGCCGCCGCCGCCGCGCTCCTACTAATCCTGCTGGCCCTCTTTCTTCCCCTACGTCCACAGCCGGTCGAGGCCCAAACCTGGCAGCCCTGGACCCCCGAAAGCTTTGCCGCCGCGCGCGCCTCCGGCGACCCGGTCTTTATCGACTTCACCGCCGCCTGGTGCCTCAGTTGCAAGGTCAACGAGGCCGCCGTGCTTCGCTCCGCGGACATCGAAACCAAACTCAGCAAAGGGCATTTTAAGCTCCTCAAAGCCGACTGGACCCAGTACGACCCCAAGATCACCGCAGAACTCGCCGACATCAGCCGCAGTGGCGTCCCCACCTACGTCATCTATCCCGCCGGCAAGAACGCCAACGCCGACGTGCTGCCCGAGCTGCTGACCAAGGACATCGTCTCTAAGGCGATTGAGCGGGATCTTCTGCTCAGTACCGCCCAGAGCGGACAGTGACGGGTTTTCCGCTCCGCAGGTTACCAAAGATTAAAAAATAATGCTTGCCTACAACTTTCGTTCGGCTATCATCAAGTCCGTTCGCTATTGATGACCTGCAAAGACACCAAACTGCAGGCCTTGAACGAAGGATGTGTACGGCAGCACCGGGTCGCCCGTTCATCGCCGCGTTGGGCATGGACAACAGACCACCCGCATCGATCATCGCCCCACCAACACCTGAGCACCATCAGAGGACACGAACTTGAACAACATCACGAAACTCTTCGCTCTTGGCTCTTTGGCCGCCTGCAGCATTTCCTTCGCTCATGCAACGACCGTCACTCCCGGCGGCGCCACCGTTAATGCATCCAATGCCATTACCGTCACCAATAACGGCACAGTCGGTTCCGTCTCCGGCACGCTCACGGCCTTAACCTTCACAGGCCAATATAACGAGTCCGTCATCAAGGACGGCAGCAATCCGTACGGTGCCAACGACCTGACCTTTCTCATCTCTATCAGCAACAACGCCGGCAGCGCGAACGGCATCGAGCACGTCTCCAACGGTGATGGCGCGTCGTCCTTCGCCCTGTTCCCGAGCGTAAACGTCGGGTATCTCGCCGGCGGCATGGGCACCGATTTCCCGCTGACCATCGATGAAACGCTCTTCGGCACGGTTGAGTTCAACTTCACCGGCAACGACTTCATCGCGAAAGGGACGGGAACGCAGACTCTTGTGATCCAAACCTCTGCCACCAGCTTCACCACGGGCAATATCGGCGTGATCGATAGCTCTACGGACACCGAACCCGGCTTCGTCCCGACCATCCCCGCCACCACGGCGACCACTCCGGAACCCGGCAGCCTCATGCTGCTCGGCACGGGCCTCATGGGCGGCGTCGCCACGCTGTACCGCCGTCGCCGTAACGCGATTCTGTAACCAACGTCATTCCTCAACAGACGGAAAGGGCCGGCCAACGCCGGCCTTTTTGTTTTCCCATCGGCATACGGATTAAGACTCGCCTTTGCTCGCCTTCACCCGCGCAATCTCCTCCATTCGCAACGCCAACGTACGCTCCCTGCCCTCCTGAGTAGGCCGGTAATACCGGCGCTCCGCGAGCCCCGGAGGCAGGCACGTCATGTCCGCAACCTTGCCCTCCACGTCGTGTGCGTACCGGTACCCCTTGCCGTAGTCGAGTTCCTTCATCAGAGACGTCGGCGCGTTGCGCAGGTGTAGTGGCACCGGCTCGGCCGGACGCGCTTCAATGTCCGCCAGCACCGCTCCATACGCGGTGTACACCGCATTCGACTTCGGCGCGAGCGCCAGGTACACCACCGCCTGCGCCAGCGCCAAATCGCCCTCCGGCGAGCCCAGAAAGTGCATCGCATCGCGCGCGCTCAGGCACAGATTAAGCGCCTCCGGGGCTGCCAGCCCAATGTCCTCCACCGCCATGCGCACAACGCGCCGCGCCACATACATCGGGTCCTCGCCCGCCCGCAGCATGCGTCCCAGCCAATACAGTGAGGCATCCGCGTCCGAGTTGCGCACGCTCTTGTGTAGCGCCGAGATCAAGTCGTAATGCTGCTCGCCTCGCTTGTCATACAGCAGCACGCGCTGTTGCAAGGCCTCCGCGGCCAGCTCCCGTGTGATCGTGTGCTCACCCCGCCCCACCGCCAGTTGCACGGCCACCTCCAGCGCATTCAACGACGATCGCGCATCCCCACTCGCATATCTCGCGATCGCGTCCAGCGCCGCTGGCTCGGCGTCCAAGGCAAGCGCGCCCAACCCGCGCTCCCGGTCCAGCAGCGCCCGCTCCAGCAACAGGAGCACGTCCGCCTCCTCCAGCGCCCGCAAAGTGTACACACGGCAGCGGCTCAGCAGCGCCGCGTTGATTTCAAAGCTCGGATTCTCCGTCGTCGCCCCGATCAGCCGGATCGACCCACGCTCCACATAGGGCAGAAACGCATCCTGCTGCGCCTTGTTGAACCGGTGGATCTCATCCACGAACAGCACGGTGCGCGAGCCGAAGCTCGCCGCCTTTTCGGCATCCACCATGACCTGCTTGATCTCTTTAATCCCGCTCAGCACTGCCGAAAACTCAATGAAACTGGCCTGCGTCGACCGCGCGATGATCTTCGCCAAGGTAGTCTTGCCTACGCCGGGCGGCCCCCAAAAGATTAGTGACGCTGTATCATCCCGCTCGATCTGCAAGCGCAACGGCTTGCCCGGCCCCAGCAAATGCGCTTGCCCAAAGAACTCCTCCAGCGACCGCGGTCGCATGCGCTCGGCCAGCGGCGCCGTCGCGGGCAGCGCGCCCGTGCCGCTGCCACCCAGCGGCGTCGTGTCAAACAGACTCATGCCGCTTGCCCTTCCGAGAGCGTTCCACCAACCGGCGCAGCGTCTGCCGTTGCGCTTCGTACAACAGCACCGACCCCGCCACCGCGGCATTCAGCGACTCCGTGTGGCACGGAACATAGACCTTCTCGTCCGCACTCGCGACCACGCGCTCCGTCAATCCGGAGCCCTCATTGCCGATCACGATGGCGACGGGCGCGGCCAGTTCCGCCCGGTACGAGATCCCTGCGCCCTCGCCTTCCACCACTGCCGCCGCCAGGCGAACGCCCTTCGCGCGCAGGGTCTCCATGGCGGTCAGTAACGGCCCCCTCGAGATCGGCTGGGAGAACACAGACCCGGCCGACGCCCGCATCGCTTTGGGACTCCATGGGTTCGCGCACTTGGGAGACAGCAACACCCGCTCCACCCCGAACGCCTGCGCCGACCGGATCAGCGTCCCCAAGTTGCCGGGGTCCTGAATGTCTTCCAGTAGAAGAAACATTCCAGTCGGCTCCGCCCGCGCGTCCTCGGGAGGGATCGCCACCGTGGCCGCGATCCCCTGCGGAGCCACCGTGTCCACCACAGAGTCGAACACATCCTCACTCAAAACCAACAGCTCGCGAGGAGGCGGAAGTTGATCCAACGTGTCGGGCGCCTCCGCTCCTCCTCGCAGCAAGATGGTGTCGAAGCGCAACCCGGCCCTGGCAGCCTCCAACAAGGCAGTCATCCCCTCAATGCCGACCAAATCGCCCGGCTTCGAGCCCTTGCCGTCGAACGCCGCCCGCAGCGCCTTCACCTTCGCATTGGTGCGACTCGTAATCGGGGCGGGCAAACGCATACGCCCCAGTCTACCCGGCGTCACTGCGCGAGAAACACCTGCATGCGATACCCTTTCAGCAGGAGCGCAAGGAACGTTGGACGCAGAGCTGCTACGCATACATCCGGACGAGCCGGAGCCGGAACACATCGCGCGGGTGGCCCAGGCGCTGGACGAAGGCAACGTCGTCGCCCTGCCCACCGACACCTTCTACGGTCTGGCGGTCGACCCGGTCAACCTCCGCGCCGTGGACCGGATCTACGACCTCAAGACCCGCGCCCGTCACAAGCCCCTTTCGCTGCTCATCGCGGACGTCAACCAGGCTTACGAGCTCGCGCGCGGCATCGATGCGGGGTTTGATCGCCTGGCCGAGCGCTTCTGGCCCGGCCCGCTTACAATTATCGTCCGCGCCGGCTCTAAGCTCCCCCTCCGCGTCACCGCGAACACCGGCAACGTCGCCCTGCGCGTGCCGGAAGCGCCGATCTGCCGCGCGGTCGTTGAAAAACTCGGGCTCCCCATCACCGCCACCAGCGCCAACCTCCGCGGTCTGCCGGAGTGTACCTGGGCCGGGTGCGTCCGCGAGCAGTTCGGCGACAAACTCCCCCTCATCGTCGACGGCGGCCCCACCGGCCGCACCGTCGCGACCACCATCGTGGACCTTTCCGGCGGCGACAACTCCTGGATGATCCTCCGCGAGGGCGCCATCCCCACCCACGAGATCGCCCTCGTCATGCAGGGCTAGACCCCCGTAGCCGAGTGGCCCCAATCCGGGTGCCCCATCTTCGCCGTAGCTTCATAGCGGCTAAGGTGGGCTGGCAGTCGCAGCTCACCCGGCTAAGGTAGTCTCGCAAAGCCGATGAAGTCCCCTCCGTCCCGGCGACGCCATACTGTATCTAATCGGAGCATGCGCCGCGCCTCACCCAAACCGCGGTCCCCCAGGCTCACGCAAGCCGCCCTGCGTCTCGGCCTGCGCCTGCTTGCCCTGGCGGTCGTGCTGGCGCTCTGCTGGTTTCTGTGGCTTTACCGGGCGATCACCTCGACCGCGGGCATCGACAACGCCCAGCCCGCCGACGCAATCGCGGTCTTCGGCGCCGCGGAATACGGCGGCCATCCGTCGCCTGTGCTGCACGCCCGACTCGACAAAGCGCTGTCCCTCTATCAGCGCGGCCTCGCTCCACGCATCATCACGCTCGGCGGCGGCTCCCCCAAAGACGCCGGCAACACCGAAGGCGCCGCCGGCCGCGACTACCTGCTCGCCAACGGCGTTCCCGGCGACCACATCCTCGCCGAAACCACCTCCGTCGACACCGAGCAGCAGGTCGACGACCTGGCCCTGCTCGCCGTCGAGCACAACCTCCACACCCTCGACGTCGTCTCCGACGGCACGCATCTCTTTCGCATCGCGCTGCTCTGCCGCCGCGCCGGCCTCACCGTCTACACCTCACCCCGCGCCCCGCTCGGCCATCTCGACGACCTCGACCGCGCCCAGCGCCTGCTTCACGAGCTGCTCAGCACCACCTCGGTGGCGCTCAATCTGCACGCGAGTGCCCTGCACCGCTGGCTGCAAGGCAAGAGCGACTGACCCTGAGCCTCCACCCCCGAACCATGGGGGCAGCGTCCTGAAGCGCAATCACGAGCAGCGACTTAGTAAAACAGTTGCTGAATGCTCTGCCAGTCCAGCACGCCCGCTGTACCTTGCAAGGGAACACTGGCTTCGGTAGGCCCCAGTTTGCCTTGGATGAACTGAAAAAACGAGGGTCCGTCAGGATCGATCACAAAGATGTTTTGTATGCCCATGCGCTGGTAGTCCTGGAGCTTGACCAGCATGCGCCGCATCGTGTCATCCGGCGAAAGCACCTCGAACACCGCAACCGGTGCCGTCTGCAGCACCTGCTCCACCGGTTTCTCCATCGCCATCACCGCGACGTCCGGGATACGGTAGCGCGTTGGGCTGACCCGGACGCGCAACTCAGGCCGTGCACGTAGCTTCCACTCGGGATAGTGAGACCGAAACCACGCCTGTAACGCATCCTGCCACGTACTGTGGTCATACTCGCCCATCGGACGCTCCTCGATCACGCCATCGACATACTCAGCCGCAGGTTCAAACTCCGCCCTCAGATACTCCTGCTCGGACATCCGCAGTTCAGGAAGCACTACCGCCAAAGCTGCCATGACACACTCCTTCGCGAGGCTGAAACGATGGTACCGCTAACCGCGCCTACTCCTCATCCGCCACCGCCGCCGGCACGCCACCCTCCCGCCGCATTCGCAGATACCCCCTAATAAACGGGTCCAGATCCCCATCCAGCACACGGTCCACATCACCTACCTCCACGCGCGTGCGCAGGTCTTTGGCCATGCGGTAGGGCTGCAGCACATAACTTCGGATCTGCGATCCGAAGTTGATCTCCAGCTTCGAGTCTTCCAACTTGCGGCTTACCGCTTTTTTTTTGTCCAGCTCAAACTCATACAGCCGCGAGCGCAGCATTTTCATCGCCCGTTCCTTGTTTTTGTGCTGCGACCGCTCGTTCTGGCACCCGGCCACGATCCCCGTCGGCAGGTGCGTGATGCGCACCGCCGAATCTGTCGTATTGACATGCTGCCCGCCCTTGCCCCCCGACCGGTACGTGTCGATCCGCAACTCATCCGGCTTGATGTCGATCACGATCGAGTCGTCAATCTCCGGCGACACAAATACCGACGCGAAGCTCGTATGCCGGCGCTTGGCCTGGTCGAACGGCGAAATCCGCACCAGCCGATGCACCCCCGTCTCGCCCTGCAGCAGACCAAAGGCATACTCGCCCGTGATGGTGAACGTCGCCGACTTGATCCCGGCCTCGTCCCCGTCCTGCACCTCGTTGATCTCGGTCCGAAAGCCTTCGCGCTCGGCCCAACGCAGATACATGCGCATCAGCATCTCGGCCCAGTCCTGGCTTTCGGTGCCGCCCGCGCCCGGATGCACCGTGACAATGGCGTTCAGGCCGTCGTTGTCCTCGCTCAACATCGTGCGCGATTCCAGCTGCTCTGCGTACGTGCTCAGCGCGGCAATCTCGCGCTTCAGGTCCTCCTCAACGCTCGTCTCCCCCTCGCGCATCAGCTCGAAGTAGCTGTCGATGTCGCCCATGCGCCGTTGGAGGTCGCGGTCATAGCCCAGCTGCTCTTCCAGCCGCTTGCGCTCGCGCATCAGCGGCTGCGACCGCGCCGCGTCCGCCCATACCGCCGGATCGGCTATCTTTTCTTCCACCTTAGCCAGCTCGGACCTTAGTCGGGCCGAGTCAAAGATACTCCCGCAGATCACGCACCTTCTCGCGGATCGGGGAGTAAGCAAATTCCAGATCATCTAACATCGTTCCAGTTTACCGGAGCGCCTGGTTGTCGATAGCACGGGCACCACGGTCGGTCGGAACGCGAGGAAACCGTCGCTGCAGCCCTTCGCCCACCAGCAACGACACAATCACGATGCCGCACAGCCACCCCAGCCAATCCCCATGCCGCGTGTAGAAGGTCACCCCTTGCCGATAACCGAACGGCACCTTAATCGCATCCCGCACATGCCTGGACAGCGCCGCCACCACCCTGCCCTCCGGGTCGATGGTCGCCGTCAGCCCTGTATTGGTGGCGCGCAGCAGCCAGCGCCGGTTCTCGATGGCGCGCATTCGCGCCATATCGAGATGCTCCCAGGGCGCACTCGTGTCTCCGTACCAGCCGTCGTCGGATAAGTTCACCAGCACTTCGGCGCCCCCCAGCGCAAACTCGCGCACCTCGTCGCCAAAGATGGACTCATAGCAGACAAACACGCCATACCGCCGCCCACCTACGCTGAACAGCCGTCGCTGGGTCCCCGGCACAAAGTTCAAGCCGTCCAACAAGTGCCCTGCAAAGAAGAACAGCTGCTTATACGGTGTGTACTCGCCGAAGGGCACAAGATGCATCTTGTCGTAGCGCCCGGCGTAACTTCCATCCGGCAAATAGAAACTCGCCGAAACAAACTCGTCAGGACGCCCCCCAGCAGGCGCTCCCGTCCCCACACCCACATCGTCCACCACCAGCGGCGCCTGTGCGGTCCGCGCCACCGAACCCAGCGCCGCCCGTAATGTGGGGTCAGCGTCGGCAAAGTCGGTCGGCGCCTCCGGCCAAACGACAATCGCCGGTTTGGACGGTACGCTTCCAACCTCGGCTAACTCAGGTGCCACTTCCGGCCTTGCCGTAAGTGCCGCAAAACTCCGGAGCAGCATCGGCTGTGTTTCATGCGCTCCTACCCCTGTCGCGCCTACGTTCAGATTGTCCTGCAGTAAGACGGCAGCGGCGTCCGGAACAGCGGCTTTGGGACCAGCTCGCATGCCCACCGCCTGCAGCGCCACGAGACCTATAGCGATCGCGGGCCCAATCCACCGGAGTCTCTCCGATGGCCGCCAAAGCCACAACGCATTTCCGACCGCCACAACCAACGACAGCCCCATCACCCCCGTCCATGGCGCCAACGGGGTCAGCGCAAAGTTCTCTACCTGCGTATACCCAAGCAGATCCCAGGGAAATCCAGTTACCTGCGCCCGGGCCAACTCCACACTCACCCACAGCAAAGGGGCGGCCAGATAGGCGGCTTGCGTACCGAACCGGGAGCGCAGCGCCCCAAACCCAGCCCCAAACAACGCAAAATAGAGGCCCAGGTACAGCGAAAAGAGTAGGAGGATGCCCGCGGCGGCAGGCGCCGGCAAGCCGCCATACAGAAACATGGTCTGGTAAATCCAGTAGCAATTTCCTAGAAACCAGCCCACGCCGCAGCTGTACCCCAGGCACGTTGCCTGCCACACCGAAAGATCGTTGCCCGTCTTATCCTTGCCGGCCAGCGCTACAAATAGAGGAACCAGGCACACCCAGCACACCAGCCTGCACCACAGGGGCACCGGCCCAGCTAGCGGAAAGGGCAAAAGTTGCAGCAGGGCAGAGCACAAAGCCATCGCCCAAAGCCGCGCTGGGATTCGTTTGGTAGCCGCTGCCCCTAGCATTCCTTCCACTGATCCCTTCAACTACCCTGATTTCCTCTTGCGGAACCAGAAAAAGTTCCTCTAACTGCAAAAGTTCGTCACCTACCCTGTTGCGTTAGTCGGCTAACTCATCATACAGTGAGGTGTCTGGGTTTTCAGCGATGGCCCAGTCACCACGGAAAGGGAACTTATATGGATGTAACTGAGATTCTCTCTGCCATCGACGCAGAAATCAATCGGCTGCAACAGGCAAGGCAGGCTGTGGCCGCGCTGGATGGCGCAAGTCCCGTTCCGGCTCGTCGTCGCGGTCGCCCCAAGTCGACCCCCACTGCCGCCGCGCCTAGCGCCGAACCACGCAAACGCAAGCGCAACCTCAGCCCCGAAGGCAGAAAGCGCATCCAGGAAGCCATGAAGCGGCGCTGGGCGGAAAGAAACAAGAACGGCTCCAAAGGCGCCGATAACTCCAAGTAGCTCGATAGTAACGGCGTGCGGGCAAAGACCAATCCCTCACGCCTGTTTCTTTCTTAGCTACCGAATCGCCAGGACCTCGCGGACGTTGTCGCTGCCCTGAAAAAACCGGATCGTCCCAAAGCCTTCCAGGTAACGTTCTACCTGCCTGTTCTGCAGCACCTGGCGCACCGGCAGCGGCTCGCTGCCCACAATCCGTAACGCCGGGCCGTCCGTCAGCTGAAACCGCGCATAGCCCGTGTCAGGGCCGTCTGTGCGCCCATGGAAGAAGCCCAGCAGCCGACCTTCCGGCCGCATCACCGCACACAGCCGCGCAAACAGCGTGGGCACCAGCGGCACCGGTAAGTAATCCGCTGTATCCCAAAGCAAGATCACATCGAAGTCGCGTCCGGAAAAATCCAGATTCGCCTCTGCGAAGCCCTCCGCGTCATACTCTGCCGCCTGCCTGCGCGTCGGCTCCGCCGCGGCTTTCACCCACTCCGGCCGCTGCGCCTCGCCCACGATATTTGCCATGTACACGCTATGGCCCAGCGAGGTTAGCAGATTGATGTTGGCCGGCGACGTCGCCCCAAAGTCCAACACCCGCAACGACTGCGCCGGATCACGGCGCAGATACGCCAACACATCCGCCCACCCGCGCGAGTGCCGCGTCCGCTCCGGGACGTGCCCTTCGCCGCCCCCGCCGCCGCGTTTGAACATCCTCAGCATGTGCTCCCTGCGCCTCTGCTTCCTGTGCTTCGAGCATCGCCTGCCGTCCCCCGTTCTGTCCAGCCACGGAAGTTGCACCCTGCATCCCACGGTACGTTCCCGCAAAACCTTACATTCCACAGCTCCTTCCACAAATCTCGCCGCCAACCGCCATTTCCCCGTCCAACGGGAAGCGAGGTGCCGTTTTGCCGCCAGGTCTGCCTGCCGTACCGGAAATACGTCCTCTCGCCCACGCGAGCCTCCTCTGCGCTCTGCTTGTCGCGTCTGCGGCCATCGCCGGGCTTTTACGCGCGCAATCGCCGCCGCCCCAGGCACCCTCCGCCGCCGATCTGGCGCTCCCGCCCGTCCGCTGGGCCGAGGTCTCCACCGCTGCGGAGGAGCACGTCATCAACTACGACCACACCGCCCTGCTGCGCTACCGCATCCGCAAACTCGACGACAAGGGTGAAACCGTCCGCCAGGTCATCGAAAGCCGCGAAGGCTCAGTCGCCCGTCTGATCGAGAAAGATGGCCGCCCCCTCACCGCAGAGGACAACACCGCCGAACGCGAGCGGCTGCAAAACATCCTGGACGCGCCCGCGGCGTTTCTGCGCCACATCCACCGCGAAGACGGCTCTCGTTCGTACGCCATCGAACTGCTCCATGCCATGCCCCGGTCCATGCTTTGGACCTACGCCCCCGGCCAACCGCAGCTACCCGGCGCCCCCGGCCCCGCCGTGGTGATCGACTTCCGCCCCGACCCCGCCTTCAAGCCACCCAGCCTCATCACCGAAGGTCTGACCGGCATCGCCGGCCGCGTCTGGGTCGACGCCGCCAGTCACAACGTCGCCCGCATCCAGTTGCGCGTTCTGCATCCAGTCGACTTCGGCTGGGGCGGCATGCTCGCCCGCGTCAAGGAAGGCGGCACCGTCGAGCTCGAACAGCGCAAAGCTGGCGATCGCCGCTGGCTCTTCTCTCGCCTGGTGGAACACATCTTCATCCGCGAGGTCCTCGTCCACACCGCCGCGGAAAACAACGACATGACCGCCACGGACGTCGAGCCCCTGCCCGCGCCCATCTCCTTCCGCGAGGCCGTCCAGCAACTCCTGGCCATGCCCGTGCCCACGCGCTGAGCCACGCCGTTTGCGTCCAAAATTTTGTCATTCCCGCAGGGAATCCGCGTTTGGCCCCGCCCCCGCCGCAGCCTCCGTCTTCGCCCGCGCCCATAGCGCCTCTTTCGCCGCGGCCCCCAGCCCCTCGAAGG
>CAXTLD010000054.1:0-24507 GCA_964245045.1 uncultured Acidobacteriaceae bacterium | reverse complement strand
TGCCGCTAAATGGCCGCGACTGGTCAGCGCTGACGGCCTACAGCCCCGGCGCGATCGACACCGGGGGCAGCAACCAGCGGTCGATCCGGTTCGCCGGCCGTGGCTTGGATGACAGCAATTTCACCTACGACGGCGTGGACGCCACCAACGTCGCGAACCAGACGCAGCGCGCGTGGGCGCGACTCGCCATTCCACTCGACGCCATCGCGGAGTTTCGCGTCGATACGCTGCTCCCCACCGCGGAAGAAGGCGCTACCGGCGGTGCGCAGCTGGACGTAGTTTCGCTTGGGGGGACAACCCAGTTTCATGGCCGCCTTTTCGAGTATCTGCGCAACAACGTCTTCGACGCGCCCGAACCCAGCTGGGCGTCGAACGGCGAATCGCAGCAGCCGCTGCGCTTGAATCAGTTCGGCGGATCGCTCGGCGGACCCGTTGTGCGCGACAAGACGTTCTTCTTTCTCGGCTCCGAGGCGTACCGGCAGGTGTGGGGCTACCCAACCAGCGGCGACGTGCCGAGCGCGGCGTTCAGGGCATCGATCCCGGTTACCTCGCCGGTCTACGCCATCGTGAACGCCTACCCCAAGGCCGGCCCGAAGACGATTGCCACGCCGTACGCGCCCGCCCCCAATCTGCCGGACTATGCGAATTACGATCTGCTGACCTGCGCCTGCACCCAAGTGGTCAACGAGAACGCGGCGATGCTGCGACTGGACCAGCACTTTTCCGCCAAGGACACCGGCTTTCTGCGTTTCAACTACGACCGAGCGGTCAACACGCAGCCGGTCTCGGCTGCCGCGACGGACTTGCAGCAGAGGGTGACCACGCCGATCAACGGAGCGGTGGAGTACTTGCACATCCTCAGCCCCTCCCTGACGAACGAGGCGAAGTTTGGCTTCAATCGGTCGACCTCGAACACGTACAACTCGAGCAGTACCGGCTCTGTGTATCAGATCGCAATCGCTTCAGGGCCTGGGCCTGGGTTCGGCAACCAGAACTACAGTGACAACACCATCTACGTCGGCAACTCGTTTTCGCAGATCGACGACCTGACCTCGCTCCATGGCCGGCAGACCCTGAAGGCGGGCGTGGAGATCCGCGAAGTCCAGCTTAATCAGCACTACGGCGCGCACGGCACGGTCACCTTTGCCAACCTGCAACAGCTGGCCGCCAATCAGGTGAGAAAGGCATCGCTCACAGGGGCGCTGCCGGTCAACGATCTACGCAAAACGTGGTTCATGGGCTACGTGCAAGACGAGTACAAGGCCACGCCCAATCTCACCTTCAACCTGGGCGTGCGCTACACGGTGTTCGACCTCTTTCACGAGGCGCACGGCAAGGCGAACCCGTTCGACTTCGCCACCTGTGGGCCGCAAGGCTTTTGCGGCGTGGGCGCGGGCTTTGGCCAGCAGAACTATGGCGACTTCGACCCGCGGGTAGGCTTTGCCTGGTCCCCTGCCGGGCACGGGAAGTTGATCCTGCGCGCTGGCTTCGGCATGTACCACGAGGATGGTCAGCTGGACGACCAGAACCTGCCCGCGAAGAACGAGGTCCCATCCTACGCGGCGACGAATGTGAGCTACCCGGTCACGCCGTACTTTACCGGGGCCGGCGTCCTGTCGCCGAACGCCGAGCAACGGAACCGCAAGGATTCATACACCGAGCAGTGGGACCTGTCCGTGCAGGGGGAGCTGCCGACGAACTTCGTCACGACGCTTACCTACCTGGGAAGCAACGGTCGGCATCTGCTGGACACCAATGTGGTCAACCTGGTCGATCCGGCGACGAAGCTGGCGCAGTACCCGGGCTTTGCTCCGGCGATCAGCTGGCGCGGCTCGGTCGGCGGGAGCTCTTATAACGGCCTGGCTGTGTCCGTGCGGCGGCCGTTCACCCACGGGCTGCTGATGGAGTTCAACTACGCGTATACGCATGAGCTCGACAACGGCTCCAACGGCAGCGGCGATGGCGACGAGCTTTCGCCGCAGAACCCCCTGTGCCTCCGCTGCGAGTGGGCGAGCGGCGCCTGGGACGCGCGTCACGTGGTCAACGGGAATGCTGTCTACGAGCTGCCCTTTGGGCGCGGCAAGGGCCTGCTCAGCCGAGGCGTTCTCGGCGCCATCGCCGGTAACTGGCAGTTGAGTACGACGGCGCTGGCCCGCACCGGCTTCCCGATCAATGTGCTGCTGCCGGGCAGTGCCATCTCGCCGTACGGGAACTCCGGCACGTTGCGGCCCAACCTGGTGCCGGGCGTGTCCTTGACGCCGCTAGGGGGCAGAACGATCGTCCACTGGATCCATCCAGCGGCGTTCGCCGTTCCCGCCGCGGGTACGTTTGGGGACGCGCCGCGCAACCTCTTTCGCGGGCCGGGTACATGGCAGGCCGACACTGGCGTGGCCAGGACGTTTCCCCTGGGCGAGCGCGCTCGCGTGGAGCTGCGTTCGGAGTTCTACAACGTCTTCAACCACCCGCAACTGGGGCCGCCGCTGGCCACCTTCGGCCAGGCCGGCTTCGGCAGCGTGATCAGCACTGTCAACCTGAACACGGCGATCGTCTCGCCCATCACCCCGGTCGGCTCCGGGACGCCGCGCGAGATCCAGTTCGCGCTGCGTTTGGAGTTCTAACCCAAACCTTTCGGAGCAGTATGAGGTGTTTGCTATGAGACTTCTGGTAGTGGAGGACGAGGCCAAAACGGCCAAGTTTCTGAAGAAAGGACTCGGCGAGGCGGGCTTCGTCGTCGACGTAGCCACCGACGGCCAGGATGGGTTGGAGCTGGCCAAAGAACTGGACTTCGACCTCATCATTCTGGACATCATGCTGCCCGGCCTGGACGGTTGGCAGGTGCTTACGGGCCTGCGGCGGGCCGGCAAAAACACGCAGGTGCTTTTCCTGACCGCGCGCGACGCCGTACACGAACGGGTACGCGGCTTCGAGCTGGGCGCAGACGACTACATGGTGAAGCCGTTTGCGTTCTCGGAGCTGCTGGCGCGCGTGCGCTCGCGCCTGCGCCGGACACCGGCCCGGCCCCAGGATGTGGTCCGCATGGCTGACCTGGAGATCGACCTTCTTCGGCATCGTGCCACCCGCGCGGGGCAGCGGCTCGATCTCACCGCAAAAGAGTTTCTACTGCTTTCGCTGCTGGCGCGGCGCGCCGGCGAGGTGCTCTCGCGCACCGTGATCGCCGAGGCTGTTTGGGACATGAACTTCGACTGCGAAACCAACGTCGTCGACGTGAGCGTCCGGCGGCTGCGCAGCAAGCTGGACGACCCTTTTGCGGCGAAGCTGATCCACACCGTGCGCGGGTCCGGTTATGTTCTGGAAGCCGACTGAGGGAAAGGCGAGGGTGCTGCCGTCCAGCGTCTCGCGGATTTGGCATACGCTGGCGTTCCGCTTAACCGCCGGGTATGCCTCCGCCGGTCTGCTTCTGGTCTCCCTGGCGACGTTGAGCCTTTATCTGGTGCTGGTCGCGGAACTGAACAAAAGCACCGAGCTGTTCCTGAACGACAAGGTGAACGTCCTGCGCACCCTGTTGCGCGAACGGCCTGACGACACCGACGGCTTGCGGGAGGAGGTAGAACTCGAATCTGCCGCCAGGCGGTATGAGCAGTTCTACATCTGCCTCCTGGACCCGCGCGGCAAACCGCTGCTGGTGACGCCCGGGATGGCGGACCAGTTGGACCTTCCAAGGCTTGGGAGTTTGCTGGCCGGTCACGGTGGATCGGCCATTTCGATCGTTGGCAAGAACGGCAAGACCTTTCGTGTGATCGCCGCAACAGCACACATGGGCGATGCGAACGACCATGTGATGACCGTTCAGGTGGCGGTGGACGTTTCGCAGACAGAGAGCCTGCTGCGGCGCTTCCGGTTCTGGTTCTGGATGACTTCAGCGGCGATGCTGGTCCTGTTTCCCGTCGTGGGCTACCAGATCGCAAGACAGGGGATCCGGCCGGTGGAAGAGATCGCGACCACCGCGCGCCGCATCACCTCAAGCCACCTCGGCGAACGCATTGCCGCGGAAGGGTACCCGTATGAGCTAGCGTCGCTAGCCCTGACCTTTAACAACATGCTGGACGGGCTGGAGAGCTCGTTTGAACGGATCTCGCGCTTCTCCGTCGACATCGCGCATGATCTGCGTACGCCGGTCAACAATATCCGCGGCGAAGCGGAGGTTGCGCTCGCGCGGGCACGCACGATCGACGAGTATAGGGATGCCCTGGAGTCGTCGCTCGAAGAAGCGGTGCGACTGTCTGATCTGATCGGCAATCTTCTATTTCTGGCCCGAACCGAAAGTCCGCTGACGCATCTGCGGCTTGAGCGCATCGACGTAGCCGAGCTGCTGGAAGGGGTGCGGGAGTACTACGACGCCTCGGCCGCGGACGCCGGCGTTGCTCTTCTCAGCGACCGCGGGCGCGAGCCGGTGATGGCGGAGCTCGACCGAACCCTGATGCAGCGCGCCGTAGGCAATCTGGTGTCGAATGCGGTCGCACACACCCCTTCGGGTGGAACAGTGACCGTGGCGGCGAAGTGTGAGGCTTCGATGGTGCTCATTGAGGTTTCGGATACGGGGGTGGGCATACCGCCCGAGGCGCTGCCGCGTGTGTTCGATCGTTTCTTCCGTGTTGACCCGTCGCGATCCAAAGCCTCCGGCGGCACAGGTCTCGGGCTGTCGATTGTGCAGGGGATCGTGCAGTTGCACCGCGGCAACGTAGGGATCGTCAGTCAGCCCGGCAGCGGAACGCAGGTGACGCTGTCGATGCCAGCCCGAAGGCCGATCAATCCGCCTCCGGAGTGAACAGCACGTGACACTCCACTCGCAAAACAGCGGCCCTCTTCCCAAACATCGGGAAGAGGGCCGTTGCGGCTCGCGTACATTTTTAGTCGTCGTCGTTGTCACGCGCTGGTGCGGCTTTCCTGAACTCACTCGCGGGACGAACCTTCTTCTCGCCAGGGTAGGGAACCGTGAAGTTGGTGGCTTCATACCAGTTCAGGTGGTTGACGGTGCTCGGATCTTCCGAGTCCGGGATGTGCTGTTTGCCGGCGAAGACCTCCGACTTTTTCTTCATCCAGCCGGCCCGCAGCGCCTTTACGGCAGCGCTCTCAGCAATTGGATGGGACGGCGTGGACGCCAGAGCAACTTGCTGACTTAGCGAAGTCCCGTGCGTCGTCCAGCTGGCTGTTTTGCTGCCGAGGCTTCCAACCGGCCTTACCGAAGCGCTGAGCTTCGAGGTTGGGATGGGCTGCGCCGGGGTCTGCTTCACACCCTGGGTTAGCGGGATGCCATTCGGCACATGCGTCCACGGCAGGAAGTTGTTCACGGGCGGATTGTCGACGAAGATGTCCGTCATCGGCGAGGCCGTTAGATCGAACTGGTTCATGGGCGTCAACCCCAGAATCTGCTCGATCGTGCGCGTCATGTTCACCTGGGTGTAGAACGTGCTGTTCTCGGTGACGCCGGCCCCGGTGCCGTCCTTTTTCACCTGCTGCTGGACATACGGGCTGATGATGTAGCCGGGGCTGCGGTGACCGTCGACGTGGTCGACGCCATCCTGCGCATCGTCTTCCTCGACGAAGATGGCCGACGAACTCCAGATCGAGCTGTGGCTGATCGCGTCGACAAAACGGCCAAGCGCCAAGTCGTTATCGGCCTGCATGGCCTGCGCCGTCGGTGGGCCGCCGGTGTGGTCGGAGCTGATCCACATCATCTCCAACTGCGGCACCGAACCGGCTGCCACGTCCTTGTTGAACTCCTGCTGCCAAACATCGAAGCGGAACTGGTCAGGGATGCCGAGGTCGAACTGCGGGTAGTTCTGAACTGTGTTGTTGATCAGATTCGGCAACGGCGAGTGCGAGGCGATCGTGTTCACGTTGTAGAGCTGGCTTTCCGCGCCGGACTCGTAGGCCAGGGTGTCGTTATAAAAGTCAATCCATTGTGGTTCCTTGGTCGACCCGCTGGGCGTTTGGAAGGTGTTGTATTCGATGTACTCGCCGAAGTTCTTGAACGAGACACCCTGCTTCACCGCCACATCCCACAGATGGCCGACCTTCTGGTAGGCGATCGCGTCGCCACCGTTCGAGGGATAGTCGCGCAGCCAGTCCGGCGACTGGATGTCGTCGGAGTAGGGTGCGATGGCCTGCACAATCCAGTTGTGTCCGTCGGCGGATTGCCGGCTGGGATCGTAGAAGTTGTCGAACAGCGGGAACCGCTGCACAAGGGCGTGGGCGTTGGGCGTGACGGCCCCGAAGGTGGAGTTATCTCCGAAGACGGCCAGAGCTGGGGCACCGTTGCCGCCGGCCACATCGCCCAGAATCTGGTCATAGGTCCGGTTCTCGCGGATGATCACGAAGACGTGCTTGATCTTGGACGGCGCGCCGATCCGCTCTGGGATGGCCAGCGGCTTGGCGTTCTTATTGCCACCAGAGGCCGCAAAGATGTTCTCCGCTAGGTCCCAATGGTTGTTTTGGAACACCTGCTGCGTCATCACGCTCAACGCACTGGTGTTCGGTATGGGAACGATACTCACGGTGCCGAGGTCCTGGTGCGTGTTGAAGTCGGTGACGCCGTGCGTGGTGCCGTAGGAGTTCTCCGCCGTCGCCGTCGGTGGCGGCGCCACCGCGAAGCCCGTGGTGCCGATGCCCTTATCGTTGGCCACCACCAGCACGCCGTTCAGTACGTCCAAGGCAACCGAGCTCGGTGCGTAGCCGACAGGAATCATGCCCACCATGGGGCTCGACCCGCCGTTGTTGAGGTTAACCACGGCGATCGCATTGGCGTTGTACAGCGCGACGTAGGCGAGATTGTTGGTGGCATCCACGGCGATGGAGTTCGGCCCCGCGCCGTATGCCGCTCCGGCCTTGCCGGGCACACCGATGGGCAGCCCAAGGTCGAGCGTTTGCACCACTTGGCCGGTGCCCCGGTTAATCATCGTGAGGCTATCGCTGTAGGTGTTGGCCACCAGCAGCATGTTGCCCCAGAATGCCATGCCGGTCGGATGGAGGCCCGTCGAGATGGTGTTGGTCACCGTAAACGAGGCCAGATCGACCACCGAAACGGTGCCCGTGGACGTTGATCCGGTCGGGAACGCCGCAACCACCGGGGTTCCGTTCGAGTACTGCTGGAAGTCCTTCGCGGTGGCAATGCGTCCGGCTTCGTTGGAGACGTAGGCGGTCTTGCCATCGGGCGAGATCACCACGCTGTGCGGCACGTTGCCCACACGTATCTCAGCGCCCTTCACCGGCGTCGCCGCCGTGAGGTCGATCTTGGTGAGCGTGTCGTTGTTGTCCAGCACGGCGTAAGCGGTTTTGCCATTTGGCGAGACAGCAATGCCGGTGGGATAGGACGTGTTCACGCCGTTGCCGTTGAGCGAGACGGTCTGCCCGCAAGGAATGGCGTTGCTGCCGTCGGTTCCCGGAACGCTGGTCGGGAAACAGGTCACGGTGGTCAGATACCCGGCGGCGTTCACCGCGAGCGGAACGCTGACCTGGGCGTAGTCGGAAAGCAGGCCCGTGGCGCTGACGTTGGCGATGCCGACGAAGCTGCCTTTGCCGGAGCCCCCGTCCTGGCTAAAGAACAGATACTTCCCGTCTGGTGAGTACGCGATACCGGTGCTGCTACCGTCGCGATCCTTGCCCGCGGCTGCGGAGTAGGTTTGCAGAACGGCGCCGGTTTGGAGGTTGACGATGGACACCGCCTGGGGGGCACCCATTTGCAGTACAGCGGCGGTATGGTTATTCGCCGGGTTCACCGCGACGGCCTTCGCGCGGGTTCTGGGTCCTAGATAGACCTGGGTTCCGGCCGGCGTGATGATCTGGCCGCTGCTGACGACCCACGGCGTGGGCAGGGTGGACGGGTAGTTTGGGCCGTTGGAGAGATTCTTGTTCTCACCGACCTGGTAGTTCGGGAAGGGTACCGATTGCGCGAGTGCGGTGGCGCACATCCCCGCCGCGAGCAGGCCGGAGATTGGGAGCAGGCGATGGGTCTTCATTTGCCGGCGGAAGAAAACTGGAAGCGTTTTGCTGAACATCGATGATCCTCACGGTGAAACAACGCGAACGTTATGGTCGCCGACCCGCTACACACGGAGCGCAAGCATTGGCCGGCGGGCCGAGAACTTTGTGGGCACGGGACACTCCCACGAAAGGAGTATGGCAGGTGATTCCTGACGGGCCTGTGACCGCCAGATGACGATCCTGTAATGCGACGGCGGGTGGAGTTAGGTAGCCGCACTGAGCTGGCTGGGGCGGAACGCTAAGCGCCTCTGGACGCGCTCGTGACCAGTGGAGTTCAGTGCAGGGTAGGAGCCTGGCGGGCCCTGGACAGAAATGCCGCAACGGGGATAGCCAGGAGCGGAACCAGGAGACAGTGAGCGCGGTCGCGTGTGGTGAACACGCCACCGAAGAGCGCTCCCAGCAGAAAGCTGAGGCAAACGGTCCCGACGGTGAGAAACGTTTCGCGATTCTCTTCCGGGTCCTGACCATACAGCATGCGGCCCAGCGCCGTGATGGTTTTGCGGAGATTGCCGGTCGTCATGCCCGAGTTGAACGCCACGCCTTCAACCGAGCCGAAGCTGGTGATCTGCACGGCAACCGCGAAGGAGATCATTGGCACAACCCAGGTGTTAGGTAGCTTGGCTCCTAACGCCTGGATCATGGTGAGCACTGCGGCCTCGACCGCGGCACACAGCAGACGAATGCGGGTGGTGTTGCTCCCAGCGATGGTTCAGCAGCGTGACAATCAGGGCGGCGGCGGTAAATGTCACGATAGGTAGCAGGTGACCCAGCGCCTTGGTCCACTCGGACTCGGCGATGTTGATGGCCATCAAGGTAATGTTGCCGGTCTGTGCATTCGCAAACACACCGTGCGCAAGAAAGGCGTACGCATCGAGAAAGCCGCCAACCATGGTGAACAGGAACGCACCGCAGCGCTCTTGCCAAAGCCTCGCAGAAGCGCTGCTTGTCACGGGCTACGGCCTCCCATGCGCCGTGACACGCAAACATCGCAAGTGCGGCGTGGACAGCAAGGTCATGGGGCGAACACGATCAATCATGATTGAAAGAACTCGCGAAAGGCGGCGAGCACGCCTTCGGGGTCTTCTTCGGGCAAGAGGTGGCCGCAGGGCAGCGGTTTGCCGGTTACGGTGTTGTTGCTCTTTGCTCGCCAAGTCTCGAGCACGTCCCAAAGGTGGCCCACGGTGCCCTTGCCGCCCCACAACGCCAGCAGCGGAGCCTGGATATACGTGTTGCTGCTGTCGCTTTCGCGGTCATTGTCGAGATCGATTCCCGCGGCGGCGCGATAGTCCTCGCACACGGCGCGGATGGTTCCTAGGCAGCAGTAACAGCGAATGTACTCTGCCATGACCTCGGGCGAGATCGCACCGGGCGTCTTGCCCTGAACCACGAGGTGGTCGCGGAGATAGTAGACAGGATCGAGGCCGATGATGTGCTCAGGCATCGGAGCGGGTTGAATCTGTAGAAACCACCAAACGTACTTCGTGGCGAACTCTTTGCTGGTGTCGTTGTACATAGTCAGCGTAGGCGCGATGTCCAGGAGAGCGACCTTCTCCACGGCCTCCGGGTGGTCCAGGCAGAGCCGGTGAGCAACGCGGCCGCCTCGGTCGTGGCCTGCGACCATGAAACGGGAGTGACCGAAATGCCGCATGACTTCGACCTGGTCGAGCGCCATGGCGCGAAAAGAATAGTTCTGATGATTGTCGCTGTACGCGGGCTTGCTTGAGTCGCCGTACCCACGCAGGTCAGGCAACACGACCGTGTACTGTTCGGCAAGCGCGGGCGCAATTTTGTGCCAGGTGAGGTGTGTCTCTGGGTGGCCATGGATTAGCAGCAGGGGCCTGCCCGTGCCCTTGGTGAGCACGTTGATGGTTGCTCCCGAGGTCTTGATCTGCTGCGCCTGGAAGCCAGGTAATAACCTCTCCGACACGGCCGGCGAGGGCGGCGCAGGAAGTTCACTCAGGGTCGAGCAAGCCTTTGGTCCCGGGTTAGCGCTGGGGAGTTCGCGTTCCAGGCCGGACGGTGAAAAATCGGGTTTCGCTTGCGCGTCGCTCATGGATGGAAGCATGGCTGCAAAGGATGCGCCAAGTCCAACGGAGGAGAAGGTCCTGCGAGTCATTCGTTAGCCTCAATAACATATCCGGTTCAGATGCCCGGCCCGGATACATGACTGCGCAGCACGTGTGCTTCCGACCCTTGAAGTTCGATCATGCCACGTGGAAAACCGCCGATACCTTCGAGAACAGCTAGCTAACGGTTAGCACGCAGAAGGGGCACGGCTTCAGTCGTGCCATAAGTGGCCCAGGACGGGGGCGGCTTTAGCCGCTGAGGTGGCTTTAGGTAACTTGACTTACTTACTGGAACTCGCTAGGTCGACGCGACGGGCGACATGGTCCTGAATCCAGTGCGGATCCCACCACTCCTTCGGGTCGATCTGCACACCGTCCAGTTGCATCGCAAAGTGGATATGGTCACCGCCCGCCATGCCGGTCATGCCACTTAATCCCATCACCTGACTGCGCTTGACGGCATCGCCCACGTGTACGTCGATGCGGCTGAGGTGGCCATAGATTGTCTGTAAGCCATAACCGTGGTCTACCACAATGCAGTTGCCATAGATCCCCAGGGGCGCCGCCCACACCACACGGCCATCGTTCGACGCCTCGACGCCGACGTGCTGTGTTACCGCCAAGTCGTAGCCCAGATGGACCTGCTCATCGATCTTTTGGCCGTGGTAGAGATAACTACGCACATCCGCAAAGGTAGCCTCTGCTGCCGAGTGCGCCTGACGGGTAAAGGGCTGTGTCCATAAGAAGCGATCGGCGGTTTTGAAGCGCAACTCGGCAAGCGTTTTGTTGTTCGCCTGCCGCATCTGGCTGTTTACCTTGCGGAAGCGCTCCACAGGCGTGCCGGTGCCGTTCGGATCCAACTCCCCTAAGACCTTTTGCATGAACTGGTCCGTCACCTGAATCTGGTGTTGCGTGTAGACGGGCTGTTCCTTCTTCGGAAAGATCACCGTGAGCGGCGTCGTAACATCCGCCCCAGCGCCGTCCGACGCGTACACCACCGGGATCGTGTCTAGGGGCATATTCCAGGCGAACGCAAACAGGGAGAACAGGCCGGGCTGGCCTCCCGGCATGGGCCAGGCACGGAACGTCTGGTTGCCCACCCGGACGCCGGCAGCGCCATACGGGCCCGTAACGTTCAGGGTGGCGAGATCCGCCATGCCGCGGTACAGGTAGTGCTGATCGGAGTCCGCGCTGACCACAGGAGGCTCGGTGACGATTTTGACCTCACGTTGCCAGCGTGTCGTTCCGCCGAACAGACCCGCGGATTTGGCCTCGACGATCAGGGTCGCCTGCCCGTCCCGCAACTGTGGCGTTGCTTTTACCCCGGCAGTGAAGGTAAGGCTGGTGTCATGGCTGCTCGAAGCGCTTGGTGTGCGCCATACAGGGTACCGGGCGCCGTTCTGCTCGAGCGTCGCGGTCAACTCGCGAAGCCCGTGTGCGTCATGCACAGACACCGCAATCGGCGTGGCCTGCCCGATTGTGGTGAACGATGCGGGCACCTCGACCGACGGTTTGCTGCAGCCTGTCAGAAGCTGGGCGAAGGGGACGAGCAGAAGGAGCCGGGTGGAGCGGAAAATCTTGCGCACACCACGATCTTACCCAATCTTGTATCGAGACCGTCGATTAGCTGCGGCCGTCACCTGCCTTCATTTGGTTTTGCTTTTGTGAATAAGTCATTAAGCGTGTTGACGATTACGAGGAAAGGGGCTACGTTGGCGGTGCATCACAGCTGCGTGCAACAAGGCTCTCTTCTCAGGCCGACTTGGATACGTAAGCCTGCAGACGAGGTAAACGTTCAACGTACGATCTTCATTGCGTGGAGGAGTAACGTGAAGAAACTGCTTTTGTCCCTCATCTTGGCGGGTATTTGCGCCATTGCCACTTCAACTTTGTCCATTGCTCAAGGTCCGAACTGGACGAACGATGCTGGTGTTTCGAACGTGACAGACGTGTACACAGCAAACAGCAGGCCGAGTGTCACATCCGCTTATTTCAACAACCAGGTCTGGGTAGCTTACACCAGTACAACCTGTTCGAATGGCTGCGCTATCAAGCTTACTCATAGCTACGCAACAGCGACTCCCATCGCACCAGGAAATCTAAGCTTTTCGACTCCGGCGTACGTCTCGGTAAGCGGGGTTGGTATTGTCAATAGCTACAACACACCTTCTCTAGCTGCTCAAGGAGGGTACCTCTACCTTGCCTATAATGACGCAGCCAACAATAACTGGCTTACAAGCTCGCAAGACGGAGTGGGCTGGTCCGCTCCCTACCGATTGGCTCCGGGCTATTCAACAACCTGGGCGCCATCCTTAACTGCTGACACCTACGAAAACACAAGGTTATTCGTTGGTTATGCGAGCTCGTCGACCTACACGCCCATCATATGTGACGTCTACCCTAACCAAAGCAACTTGACAATCAGTACTCAGAACTGTCAGAGCTTCACTGGTGTAAGCCAAATGAACTATAACCCTGGCATCCTTGCTTATGGTGGTGTCGGTGAAGTAACAATGGCGTATGAGTGGCGTGGGGACCAGCACTGCTTATCGGGCTATGTTCTTGACGCGGATACGAACTACTCCTACGACTATGATGCTTCCCAGAACTGTAGCGATCAGTCGTCCGTTGCTCCGTCCCTTGCGCTATACACAGGCAGAGTGTTCATAGCGTTTGGGGGAAACAACAGCAACCGGCAGTTTAACGTGCGGTTCACTGATTCAAATGAGCTGGACCCGATCTACAAACAGACGCTTCCACAACAAATGAACGGCTCCCCGGACCTGCTCGTAATTAGTCCTCCTAATTACTACCCTGAGCTGGTCAACTTTTACGTATGGAATGGTCAATTGAGGTACCTGTTCGGAACCTACTGAACTTTGGCTAAGGTTGCGCTGCCGCGTCGTGCTCACAGGAGAAGCTCCGAAAAACTAACCTGCGCACGACGCGGCTGACTCAGACAGCAGGCTTGTGTGAATGCAGCAATTGCCACGCTCCTGCTGAAAATAGCGAAAGCACGACACAACATGCAACGTTCTTCCAGAGGATCCAACTCGTACTTGCGGCATAGTTTATCAAGGCGAAAAGTGTTAGCGCCACCGCGATGGCAGCGCGGCTTTTCTGCAACGCTGGAAAGAGCCGCCACACAATGAGCGCAAGCGGTATGCTAAGTACTGCGAGATCATACTCCTGTATTCTAGGGTTGAGTAGGATGATTCCGGGTAACAGCACAGAAATCCATCGTGTGGTCGGAAAGGAGCCACGTTTGTATCTTTGGGAAATGTAAAACAAGCAGCAGCAGAGCGGCGTCGCATACAGCAAGTAGAATATGAGACCGCCGCGGGAGTAATTCAAACCATGGTCTAGTAGGTAGCCTGCAAGCGTGCCGCTGAGGCTGGAACCAAAATCACGGTTGTAACCCATTTGCAACGCGATGGCTTGCAAGCAGTGCCTGAACAGCGATGGCCAAATTAGTGCCTGTACCAGAAAGATCAAAACTCCCGCTGTCGCCGCCAGTGCCGCCGGTATCCATTGCCTTCGCGCGGAGAGCACGGGAATGGCGAGCAAGGTTAAAAACGGCGGCTTAAAGCAAGACGCGACGAGTACGGCGAGATAGAACCATTGCCATCGGCCCTGTCTCCATCCGATAACGGCGGTAACCAGACTGACGCCGTAGACGATATACGCTATGTTGCCGCTTAGAATAACTCCGTTTTCGAGCAACGCTGGAAAGAAGACGGCTACTGGAGCGAAGAAGGATAGATACTTCCGCTCACTTTCTTCCACCGCCTGCATGCCGGCCCAGAAGACTGCGAAAGCACCGGCAGCATACAGCAGCCAATAGCACGTGCCACTGAACCAGACTGGAAGCATTCCAACGAACCGCAGCAGAGGAAGGGTGATCGGGAAGTACACATAGTTATAAGGCGGGTCGGACGCCGCACCCGGATGCAGCGCAAGCTGGCTGTGGTACGCAATCTGCTTTGCGATCCCGTCAGCGTAGGGGTCGTGCCCAACTGCTAACGATCGCATCGCGGTGCGATAGATCGCGAGGTCCCAGCCTGAAGTGTCGAATTGCGCCCAGATAGGAATGGCGATGAACACCATAGCCCACAGCATCAAAACCATTGACCTCGCGCGCGGCGAAAGCGGCAACATCGTTCGTGTCTCTCCCTCAACGTCAGGTCACGTAGAGTTTACCTTGCTTGTAGCCAGCCATATACACTCCTGAAAACACCCAGGAGCCCCCGCCGCCGATGGCCACCGCCTTCCGCCCCTTCGTTTCCGCCTATGAGTCCCGCAAGGAGTTGTCGGTCCGCGCCCTGCTCCTCGGCAGCGTCTTCGGCGTCATCTTCGGCGCGGTGACGGTCTATGTCGGCCTCCGGGCCGGCCTCACCGTCGCGGCCAGCATTCCGATCTCGGTTCTGTCCATCTCCATTCTTCGCGCGTTTGGCCGCGCGTCGATCCTGGAAAACAACATCGTGCAGACCACGGGCAACGCCGGGCAGTCCATCGCCTCGGGCGTCATCTTCACCCTGCCCGCGCTCATCTTTCTCGGCTTCGACCTCCAGAGCTTTCGCATCTTCACCCTCGCGCTCTTTGGTGGCTGGCTCGGCGTACTGTTCATGATCCCGCTCCGGCGACAACTCATTGTGGAAGAGCACGGCACGCTCACCTACCCCGAGGGCACCGCGTGTGCGGACGTGCTGCAGGCCGGCGAGCGCGGCGGCTCGTTCGCCAGCCGGGTGTTCCTCGGCCTTGGCCTCGGCGGCCTGTACACCTTGCTCCAAAACGACAACCTTCTCGCCCTGTTCCCGCCCACGCCGAACTGGCAGCCCAACTTCGACCCGCGCGGCCAGCAGATCCTGCGTGGTGCCGCCCTCCGCGCCGACGTTACGCCCGAGTACCTTGGCGTCGGCTACATCATCGGGCTGCGCGTGGCGGCGATCATGCTCGCCGGCGGCGTCTTCAGCTGGCTTGTGCTCATGCCCGCGATCGTGTTCTTCGGCAAGCACTTACCCGGCCCGCTCTACCCCGGCACCGTGCCCATCAACGACATGAGTCCGTCCGACCTGTGGAAGACCTACGTGCGGCCGATGGGCGCGGGCGCGGTGGCTGCCAGCGGGCTCATCACCCTGCTGCGCACCGCGCCCACCATCGTTAGCGCCCTTACCGCTGGTTTCGGCAAGTTGGGCAACGGGCAGGGAAGCCCCTCGCTCCTCGAGCGAGCGCGCCTGCGTACCGAGCACGACCTCCCCATGTCCGTGGTCGCGGGCGGCAGTCTCGCGCTCGTGGTTCTCATCGTGCTGTTCCTGCAGTTCAAGCCCGTGCCCGGCGCGCAGGTCGGCCTCTTCGCCAACATCGCTGCCGCGCTGCTGGTGGTCGTCTTCGGCTTTCTGTTCGTCACCGTGTCCGCGCGGATCGTCGGTATTGTGGGGTCGAGCGCCAGCCCGGTCAGCGGCATGACGATCGCTACCCTGATGGCCACGGCCGCCATTTTCCTGGTCAAGGGCTGGACGGCCCCAGCCTTCGGTGCGCTCGCGATCACCATCGGCGGCATGGTGTGCATCGCGGCGTCCAACGCCGGCGACACCTCGCAGGACCTCAAGACCGGTTACCTAATCGGCGCGACACCCTGGAAGCAGCAGCTCGCCGTCATGGTCGGCGTCCTCGTTTCGGTCTTCGCCATCGGCCCTACGCTGAGCGCCATGAACAAGGGCTTTGAGAGCTTTCAGCGGCTCCAAACGCCACGCGCCTTTTCGCTCAGGGCACTCCCCGACGGCGTGCAGAACCAGGGCGCCTTTCCCCGCGACACCCTTACGCTCACGCCCCACGCGCTTGCTAAAGCCGAGTCCACCGCGCCGAAAGAAGTCGTCTCCAACACCCGCCGCTTTGTGCTGCTCAACAGCATCGGCTCGGCCACGCTTGAGGACGGCAAGTACCTGTACAACCCCGCCACCGGCCGGATCGAGATTCAGTGGGTGCAGGGCATCGGCTCGGAGTCAGCCGCCGCGCCGCAGGGGCGATTGATGGCCACCGTCATCAACGGCATCCTCAGCCGCAAGCTGCCCTGGAGCCTTGTTCTGCTCGGCGTCGCGCTCGTCATAGGGATCGAACTGCTCGGCGTGCGCTCGCTTACGTTCGCGGTCGGCGCGTACCTGTCTATCGGCACCACGCTCGCGATTTTCTGCGGCGGGGTCGTCCGCTGGCTGGTGGACCGCGCCGCCGCCCGGCACGGGGCAGGGGAGACCACGGCGCTTGACTCCGAGATCAGCTCCGGCAGCCTGTACGCCTCCGGCCTCATCGCCGCGGGCGGCATCATGGGCCTGGTGGGCGTTGCGCTGAAGATCTACCAGGACGTGAGCGGGCACACCGTTCCCCACTTTGCCCCGACGAACCCTCTTTACAAAGACTGGGTGTCGGTTGTGGCCTTTGCCGCCCTTGCTTATAGTCTGTACTACTTCGCGAGGAAACCGGTGAACCCAGGTCCCGAGACTACTGAACCACCTCAGCCACAGCAGTTCTCAAGCACCCCTTACTTATAAAACAAGTTTTGAAATTAGGACCTGACGCAGTCTGCTAGACTAGCTGGGCGATAACAACCGATAGGAGAACAATGCGTACGCGACTTCTTGTAGCTTCCGTCATCTTGACTTTTGCTTGCCGCCTTTCTCACGCGACCCCGGTCACCTACACGGATCAATTCATAGCAAGTGGCACCTTCGGCGGAGCGTCTTTCAGCGCCCAGACGGTGACCTTCGTTGGCACCGGCGACACCGATAACGGGCAATACGGAACCGGTCGTCACGGGCTCGATGCGGAGGTGCCGTTAACCTCCCTGAGCCTCACGGTCGGTGCGATCACCGCCTCACTGGACGGCTCCTTAGGGACTTACTTTATCGGGGAACAAGGAATACTGGAGATAGACCAGATAACGGGTCCAACCTCTTTTGCAGCCATCGTGAATCATCCGCATGCACTTGACTACACTGTTTTGTTTACAAATTTTAGCAACAGCACCACATATGTGAATCTCTCCGGCGACGGCGCGAGCCCCACCGTGGCCTTCTCCACGGACCTGGGTCCTGCCCTGCTCGCCCCCTCCTACCCTTACGAAGGGACATTCACGACGACACTCGGGGCCACTCCAGAGCCGTCCAGTATCGGTCTGTTCGCCACGGGCTTGCTTGGCATTGCTGGGTTGATGAAGGGTCGACGGGTGGCCGAATAACAAGCGGGTAGCCGGATGACCATCGCAAATCTGACGTTTATGCAACACGACGACGTCAACCAGCCCTATAAAGTCGTCTACCGCTGACTTAGACGGCTACTTGGACTGGGCCTGTTCCTTTGTGACAGGTTGGTCAGCGTCCCCGCGTTCCTGGTAGAACTACGGGTTCTCCGGAACATGGATTCCAGTCAAGGCTGGGCCCCACCCACCTGGGGCTATACTTTGCGTGTACCTGTCTTCCCCGCCCTGGAGGCACGATGCGAGGTCTCAGCAGACATCTCTTTCTCCCGTCGTTTCTAGCCTGCGTTTGCCTATGCACCCCCATGCAGGCGCAGGAGGACGGTAGCGTCACGCCCACGGACGGCGGCGGGACTGGCGTGCTTGAGAGTATCTACGTCCCCAACATCCCGAACGCGCCCTTTTCGCTCACCTTGCATACCGAGTGGGTGCAAACGCTGCCGAACGGCGGCACCTTTACCGAGGTCAACGCGCGCCCCATTCTGCGCGACAGCGCCGGTCGTATCTATATGGAGCGCTGGCTGCTGGTGCCCAAGGGCAGCGGCATTCCCTCGCAGATGACCCTCATCCAGATCGACGATCCCATCGCGCATCTGTTCTACCAGTGCCACGTGCGCCAAAAGGTTTGCGAACTCTCCCGCTCGGTGGCTGGCCTGGCGCACTATGATCCGGATCGGCTCAAGTCGGGTCCGCTCAAGAACGGGAAGGGCACTTTTCTGCACGAGGACCTAGGTGCACAGACCATCGCCGGCATGCCTGTGCATCACTACCGCGACACGGTCACGCTGGACGCAGGAGCGCTTGGCAACGACCTGCCGATGGCCACCGTGCGCGACTTCCGCTACAGTGCGGATCTCGGCTTCAATCTCACGTCCACCCTGGAGGCGGCGCAAGTGGGACGGCAGACGTTTACCGCGGAAGACCTCAGCACGAACGAACCGGACCCGAAGTTCTTCGGGCCGCCGGAGGGTTACAAGATCGTAGACCGGCGCAAACCCACCACCCCCGCACCGTAACGGGCGATGTCTCTGGATCAGCCGACTTAGGCTTCGCCCAGCGACGCCAGGTGTGCCGCATCGGGACGCGTGCTAAGCAAGCTCACGACGACCAGCGCGGCGAGCGACACGAGCAGCGCGGGCAGGATGGCCTCGTGTGCGCCGAGGCTCCCTGGGAGGTGCGTCCGGAGCGTTTCCCAGCCGAGTGTGATCAGCGTACCCGCGGCAATGGAGGAGACGGCCCCAGCGGCTGTGGCGCGCCGCCAGAAGAACGCCGCCAGGATCACCGGCGTCAGCGCGGCCGAGTAAATCGTGTAAGCCTGCAGGCTTTTTTGCAAGACGCTCTTGGTGCCGAGCGATTGCCACAACGCCCACAGACCGAGGCCCACCACCATGAGGCGCGAGACGACCAGGATTTGCGCGTTGGGCGCGTTCGGCCGGAGGTAGCGGACGAAGACGTCGTTGACGAGATTGGTTGCCGGGGAGAACAGGTAGTTGTTGGCGGTGGAGACGACTTTGGCGAAGATGGCGCCGACCAGGAGCGCGCCCAGAAGGCTGAGCGCTTTGGTGTTGACGGTGCGGCTATCGACGTAGCCGCCAAAGGCGTGGATGGCGGTGTAGGCGAGCACCTCGCGCGGATGGGTGCTGACTTCGCCGCTGCGGTACATCGCCGATCCGACGACGGCAACGGCGACGATCACCGATTCCAGAAGGACCGTGCCGATGATCCAACCCACGGTGGCCCGGCGCGCCGCCTGCTCGCTTTTGGCGGAGAAGAACTTCTGGTACATGGACTGGTTGCCGAGCATGAGCAGGCAGGTGGGGAGAAAGATCTCCAGCGCCGATTGCACCTGTTGCGTGGAGCCGTCCGGCAGCACGCGCGTGTAGGTGCTCACGGGGCGGAGGTCGCCGAACCACTGGAAGTGGGTGGGGGGCAGGCTCGCGCGCACATCTGCCCAGCCTCCGGCGAGGTGGATCAGCACGGGCAGCGCGACCAGGAGCGTCCCACTGGCGAGCAGGCCGATGACCACGTCCATGTAGGCGACCGAACTCATGCCCGCAATGGCCGTGAACACGATGACGAACCCGGCAAGGATGTACTGGCCTTGGACGCCCGTGACCTGCGGAAAGATGAGGTGCAGGATGTCCCCGCCGCCGATGAATTGGTAGCTGGTGATGGCGGTGTAGGTAAACAGCACGGCGACGACCCCCAACACACGGGCTGTCTGGTTGTAGTGCGCTTCCAGGAGATCGGGGATGGTGAACTGGGCGAACTTGCGGGCCCTTGGCGCGATGAAGTAGATGAGCAGCAGACCGGCCCAGCCGCCGCCGGCTTGCCACAGGGCCGCGAAGCCATGCTTGTAGGCGTTTTCCGCACCGCCGAGCAAGGAGCCGGAGCCGATCCAACTGGAGAGCAGCGTGAAGACGAGCACAAACGCGGGGAGGCTGCGACCGGCGACCAGGTAATCGGCCTTGGTCTTCACCTTGCCGAGCCGGGTCAGCGAGACGCCGAGCAGCGTCACTACGATGATGCCAACAACAATTGCGTACAGTGTCATGCGTGTGCGGTCATTCTAGAGCAGGCGCACAAATGGCTTCCGCCGTCGGCCAACGCCGAAGCGAACTTCGGCTTCTTACTCAGCAGGTGGTAACTACCCCCTCCTCGAGGTTTCTTATGGGTTTCATCACGCCGAATGATTACGATGATTTGAAGTCGTTGTATACCGGACAGCTGCAATATCTGCTTTCTACCGAGAAGCTGATCGTCGACGGTCTCCAGACCATGATTGAGCACGCCCAGGACAGCCAGCTGATCCAGGCGTTCAAGATGCACCAAGACCAGACCCGCAACCAGGCCGAGCGCCTGAAGGAGATCCTTCAGGACTTTACCGGCGACGCGGACGACAAGAAGGACCCGGTCTGCGTGGCGCTGATCGGTTCTGGCGCCAATATCACGCGTGAGTCCAGCGAGGGCCCGGTGCGCGATGCCGGCCTGCTGGCGACCGCACAGAAGATCGAGCACTACGAGATCGCCTCGTATGGTGCGGCGATCGCCTGGGCGCGGACACTAGGCTATGACCGCCATGCTTCGCTGATGGAACAGACGCTGAGCGAGGAGAAGCAGACGGACCAGATCCTGACGCAGCTCTCCATGCAGGAGAACCGCGCGGCGGCGACAGCCTCGGCGCAGTAAGCGGAAGGCAGTACGCAGAAAAGGGGCGCTTCGGTGCCCCTTTTCTGCGTCGGTGCGAGGGCCTGCGGGCGACGGTACACTACACAGAGTTTGAAGGAGTATCCCCTCTCCCATGCCTCTGTTGTCTCGGGCAGCAATTGCTGCCGTTGCTCTCGTTGCTTGCTCAGCTTCCTCTTTTGTCCAGGCTCAGGCGCCCGGTCAGCCGATTACGCTGGCGGTGGACCTGACCGATGCGCCGCGGCGTCTTTTGCATGCTACCGAGACTATTCCGGTGCAGCCTGGGCCGATGACGCTGGTTTATCCGGAGTGGATTCCGGGAGAACATGGGCCGACGGGGCCGATCGACAACCAGGCTGGGTTTGTCCTGACGACCAACGCGGGTGAGCGTGTGAAGTGGGAGCGCGACCCGGTGAACATGTACACGTTCCACCTCACCGTGCCGGCGGGCGCGACGTCGTTGACGGCGAAAATGGATTTTCTGGCCACGGCGGGTGCGTCTGGCTTTTCGGCCGGTGCGTCCACTAGCGCGAATCTGGCGTTGTTGAGCTGGAACGAGGTCCTGGTATACCCGGGCGGAACGAAAGCGGCTGAGGTCATGGTGACGCCTTCGTTGACGATTCCTGCGGGCTGGCATTTCGGCACCGCGCTTGAATCCACCAACGGTTCCACGGAGCGGCCGAGCTTCCGGATGGTTTCGCTAGAACAGCTGGTGGACTCGCCGGTGCTTGCCGGGCGATGGTTCCGTGAGATTCAGCTCGCGCCTGAGCTGACGCCGAAGCACTTCCTCGACCTGGCGGGCGATGGGCCGGAGGACCTTGCGCTCTCGCAGGAGCACATTGACGAGTTCTCAAAGCTGGTGCGCGAGACGGGAGCCCTCTACAAGTCGCGGCACTACAACGCGTATCACTTCCTGGTGACGTTGAGTGATCAGGTGGCGCACTTCGGCTTGGAGCACCACCAGAGCTCGGATGACCGCGTTGGCGAGAAGACCTTTGTGGACGACAACGCGTTCATCGCCGACGGCTTGTTGCTGCCGCACGAGTTTACGCATTCGTGGAACGGAAAGTATCGGCGACCCGCGGGCCTGGCCACGCCCAACTATCAGGTGCCCATGAGGGGCGATCTGCTGTGGGTGTATGAGGGGTTGACGGAGTACCTGGGCGACGTGCTGGCCGCGCGGTCGGGGATCTGGAACGGGCCAATCTACCGTGATCGCCTCGCGACCATATGGGGGCAGTACAACGATGCGCGTCCGGGGCGCCAGTGGCGCGATCTGCAGGACACGGCAACGGCGGCGCAGATTCTGTACTCCGCCAGCGGCGCGTACGACAACTGGCGGCGTGCGGTGGACTACTACGACGAGGGCGAGTTGCTGTGGCTTGAGGTCGACTGCACGATTCGGCAGAGGACGGATGGTAAGAAGAGCCTGAACGACTTTGTGGCGCTGTTCCACGGGCTGGGCGGCAACACCGGGCCAAAGGTGGTGCCGTACACGTTTGACGACATTGTGACCGCACTGAACACGGTGACGCCGAACGACTGGGCCACGTTTTTACGGTCGCGGCTGGACGCAAACGGCCATGCCGCGCCGGAGACGGCCGCGCTGAATGCGGTCTCGGGCTACAGGCTGACGTACAGCGAGCACCCGGATTATTGGTCGCAGCTGATCGAGAGTGAGGCCAATGTGCTGGATGCCCGTTACTCCGTGGGCTTGCTGGTCCCGCAGAACGGCACGATCTCCGATGTGATCTTGGATAGTCCGGCGTACAAGGCGGGGCTGGCGCCGGGGTTCACGATTGTGGCGGTGAACGGACGGGCGTTTCAGATTGCCCTGCTGCGCACGGCCATCCAGGAGGCCAAAGGTCAGGGTGCGGCGGTGGAGCTGATCGTAGCCAATACCGGCTACTACAAGGTGATTCGGCTGGACTACCACGGCGGCGAGCGCTATCCGCAGCTGGAGCGCACGCAGGGGACAAGGGATTTCCTGGATGACATCTTGGCGCCGATGACGGGCCAGGCTGGAAAGGGAGCTTCGAAATAGTTTGAGGCGAAAGGCTAACGCCAAGCTACCGGGGCTCGGTCAGGGCGAGGCCGCTGCGGACGCGAGCAAACACGCCAGGTTCAGCTATGCCGCTGTTATCACCTTCGTCGACGGCATCGCGCAATGCGTTCAGCGACGCCTTGTGCTCCAAATCTTGGAGCGCCGCGCGAATGACATCGCTTGGGTCGCCATAGCGACCGCTTTCGACGCTGGTTGACACAAAACGATCGAGCTCTTCGGTGAGCACTACCTGGCGCGTCGGCATGGTCCATCGTTAGCCGCCCTCGGCAAAGATGCAACAGATTTGGGCGGTCGTGTAGGTCCGGCTGTCCGCGTTCGGGCAGCCAAACCTACAGATCGGGGCTACTGGCCGTGTTCGCTCTCCTGGATAAACGCGGCAGTGCGGTCGTGGAGATCCTTGAGGGCTTGCTCGTTGAGGTAGACCATGTGGCCGGTGGGAAAGAACCTGTACTCGATGTTCTTCTGGAGGTCGGCGCGGATGGGCAGGTGTTTCATCTCGTAGGTGGCGCCGAAGTAGAGGGTGCCGAGGTCGAAGTAGCCGCCCAGCAGTAGAACGTGCATGCGCGGGTTGACGGTGAGGGTGTAGGCGAGGTCGGGCATGACGTTGGTGAAGGTGCCGGCCCAGCCGCCGCCGCCGTTGCGGCCCGGGGAACGATGATGGAGATCCCAGCGTTCCTCCCCGCCGGCGTCGTCGGAGTGGGGCTTGTAGGTCATTTCGCGGCCAAAGTGCAGCGTCTCGTGCGCGTAGGTATTCATCGCGGCGGCGATGGCGGAGTCGACCGAGTCGGTGAAGGGGTCGTACTGCGCTTCCTTGCTGAGCGGATCCATGCTCGGGCCAGCGTAGCGGGAGTCGAGGCGGCCGGTGGTGATGTCGCTTGGGTCTTGAAGGAACTTCGAGAACTCGCCGCCGGTGAGGCGCAGGTTGGCCTTGATCCAGGTGGCGGCGGGGACGCCGGTGTAGCCTTCGAGTTTGGCGGCGAGGGCCTGTTTGCGGGCCGGGTCGAGGTCCGCTCCTTGGATCAGCGCGGCGGCGTAGTCGGTAAGGGCAAACTGCTCCACCTCACGCAGAAAGGGCTCGAGTTGCGCGGGTTGGTTGGCGGCCTTGTGGTGGTACCAAGCCGTGGCGGCGAAGCTGGGGAGAGCGAGAAAGAAGCTCTTCTCGTTGCCGGGATCGCCGTCGGAGCCGTCGGCGGAGTCGGAAAAGCTGAGGATCTGCGAAAGGAACACGATGCCGTTAAGGTCCACGCCGTGCTGCTGGAGCTTGGCGCCGAGCACCGCGTCGCGGGTCGTCCCGTAGCTCTCGCCAAACAGGTAGCGCGGGGAAGACCAGCGGTTGTACTTGCTCAGGAACCGGCGGATGAAGCGGTCGAAGGCGGCCGCGTCCTGGTCGACGCCGTAGAAGGACTTGGCGGCGTTTTTGCCTTCGATGCGGCTGTAGCCAGTGCCCGGTGCGTCGATGAAGACCATGTCGGTCGCGTCAAGAAGGGTTTCCGGGTTGGGCGCGATTCGGTACGGGCCGCCGACGGGATGGGTGAGGTCGGGCAGCTGAACACGCACGGGGCCGAGCGAGGTCATGCGGAGGTACATGGTAGCCGAGCCGGGACCGCCGTTGTAGAAGAAGGTGATAGGCCGCGTGCCGGCGTCTACGCCTTTGGCGAAGTAGGCGGTGAAGAACATGTGCGCTGTGGCAGGCTGGTCGTCAAGCTTCGCGGGCAGGTCTATGGCCGCGGTGGGCAGGTATCTGCCGTCGAAGGCGAGCATCGCGTCTTGCGGGTCCGTGGCACCGACGGGCAGCATGCCGGCTACGGCCGTGTAGGCGATGGTCTTGCCGCTGGCGACGGTAACCGAGGCGTCGGAGGTGCTATCCGGGGGCAGAGTGCCGGGCACCTTGTGCTCGGGCTCGGGCTCGACCGTGGTGGTTGTGGTGGTCTTCTCGGGGC
>CAXTLD010000053.1:0-25477 GCA_964245045.1 uncultured Acidobacteriaceae bacterium | reverse complement strand
GGGGCGGTAGTTTGTGGGTCGATCTGGGCGGGAGCTTGCGCGGGAGTTTGGGCAAAAGTTGGCTCTTGGGCGGGGCAGCACGGGGCGGCGAGGAGAGCGAGCAGGGCAAGCGCGGCGCGGCGCGGGAGCATGCGCAAGTGTAGCGAGGGAAGCCGTTCGCAGGCTAGGAATTCCGTTCGCTGCGGGTTATCGCCGTTCGCTGCGGAACCGGTGACGGCAGCCGGCGGTGTGTCTACCCTAGAAGATGTAGCGACAGGTGCGGCGATATGGTGTAGCGCGCATCTGATTGGGAACTTCCGGGCCGGGCAGGGATGAAGTTAGGGTCAAACAGGACGGGCCTCGCATCCAACAGCGACGGGCTGACACCGGACGAGATGTAGACGTGATCGATTGAGATCGATGCGTAACGAGGAGAAGCACACACGATGGGCACAGTGACGAAGGTTCTGGAAAAAGGCGTGGTGTATGGCGCGCGGGCTGGGTGGGCGGTGTTTGAGAAGCTCAACAGCGTGAGCCCGAACAAGAGCTTTACGCCGAAGTGGAGCGACAAGCCACTGCTGAAAAGCTACCAGAAGGAGAAGCCGCCGCTTGGGTGGCCGCGTACGACGGATTCGCTCTGTCCGAAGTGTATTCCGGAGATTCGGCAGCAGATTATCGACGGCAAGTTGCCGCACGAGATCCTGTTGAACGAGAAGGTGGGCGAGATCAAGGCGCAGATCATTGAGCGCGACGGCCAGATCCTGATGGTCAAGGACTGCCCGATCCACGGCCACTTTGAGGACGTGATGTCGATCGACGCGCCGATGATGGAGCATTTGGAAAAGGTGTTCCCGGGGCGGGACATCCAGGCGCACAACGATGAGAAGCTGCACAACCACGGTACGTCGACGGTGACGCACGGTCGCGGCTCGGTGCTGACGATCGATCTGACGAACCGCTGCAACATGATGTGCGATCCGTGCTTTATGGACGCCAACCAGGTCGGGTTTGTGCATGAGCTGACGTGGGACGAGATCAAGACGATGCTCGACAACGCGATCACGATCAAGCCGCGGCGTCAGATGAGCGTGCAGTTTTCGGGTGGCGAGCCGACGTTGAGCCCGTACTTCCTGGACGCGGTGGCCTATGCGCGCAAGGTGGGGTACAACTCGGTGCAGGCGGCGACCAACGGCATCGAGTTTGCGAAGTCGAAGGAGTTTTCGAAGGCGGCGGCGGAGGCCGGGCTGCGGTATGCGTACCTGCAGTTCGACGGCATCGGCAACGCGGCGAACTCGCACCGCAAGGTGGGCAATGCGTTCGATGTGAAGCTGCAGGCGATCCACAACCTGCATGAGGCCGGTGTGGACATTGTGCCGGTGACGACGATCATCAACGGCATCAACAACGAGCAGGTTGGCAACATCATCCAGTTTGCGCTGGATAACCCGAAGAAGATCAACTTCCTGTCATTTCAGCCGGTGAGCTTCACGGGGCGCGACGAGGCGGTGAGCGATGAACGGCGCATGGCGCAGCGCTACACGCTTTCGCACTTGGCGCATGACGTTCGCAACCAGACGGGGCTTGGCGAGAGCACGCGGGATTGGTTCCCGATCTCGTTCATGTCGACGTTCTCCGATTGGGCCGACCTGGTCCATGGGCCGAATCATGACTGGGGTCAGCTGAGCTGTGGTTGCCACCCGAACTGCGGGATCGGCATGGCGCTGATGATCGACAAGGAAACCAAGGAAGCTGTCCCAGTGACGGCGTTCCTGAAGGCCGACCAGTTGGCGAAGGATATTGCCAAGGTGAACGACGCGGCGCGCGGCAAGTTTCTGACGATTCTTGGGGCGGGGCTGGCGTTGATTCGGAACTACGAGCCGAGCAAGGCACCGACGCACTTCAGCATTTTTTCGCTGCTGGAGAAGTTTGATAAGTGCTTCGGCGCGACCGGGCGCAGCTACGGCAAGGTGACGGCCGATCGTACGCAGGCCGACATTGAGAAGCGTCGCCAGGATCGCTGGAACTTCCTGTTCATCGCGGGGATGTGGTTCCAGGATCTGTTTAACTACGACTTCCGCCGGACCGAGCAGTGCATCATCCCGTACGCAACGCAGGAGGGCGAGATCAGCTTCTGCGCGTACAACACGGGTGTGGGCTGGCGCAACATCATCGAGAAGATGCACATGACCTCCACGCTGACCAAGTGGTATGAGGAGCATGGGCGGCATGAGATCTTTGCGGGCGGCAAGAAGGTGGGTCTGGAGAAGCAGGACAAGTATGACCTGGTTCTGAACGATGCCCACGTGAACGCCGCGGCCAACGACACGTTTGAAAAGTCCGGCATCGCTAAGAACGCGCGTGAGGAGAAGATCCGGGCGCGCGACGCGAAGCTGAAGCAGGACGCCGAGAACGCGCGGATGGCCAAGCTGTATCGCAAGGAGATTTTGAAGGAGCCGGAACTCCCGGGTGGCTTTGTCGCGCTGGGCGAGATCAAGACGGCTGCGGTTCCGGTACGCGTGGAAGCGAAGGAAGAGGATCTGGTCGCCGGCGATTAGGTGTGTGTTGTGCGTAGAAGGGCCGCCCCTGTGGGCGGCCTTTCTCGCTGCTGGGTTGCGCGCCAGCGCTCAGGCGATGCTGTTCGCTCTGTAGGTTCCGCGGAACATGGCGGCTTCCGCGGCGCGGCGGCGTTGCAGGCCGCGGTTCGGTTGGTTGTTTACGTTGATCCAGATGCCGAACTGATCGGCTGCCGCGGCAAAGTCCTTGGCATTCACTTGCGTGAGCAGCGTTGATTTTGTGAAGTTGCCGCGTCCTGCGTTGAAGCAGAAATCGACGAGCGCGTCGAAGTGGTTCTGCTCGGCGGCGACGTTGAGGTTTTTGTTCACACAGTCGATCGCGGATCTCAGGTCGGCACGCAGCAGCGCTTCGGCTTCCAGGTTGGAGACGACGCGACCGCTGTGGACGTCCGGGCCGGTGTGGCCGTAGCCGATGGTCCAGATGCCGCCTTGATCCTGATAGGCCGCGAGGCGTAGGCCCTCGTAGCGTTTGGTGAGCGCCAAACCCGCTTCGCTATATCGAAAGTTTTGCATAGAAAAGGCGCGCCTCCTTTGCGCGCTGATACGTGCTCGTCGCCTGCGGTCCGTTTGCTTGGGGCGGCAGGCGCGAACGTCGTAAACTGGAAGGGTCCCGCGCGCGGTTCGCAACTGGGCCTGTTGGGGCCTGCCCGACGCCTTGGCGCGCAAGAACGGAGTTTTTAGCTTTGGCAGAAACGATCTTTGATCTCGTCCTGATTGGCGGCGGTCCCGCCGGCTACACCTGTGCGATCCGCGCGGCGCAACTTGGCTTGAAGGTTGCGTTGCTTGAGAAGACCGACAAGCTGGGCGGCACGTGCCTGCACTGGGGGTGCATTCCGACCAAGAGCATGTTGTTTTCCGCGGAGGTCTGGGACCACCTGAAGCATGCGACCAGCTACGGCATTGAAAACGTGGACAGCCCAAAGTTGAACTGGGGCAACGTGATCAAGCGCAAGAACGACATCACGCTGAAGCACACCAAAGGCCTCGACTTCCTGATGAAGAAGAACAAGATCACGGTGGTGCGCGGCCATGGGCGCCTGACCGGACCCGCGCAGGAGGGGGTCTGGTCGGTGGAGGTTACTGACGAGGACAAGGCCGAGAATCGCGGACGCGACCTGCAGGCTGAGGGGTACACGCAGCAGACCAAGTCCACCGTGAAGGGCAAAAAGGTGGTGCTGGCGATGGGTTCCGACGCCCGCATGCTGCCCGGCTACCAAGCCGACGACACGGTGCTGACGAACATGCAGATTCTCACGCTGGCGCAGATGCCGAAGTCGATGATCGTGATCGGCTCGGGGGCGGTCGGGGTCGAGTTTGCGTCGGTGATGAACAGCTTTGGCGCGGAGGTCACGATCCTGGAGGCGTTGCCGCGGATTATGCCGGTCGAAGACGAAGAGGTGTCCAAGGAGCTCGCGCGGCAGTATAAGAAGCGTGGGATCGAGATCAACACCGGATGCAAGGTGGAGGCTATCGAGAAAACGGCTGAAGGCGCGACAGTTCGATGGACGGACGCGCAGGGCAAGCCGCAGAGCAAGAGCGCGGAGAAGGTGCTGGTTGCCGTCGGTCGCGCGCCGCGGACCTATGATGCGGGTCTGGACAAGGTGGGGCTGGAGCTCGAGCGTGGCTTTGTGATGACCAACGAGTGGATGGAGACGAAGATTCCGGGCCTCTATGCGATCGGCGACATTGTGGGCGGTTTACCGCAGCTGGCGCACGTTGGCGCTATGGCCGGGATCGTCGTGGCGAGCAAGGCCGCGGGCAAGTATGCGCGTCCCGTCCGCAAGGACCGTGTGCCCGGCTGCACCTATTGCGATCCGCAGATTGGGTCGGTGGGGCTGACCGAGGCGCAGGCCAAGGACAAGGGATTCCAGGTGAAGGTGGGCAAGTTCCCGTTTGTCGGCAACTCGAAGGCCACGATCCTGGATACGCACGACGGCTTTGTGAAGGTGGTCTCAGACGCGAAATACGGCGAGATCCTTGGCGTACACATTATTGGGCCTTCGGCCACGGAGCTGATCAGCGAGTGTGTCACTGCGATCGAGCTGGAAGCGACGGTCGAGGAGATGATGTTCACGATTCATGCGCACCCCACGCTGTATGAGGCGCTGCTAGATGGCTTTTCGAGCGTTGAGGGCATGGCGATCAACGTGTAGGGAGACTTTGTTGAGGCCTTTATGTCAGAGAAACGTTTGCCGGTTCCACCGTTCACTTCCATCGAGACCGCGGCCCTGAAAGTCCGTAAGGCTGAGGATGCCTGGAATACACGGAACCCTCAGGCCGTCTCGCTTGCGTACACGCCGGACAGCGTGTGGCGCAACCGGTCCGAGTTTCTCACCGGACGCGAGGAGATCGTTGCCTTTCTCACCCGCAAGTGGGAACGCGAGTTGGAGTACCGCCTCGTGAAGGAGCTCTGGGGCTTCCGAGAAAATCGCATGGCCGTACGCTTCTGCTACGAGTGGCACGATGCGCAAGGGCACTGGTTCCGTTCTTACGGCAACGAGCTCTGGGAGTTTGACGAGGACGGGCTCATGCGGACTCGCCACGCAAGCATCAACGATATGCCGATTGGCGCGTTGGACCGGCTATTCCATTGGCCGCAAGGCCCCCGTCCCGAGGACCACCCCGGCCTTTCCGCATTGGGCTTGTAGATCGCGCGCATGCACATCCTGCGCCTTCTGCAGCTCGGCCGCCTGCCGTACCTTGAGGGGCTCCGCATCATGCGTGACGTGGCCGAAGCTCGGCGGTGCGGGCAGGTAGCAGACACATTGCTGCTGATGGAACACCCGCGGGTGCTGACGCTGGGGCGCAACGCGAGCCGCTCGTACGTGGTGGCACCGGACAGCCTGCTGGCCGAGAAGGGCGTGGAGCTGCATGAGACCAATCGAGGCGGCGAGGTGACGTACCATGGGCCGGGGCAACTGGTCGGCTACCCGATCTACGATCTGCGCGGGGACCTTCCGGGTAAGCGCGGTGTGCATCTCGGCCCTGTGGATTTCGTTCGTCTGATCGAGGAGGTCCTGGTGCATACGTGTAAAGACTTCGGCGTGGTGACGGAGCGAAGGCCCAAGCGCACCGGCGTTTGGACGCAGGCAGGCGGCACAATAGCGGAACGCAAGATCGCGGCGATCGGCATCCACGTCTCGCAGGCGATCACGACGCACGGGTTCGCCCTGAACGTGACGACCGATCTGCGCGACTTTGAGTGGATCGTGCCTTGCGGTATCAGCGACCGTGGCGTCACCTCGCTCGAGGTGGAAGCGGCCCCGGCGACGCAACCGACTTTCCATCGCGCAGCCGATGCGGTGGCGCGCAACTTCGGTCGTGTCTTCCAGGCGCAGGTCGTCGCGGCGAACTCGGTCTCGGAACTTCTCAGTTCGCCCTCAGCCAACGTAGACGACCCTAGCCGTGCAGCGTAGGCATCGCGGGGAAACGATTAGCGATCCGGGCGATGTGCATGTTGCAATCCGCGCTCCGTATAATCACGTAGCGCAGGGCGCGAAGCCCAACGGAGAAGCTGCACCATGCCGACTGACGTCCTTATGCCCCAGATGGGCGAATCCATCACCGAAGGTACTTTGACTCGCTGGCTGAAACGGCCGGGTGACTCGGTGGCTCGCGACGAACCTTTGTTCGAGATTTCCACGGACAAGGTGGATGCAGAGATCCCCTCGCCGATTGCGGGCACGCTGAACGACATCAAGGTGACGGAAGGCACAACCGTCGGCGTCAACACCATTGTTTGCACCGTGAGCGAACGCGCTAGTGGAGACGCACCCAAGCCCGCGGCTGAGCCGGAAACAGCAGCGCAGTCGCGCACGGTGGAGGACACGGCCACGCCGTCCGCCGAGGCCACCGCGATCCGCGACACCGCGGTGAACAATGACGCTGCCGCGCCCGGAGCCTCTGCGCAAGACGCGGGACCGGGAACCGATGTGCTGATGCCGCAGATGGGCGAGTCCATCACCGAGGGCACGCTCACCCGGTGGCTGAAAAAGGTCGGGGACACCGTTCAGCGAGACGAACCCATCTTTGAGATTTCGACCGATAAGGTGGATGCAGAAATTCCTTCCCCGCTTGCGGGAACGCTCACCGAGATCAAGGTTGCCGAGGGCGCGACAGTGTCGATCAACACTGTGGTCGCTGTGATCGGTGGTGGCGCGGGCCGGCCTGCGGAAGCTCCGCCCAAGATGTCCGCAGTCGGCGCCGCCCAGAATGAGTCGACGCCCACCCAACCTGTCTCGGCAGCGCAGCCTGCAGCGGCTATACAAGGCGAGCCGCGGCGATCGTCGCCGTTAGTGCGAAAGATGGCTGCGGACAACAACGTCGATCTGCTCAACGTGCCCGGCACCGGGGCTGCCGGCCGCATTACCAAGCAGGATCTGGTAGGGCACCTGCAAAGCGGGGCAAGCGCTCCGAGCAGCGGTGCTCAACCCGCAGCACAGTTCATCGGCCAAACGACCGCAACGTCCGTGCCCGCGCCCTCCGCTGCAACACACGCCACCTACACGCAGGCGCAGTCCGCTGCGGCGACGACGCAACCGGCCAAGGCCTCCGCCGCCCCGACACCCGAACCCGGCGACCTCGTCCCGATGTCCAAGATGCGCGCCATCATCGCCAAACGCATGGTGGAGTCCAAGCAGACCAGCGCTCACGTGCACACCGTTTTCAAAGTGGACATGACGCGAATCGTTCGCCTGCGTGAAAAGGAAAAGAGCAAGTTCGAGCAGCGGAATGGCGTGAAGCTTACGTACATGCCCTTCATCACCCGTGCCGCTGTACAGTCCCTGCGCAAGCACCCCATCATCAACGCGGCCACCGAAGGCGAAGCCGTGCGATACAACCGCCACATCAACATCGGGATCGCGGTTGCGCTCGAGTGGGGTCTGATCGTTCCCGTGATCAAGCACGCGGAAGATAAGTCGTTCCTTGGCATTACGCGAAGCATCGTGGATCTTGCCGAGCGTGCGCGCTCAAAGAAACTCGCTCCCGACGAAGTTGCGGGCGGCACCTTCACCCTTACGAACTCCGGTATCTTCGGAGAGCAGTTTGGCACGCCAATCATCGCGCAGCCGCAGTCCGCGATCCTCGGCATCGGTGGGCTGAATAAGGAAGCGATGGTTCTTACCGATAAGGATGGGAACGATTCGATCGCTGTCCGTAACATACAGCGCTTCACCCTTGGGTTCGATCACCGGATTATTGATGGAGCGGACGCAGGCAACTTTATGAGCGAATTCAAGATGTATCTTGAGAACTGGGCCGAGGACATAGGCTAAGGAAGATTGCGGCGACCACCTGCGTCGCAATCTTCCTGGCCGTCCGGGGCTGTTGCTTGAACCTGAGCAATCGAATGACACTACGCTTGCTGTTTCGCGGTGCTCGTCGCGCTCAGGATCGCGTTTACCTCCGCTGTAACGCCCGCAACCAGAGCCGTTAGCTTCGCCGCTGTCTCTGGATCTTTAACTCCGGATGCTTCCTCTACCATTGCCAGGTCGTCGTTGATGGCATTTAGATACTTGACCAGCGTCGGCGTGGGTCCGGCCGCCTTGATAACCACGGATGCCGCCGCCATCGCTGCTTGTACCTTGGCAATCGTCGCATCTACCACCGGGGCAACGGCGGGATCGGCAAGTGTCAAGATCGTTTCCACCATGGGAGCCACATAGGTTAGCGTAGCCGCGGCGCTCGCTTCCCAACTCGGAGCGTGCGCGAATAACTTTGTCAGTTCAAGCTTCACTTTGCCAAAGAATGAAACACCCACATGAGTTGTAGCCACTTCGTTTGTCATCGTTACCTTCTCGCTTCTCGTCGCAAGAGCGACGTCTAAGTTCATTGAATCCGCTAGAGCAACATGCCGTTCTGGACTCACTGCCCGACATCACCCTTGCCCATTTTGTTATCTAGCCTCAGTCGAGTCAACGGGCTGTCCGCGTCTCGGCTAAGTCCGCCAACGATTGCCGTCAGCACGCCGCAACCTAGGTCAAACCAATCGCGGGAACTCATGGCTAAGTTGCCCTGCGCATCAAAATGCACGCCCCGTTCCGCAGCCAACGCCAAAACGCATAACCCAACAACGGTTGATTTCGGGCTTTGTGCTATCTGCGCCAAACCAAACCTAAGTCTCAAACTTACCTCCGCATATTCAAAAGCATTACAGTGCTGCATCAGGCTAATGTCGGTTGCGCAGAACGAAGACGACTAGTTGGACGATACCAAAGGCGCCACCCAGGGCGCCTGTAACTCCCCGCAAACGTTGCATGCTGCGTTCGTGGCATTCCACCCGCTGCTCCAACATATGCAATCGTCCAGGTTGCCCAATGCCCATAAGCTGATGCATTTGCACCTTCAGAGCGCTAAGTTCTTCAAGGACCTTCTGTTCAAAATCTGTCATGTGTCTCCTTTCCAAGTGCATGTCCGTTGCGAGGAGAACCTAATTTAGATTCGTTCCGGGCCGGGTGCACTTATTCGTTCTTACCGGGGCTACCACGCCCCAACTGCGAACAAACCACACTCGCGTAGCTAACCAACGGGCACATCTATATGCAGTGCGGTGGAAAAACGGGAATAGGCCGGAGGTGTCCCACCATCGTACATGCGCACGTGGAACACTTCCACCTGAGCGGCCCGGGGGAGCGAGAAGCTACGTACCGGGCTTCGTAGCACCAGGTCCGCGGCGTCCACGCCTGCACCAAAGGCCCAGTCGCGTCGACGAACTTCGAAGCCTCCACCCGATGGCGGATCCATACCCGCATCCACCTGGATGGCCGCCCCTGAAAGAGACACGATGGTCAGAGCTGGTAAGTTCGCGCATACCTGCGCTGGTCCATTGGACGCGACAGGAGGTAGCCAAGCATCTTTGGCGATACCCTCACTTAGCTTCAGACCCAGACCATCGGCCCATTCTGTAGCCCAGTCGTTGGCGAAACTGATGCTGTACTCAACGCATTCGGGAACAGCATGAATATCTTTCGCAATAACATTTCGCACTAAGAAGTAAGACGTGTTACCGACGGTTGTCACCCCCAGCACATCGCCGGGCCAAATATCCTGAACCGGATTCCTCGTTGTGTAGGTTCCGGCCAACGCAGCGGATCGAGCCGTTGCCACGGCCAAAATGGCCTGTGCCGCCAGTTCGCAATCGGAGCTGGACCGCGCAAGTGGGGCCTCGATGCTTCCTAGCCACCGACTTACCCCGGGAACTTGCGTGCCGCTGCCCTGGGCCACCTCTGAAGCGAGACTGGCCGCATTCGTCAAGCGCGCAATCGCACGGCGCTGCGTTCGGTAAGAAACCGTAATGCGCTCCCCCGCAACCGGCACACGTCCACTAAAAAAGGTGAGCTTGCCTGGTGATCCAGCCGTGCTTCCGTAGCTCAAAATACAGTCCACACCCTCTCCAGCCGCACCCACCAGCCGCGTGGTTTGTGTTCCATTTGGAAGCGTGCTAACCACCCACGCACTACCAGGACGCGTAAGTGCAACCGTGGCGATGGATGCGTACATCTGCCTTGCGTTCACAGCCATGAACGTGCAGATACCCGGTCCCGCACTAAGAGGTGTGCCGCTGTTTGCTGTGTCAAATAGTACTGTAGCCGGGGTGTTTGAACTAACACCTTCGTCAACTAGTTCGAACACAAGCTGCATAGGCGCGCCGACTCCGGAGGAGGAGGAGCCAAACGTCAAAAGTTGGCCATCCACAAGACAGTGGTACTGCTGTGGGAAGCGCTGTATCTCAATGCAATACAACCGCAGTCTCAAGGTGTAACGATGACCCACGCTGGGAGTGAAAACCGTTCCTACCTCGACCCCGTTCACCACGGGTACGAGAACGGTCCCCCCCCCAGTGGTACTGACGCTCTGACGAACCCTATAACCCGCAAAACAGTTGTTAATGTAAATGCCCCCAGCATAGAATCCAGCCAGCACGCCGTCAGAGGCCGCTCCAAATTCTACGCCGCCTAACTCCGCTAAAAGAAATCCTCCCATCTCGACCGTGTTGACGGCCGTCAAAGCGGTATGGCCGACGACTCCGTCACCACCGGTTAACGTGAGGCCGGCCGATGTGATCTGGACGGAAGCACCGAATCCCCCAGAGGTCCATTGCGACGGGTCGAAGGTCGGTCCGCCGAAGCTATCTCTGAGTAGTACCTGATGCGTTCCGCGGAAGGCCGATTGCGAAAAATCAAAGACCGTTGTCGTCCCGTCCCCTTCAAAAATCTCCTGCACGTAAGCCGTCGGCTCCTCTGCTCCCGACAAGGTCACGTCGTTTGCAAGTTCGCGCACGTGGGTTGTACTAAGTTCTGCTATGTCGAGCGTTCCGTCCGCATCACTGAACATATGGGTGACAGCGCCGGCCGGCGAAACCGACACATTGTTGCTCAGCACGCGGTAGCTCGCATAGGTGGCGTTCGCCACGGCGCCGGCGTTCGTGCTCCAGTCCGCCGAGGGGTCGATCGCGAAGGCGCCAAGTGCCCGCAGACTGCTCCCTTGGCTTACCGTCACGCCACTGGAAGCACCCTGGGAGCTTTGCACCACCTGCGTCAGTTGCGAGATCAACGCAGTGCCGTCCCAACCCACGGCCAGGCCGTTGGTCATCGCGCTGGCACCCGAGCCCTGCTTGTTTAACAACCAATCGTCGCTCAGCGCCGTGAGCCGAGCCCGATACGTCGGCCCACGCAACCCCGTTCCTGCATACACCGCGATCGGCTCCACGGCGAGATACCCCGTAAACCGCGTACCACCCGCCGCATCCGTAACAACAACCCGCGCGCGCCGTCGTGGAACAAGGAGATCGTCAAAACCCAAGAGCAGCTCCACCGTGCATCGTGCAACATTATTCAAGGCACGCTGAATCGTGATGGGCCCGTCCGCAAGAACAGCAGGTGTGTAATCGACGGCGCCCAGTCCATCCTCGTTGTCTATTGTGATCCGCACTCAACCTCCATCGCTTTCACTCACCCCGCCATCCCAACGCGAACCGGCAACACGCGCTATCCTGCCACGAAGCTCCGGAAGCAGACGACCCGTTCCCCGTCCACGGGATCCGTAACCGGCAGGGCCCGAAACGCTCCCGCAAGTCGCAAGGACGCATACGCGCCTGCCCCCTTCGCAACCTCCTCCGCGATGCCGCTCGAAGCTTGCAGTCGCGGGTAGTGCCAGATCACGCGTTCACCTTGCTGGCCCTCGGCCACAAACATCGCAGACCACTCTTGGAAGAAGCTGGACCCTTCACGATCGCAAAAGCCCACAACCGAGCTAACCTTCATCGCGCCCGTGGGTATGCCGGCCAACAAAGGGGCCTCCAGGGTCAACACGCCCCCGCTGATCCCGCTGATTCGTCCGACGTTGAGCGTCACGCGACGCACATAGTCGACATCCGAAACCGCGGTATGCACGTAAGCCCCACTCACACCGCTTCCGACAAAACCCATCGAGCCCGCCGGGTAATCAACATCCACGGCCACCAGGGAGCCGACACCGAAGTTAGCCGAGGTCGCCCCCACCTGCAGGGCGCTCGCTGTAGATCCGCTGCCAAGCGGCACAGCCATCGCCGCCGCGCCGCCAGAGCCCGCCCGCGTCGCGCCACTCTGCACCGCCAAAAGGTTCATCTGCTGCGTTCCCGCACTCAGAGACATCTGCAGTTTGCCCCAGCTTTCAAAGGCGAGCTGCACCGTGGCTTCGATCGCCGTTCGCGTCTGCAACGACGTGCTCGCCGGTGCTCCCGTTTTTACTCCGGAGATCGCTGTCCCACTCGATCGCTTGAACCCGGAGATCCATCCAAGATCGATCCAAGGCGCAGGCGGAATATCTAGCGCAAACTCACCGTTCTGTGCAGGATCAAAGATCGTTGCCTGTTGGGAAACGCGGTTAACGGGTGCGAAATACGCTCGCACCCGCTGAATCGCAGGAGCCATCACTTCAGTCACGTTCACAGTTCACCGGCCTCCTGGAAACTCATCACCTCAACCGTCGCTGTGCGAGTCAACCTGTCGGCGGTTCCCTTCGCGGGAGCAAAGGTGACCTCGCTCCACCAGATTCGTGTACTCATCGGCACCGCCACTCCCCCGTTTGCCGTGGCTGCGTAGTTGCTCTTCGCCGCGTTACGCGGTCCACCCCGCAACGCGCCGAGCAACTCTCCATCCATGGCGGCCAGGTTTCGGCCGCGGTCCAGCCCACCGTTCCATGAGGTACCCGCCGTCGCATAGCGAATCTCACAGGTCTGCGAAACCAGCGGCATCGCCCCCTCCTCAGACACGCTGCTCTCGGTCCAACACAGGTGAAAACAGTCCGGCAACGCTTGTATGCTCTGCGTCTCGTTCTCGTCGACCACCAGCCCTGGCCGCGTGATGCCGCGCACATCGACCGTCCGCTCCGGATTCAACGTCGCCAACCTTCCGCGTAGCACCTCGTAAAACGAATCCTTCGCGCTCTGCATCCGCCCTTCCTTTCTCTCATCTCTCATCCCGACCTACGCCCAAACAGGAGCCTTTACCGAAAGCCGGTACGCACATGCAGTGCCCGCCACCAGCAACGGTTCGGCTTTCGTGATCACATACAACACGTCACCGATCACCACGCCCACCGCCGTCTGAAACAGGCTCTCGGCCCCGGCAAACGCCTGCGACCCGATCAGGCTCGCCACAGCGCTCGCGCCCAGAACAAGCGACGTGTTCACGCCGGCCTTGCGCCAAACCGCCGGCCCAACAGGCACATCCTCAAATTGCGGCGTGCCCAGTCCAAGTTGCTCCGCGTCACTCCCACTCGCGGCCAAACCAGGGAAACGAATGGCCACCTGAAACCCACCGTTTGCCCACAAAGCCGCCATAGCGGCGCGAATCGCGCCCTGATCCGAGGTCGTCGCCATCAACCCATCCTTTCCACAACAAACGGCCGCAACAGCGCCCGGACCTGGCTGTCCAGCAGGGAATCGCTGAAGTACTGGGTTTGCAACGTGTCTAGCTTGCTCGACTTCACATTCAGCCCGGGCGTGGCCTGCGCGTTCTTCACAATCTGCGCACATGCAACCTTGACCGCATCCGGCACAGTCAGGAGCCCGGCCGTATAGGTCACCTCGACCTCGCTATAGCGCAATCCCAGCAGGTTCGCCGGCATCTGCAACTCACCGCTCGCGGCGTCCACATGCAAGGTAGAAACGTCCAGAGCAACCCATTGCCCCGGCAGTCCAAACACCAGCGCATACGCAAACAGCATGTCGTGTTGCCGATCGAACTGGGGCGCATACCGCGCTTGCGCGGCAGTCACCTGCATCACCGGCCCATAGCTCAGCTGCGCCGTGCCCCACTGCCGATTCACGCGCAAGCGCTCCGTGTAACTCACACTCAGCAGTGAGCTCCTACGGCAGTGCGCCTCAATCATCGACGAAGCAGCCAGCACCCAGGCGTCCGACGTATCCGCGCTGAGCCCATAGCTCAGGTACTCCGAAGGCTCCAAATACGCCATCGCACCTCCACCTCTACTTGTTCAGAAAAGAAGGAGCTCCGGGTCCTTGTCGAACCCGGAGCTCCGCAGGTTAGGTCTACCGGTTCACAAGCACTTGGGTATGCGCGTAGGCTGCACCCTTCACCACCACGCCACCAAACTTCACCACCACGTGCTGGGAAGCAAGCGATCCAGGAACACCCAGCTGGAACACACGCGGATTCGCGTCCCCAAGCCAGTGATACTCGATCAGGTCTTCCGTCACGATGTAGGCAGGAAGCACCGCGGACCCGGACCCGGGTGTGCCCGTGTACGAAAGGGTCCACTCAGGGATGAGCGGGATATCGCCGGCTTGGGTCGACAGTGTCTTCACCGTAAGGCCGCCCTCAATCGCCTTCGTGTTCAACACCACGTTGTACTCGCTCTTCATCTCGCGGTCGATCAGGTCCAGCAGCACGGGGCTGGCATAAATCGCCGTCGGTCGAACACCGAAGCTGGCATTCGACAGCATCTGCGCAATGGTGGACTTCAAGCCGTCCACAATGCTTTGGGTGGTCGGGATCGTAGTTGTGCTGCCGGCCGCCACAATCTGCGCAGCAGCGCCGTAGTACTGCGTCGTCGTGGGTGCGCTCAGGCTGGTGTCGTTGCCATTCCACAGCGCCATGTCGTGGGTGCGCAACACACCATCCACTGTGTCCGCCAGATCCTTCGCTTGCAGGTAAGCAAACTGGCTCTGCTGTTTGCCCAGTTCCAAATCGAACAGGTTGTAGTTGATCTGCGCCACCAGCGCCTTCAGGGGGACCGAACGCTCCACGCGCGTCGGGCTCACAACCGGCGGTACTAGGTTACGCGGATCCATAAACCCGGCCGTGGCGGCAGGCGAGGGAATCGCCATCTCCTCGAAGAAGCGAGACGGATGCCCCGTCGCCGGTACCTGCTTGATCCGCTGACCAAATGCGCCCCGACGCCGCACCAGGTCAAAAATCTCGGTCTGGTACATGGGTACTTCAATGGCGCCCGGTCCGATGTAGTCAGCAGTCGCGTTGATATCCGTAAACTTCGTGTTCATGCTTTCTCCTGTGCTCTTGTTACAAAAAAGAAAAGCGCAGCTCACGCCGCGCTTCCCGCCATTGCGGGGCTCTCGTACACCAGCCCGCGCCCGCGTCATCTACGCATTTGTTAGCTCAGCAAACCGGCGCGGAACATTTCCGCCTTCACCGCAAACCGCTGCTCAATCGACAAGGACGACAGCGCCGCATCCACCGCGCCTGCCTCAAATCGGCCCGGCTCCAAACTCTCCAACGCGCCGGCCGCAATCCCCTGCTTCGCCAGGGTCGCCACCATGCCGGCTGTGACCGTCTTCCGCCCCGTCCCAGCGTTCGCGCTCGCCGTGGTCGCGGCTGCCGACAGCTCCTGAATCTTGCCTTCCGCCTCCGCCAGCTTTGCTTCCGCTACCCGCAGGCGCTCGTGCAACTCCGCCTCGCGGTGCCCTTCCACCGTGGCCACGATGCGCTCCACACGCTCATCCGCCTCAGCCGACAACGCAACCTCCCGTTCGCTCAACCGCTCCGCGGCAAGCTCCAACGCCGTTACCAACGCACTCATCCGGTCCAAAAGTTCTTCCATCTGCTCCCTCCGTGATCCTTCTGTCAGCAACCCTTACGCCGCACACACGCCGCGGCTACTGCTTGCTTCGCCCGCTGCAACGTCGCACCCGAAACGACGTGCTGCGGTACGCCGCTTTGTCCCGCAGCAGAATCGCCGCGCCCGTAAACGTCGCCTTGGTCAATGTCCACACCTGGGCCTTCATATCCGCCACATGCGCGTCCGCCAGCTCGTAGCTCATGCCCATCGCACAAGCCCGCGAGCCGGCTTCCCCTGCGATCTTTGCTTCCATCTCCGGAAAGTCTCGCGCATACAGGTAGCCCTTCACCTGCAACCGCTGTCCCTGCAACTCCGCCGAGGTAATAATGCCGCACTTCTGGCGTGCATCATGCCCATCCCATCCAGCCTTGTAGTCCACCGCCATACCCAGCAGGCTGGGCAGCGCTGCCTCCGCCGCCGACCGCGTCAACACCACCCGATGCCCTCGTGCACCGCTCGGCGCCTTGTCGCTCGGCACATCCACCAGCGTTAAGCAGCCCTCAAATGGCAGGCGGTTCGGATGCCCCTCTACCTCCGGAAGCTCCACCGCCATCGCCCGCAACGACCGCACACCACGATGCCCTCTCACTGCTGCTCTCTCCAAGCACAACCTCCGCTCTCGTTAAGACCTCGCCGCATCCCATCCTTCGCTTCTGCGTCCCAACGACCTCGCCACGACTTCCCACCTCACAGCTCGTCGGTACCCCGCGCACGCAGACCGCGCATCGCGCGCACCTCATCCACGCTCAGCACGCCCGCATTCAGCAGCTGAATCTGAATATTTGCCTCCGTCGCTTCATCCCGGCTTTCCAACTCGCTCCACACAAATCGCAGGTCCGTCCACCCCAGGGCCTTTTCAATCACATCCCGCGTGATGTAGTCCGCAATCAGCTTCGCCAGGGGCACCACCGCGCTCTGAAACGCCTCATCGGCCATCTCCTGCGCCGTCGAGCGATTCACATCATGCGTCACCCCCAACAGCATGGGCGGCAGATCGAACGCATTGGCGATCATCGTCACCAGGAACTCCTGCCAGTTCAGCCGCAGCTCCGTGTCCGTCCCCTGCGCCAACCGCACCACCTGCGGCGGCTCCTCCGAGCTCAGCACCGGAACCCGTCCCGATCCCTCCACCTCCTCCTGCCACCAGCGCGTCAACCGTTCGTGCTGCTCCGGCGTCCTGTCCTTCAGCCACAGCGCATACTGCACCGTCCCATTCGAAGCCAAACGCCCGGCGTACTTATGGGCGCTCAGGTAGTTGTTGATCGCCTCGAACGCTACCTCCATCTTTCCCAGGCCAAACACCGTATGCGACCGTGGGTTGAGCCGTAGGTACATCAACTCCCGGTCCAGCAGCTGTGTCCGTCCACTCACCCCCAGCCTTCCCGTAACCTGCGCATACCGAGGCGTCTCCGCCAGGCCGTCCCACTCCGGGTTCACCTGGATCGTCGCTCCATCCACCGGATACAACCGAACAGGGAGCTCGCGATCGCCTACCTCCACCTCAACTGCCCCGAATCCTCCGACCAGCGTGTCTTCGATCACCGGTTCAATCAGCGTCCGGAAGCTGTCGACCGCATTGGGCGAAGCAAACGCCGCCCGCAGCGCCGCCGCCCGCTCCGCTCGATCCCCACCCGCATCCGCACCGCAGCCCGGCCGCACCTCGATGCGCCAATCCATGCAGGCAATCCGATCCTTGATGCAGTTGATCGCTCGCCGCGCCACAGGGGTCTCCGCCAGCCTGCGAAGGTTCGCCGCCGTTGGCTTCGGCAGCGCGTGGGTCGCCCCCTGCGTCCGAAACGGCATCAGAACGCTGCCCGGCCCGAAGCCCATCGGCATGGCCGTCGTCTTCCGCTCCCCGGTACCCTCTTGTGCCGCGCCTGCATCCACGTTCGCCACCCGTTCCCACCAGCGCCCAACTGTCGACCCAAATCCCATGCCTCCTCCTTCCGCGACCGAGCGCCGCGCGCAAACAAAAAAGGCGTAGCCGAAGCCACGCCTTTTCCGAAACCTGTGACTCTACCTCGCTACACTCGCAACTCCCGCCGTGCCGTCTCCGCAACCCGGCCCAGATCCGCAACCGTCAGCACGCGCAACCCCGCGCTCTCCATCGCACGGGCGCCAAATCTGTACATCTCCATGTCGCTCACCTTCGACACGGGCTCCACAATCGCCGTCAACTCCAACCCCGTACCCTCCGCCTTGACCACACCTTCCTGCAGCCCGGCCATCGAGTATGCCAGTCCCTTGGCCAGCTCCGCGTCATGCTCAAGCGACACCGCATGAAACAACCGCACAAGGCCGTTCCGGTACCCACAATCCAACTTCAACGGATCGCCGACGCCCGTATACTCACTCGCCGCCACCCGCTTTCGCATCAGGTCCCAAACACCGGCTCGCGTGAACGCATCCCGCATCTGTCCCGCAATCGCCACGCGCCCGCTCAACCGCCGCGTCCCGCTCCCCAACCGGATAGGCTCCACATACACCCGCAGCAGCTGTTCCATCTCCGCCGGCAGGCTTTCCGCCAGGCTCCCCCGCATCGGGGTAATCTGCACGCTGTTACTCAGCGAACCCTGCAACACATCCAAAACCGACTTCTCTGCCGTTGGCACACCGACAGCGATCTGCTCGGCGATCTCGGCCTCCAACGACTCCAGCATCTCCGTATCCGCCGCCGGATCCAAACATCGCACCCGTCGCCAATCGCGGGTAAACCTCACCGTGGCCGCTGCTTCACCTGCCGCCCGCAGCACCACGCCGATATTCGCAAACTCGCCCTTCACCGGATCCGGCACATACCGTACCAGCGCGAACTCGCACCGCACCCGTTCTGCCATCACATCACCATTTTGGACGATGTTGCCACACCTTCAACCAAATTCGACACCACCACACCCCGTTTCGCGTTCCATTTTGGGAATGGCTCTCTCCCCGAATCGCGAAAGGCCCCAATCAAGTCTCGCACCCTCGATCGCCGCCGCATCAACTGCTCCAACAGTAGCTCCAGCGCTCCGGGGTCGCCGCCGTACCAACCCGGCGGCACCTCCTCTGCGATCGCTCCCAGCGCCTCCGCCCCAAACGCCTCAATCCGGCTCAACCACGGCTCAAAGCTTTCCCACCCCGTCACACTTCGATACACAACGTTGCGCGGATACACCCCACGCAGCGGCGCATCCGGAAAGCTCCACTCCCCCGCGTTGAAGCAGTAGCCCTGATCGATAAACGTCGCTCGATACTTCCGCTCTCGCGGCTTCCGCTCAAATACCGCTTGCCGCCCATTGCAGTTACCGCTCCACTTGTCCACGGCCAGCATCCCGGCAAAATCCTGAAGGTTACGAACATCCTCCAGTTGCGGCTCGGGCAGATAATCCACCACCTGCCCCGGCATCGCCCCACCGACAAACTGACTTCCAAACTGCAGCCCCGCCTCACATCGGGCCTGTACGCCGCGGCCAAGATCCAGCCGCATCTCCGGGCTGTTTGCCACCAGCCACTCGCTCACTTCCAGCACATCAGATCGCGGTACCGGCAAACCCACCGCCGCCGCAATGCGCGTCGCCAGCAACTCGTTCGCCAGCACCCGTTCCCCCTGTGGATTGTTCCGGAACTTCACCACCCAGAACGATCCGTCGGCTCCCAGCATCAGCTGACTTTGCGCCCCGCCGCGCATCCGTCGAATCGCTTGCACCGCCAGAACCGCCAACCGCAACTCCTAGGTACTACCCTACCAAAACGGACAATAATTACACGCAACCGGTTTTCAAATACTTTGCGGCCCCTGTTTTTGGGCCCAAAATGATCAAAACCGGTCCAGCACTTGGGCGCGCACCGCCTGCGCAATCGCCATCGACATCACCAGATCATCATGCGCCCCACTGGCCGCCCCCGTGCGCCCACGCTCATCGGAAACAAAGGTCCGGCACTCCCCCAGCATCCGCCTGCTAAAAAATCGCTCCGGAGTCTGCTGCAGTAAGCCTCCCAGGCGGGCCAGGCCCTCCGGCTTGCTCGCCGCCGTCGTAAGCCACCCAGCTTGCCCACCCTGCCGATACAGCTTCACCTCCGGACGCATCTCCAGCAACGCCAGCACAGCCGCCCCATGGTTGTTCCGCTCCACCGCCACGGTGGCCTGCCCATACTCGCTCGCCAACGTCACGCAGACTTCCGCAAGCTCCGCCGGTCGCAGCCGTTCCTGCAGCTCTGCACACTGCATCCCCGTCAGCACGTCCACCACCTGCACCGCCGCGAAGTCCCCGTCTGCACCCCCGCCCGCCGTATCCGCCGCCAGCACGTACCGTCTCCCCGGCACAGCCTGAAACCATTGCAGCAAGGCGCCGTTCCTCCGCCGCATCGGCGCCTCGCCCAGCTCCGCCAACCGACGCTCAATCGCCTCCATCTCAAAACAGCACGCCCCGGTCGTCCGAAAGCACGTCTCCGCATCTTCGGCGAACTCCTGCGACCGCAGGACGCCATAGCCCTTCTCCAAACCGCGCCGGAACCCCACCTGGGCAGGGCTCAGCCTGTAGCGCTCCACCAGCAACCGTTCCTCCGCCCGCATCTCATCCGCATCCACCGCTGGGCCGGCATAGGCCGGCTCCATCCACCACGGAAAAAAGTGCCGCACCAGCGCGTCCCCAGCCCCAACCACCACCCCGCACCCATCGTCAGCCCCGTCCACACCATCGCGCCACGCCTCATAGAACGCCCCATACGCTCCACTCGGCGTGCTTTCCATCACCAGTTCGCCACCGGGCGCCAACGCCGCACGCAAGCCGGCCAGCGTCGCCCCGGCATCGCCAGGCCACCGACTCACCTCACTGCAATGGAGGTTCTGCACGCTCAACCCACGCCCCGCATTCAGATCCGCCGCGCTCGCAATACGAAACTCGTTCCCCGTTTCGGCAAAGACGATCTCCCCCACATTGGCTCTGCCCAGCCGCAGTTCACCCTCTCGCACATCCTCCGGCAGATGCTCCCACATCCGCCGCACAATGCCGAAAATGTTCTCCGCCGCCTCACGGTTATGCGCCACCAGCAGCGACGTCGAGCCCGCCTGCAGCGCCGTCCGCAGGAAAAACCGCCCCGCGATCCAGGTCGTCATGCCCATCTGCCTGGCCTTCAGCACAACGTTGCCGCGCCCCCGCCGCTGTTCAAACAGCCGTTGCGCCGGGTTGGCGTGCAAAGGCCGCACACGCCCAGTCCTGTCCCGGATGCGAAGCATCTCCGCCGCAAGCGCAATCGTGGTCTCCGGCCTGTGGAGATCCGTCCCAAGAATCGCCAGATCCTCAAACCCCTTCTTCTTTCGCTTGCCCACCGCTCCTGTCCCCCACTGGCCGGACGCGCGCATCTCCGCTCCTGACCTCACCTCCGCTCGCAACCCACGCCCGAAGCGCGGACGTCACTCGCCTATCTCCCCGGCGAGCAACGTCCGCACCTCCATCAGCTTCTAGTTCCGGCCAACACACACGTAGCCAAAGGTCACGTTCGCCCCCGGCGCCGTCCCCACACTCACGCTCAGCGTCGTCGAGCTCACCTGCGGAACATAGCCGTTCAGCGCCTGCACCGTGCCCGGCGTTGCGCTCTGCGGCTGCACCACACACACCGGCGCCGCCCCATACCCTCCCGCAAAGCCATAGCTCGCTGAACTCGTGCTCCCCGCCGACACCACCAGCGTTCCCGCCACATCGCTGTTGCCGCCCACGCCGGAACGCAGCTTCGGCGACACAAGCCCCGATGTCGTAAATCCGTTCACACCTAGCGAACTCGCCGACGCCGTCGACCCAAACCGGAAGTTGAACAGGCCCCCCGATGGCACATCCAGATACAAGTTCTGATCGCCGCTCCCGCCGCCGATAAAGCCCAACCGCATGGTGTCGGTATTGTTCCCGTTCAGCGTGAAGTTGCTATACCCCGAGGTCCCACCCGACGCAATCTGCGCGTTGCCGTTGAACCCCGTCTTGATCGCCGAAGAAATCACGTTCCCCGCCGTAAACGCCGTCGGCGAAAAACTGTACGTCGTTCCGCCCAGCAACCAAGACGCCGTGCTGTTCTGCGGCGAATAGTTCAGGAAGTCCTGCACCCCACCGTTCCGGTCCATCGAAAACAACGCATACCCGCTGTTCCACCGCGTGCAACTGTGCAGGTTACAGTGAACCCGCACCACCGCGCTCGTCCCGGCGTCCACCTCCATCGCGTTCTGCCACGCCCCAGACGCCAGGTACGCCGAGTCCGGTACCTGATGCGTTCCGCCCGCACCCACATAGTTCGTCGCCGGCACAGAGTTGGCCACCGCCCACCCACGCGCCCCAGGCCCTAGCTGCCCGGAGTAATACTTACCCGCAAAGGCGTACTGCGTCGGCCGCGGCACAAACTGCGTAATGTACTCCGTATCGCCGTATGTCGCCTGCTGGTAGTAGTGCGGCTCCTCCACCGCATCGCCACTCGCCCAAGCCACCGTGTTCGGCGCCAGGGTGAACTTCCCATCCACGCTCGCCGTCGCCGGGTTATACACGTTCAGCACCTCGGCCATCGGGTACAGGGCAAAACTCCCATTCGTGAAGCCCACTGACCCACCGGCACTGCTTCCGTTCGCTCCATTCGCCGTGTACGTCAACGTGTACGGACCGGTGCTCGTCACTTGGAAGGTCCCGTTATAGCTCCCATCCGCAATCCCACTCACGGTCATGCTCAAACCATTCATGTCGTACGGCAAACTTTGCGCCAGGTTCAGCGTCACCACGTTGCTGCTTCGGCTCACACTCGCAATCGCCGCCGTCGCATTCAAGAAGCCGCTCGTGCTCGCCCCTCCGCTGTTGCCCGCCACCGGCGTCAGCGCCGCCGCGTAGTAAAGGCTTGTCGCGCTCGGCGATCCCACTACCGGAAACACCTGCCGGATCCCGCCTACGGTATCCACCACCTGCTCCAGCCCATATCCGCACAGCCCACCCACGGACACAATCGCTCCACCCTTGTGTACCTTGTTCAACGTTAGCTGCAGGTGCGATCCATCCACGACCGTGTACGGCGCCGTCTCAAAGTTCGGAAACGACCCCTGGTCTGTCACACACGCCACCCCTGCCGTTGCCGGCAACGCTGCCGTGTTGGTGGCATACCCGCTCCCCAAGCCGGTTGTCACAATCGGCAGCGTCACCGTTCCGGGCGCAAGATTGCCCGCTTGCGAGGTCGCCGCCGTTGCCGTCATCACCTGCGTACTCACAGGGAAGTTCGTTCCGCTAAACGTCACGATCGGCAAGTAATCCCCACCCGCTCCCGTGATCGTCCCCGTCGAAATCACCTTCGCCGGCGCCTTGTCGATCAGGAACCGACCATCGCCCTGCGTGCCCCCATACGCCGTCACATTCACCGCCAGGCTCGTCGACCCAGCCGTGCACCCTGATCCACATGTGCCCTGAAACACCCGCGAATCCTCCACCACCTGCAGGTCGAACGGATGTGTTCCCTCGTCCGCCTCGTCCCGGTACCCACCCGAGCTCCGGATGAACTGCCCGCCCGCCAGGCAATCGCCCACCGCGTAGCAGTTCACCTCACTGCCCACCTGCACATGCTGGCCCTGCGTGTTGTAGTTGCCGATCATCTGCGTGATCCCGTAGTTGCTCTTGCTATACGGCACCGCCTCCACATCCGCCGGAAACTGATTCGATCCGCCCGTCATCGCATTGTGCGTCAAGCTGCTCACAATGCTGTTCGCCCCCGTGCCCGGTCGCGCCGCAAACGCCTGTTGCGCCGTCCGCGTCGTCACCTGCGTCATCGACGACCCAACCAGAAATGTCCCTTCCGCCGGCATCGGGTTCTGCATCACCTCAAAGCTCGCTCCACCGCGGTGATCGGTAATGTGCGTCCCTGACGGCAGCCCACCCAGCGGCACCGTCTCCGTGCCGGGATAGCTCTGGTTCACCCCAAGCTCACATCCGTTGGCACACGCCGCGTTTGCCAGGGCATTGCTGATCCCGTTCCCGCCGTTGCCACTCAGAAACCCCGTCGCATCCAGCTTCCCATTCAGCACGTTGATCTCAAGCTGAGTGCCCGTAGGTTGCACCACGCTCTGTGCCCCACTCGGCAAACCGCTCACCTTCGTGCTAAGTCCGCTATTCACCGCCGTGATATTCACGTCGACATAGTGCTTGTCGGCGGCCTGCAATGCACCCGTCGGATCCCCGGGCAGCGTTAGCGGTCCTGTCATCGTGTCGCCGCTCTTGTCTACATACGCCGTCGTGCCCGAGGGCGTAGTCCCCGTCGTCACCGCAGAGGCAATCGCCCGGTCCACATAGGCCTTGCTCACCGTCTGCACCGCCACACTGGTCGGCAGAACCTGATTCTGGATTCCCGCGAGCTTCACCGGCGCGCTGCTCGCCGGCAACACCCAGTACTGCCGGCTCGTCGTTCCGTCACTCAGGTGAAACACCGCCGTGTAGTACGAACCCAGCGGTGTCGCCCCGGCGTTCGGTGCCAGCCCGATCGACAACGCCCCGTTCGCCCCCAGCGTCGCCGCCGTCGACCCCGCCGCCACACTATTACCCGCAGCCGTCGTAAACGCGCTCCAACTTACCAGGACGCTGCCCTGCGCCGGCGCGCCACTGGCGCTGTACACCGTATCCGCCACCGTCGTCAGCGCAATCTGCCCATACCCCGGCCCAGCCAGCAGCGCTGCCATCAGCAGCCCCACCAGCACACACCCTCGTCCATTCACTCGCATCCGTGTCTCTCCTGTCAGCTCCACCGTTCCCTACCGAGTGCCGCAATCCGATTCCCACGGCTCGCTCAAATCGCGCTCGCCGCCTGATCCAGTGCCGGCGGCACACATCTATATCCGCTCGCATCCGCTACCCTAAAGACATGCCCATCGGCATCTCCACGCACATCTTCTTCAACGCTCGCCTCGGCCCCACGCAACTCGACACCCTGCACCGCGCCGGCGCCCAGGCCATCGAGGTCTTCGCCTCGCGTCATCACTTCAACTACGCCGATCGCAACGCCGTCCGCGAACTCGCCACCTGGTTCCGTGCCAACCCCGTCGCCGCCTCCATGCACATGCCGCTCTTCACCGAAGCGGAAGAAGCCGAGTGGTCCCGCCACACCGAACCCACCCTCAACCTCGTCTCACGCGACAAACGCGACCGCATAGCCGCCATGGACGAAGTCAAACGCGCCCTCGAAGCCGCCGAGCAGATCCCTTTCCGCACCTGCGTCCTTCACCTCGGTCTCAAGGACGACCGTTGGTCCACCGAAACGCTCGACCTTTCCCTCACATCCATCGAGCACCTCAAAGCCTTCGCCACCCCACTCGGCCTCCAGCTCCTCCTCGAAAACATCCCCAATGACCTCGCCACCCCCGCCCACCTTGTCGAAATCACCCGCATCGGTCACTTCGACACCGTCGGCTTCTGCCTCGATACCGGCCACGCCCACCTCGCTCGCCCCATGCTCCCCGACGAAACCGGCTACAGCCGCTCCGCCCGCGAGCAGCTCCGCGAACAGTGGGGCGACGCCGCCCTAAAAGACGCCCTCCCCGAAGCCTTTCAGGTCTTCAGTACCCGCCTCGTCGAGCTCCACCTACACGACAACAACGGCACCCGCGACGAGCACCTCTGGCCGAGCGAAACCACGGCAGGGAAGGGCATCGACTGGGGCATCGTACGCACCGCGCTCACCCAACTTCCCCAGGTCGTCACCAACACACTCGAGATCGCCCACGACCTCGCCAACACGCCGCCAAACATCACAAAAAGAATGGCTCACACCTGCCACTTACTTGAGACCGAATCGATCTAAGCTGTATCCCCGCCCCCCCCCCACCCGCCGATACACCGGGTGTAGGTCTCGCCTGAGAC
>CAXTLD010000052.1:0-26241 GCA_964245045.1 uncultured Acidobacteriaceae bacterium | reverse complement strand
GGTCCAGGGCGTCGAAGATGGCTACCGGGTGCAGGTTCCCGCTGTTTACGCGTGCGCGGATGTCCTCGATGGTATCGATCCTGGCGCCGGGGCCGTCCTCAACCTGCTGACCGCTGGCGTAGACGCCCGGCAGGTAGCCTGTGGCGGCGACGGCTTCGGTCCAGCCCAGCAGATAGGCGGCCTGCTCCTCCAGCAGGCGGCCGCCTTCTTCCTGGTCGAGGAAGAGTGTGGCGTGTGCCGGGAAGCCCTCGCGACGGGCGCTGGCGACGGCGGTTGCGGCGTCCTTGCGGGCGAGCTCGGCCGGTTTGGTGCCGACGCGTTGCGACTTCAAGATTTCGGCGTCCAGACGGCCATTGGCGAGGACCAGAAAGCCCCAGCCCTGGTCCTTCAGCAGGGCACGCTTGCCAGCCCAGCTGTTGGCGTTCTCGCCCGGCGGGTTGGTGAGCCAGAAGCCGGTGAAGGCAAAAGTCCGGTGCAGGGTGGCCATGGCGGCATCGCCGGGGTAGTCGTTGCGGTCGAAGCCGAGCCACTCGCCGGCGGGCGTACGACCGACTGGGAGCTTGCTATCGCGATGAGAGCCGGTCGAGGCAGTCTGGGAGGCTTGGGGCTGCGGAGGAGCGGGATTCGCGGGCGACGAAGCGGCGTGTGGCGCGCAGCCGAGCGCGGGAAGCAGCAAGCCGCTCAATAGCCGTGACCAGACCCACATCGGAGCTGCCTCCTCGGGTTAGACTACAGCCCACGGGCCCCGTGTCCTGCCAACGATCGTACCAAGGAGCCCGAAGATGTCTGCCCCCGACCTGACGTTAGCTGATCCGCGCTACCCCATCGGACGCTTCCTGCCACCAGATTCGATCTTGCCGGAGGACCGGGTTCATGCGCTGCTTGTGCTCGCGGAGATGCCTGAACAGCTGCGGGAGGCGGTGCGCGCGCTGGACGATGACCAGCTGAACACGCCGTATCGCGAGGGTGGATGGACGGTGCGGCAGCTGGTGCACCATGTCGCGGATTCACACATGATCGCGTTTACGCGTCTGCGCCGCGCGCTTACGGAGGAGTGGCCGGAGGTGCACGGGTATGACGAGAAAGGCTTTGCAATGCTCGCTGATACCGCCGCGCCGGTGGAGTGGTCGCTGGAGATTGTGGAGAGCGTGCATGCTCGCTGGGTGATGGTGCTGCAAAGCCTGACGGCGGAGCAGTGGGCGCGGGGGTTCCGGCATACCGAACGGGGACCCATGCACATCGACCAGGCGACGCTGCTGTACGCCTGGCACTCGCGTCACCATGTGGCGCACATTACGCACTTGCGCGCCCTGCATGGGTGGTAGCTGACGGCGGCTGTCCCATTCCGGGACACTGTGGTCCCTTGCCGCGACAAACTGACGCTTGTGTGGGAGTGCGGCTCCGGTTGGCTGCTGTTAGCGTGTGTGCATGCCGCCCTCCGGTGCGCTGCAAACGGAACCCGTCGCTGCTCCCCTGCCGCAATCGCCGGTCCAGATAGCGGCTGCGCTGGAGAGATTCTTTGACCAGCACCGAGAAGGCGCGGTGCTGGAAGACGGCAAGGCGATTTTTGAGTTAGCCAGTTCGCAGCATCGCGTGGTCACCGAGCACGAACGTTGCACGTTGCAGCTTTGGAGCGGCGAGCGCAACCTGGTGCGAACGGTTGTGGCGACGGCCGAGCGCCGGGGCGCGCTGCGTCTGAGCACGAAGCGGTTCGGCCATGCGCAGACCAAGGCGCTTGTTCTTGCGCCTACCGTCGAGCGCCGCGAACCGAACCGGCGCGCGCCGGCACGTCAGCATTATTTGAAGCTTCTGGAACGGGTGCTGGCGCGTGAGTTTCCGGAGTGGCAGCCGGACTCTTTCCGTGCCGCGATGGATCTGGAGCGGTCCTTTGGACCGGCGTATGCCCGTGGAACGCAGGTGCGCGGCAACGAGGCCTGGGCCGTCATTGGCGTAGGGGCGGCGGAGTCGCAAGCCATCATCGACGGCGTGTTGACGTTGGGTGTGCTTTGGCTACACCACTGCCGGGAGCGCGGCGATGGACGCCGGCGCTTCCGCGGTTTGCGGGTGGTGGCGCCGCGCGGCATGGCGGCGGTCACGCTGGCGCGCTTGCCCTGGATGAACGCGGCGGCGGGGGAGTGGCAGCTATACGAACTGGACGAGCGCAGCGAACAGCTGGTTGAGTGCGATCCGGCCGATCATGGAAACCTGCGTACGCGCCTTGTGCACCATCCCGATCAGGCGGCGGCCCGGGAGCGCTTTGGACCGGCGATCGAGGCTGTGATGGCGCTGGTTCCGCGCGAGGAGGTGGCGCGCGTGGAGCAGCGATTGCGTTCCACCGCGGAGCTGGCTTTTCTGCTGCACGGCCTGGAGTTCGCCCGGGCGCGCATCTCCCTTGCGCCAGGCAGCTTCGCGCATACGCTTGCGATCACCGTCGGCGTGGGCCCGAATGAGACGACGATTTCCCCCGCCACCCGCGGGCACCTCGCGCAACATGTGGCGGAGCTGTTTGCGCGTCGAAGTGCGCGGGTGATGCACGCTACGCGGCGTCTTCGTCCATATGTGCCTGGGCGAGGTATTGGGATCTTCACAGCCCGGCCCGCGCATTCGCGCTCGGTGGTAGCTGGATCAGTGCCTGCGTCCGGCGGTGGGCTGGACCGGTTGGAGCAGCGGGAGCAGGCTTTGGCAGCGCAGCAGGACCCCTTGTTTCGTGCCGCGCCCGAGCGCTGGCTGGAGTCGGTTCTGCGGGAGAACCTTGCCCCACTTACTCGCTCTTTGGCGCTTGCGCCGGGCATGCGGCACCCGCAGCCGGACTGCTTTGCCAACGACCTCGACCCGGACACACGCGGCAACCGCGCAGACAGTGGCCACCAGGCTTTCCCGGCGGGTTGGGGCGGCGCGGGGCGCGGCAGGGATGCCGATTGTCTGATCCCTCGCTTCGACCCGCGCTTTGTGTATGCGCAGGTGCCTGCGATTGCCGGGGCGGGCGATCGGGGGATGCTGGATCTGCTGGGCATGACGGAGGATGGTCGCCTGGCTATCATCGAGTTGAAAGCGTCCGACGACTTGCAGCTTGCGTTGCAAGGATTGGATTATTGGATCCGTGTGCGGCATCACCACGCGGCCACCGTGGACCCGGCGCAAGACGCCAGAGCGGACGCGAACGATCTTCAACGGCATGGGTATTTTCGCGAGGTGGAGCTTTCCCCTTTGCCGCCACGCTTGTATCTGGTGGCGCCGGCGCTGCACGTTCACCCGGCTACCGAGACGATTCTGCGCTACTTCTCGCCGCGTGTGGAGTGGACGTTGCTGGCGCTTGACGAACGCTGGCGGCAAGAGGTGCGGGTGGTCTGGCGCAAGAGCGGAGGACAGCCGACGAGATTGGGGAAGTCTGCGAACGTTAAGGCTGCAGGACACGGATGATGCGTGCATCTGCGTCGCTTTGCAGGGTGTAGCTGGTTTCCGTGGCGGGCAAGATGACTGCTTTGGCCCGCGGCAACGGATGGGTGGGCTGCCCGGCCGCGGTGAGAACGCAACCGTCGTCAATGGCGATCAGAATTTGAAGCTTGTTGGGAAATCCCAAATCAAGGTCAGCCTGAGGGCGAGAACTAAGACGATCCACGGCAAAGTACGGGGACTCGACCAGGCGCGTGTACCCGTCTCGTGGTTGCGGCGCGACCAGGCCCGCGTCGGTTTGCGTCTTCGCGACCTCGGTCCCGGCCTCGACGTGAAGCTCACGCGGGCGGCCGTAATCCCATAGGCGGTAGGTGGTGTCACTGTACTGTTGCGTCTCCAGCACGACCATGCCCGGCCCGATGGCGTGGACGGTGCCGGCGTCCACATACACCATGTCGCCCGCCTGCACCGGGAGCATGCGGAGCTTGCTTTCGAGTGTTCCGTCCAGGATGGCGTCCTTGACGTCGGTCGGCGTGAGCGACTCGCGGAAGCCGACCGCGACCTGTGCGCCGGGCTCGGCGGAGAGCACGTACCAGCACTCGGTCTTGCCGCGCGGCATGCCGAGCAGCTGCGCCTCGGCGTCATTGGGGTGGACCTGTACCGAAAGCTTTTCGCGAGGGAAGAGCAGCTTCAACAGCAACGGAAAGCCGTTGTGGTGCACATCTCCGAAGGCCTGCGGGGCGCTTGCCGTCACCTTGGCGAGCGTTTGGCCCGCCGCGGGTCCGCTTGCGACGCGGCAGTTTTCGGCTGTGAGCCAGATCTCTCCTGTGGGCGCTTGGGGGGCGGGGCCTGCGTACCAAGGTGCGAGGGTGTCCGTACCCCAGATACGTTCCACCAGCACCGGTTCGAGCACAAGGGGCTGTGCCGAAGCGGTTAAAAGGTCGTGTGCGCTTGCCGTGCCTGTGGTGTCCATGCGTTTCGGATACGAGTGTACGCGCGGGCGAGCGTTGCCGGGGAAAAGACGCACGCCTTGGTCGGGTGCTATGGTTCACAACGCATGATCTGTCGGCGTTCCATTGGGAGGACCCAGGTTTTGAAGCGACTTGCCCTTGCTGTTCTGCTGGCTTTCACGCCGTTGGCAGCTCGTGCCGACGTTCGTCTGGCCCATGTGATCTCGGACCAGGCGGTGCTGCAGCGGGAGCGGCCTATCCATATCTGGGGTTGGGCCGCGCCTGGGTCGCACCTCACGGTTGGCTTCCATGGCCAGACCGTGCCGGCGCTTGCCGACGAGCTTGGCAAGTGGGGCGTGTGGCTCGCGCCGGAGCGGGCCGGGGGACCGTACAGCTTGACGGTCGGGGGCGATGGGCCGGCAACGACCGTGTCGGACCTGCTGGTGGGCGATGTGTGGTTTGCGTCCGGGCAGAGCAACATGGAGATGCCGCTCGCCGGGTTTGGGCCTGGCGCGCCGGTCAAGAACGGGGAGCAGGAGATTGCGGCGGCGACCAACCCGAGGCTGCGCCTGCTGGCGATCGACCACAAGGCATCGGAGTATCCGCTGGACGACATTGCCGCGACCTGGACCGCGTGCACGCCGGAGACGGCGCGGCGCTTCTCGGCGGTGGCGTACTTCTTTGGGCGCGAGATTGCGGTCAAGGAGAACGTGCCGGTGGGCCTGATTGACGCCACGTGGGGCGGCACACCGGCCGACCCATGGGTGTCGATGGAGACGCTCGGCGCCGATCCGGCGCTGCTGCCCGCCTTTGCCAGCCGCGGTCGGTTTATAGCCCATGTAGCCGACACAGAGACGATGTTGGCGACCGAGAAGCGTGAGGACGCCGCCGCCAAGGCTGCGGGCAAGCCTGCGCCGTCGCATTCGTTCCATCCGGACGAGGCATCCTGGAGGCCGGCGGCGCTGTACAACGGAATGATCGCGCCGTTCACACCCCTGGCGATCCGGGGCTTCCTTTGGTATCAGGGCGAGACCAGTTCCGCGCGGGATCGAGCGCCGTTTTATTCGACGCTGTTTCCGGCGCTGATCGAGGACTGGCGCGCGCACTTCGCCCAGGGCGATCTGCCGTTCCTGTATGTGCAGATCTCGTCGTTCCACTCGCCGGGTGAGGACTGGGGGCGGGTGCGCGACGCGCAGCGGCGATCGCTGCGCGTGGCCAATACGGCTATGGCCGTCACGCTGGATGTGGGGCTGGCCGGCAACGTGCATCCGCCCGACAAGCAGACGGTGGCGGCTCGGCTGGCGCTGGCGGCGCGGGCGATGGTCTATGGGGAGCACGTCTCGTACGCCTCTCCGCTATTTCGGCAGGCGACCCGCGAGTTGCAGCCGGACGGCAGCATGGCGCTGCGGGTGTGGTTCGATCACGGGGACGGGTTGAGCTATCGCGGCGCGCCCGCAACCGGCTTTGAGGTGGCGGGCGCGGATGGCCAGTATGTGCCGGCCCAGGCAAGGGTTGAGAAGGACACCGTGTTGGTGACGGCGACTGGGGTGGAGCGTCCGGTGTATGTCCGCTACGGCTGGATGGGCGTGATGGAGAGCAATCTGTACAACGCGGAAGGTTTGCCGGCATCGACGTTTACCTCCGAGCGTGAGCCTCCGCATTGAGCGGCGAGCGGTGGCAAGGTGAAACCCGAGGTGGTTACCAAAGGTCTGGTTACGCTGCAACGTTGGGTGATACCGTTGCAATGTTTCACCATCCTGTACTTTTTCCGAGGCCAGATGAAGACCCTCCGTGTTCTCTTTGCTGCGTTTGCTGTTTCCGCGCTGGGCGCTGCTGTTGCCCATGCAGACACCTTTTCCTTTTCGTTCGGTACGACCACGAACGCCTTCAACGGCTCCGGTCTATTGACGGGCAACCTGCTCACCTCCGGTCCCGATGCTGGGGCTTACCTGATTACCGCCGTGAGCGGCACCACCAACACCGGGAACGGCGTGAACCGTCCGATTGCGGGCATCGAAGCGCCGCTAACCTTCGAAGACAATGACAACCTGCTGTTTCAGTCCACGCCGGGCGTGTTTATTTTCGACCTTCTAGGTTTGTCGTACATCTTGCAGAATGGTGCACAAATCAACATCTTCCAGGACACCCAGGAGACTGTATCTAAGCCGACGGAGATTCTTCTGCGCTCCAATGGAATCAACGAGGTTGAAGAGAACGCTCCGTACAGCATCTCCGCGGTGACCCCGGAGCCGGGCAGCTTTGTCCTGCTGGGAACCGGGTTGCTGGGCGCGGTTGGCGCGGCGCGCCGTCGGCTGTTCGCGTAGGCTGAGACGGGCTTAGTGTGTTGCTACAGAGGCCACCCTTGCGGGCGGCCTCTTACGTTTGCGACGCGCTGGGGTGCGCTGCCATCCAATCTGGCAGGAGAACACTTCGGATGGCAAATGCGACGGCGGTTAGTCCCACGTTCAAGCTAGGCGGGCAGCTTGAGATTCATCGGCTTGGCTTTGGCGCCATGCGGCTTACGGGCGAAGGTATCTGGGGCGAGCCCAAGGATCGTGAGATAGCTAAGCAGGTCTTGCGCCGTGCCGTGGAGCTTGGCGTGGACTTCATCGATACCGCAGACAGCTATGGCCCGGACGTCAGCGAGATCCTGATTGGGGAGACCTTGGCACCGTATAAGCCGGGTGTGGTGGTGGCGACCAAGGCCGGCCTGGTGCGGACGGGGCCGAACAAGTGGTTGCCGGTGGGGCGGCCCGAGTACCTGCAGCAGGAGGTGGAGATGAGCCTGCGGCACCTCAAAACGGAGCGGATCGACCTGTGGCAGCTGCACCGGATTGACCCCAAGGTGCCGGTTGAGGAGTCGCTGGCACCGATCAAGCGGCTGCAGGGGCAGGGCAAAATCCGGTTTGTGGGGCTGAGCGAGGTTTCCGTGAAGGAGATCGAGCAAGTGCGCAAGTTCGTGGATGTGGTGAGTGTGCAGAACGAGTACAACCTGACCACGCGCAAGAGCGAAGAGGTGCTGAGCTACTGCGAGAAGGAGAACATCGCGTTCATTCCCTGGTATCCGGTGGCGGCGGGCAAGCTGGCGCAGCCGGGCGGCAAGCTCGACCAGTTTGCGCACAAGCATGGGGCGACGGTGGCGCAGTTGTCCCTGGCGTGGCTGCTGCATCGGTCGCCGGTGATTCTGCCGATTCCGGGGACGAGCTCGGTGGAGCACCTGGAGGAGAATATGAAGGCCGCGGACCTGGGACTCTCGGAGAGCGACTTCGGGGAGCTTGAGGCGGCGGCGAGGTAGCCGCACGGCTCCGGACGAAGTACCCTCCCCCGGGGGTACTTCAGGGCCAAAGTATTCAGGAGAGAGAACTTAGGGGCAGACTGGCTTACTGAAGCCTGTTGTTCAGGTCTGGGATCCGAGATGATCGGGTTTGAGGTTCTTCGGGCTGATTTGAGTTTAAGAGATTGCGCCGCAATACTGCGCAACTGGGTGTTTCCGGTTAGAAGACCGGCAGGAAAAGCAAAGGCACCCGGCTCGGTGGAGCGTGGGCGCCTTTGCTTTTTGGGTTGGCGGTTAGAAGATGATCTTGGCGCCGAACTGGGTGTTGAAGGGTTCGCCGGCGCCGATGCCGGGGGCTCCGTTGTAGTCGCCGATGGTGTCGTTGAGGGTGAAGTCGCCGCCGACGGAGACGGCACCGCCGCCCGGGGGTGCGTAGTTGACGCGGTTGAAGAGGTTGAACATCTCGGCACGCAGCTGCACGGTGAGCCGCTCGCCAAACTTGGTGTCCTTGAAGACAGACAGGTCGACGTCGGAGTAGCCAGGGCCGTAGTAGGCATTGCGTCGCGTGGTGCCGAAGCTTCCCAGCGGAGCATCGACGAACGCAGCAGGGTTGAGCCAGTTTACGCCGGGTTTCTGCCCCTGGAAGCCGGGGGTGGGGTTGCCGACTTGCACCGCGCGGTCGAAGCCCTCACCCGTTTGGCTCACGTCACCTGAGGCGTAGACCGAGAATGGCTGACCACCGTGGAAGGAGAGCAGGCTGTTGGCGATCCAGCCGTTGGTGAGGCCGCGCAGCCGCCCCGCCGAGCCCGGCACCTGGTAGGTAAGGAAGGTGACGACAGAGTTGCGCGTGTCGAAGTCCGAGTTGCTGTAGTCACCCTTGAAGTTGTAGCTGTCCTGCGGCAGAGCGCCGCGGTAGGCTGTGACCTCGTCGAGGTTGTGGCTCCAGGTGTAGGCGACCTGGGCGGACAGGCGGTGGAAGTTCTGCAGCCGCAGCGTGCCCTGCAGCGCGTTGTAGTTGGAGGTGCCGATGGACTCGATCTGGTTGATGTTGGTGTAGTTGGGGTAGACGGAGAAGTATGGCCGCGTTTGTTGCGTGGTGCCCTGGTTAATGTCCAGCAGGCTCAGCAGGTGCCGGCCTTCGCTGCCCACATAGCCGAGTTGCAGGATCACGCTGGGCGCAAGCGTTTGCTCGATGTTGAAGCTGTAGTTCTGGTTGTAGGAGGGCCGGAAGTTGGGGTCAACGGAGAAGATACCGCACTGCACCGAACCGGTTTCGCCGTTGCAGACCGTGGTGGTGCCGCTGAAGATGTTGCGGCCGGCGACGATGTTGGTCTTGCCCGAGGGCAGGCCGGCGACACCGGGCGCGATGATGCCGGACACCGGGTTGGGACCGATCGGGTTGCTTTCGACGCCGTTAGGAGCTGAGTTGCCGGGGCGATTATCCAGGAACGGATTCAGGTTGGGGCTGTCGAAGTACCAGCCGTAGCCTGCACGCAACACGGTTTTGTTGCTGAGTTGATAGTTCATGCCGACGCGCGGGCTGAACGAGTGCCAGTACTGCTGGAAGAGGTTGGGGATCTGAACGCCCTGGAGCGCAAGGCCGTCGGTTTGGGTGAGCGCTGGGCGGAAGACCGAGAGGTCCTGTGTGCCGTTATGCAGCGGGCCGGTGTAGTCGAAGCGAACGCCGTAGTTGATGTTGAACTTCTGATTCACTTGCCAGTTGTCGCCGGCGTTGACGAAGAAGGTATTGACGAAGACCTGCCGTTCCGGATCGCCGATCTGAATGCTGGCAGCGGAGGTGTAGCCGGCGAGGAAGTCGGCCAGCGGCGCGACGTAGGCGTCTGGCTTGTAGCAGTTTGTGGCGGTTTGTGGCGTGACATTGCAGCCGGGGAGCCTGTCGTTGATGATCTTGGCGACACGGGTGCCGTCAAAGGTGAACGCGCCGGTTGCGTGGCGATGGTAGAACTCGTCCAGCTGGGCCTGGCGGAACTCGCCGCCAAAGCGCATCTGATGCGATCCCTTGACCCACGACAGTTGGTCGGTGAGGTGGCCAGTGATGTCGTTGCGGCCCTCGGGGGGCGTGGGGCCGACCCGATCGAAGTTGCCGATGCGGATGTTGGGGGAGTTGGGAAAGCTGGCGCCGGTGATGAAGCCGAGCGACTGTACGTCGAAGTTGGTCTGGTTGTCGTTGAAGACCTGGTTGAAGTAGTTCACGCCGGCCAAAATCTGGTTGGAGATATGGGCGGAGATCTGCCGGTTGTACACGATAGCGATGTTCTGCACGTGGATGGGCGCGACCTGGTAATAGGGCAGCAGGTTGTAGTGGGTGAGCGGCGCAATTTGGTTCCCCTGGCCGACGAACCAATGCACGGACAGGTTGTCCTTGTTGGTCAGGTGCCAGTCGACTTTGCCCAGGCCGTTCCAGCTATAACCGGATTCGGGGTCGTTGGAGTGGTAGTTGTTCTGAAGCCCAGCCGTGTCCCCGCCCAGGTTGGCATGTCCCCAGAGCGTGTTGAGCACGTTCTGCATGAGCGGCGAGGTGGCTATGCCGTTGGTGTTCAGCAATGTGAGCGCTTGGTTTTGCCAGCCCACGGAGGGTTCGGTGGCGTTGCCGGACTGACCGATGACGAAACGCTGGTGCTCAAACGTTACGAAACCAAACAGGCGATCCTTGAGGAACGGGCCACCGACGGAGAAGCCCGTGTTGTAGTTACGAACCTTCTGCTTGGTATCGCTGAAGGGGCTTTTGGCGCCGAAGAGCTCGTTGCGGTTGAAGTAGTAGGCTGTGCCGTGCAGTTGGTTTGTGCCGGACTTGAGCGACAGATTGATGGTGCCGCCGGGGTTGCGGCCGCCCTCAGGGCCGGCTTGGGTCTGCGCGGAAAACTCATCGACGGCATCGATCGGAAGGATCACGCCGGCAATGCCGGAGACGCCGCCCTGGTTGACGGCGGGAACGTTGTGCCAAAGGTCGTTGTTGTCGACGCCATCGATTTGCCAATTCATCTGGTTGGCGCGGGTACCGTTGAGTGACCCGAAGCCGGCGCCGGAGTAGCCTGCATAGCCGGCGGTAAGCGAGACCATCTGGGTGAAGTCGCGGCCGTTGAGGGGGATGTCGGCGACCTGTTTGGCGTCAAGCACCTCGGTTTGGGTGGTGGAGGTGGTATCGAGCGAGAGGCTGGCCGCGGAGACCTCGACGACCTCGCCGGCGGTGGCGACGGAAAGCTTGACGGGCAGGGTGTAGAGCTGTCCGGCGGAGACGTTGACGTGGTCGATCTTGGTGTTGGCGAAGCCGGAGGCGTTGATGCTGACGGTGTAATCGCCGAGGGGGAGATCTTCAAACAGGAAGACGCCGCCGGAGGAACTGACGCTGGCGGTCTTTACGCCGGTGCCGGTGTTGGTGGCCGTGACGGTGGCGCCGGAGACGACGGCCCCGGTGACATCGGTGACGCTGCCGTTGATGCCGCCGCGAAAGGTTTGGGCAGTGGCGCGGTCGGAAAGGCTGAGGACGAGGCCGGCGGCGAGAAAAGGAAGACTGCAACGGCGAACAAAGCGAGACATGAAACCTCCTGAGGCAAGCGGGGCAGCACCCCATGTGGAGGGGTTGCGGCGACGAACGCGGGGCGCAAAACGCTCTGCGCGCCACGCAAGTGGGGACCGTTAGACCAAGTGCGGCGAACTTAGGAACCTGAGGTGCTGTTCTGCTGCGTGACTGGGATTTTCAAGTTTTAGTGAATTTATCGAACGATACAACGAAAGGGCCATTGAGCGCAAGAAGGCGGAGGCCGCAAGCTAAGAAGGCGCGAGCAGACGTGCAAGAAACGCGTCGGGGTCGGCAAGGAAGCGGCGTGTCACGGTGTAGGCGGGTGTGTCTGTGTAGGCGATCTCGTGGATGTGCTCGTCGTCGAAGCTAAGGATCTGGGAGCCGGGAGTGGCGAGCAGGATGGGCGAGTGGGTGGAAATGATGAACTGCGCGTCGGGGTACTCGCGGACGGTGTCGTGGAGCAGGAGAAGGAAGGAGAGCTGGCGCTGAGGGGAGAGCGCGGCTTCGGGTTCGTCGAGGAGAAAGAGGCCGGAGCGACGGAACTTATATTCGAGGATGGCCATGGAGGCCTCGCCGTGGGAGTGCGCGTGGAGCGAGCGGTCGATATCGCGGATGCTTTCGACCTCGTCCATGCGGGTGGCGAGGTTGAAGAGGGTCTCGGCGCGGAAGAAGAAGCCTTCGCCAGTGCGGGCCGGGCGGAAGCTGAGGCGGAGCGCGCGCGCGAGCGGGTAGGTGTCGGCGGTGGGGAGGTCGGCGTCGAAGGCGAAGTTGCGGTTGCCGCCGTCGAGGGAGAGGCCGTAGCTGAGGGCGATAGCTTCGAGCAGGGTGGACTTGCCGGAGCCGTTTTCGCCGGTGAAGAAGGTTATCCGGGAGGGGGCAAAGGTGAGGTGGGTGAGGGAGGCGATGGCGGGGACGGAAAAGGGGTAGGTGATGAGACCTTGGGTGCGCTCTTGCAAGTGTTGCAAGCCGGCGAGCACAGCTATCCTAGCCTTTCGCGAACGATACCCTCGACATCGCGGCGGCCATGTAGGACGGCAATGACCTCTGGCACAGCGCGATCAAGGTGATACAAAAGGTAGTCGCCTGCGACGCGAAGCCGAATCGTCTCGCTGGCACGCTGCGAGAACTCTTCGTGCACTCGCCCCTGTTTTGGATGGTCCGCGATGATGTGCAGCATTGCCTGTAACTGGTGTGCAATCCGGAGTGCTGGCCGTTTCGGCGGGTCCGCAGGTAGTCGGTAATTTCTTTTAGGTCTAGGTTTGCGGGTGCACTGAGGAAGTATCGTCTCAACGCGACTCGAGCTCCTTGATAAGCTCACCGAGCCACTGATCAATCTGATCTCCCGGAATGAGCTCGCCCCGATTGGCAGCTTCGAGACTGGAGGTGAGGTGAGCTTGCAGCGCGGGCGTCATGGGCAGCTGCGCGTAATACTCCTCTTCCATAAGGCTCTGCTCGATCAGCATGGAGGCGAGTTCGTCCTTGTCACAACCCCGCTGGGCGGCGCTGGAGGCGATTCGCTGGGCCAACTGATCGGGGATCGTGATCTGCGTCATGGCTTCCTCCGCTGAGCGGTAGTATAAGCGTCGTCTCTAGCGACCAAGCTCTTCGAGGTAACGCTCAACCTCGAGGGCGGCCATACAGCCGGAGCCGGCGGCGGTGATGGCCTGGCGGTAGCGGCGGTCCTGGATGTCGCCGCAGGCGTAGACGCCGGGCAGCGGGATGCCGAGGCGGGTGGTGAAGACGTTGCGGTCGGTCTTGATGTAGCCGTCGCTGTCGAGGTCGAGTTGGCCCTCGAAGGCACGGGCGTTGGGCTCGTGGCCGATGCCGAGAAACATGAAGCTGACGGGAAGCGTGGATCGCTCGCCGGTGCGCTTGTTGTGGAGCTTGAGGCCTTTGACGTCCTTCTCTTCGACCCCGAGGACCTCTTCGACGATGGTGTTATTGAGGAACTGGATTTGGCTGTGCTGCTTGGCGCGCTCCAGCATGATCTTGCTGGCGCGGAAGCTTTCGGAGCGATTGATGAGGGTGACCTTGCTGGCGAAGCGAGTAAGGAAGAGCGCTTCTTCCATGGCGGAGTCGCCGCCGCCGATGACGGCGATCTCCTTGCCGGAAGCAAAAAAGCCGTCGCAGGTGGCGCAGGAGCTGACGCCGTAGCCGATCAGCGCCTGCTCGGACGGGAGGTTGAGCCAGCGGGCGGAGGCGCCGGAGGCGATGATGAGGGTGCGGGTGCGGACGATCTCGTCGCCGCCGAAGTTGAGCTCGTAGGGCGTTTTCGTGAGATCGATGGAGGCGAGGTGGCCGGTACGGAGCTCGGCACCGAAGCGATCGGCCTGCTCCTTCATGTTTTCGATCAGCTGCGGACCTTGGATGCCTTCGGGCCAGCCGGGAAAGTTTTCGACCAGGGTCGTCATGGAAAGCTGACCGCCGGGCTCGTGGCCCTCGATGATAAGTGGCTTGAGGTTGGCGCGGGCGGCGTAGATGGCCGCGGTAAGGCCGGAGCAGCCGGAGCCCAGGATGACGGTGTCGCGAACGGCGGTGGAATCAGACATAGCTTGGGTTTGATTGTAGTAGGTGGGCGGAAGATGCAGGGGAGGGCCTAGTGGCTAGTGCTTAGTGGCTAGTTTGTGGTGGAAGGCTGAGGGGCTGTGTGGCGTGGTGTCGGGGAAACGCAAGTGTTGACAAGGCTGTGTCAACTAGCCACTGAGCACTAGGCACTAGCCCCAGCACTGTACCCTTTATCTATGGCAAATCTTGTTTTGGTCTATGGAATGCGGCTGTTGCCGGCGGATGAGTTGGCGGGGGTGCAGGCGGCTCCGGTGCAGTTAAAGAACGGCAACGAGGCGCAGGTCACGATGCATGTGCTGGAAGGCAGCCGCGAGCAGATCGAGGCACAACTGCGGCTTTCCGTGGAGGCGTTCTTCGACTTTTATCCGGAGATTTAGCTTTGCCTGCCGGTGAGTTTTGCCCGGCAAGCCGGTCGCGCGTACCCCAGAAGTTGTATATAGCCTTCGTTTTTGTTTCGCCTTCGGACATGATTCTTCTTCGGACACTTTTCTGCCGAAGAGGTGCATGGAGACGAAGACTGCATGCGATCGAACTGGCTCAAAGTTTCTAGAGGGCTTCTATGTGGGGCGGGCTTGCTGTTGAGCCCTTGGCGTGGAATGCAGGCACAGGGCACCGTGTCGGCGACTGCGATCGGCACGGAGCTGCAACGGCTATCGGGCCATGCGGCAAGCATCTTTGTGGGTCAGATTGTCTCGATTGAACGCAAAGGCAGCATCGTCGAGGTTGGGTTCCGGGTAGAGCAGCCGGTGCGCGGCTCGGTGGGCTGCAGCTACACCATGCGCGAGTGGGCTGGGCTGTGGCCGGCAGGGCACGTTCGCTACACGATCGGGCAACGGGTGCTGGCGTTTGTGAACGGAACCAGCGCCGCTGGGTTCAGTTCGCCCGTGCATGGCGCGGAGGGCCTGGTGCCGGTGGTGGTGCAGGGCGCGCACGCCCCGCAGCTGCTGGATGTGCGTCGGGTAGCTGCTTCCGTGGTCCGGACCGTGGGCACAGCGTTGCCAACCGAGGCCAACGGCGCTGTGCCTCTAAGCGAGGCGTTCGCGTGGATCAGTGGACCGGCGACTGGGAGCGGGGCGGGACGGGGGCTGCTGCCGGTGCCCACGCGAGGGCGGAAGCCGGTGATGATCCAGGGAACCGGCGCTGCCGAGCCAACGGCGGCTCCTGTTGGAACGTCGGACGAGCCGCAGCCTGAGCCGATTGAGGGACCGCAACGGCCGCGTCTGGTTGTCGCGGCAAAGGGGGTGTCCCATGGCCGCCTCTAAGCAATGTTGTGAACAGTACTTGCGGATCGTACGTGCGTTGGTGGTCCTCTGCGTGGTCGCCGGCTGCGGACAGACTGCCTGGGCGGGCGGCGCGCGGTTTATCACGGGGCAGGGCTGGGGTACGGCGCCCGGATCGAATGTAACCTGGCTGACGACGCAGCTGCCTTACTTCACCGATCCGGGTGACTTGAGCCCGGGGGTAACGCGTGCGCAGGCCGATGGCATGGTGGCCGCGGCAGCCGCGGTTTGGAATGTGCCCACGTCCAGTCTTTCGCTTGTGCAGGGCGGGCACCTTGCGGAGCATGTGAGCACGCACAACACGACCTTCGATGGTACGTCGCTGGTGTTTCCGCAAGACGTGCAGATCCTGAATGAGGGCAACATCCCGGTTGCGATCGTGTATGACACGGACGGTGGCCTGATTGATCTGCTGCTGGGGACGGATGCCAGCGACCCCTACGGCTGCGAGCAGAACGCAGTTGTGGGCGATGTGGACGACATTCACCAGCGCGACAGCGCGATCCACCATGCGACGCTGATCCTGAACGGCCGGTGCGTTGGGTCGACACCTGAACAGCTCACGCAAATGCAGTATCAGTTGGCTCGGGCGTTCGGTCGCGTGCTGGGGATCTCGTGGTCGCAGACCAATGACAATGTGTTTACGGCGGCAACGACCGTGACGTCGAACCAGCTCGCGTACTGGCCCTTGATGCACCCCATCGACGTGCTGTGCGGCAATTACAGCTACCAATGCATGACCAATCCGTTTAGCCTGCGGGAGGACGACCTGAACTCGCTGGCGCAACTCTACCCGGTTCGCCAAAGCAGTGTGCCGCCGGGCAAGCAGGGTACCAGCAACGACGCGCTGTACCTTACCGGCATTCTGTACTTTCCGACCGGACAGGGCATGGACTGGGTGAACATCACCACACGGCGCCAGAACAACGGTGTGACGGAAGACTGGCAGACGACCTCGGCGCTGACCGGCTACCTGTACGAGCAGGTGGAGGCGACGCCGCTCAGCGGCGGGACGGTGAACAGCTCAGGCGTAACGTCCCCCAGTCTGGATGGGTACTTCAGCTTCAGACGAGTGCCGCTGGACGGGGTTTCGAACGTATTCTTCATCACCGAGCCGATCAATCCTCTGTACTCCGGGGACTACGCGGTGGGACCGTACGTTCGCCCGCCGGTCAGCCCTTCGGGCGCACCCGTTACGCTCATTGACTACTCCGCGCTTTCCGCAGGCGATAACGGGATCTTCACGCAAATGCATGCCAACGACGCCGCAGCCACGTGTAACCCGGGCAATGACGGCCGCGAGACCGCCCCGGCTGCGTTCAACACGAGTGGATGGCAGAACGGATTGCTCTGCAGCTGGGGACACAGCTCTTGGTGGAACGTTTCCATTGCGGCCGGTCACAGCTGGGCGGTTGAGATTGCCGCGACCGATGAGACGGGAGCCGCGACGGTGAACAAGGCCCTACCGGTTGTGGGCGTCTGGGGGGCGGGCGAGGCGTCCGGCACCCTTCCTACGCTCGCGAGCCAACCGGCGGCGTTCAACTCCCTGGCGCTGGGCGTGACGCAGGTACAAATGGGACCGCAAACCGGCGCGCAGAGCTTTCGCTTCTCCGTAAGCGATCAGTTTGGGGCGGGACGACCGGACTTCTCCTACGTGGCCCGCGTGCTCTACGCCGCGACAGTTGCGCCCTTGACCGTTGGCTCCGGCGGTGGACAGTTGGTGATTTCAGGCACGGGCTTCCGGCAGGGAAATCAGGTTTTGGTGAACGGGATACCCGGCTCGGTGGTGAGTGTGACGGCCAATCAGATAATCGTGAACGCCCCACCCATGCTGGTTGCCGGCGCCCTGGTGGGTGTCCCCGTCACGGTCACGGTGCTGGACCCTGGCACGGGGAGCTCAACATCCATTCCAGGCGGACTCAGCTACCTTCAGTTGCCGGACGTGATGCGGACGGTGTCGGCGCCGCCGGCTCTTGAGACAGGCGTGACGGCGCCGACGCCCTTCGCGGTGCGGGTTCTGGCGAGCGACGGTTTGAGCCCGGTGGCCAACGCCGCCGTGGCGTTCTCCGTGAGCGCGGGCGCGGCCCAGTTGACTGCCTGTGGTGGCGGGTCGAGCTGCACCGTGCTGACCGACGCTCAGGGACTGGCGCAGACGGCCGTGACGGGCAGCGTCGAAGGCGCGTTGACGTTGACGGCGCAGGAGGTGAGCGGGGTCGCGAGCGTGCAGGTGGTCGTGGTGGACACGACACCGGTGCGGCAGGCCTGGTTCGCCGACACCGCCCACTACCTCGCGGCCGGGGCCAGTTCGATGTGGAGCGTTCCGTTCCACGCTCTCGAGGACGGCGTCGCTGCGGCCGGTGTGCCGGTAGTCTGGACGGTGAGCAGCGGTACGTTGCAGATTGCCGGCAACAGCGTTACGGGAGCGGACGGGGTGGCCAATCTGGTGGTGAGCGCGTCGGCGATCCCGGCCGGCTCGGTGAGCACCGTCACGGGTTGCGCCTGGGGCGTGTTTTGCTCGACCTGGACGGTGTATGGCGTGGATGCGTCGCTGTGGCGCGTCAATGCGGCATCCGGCGCGGCGCAGAGTGTCCCAGAAGGGCAGGCGTTGAGCCACGTTGTTCTGGCGATCACGGACGCGGCTGGACATGCGCTGGAACAAGCGCCGGTTCAGGTGAATCAACGTGTGTTGGCTTGGCAAGTGGATTGCAGCGTAGACGGACGTTGCCCAGCACAGGCGGTGCTCGGGTCGACGCAGGCCACAGCGACCTCAGATGAAAGCGGCATCGTCACTGTGGTTCCGCTGGAGGTGGCGAGCGTGCCGCAGGCGGTGCAGGTCGCAGCGTCCACCGGAACGCAAGGATTTCTCACCGTGACGCTGACCAAAACGCCCTAAAGGTAAGGTCGGGGCGGCTCGGTTAGGCGTCGGAGGGCAGCAGATCGTTCGAGGCGACGCGGCGACGAATTGCCGCAATGCCGAAGGCGGCGATGTAGATATAGCAGAGGGCCGGGATGAAGAAGCTGGGTTGGAGGCCCATGCTGTCGGCCACAAGCCCCTGGAGCTTGGGGATAAGAGCCCCGCCCAGGATGGCGGCGATCAACAAACTTGAGCCCTTGCTGGTCAGCGATCCGAGATCCTGAATGCCGAGCGTGAAAATAGACGGGAACATGACCGAGTTACACAGGCCGACAGCCAGGATCGCACCCATAGCGAGGTGACCGGAGGTAAGAAGGGAAAGCACCACAAGGAAGAACGCGCCGACCGCCATAGCACCAAGGAGTATGCCGGTTTTCATCCTTTGCAGCAGGGCGGAGCCGACAAAACGGCCCAGCATTGCGCCACCCCAGTACACCATCAGGTAGTAGCCGGCCTTTGCCTCGGGCAGCCCGGCCACCTGTGGCAGGCCCATGTAGCTGACGAGCAGGTTGCCGATCGAGACCTCCGCGCCGACGTAGGTGAAGATTCCGAGCGCGCCGAAGAGCAACCAAGGGTGGCGCCAGATGCTGTCCTGTCGGGTGAACGCTTCCGAGAAGGCTCCGGGGCGAAAGTCCTGCGTGTGTTGGGAGACGCCGGTGGTGGTTTTCAGCTTAATCGCGGCCAAGGCAAGCGCTAGCAGCGCTAGGGCGAGCGCAATCAGCAGATACGGAATGCGCACCGTGGAGGCTTGCTCGGCGCGGTAAAGCTGGCGCTGCACTTCGCTCATGGCATGCAGCCGCTCGGCGGAGAGCGGCGCGGCGGCGTGCCTGAGGATCAGGGTGGTGCCGATGAACGGCGCAATAAAGGTACCGACGGAGTTGAAGGCTTGCGCGAGGTTCAGGCGGCTGGCCGCGGTGGGGGCGGGCCCGATCACGGTGACGTAGGGATTGATGGCGACCTGCACGACAGTCATGCCCGCAGCGAGGATGACCAGTGCCACAAGAAAGAGCGCGAACTGCGCATAGTGTGCCGCAGGAAGGAAGGCGACCGCGCCGCACGCCATGACGAGCAGGCCGGCAACCATGGTTCGCTTGTAGCCGAAGCTTTCCACCAGACGGCCTGCCGGGTAGCTGAAAACGAAGTAGGACGTGAAAAAGTAGAGAGGGACGTTTTGCAACTGTGAGTAGCTGAGGGCAAAGATTGACTTAAGGTGCGGGCTGATGACGTCGTTGAGGCAAGTAAGGAAGCCCACCATGAAAAACAACGCGGTGGCCACGGTCATGGCGCGGGTGTCCGTCTTTACTTCAAGGCCACTGTCGTAACCGGGCGCGCTGGGGTTTTTCACAAAGACGGCCAATGGGTGCTCCTTCCGAGGCACTGTGGTGCGGGTCGGCGCTTGCCGAAACTCAATCGCCTACAAGAGTAGCTGCTTTCGTCGGGGTATGGCGCACCCATCGGTGTCCTTAGTCCCATAGAACCCAATGCCGCGTTCGTCCGTAAGCCTTGCGGCCCTGATGAGGCGGGTGGCGCGCATACGTGGGCGGCTTGGGTCTATGCTGAAAGTGAACGTTTTTGCTGTCAAGGAGATGCGGTCTGATGCGGAGCAGGTGGACGGACGATAGGGGCGGACGGGGCGGCTATGACCTGAGAGGCGGGCGCGATCTGGAGCGGGCGCCGCAGCCGGACGGCGGGAACGAGCGGGACTTCTTCGACGAGCGTACGGAGGTGAAGACGCACACCCTGGTGTGCCCGCACTGCGGGCAGGAGGCCGACTACGCCCTGACGTGGCTGGTACGCCGCAAGCGGGCGCGCCTGACCGGCTATGCGGACGCGGTGCGGGAGGCGCGCTTCGCCAAGGCGCGCAGCTACATGGTCCGGCGGGACGATCAGGCAGGCTGCCAAAATGTGCGGTGCAGGAAGCGCTTCGAAATTGCGGGGTTGCAGTCGGTTGCCTTTTTCGAGGATGCCGCAGGCGGATCGCTGGAAGATCGGGCGGCCCGTATTCGGGCGGCCTTTGCGGGTCGCGGACGGGAGTAGCTTGTGGGACGGTCGCGTCGGCTGGGGGATGTTTCTGCACGGGCATATGTGATGTAATGGCGGTGTCGATCAATTCAAGGAGAGCGTCGCCCATGCCGAATCTGAACCTTGCGCCCGAAGAACGGATGCTGACCCCGTCAGAGGTGGAAGCGTTGGACCGGCGACGCCGGCGCGGTCAGTTGCTGCTGGTGCTGGGCTTTCAATTTGGGATTGTAGCGACGCTGGTCACCATGTGGGCTGGTCAGGATCTGCAGTACTCGCCGGGCTGGGCACGGCCAATGGTCTATTGGGACGCGTTCACCGGGCTTGTTTCGCTTGTGTGTTTGGTGGCGGGTTTGCGGCTACGGCGCGGCATGAACGAGTTTTTCAGCTATTAAGGCAGTACGGAGACAGTCGCGAAACGGCGGGGAACTTTGTTCTGGCGCAGGTGCGGCTGGCTCGCGCAACGGTTGTAAACGCTAAATCATTCGTTGCCGTCCGAGCGTACTGTAGCAAATCACGGCAAAGTGTCCCGTAACGGCGCATAGTTCCACCCAAATTCAGCAGAATGCGTCCAGCTTTGCCGAAGCTACGTTTACGATACTGATAGTGGCAAGCACGCAGCACATTCGCAGCGCCAGGGTGAGCCTCCGCTCTCCGTCCATCCACTCGTCAACGGGGATGCGGTGGTTGGTGCTTCTGTGTGCGCTGCTGTTTGGGGCGGTAAGCACGGCGCAGGCAGCTCATTTGCACCGGCCCGCGACCCAGAAGCACAGTGTTCACGCACCGGCGACGGGAGCGCCGGACGGGGACACGGAGGAACACTGCCCGCTGTGCGTGGCCATGCACGCAGCCATGCCGGCTTCGCTTCAGGTGGCCCCGTTACCGGTACTGCTCACCTCCGAGTTACTGCCGCCCGCACCCGAACTTGGCGTTCATGCCGCCTGGCACTTTGCCCGCTTTAGCCGACCGCCTCCCGTCTCCTCGCAAGCCTGAAACACCGGGACGCCGCTAGGTGGCGTTCCGCTGACAGCCAATCTGCCCATGCTGGACACCGGTTTCGTCCACGGGTCGATAGGCTCTTTCCATAGGTTTTCGCGACGCCGTCGATGGGAGTTCTCTATGCGATCTCTGTTTCAGCTTTGCGGAGCGCTTTTTTTAGCGTTCCTGTTTTTGGGATATACGCCTGGTACCAGTTCGGCGCAAAGTACATCGGGAATTGTGCTCGGAACGGTCACCGATCCGAGCGGAGCCGTGATTCCGGGTGCAACGGTCGTGATCAGCAATCCTGTGAGCGGTTACCGACGTACGGCGGTCACGGATCCTGCGGGTAGCTTCAGCTTCCCCAATCTGCCGTTTAATCCATACCAGCTTTCGGTGACGCAGCAGGGCTTTGTTTCCGTCGCGCAGCAGGTGCAGGTTTCCACAAGTGTGCCGACGAGGCTGAACCTGGCGCTCAAGATCGGATCGAGCAACACAGTCGTCAACGTAGACGCCCCGCCGGATCTGACCGAGAACGATCCGAACTTCCATACCGATATCGACCGCACAATGATCAATCGCTTGCCGGTCGAGAGCCCTTCGTCCCAGCTGAGCTCTATTGTGACGGAGCTTTCGCCGGGTGTAGCGGCTGACTCCAACGGCCTGCTGCATGGGCTGGGCGACCACAACGAAACCTCGTTCTCGGTGGACGGCCAGCCCATCACCGATCAGCAGAGCAAGGTGTTTTCGAACGAACTGCCCGCCGATGCGGTGCAATCGCTCGAAGTGATCGAGGGCGCGCCGCCGGCCGAGTACGGCGACAAGACCTCGTTGGTGGTGAACGTGACCACGCGCTCCGGCCAGGGCGTAACCAGGCCTACGGGCGCCGTGGTGCTCTCGTACGGCACCTTCGGAACCTCAACCGCGGCGTCCAATATGGCCTATGGCGGCAAGAACTGGGGCAACTTCGTCTCGGTCAACGGGCTCCAGTCCGGTCGGTTCCTGGACGCGCCCGAGTTCGTCGTGATGCACGATAAGGGGAACGAAGCGAACTTTTTCGACCGCGTGGACTACCAGATGACGTCGAAGGATGCCCTCCACACCAACATCCAGTACACCCGTTCCTGGTTCCAGACGCCGAACAGCTTCGACACGCAGTTCAACTATGCCGACCCGAACCAGTTCGGCCTGACCAGCGGACCTACCGATCAGCGATCCAAGATCGGCACCATTCTTGTGGCGCCAACCTATACGCGGACGGTAAGCGATCGCGCGGTGTTTAACTTCGCTCCTTATATTCGCCGAGACAGCTATAACTACTATCCGAGCAATAATTTGCTAAACGATCTAGGCCCCATCCAGCAGGAAAGCGTGCAGCAGTACCGGACGTTAACCAACGCCGGTGTGCACTCGGATGTTTCCTATGTCGTCGGACGGAACAGCATGAAGTTCGGCGGGATGTATGCCCAGACGTTTCTGCGCGAGAATGATACGTTCGGCATTGTCGACGCGAACCTGAACGCGCCCTGCCTGGACGCCAATGGCAATCCGCTTAGCGGCGCCGGTGCGTGTGCCGGAACTTCGGGCGGCTCGGTCAACCCGGCGTTCGTTGCCGTGCTTGCTCCTTACGATCTCACTCGCGGCGGCACCACGTATACCTGGCACGGCCGCACGGACGTGAAGCAACTCGCCCTGTACGGAGAGGACTCTCTCACCGCAGGCAATTGGCTATTCAACCTGGGGTTGCGCGGCGACTTCTACAATGGGCTTACCATTCAGCGGCAGGCCGAGCCGCGTGTGGGCATCTCCTACAGCCTGAAACGGACGGGCACGGTGCTGCGCGTCTCGTACGCGCGTACCCAAGAGACGCCGTTCAACGAAAATCTCGTGCTTTCGTCCAAAGGCTGCGACGACGCTGTGCTGAACGCGATCTTCTCGCCTATCGGCAACTGCATCTCCGCGCCGTTCAACCCAGGCTTCCGCAATGAGTTCCACGCGGGCTTTGAGCAGAGCGCGGGCAAGCACTTCGTGTTTAGCGGCGAGTGGATTACCAAGTACACGCATAACGGTTACGACTTCAGCGTCTTCGGCGCGACGCCGATCACGTTTCCGATCGAGTGGCACAACTCCAAGATTCCCGGTTATGCGGCGAGTGCTACATTGACCGAGTGGAGGGGCTTAACGGCGCGGTGGACGTTTTCGTCCGTGGCGGCGCGCTTCTTTAACCCGCAGGTAGGTGGACTGGGAGCAACGGTGGGCGCGCCGGGCGGCTTTCCGTTCCGGATCGACCACGACGAGCGCTTCAACCAAAGCACCCACTTTGAGTACAAGATGCCCTTCCGGAAGAGCCTGTATTACTCGTTCAACTGGCGGTTCGACTCGGGGCTGGTGGCGGGATCGACACCCTGCTACAACGTGACCGACCCGAACAGCGCCTGCGCGGGAACGTCGATCGCGATCAATGGCCAACCAGGGATCGACCTGAGCGGCTACACCCCCGACCAGCAGTTTGAGGCGGGCTTGAACTGCAACGGTGTGGCAGCGACGGCGACGACCGGCTTCACGCAGTGCCTGGCGTCGCAGCTTACTTCCAATCTGTTGCGCATCCCGGCCCCGGGCACGGAGGATGACGACCACAATCCGCAGCGCGTTGCGCCGCGCAACCTGTTTGACATGGAGATGGGCGACGACAGCGTGTGGCACTCCAAAGTGGAGCGGTACAGCATCGGCGCACGTGTAACGGCAATCAACGCGACGAACAAGTATGCGTTGTACAACTTCCTGTCGACGTTTTCGGGAACGCACTATGTGACACCGAGGACGGTGACGGGCGAGGTGAGCTTCCACTTCTAAGCAAGTCATCGGTGGCCGGTTGGTGGGTACCACCAGCCGGCTGCGCGATTATGAGCCAAGGTTGAGCCCGGGTTTGCGGTGTCCCGGGTCCACCTTACTTACGTGGTCCCGCGTTGCCGGGAGGCGCGGGGGCGATTGGGGTGGCCGGGCTACCGTCAAAGGTAACCGGAAGCGCGGCTAGGGAGTGCAGGCGATCTGCGGACGCAGCCAGGAATTGCCAACAGGCGATATCAGGCTGGTCAAGAACGCAGACGACCATGGCTTGCAGGTTCTGTCCCGTGGGAAGCGTAAAGCTGCCCTCCTCCAGCGTGGCAGGGCGCGCGGCGAGCTCGAAGGCGACCGGCGGGCCGAAGCTGGTCTTTGCGCCGACGAAGGCTAGCCCTTGCGCCTCGCCCTTGGCAAACTCCTCGACGGAGCCGGCGTTGAACTTCTTCTTGAGGCAACCGGCGTCAGCGCGGATCAGGATGACCATGCCGAAGTCTTGGGTGCTTGGCGACATGCGTGCGAAAGGAAGCGAGATGCATTTGGCCTGGCTGCCGTAGGTGGGGTCGCCCGAAAGGCTGACCTGGAACGCGATGGCGGCCATGGTGGTAGCGTCCTTGAACCCAGTCGGATAGGCATAGCTCAGGTGAAGCGCGTCGCTACGGAAGGTGGACGTTGAGCCGGGGTTGGTTGCGGGCGCCTGTGGGACGACGGTCTGGGTCTGCGGCGTGGCAAGCAACGGCAACCAGAGCGAGGCTGCGAAGATGCGCATGGGGCGATGGTAGCGCAGGTGGCGCACTGCCGTCTGCGTCTCCCTGGCAGCTATGCTGGGCATGATGGCCATGCGGAGCGAAAACGGGACGCGGGTGTTGGCCGCGTTTGCGGCGGTATACCTGTGCTGGGGCTCCACGTATACCGCGATCCGGGTTGCCGGTGAGCATCTGCCGCCGCCCGTGGTCTCGGCGACACGATCCATACTGACGACGGTGTTGATTGTGACGATCGCCCTGGTACGGGGCAAGAGCCTACGCGTGCCACGAGGCGAAGGCTGGAAGCTCGCGGTGGTGGGGCTACTGTTTATGAGCGGCAACAACATGCTGCTGACGTGGGGCGAGACCATGGTGCCGAGCGGCTTCGCGTCGCTGCTAGTGTCGACGCTGCCGATTATGGTGGCGTTGATGGAGTGGGCGTTGCCGGGCGGCGAGCCGCCGAACTGGCGCGGGTGGGCCGGAACGCTGCTAGGCACGGTGGGGATCGTGGTGCTCGTGTGGCCATCCCTCCACCAATCGGGGCATGGCGGGGCCGCGGGAGGCGCACGCACCGGTTTGGGCACGATCGTTTGCCTGCTGGCGGCTCTTTGTTTCGGGGTGGGGTCGGTACTGTCCCGACGGTTTCGGTTCAAGGCGGATACTTTTGTGGCGACCGGTTGGCAGATCGGCGCCGCCGGCCTGTTCAATACCTTGTTGGCGTTGTCGCTTGGCAGTTTTCGCAGGGCCGTGTGGACCGTACATGGGCTCCAAGCCATCGCATGGCTGAGCGTCTTCGGATCGCTGGTGGGCCTGGTGGCGTTTACCTATCTCCTCCAGAATGTACCGGTGACGAAGGTGGCGACCTATGCGTTCGTAAATCCGGTGATCGCGGTGCTCCTCGGCGTCGGGTTGTTGGGAGAACGGATGGGGCGAACGGAGTTGACGGGCATGGCGATCATTGTGGCCTCAGTCGCACTGGTAGTGCTGAGTCGGGCGGGCGGTGCCAAGCGCCGGGCGACGCCCGATCGGGAGTTGCTACCTGTGCGTGGGGAGGCACTGGAATAAGTGCGAGTTGATGATCTCAGGAAAAGTCCCGCTCGAAACGTGGCTGTTAGGCATTACATCGTCTTTGGACCTACAGCCAAACAGGAGTTGGACAACGCTAGGGAAAAGCCGGTCTACTCTGGAACCCAACTGATATCTCCAATCAGCCTTACAGATCACTGCGGTCACGCGGGTGGACCAGTTAACTGGGACAGGAGTTTCCGACCATCGTATACGGAAACGTGTACCACACGGACGTGTTTGGGAACCGCTACTGCACCGAGTCGCTCTTGCACAGGTTAGCCTCATACTTAGCAGGCCGGACGCCAGCTTAGCGCTCTGGAGGTAGGTCACCTCTCCGAGCCGCAAGTTGTGCAGCGGACAATGCAGTTGGCCAGCGCACGATCCCCATGAACTCGCACGGTCTGCTTTAGATAGCGTGGTTCTGCTTTTGACAACGTGGATCTGCTCTAGACAACGTGGGTCTACTCTAGACAACGTCATGCACGGCGGGAACACTTCAAGTAAGTCCAACCTCGAGCGTGCGGCGTTCTTGGCTGCTTTGACGGGCGAGCTCGATGAGTTGGGCGACGTGGAGGGCGGCGGTGGCGGGGACGGGAGAGGGTGCCGTGCCAAGGATGGCGTCGCGGACGCCGGCGTAGAAAAGGCGGTAGTCGCCGGTTGCCGTGGGTACGGAGG
>CAXTLD010000051.1:0-26453 GCA_964245045.1 uncultured Acidobacteriaceae bacterium | reverse complement strand
GTGGAGACGGTAGTAAACACGATCAGGAGCGAACTGCCTGTAAGCGCTTAACTCCGAACGGTAATGCTACTTCTGTGGTATTCAGTGGTGTAATTAGGATGTATATCCTAAGTTGCGGATGAGTGCTAAAGGTTTAGAGAAGTCACGAGCGCCGCAGGTTACGAGAGGCGTGTTTGGCTTGGCAGTTTTACTTGTGCTAACCATGGCGGCCATCAGTGTGCGCCGCGTGGGGGCTAGTGATCAGTCGCCACCGCCCGTTGCTTCAGCAGCAACTCAGACGGTTCCGCCGCAGGAAGCAAATTCTCGGCGTGGAACAACGGCGAAAGAGGATTCACGTAAAGAATCCTCCTTGCGCATTCAACTACAGCAAGATCCTCACGACAAAGCGGCATATGAGGAATTACGCGAGCTAGTTGAGGGACGAGATGAGCGTGGATTATTGAATGTCGTAGAGACTTGGATGGCGCACAATTCTCCTGATTGGGAAACCATGTTGCATTTAAATACAACGGCTGTCATGGGTTTGGATGATCCGGAGGAGGCAATCAGGGAGGAACGCCTATACCTCAAGCGAACTGCGCGACAACAAGACTACGGAGATACATGGGATTCTGTTGAGACTTGGCTAGCAGAGAACCTGTTATCGCGCGGGCACAATCAAGAGGCGCTTGCCCATTTCCAGCATCAAGCAGCGGTGATGAAACGAGCAAGTGAATGGTGCGTATTAGGTGACGCGGAGCTTGGATTGGGATTGGTTCAGCAATCGATCGGTTCATATGAACGAGCTCTTGAGCTTGAACCGGATTACGAGTCTGCGCACGCTGGTCTCAGTAGGGCATACGCAACGCTTCGGGACTTCCCACATGCGGAGACAGAAGCAAGAGCCTCCATCTCTCTGGCGCGAATGGAAGTTCAGCAGGGATCTAAGTATCCAGGCTACCTATCCCGTGAGGGACACCACCCTACCCTAGCCAGGCGGTACCGCTCTCTGGCTTGGCTCTATGCCACGGAAGGAAGTCGTCGGAGAGCCATCGAGGAAGAGATTTCGGCTGAAAAGAGCGACACCGATGACTTTGAGGCCGGGATGATAAAAGCTATGCTCTACGATCAGATGGGTGAGCCGGCCAGGTCAAAGGCAGTGATCTATGGCATACACAACCAGTTGCTTGGACTGATATCTCAAGACAAGAGTTCGAAGGAGTTCTCCGGGATGGTGAGCCGCGCAGAAAACGTTCTCGTTTTTGAGGATTCCTCGAGGCAGAATCACGATCAGGACGCCATCGCGGCAGCAATCTGGTACCTGGAGCCACAGTTAAGGGAAGGAACTTTGAAGCCGGTAGAACAATTTACCTTGGGAGAGCGTTATTGCGAAGTCGGCAGAGTCGATGAATGCAAGAAACTGGAGCTGGCGGCAATGCAAGCCGTACCGGACTTCGATAAAGCCAAACTAGAACACTCGCTTGGACTTGCTTTTGCGAAGGCGGGTAGAGTACCTGACGTGAAGGAGCACTTTCGTGTGGCCTATGAGCTAGCGCCGCAAAATTTAACGTATCGGATGGACTACGAAGCGACAGACCGGGGCCGATTGCCCGAGGGTGGGAACCCGTAGCCGTGACCCAAGGCGACTGTACGGTGAAGCAGGCCGGACTTCGGACACCTTGCTCACTACACTGAAGGGGTGAGTCTGTTCTGCGATGTGGCGCTGCCTGTGCCATTGGATCGGCTGTTTACGTATCGGCTGGAGGGGCTGAGCGTGGAGGCGGGCGCGCGGGTGCTGGTGCCTTTTGCGGGGCAGCGGTTGGTGGGGTTTGCGGTGCGGGTGCATGGGGAGGCGCCTGCGCCGGAGATCGAAACCAAGCCCGTCGAGCGCGTGATGGATGACGCACCGCTGCTGAGCACGGAGCTGTTGGAACTCGGCCGGTGGGTGGCGGAGTACTACTGTGCGCCGTTGGGGGAGGTGCTGCGGGGCATGGCGCCGCTGGGGGCGGAGGTGCGCCGGCAGTTTGTGTACCGGATCGGCGAGGCGGGGCGGCGAGTGTTGTACGAGGGCGCGGCCAAGGGCTCGTCCCGCCGAACACGGCTGAGCGCCGAGGAGCAAAACCGGGAGTATGCGGTGTTGAACTATCTTGAGTCCGGCGAGCCCGCCAAGATATCAGCCCTGCGCAGCGCCACAGGCGCCAACAAGGCACTGCTGGACGCCATGACCAAGAAACGCTGGCTGTTACGCGAGGCCGTTGCCGAGGCGCGCGATGCTCGGCGGGTGGAGAGGGTCGCAGTATTAAAAGTGGAAGGAAGCAGGGAGCAGGAAGTAGGAAGTAGCGAGCAGGAAGTAGCGAGCAGGGGGCCTTTTGGGCAGGCAGAAAGCCCGCAGCAAGCACCGGTGGCCGACGAGCCTCTTGACGAGCGAACGCCGGAGTCGCGGGCTGTGGTCGGCGGCAGGACGCAGATTCCCTGCGGGAATGACAACCAAGAAAGGGGTGCAGGCGGGCGGCGGTTGCCCCGGTTGAACGACAACCAACTCGCCCTTATGGCGGAGTTGGCCGGTTGTGGCGGGCGCGAGCGCGTGCGGGAACTGCAGGCGCGGATGGCAACGCGAGGGGTGCCGCCGGGGACGCTGGGGACGCTGGTGCGGCGGGGGTTGGTGCGGCTGGAGGAGGCGGCGCAGGCGTTTCACGTCAGCGGGTTGGGGCAAAAAGCGGGCAAACGCTTCGCCCACGAGCACGTGCTGAACGAGGCGCAGACCGAGGCTCTGGCGAGCATCGCGGTGGCGCTCGACAAGGGCGGGTTTCAGCCGCATCTGCTGTACGGCGTCACGGGGTCGGGCAAGACGGCGGTGTACGTGGCTGCCATGCAGCGGGCTTTAGCGGCAGGCAAGAGCGCATTGCTGCTGGTGCCGGAGATCGGTCTGACGCCGGCGACCGCCGCGCAGATGGTGGCCGCGTTTGGGAGCGAGGTGGCGCTCCTACACTCGCAACTGACCCCGGACGAGCGCGCGGAACAGTGGCACCGGGTGCGGCGCGGGGAAGCGCGGGTGGTGGTCGGCACGCGGTCCGCGGTGTTTGCGCCGCTGATGGATCTGGGGCTGATCCTGGTCGACGAGGAGCACGACGCGAGCTACAAGCAGGAAGAAACGCCGCGTTACCACGGGCGCGATGTGGCGGTGATGCGAGCCAAACTTCGCGGCTGCACGGTCGTGCTCGGGTCGGCGACGCCGTCGCTAGAAAGCTGGCAGAACGCCGAGACGGGACGCTACACGCGGTTGGAGATGCTGGCGCGCGTGGCCGACCGACCGCTGCCAGAGGTCGAGAGCATCGACATGCGCGAGGAGTTCCGGGCCACGGGACAGGAGCAGCTGTTTTCACGGCAGTTGCTGGAGGAGACCCGCGCCACGCTCGACCGCGGCGAGCAGGCCATCCTGCTGCTGAACCGCCGCGGCTACAGCGCCGTGGTGATGTGCCGCAGCTGCGGCGAAAAGCTGCAATGTGAGAACTGCGCCATCTCGCTGACGTTTCACAAGAGCGGCGACGAACGGGAGCTGGCCGGTCCGGCGCGGGTGGGTGCGCGACTGGAGTGCCACTACTGCGGCTACCGGCGCGGCGTCCCGGAGCGCTGCCCCACATGCCAAAGCGAGCACCTGTTCTACCTGGGCGCGGGCTCGCAGCAGGGCGAGGAACGGCTGGCCGAGCTGTTTCCAGGCGCGCGGCTGGGGCGCATGGACCGCGACACCGTGCGCACGCGCGGCGACATGGAACGGTTGCTGGAGCGGCTCCACTCGGGCGAGATCAACCTGCTGGTGGGCACGCAGATGATCGCCAAAGGCCACGACATCCACGGCGTCACGCTGGTTGGCGTGATCGGCGCGGACTTCGCCCTGGGGCTGCCGGACTTCCGGGCGGCGGAGCGCGTGTTTCAACTGCTAACCCAGGTGAGCGGGCGTGCGGGCCGCGGCCATCTCCCCGGTCGCGTGCTGGTGCAGACCTACCAACCCGACCACTACGTTCACCACTTCGCACGCACGCATGACTTCACCGGCTTCGCCGCGCGCGAGATGAGCTTCCGCCGCGGGGCGCGCTACCCGCCCTTCACCGCGTTGGCGAACGTAATCGTACAGAGCGAGTCGCTGACCGAGGCATTGGACTGGTCAGGGCGCCTCGGGCGCTGGCTCGCCGGGCAGCGGCTACAGGGAGTGCGCGTGGCAGGGCCGGCGGCGGCGCCGATCGCACGGCTAAAAAGAATCTTTCGTTACCACTTCGTGTTACGGGCGGAGCGACGTAGCTCGCTGCGCGCCTGCCTGCGCGGGTTGCTGACACGGGTGGACGCGGAGGGGATCCCACGGCGGGCCGTGGTGGTCGATGTAGACGCGCTGCACCTGATGTGACTGCGGACGGCCTGCGAGGCAGTTACTCGAGCGTTTGCAGCTCTTTACCTGGCTTGAAGCGAACCGCGCGGCCGGGCGCGATGTCGACCTTGGTGCCGGTGCGTGGGTTGCGACCGACGCCTGTCTTGCGGGGCTTCACTGTGAACACGCCGAACCCGCGCAGTTCGATGCGATCCCCGGCCGCCAACGCGCCCTTCATGGCGCCCAAGATGGCGTCCACCGAGGCCTCCGCCTTGTTGCGTGGCAGGCCGGTACGTTCCACAATGCTCTGAATAAGATCCTGCTTGATCAAGCGGTCAAGCCTTTCGATTGGGGAAAGACGATCGTGGGATGTCCGTCGCCGACTCCCCGATGGTAGGGAGGCCCCCCTGGAATGTCAACGTGAAACGGCGGGTGCTGTAGGCTCAATGCATTGCGTTGTTTGGAAGGGAAAGGAAGACGGTGTCGCTGGGAGCAAGGGCGGCGCCAAGTACAAGTAACGATGGCTATCAAGAGCGACAGATGGATTCGCACCCAGGCAACGGAGCACGGCATGATCGAGCCGTTCAGCGAGAAACAGGTGCGCGACGGGGTGGTGAGCTACGGGCTGTCGTCCTATGGTTACGACCTCCGTGTCTCCGACGAGTTCAAGATCTTTACCAACGTCAACAGCGCTGTCATCGATCCCAAGAACTTTGACGAGAAGTCGTTCGTTACCGTACACGCGACTTCGGTCATCATTCCGCCGAACTCATTCGCGTTGGCGAAGTCAATTGAGTACTTTCGTATACCTCGGGATGTACTAACGATTTGTGTCGGCAAGAGCACATATGCCCGATGTGGGATTATCGTGAATGTAACGCCCTTTGAACCGGAGTGGGAAGGGTTTGTCACGCTGGAGATCTCGAACACAACCCCGTTGCCGGCACGCGTGTACGCCAACGAAGGGTTATGTCAGATTCTTTTCTTTCAGAGCGACGAGCCTTGTGAGGTAAGCTACGGCGATCGCAAGGGCAAGTACCAAAAGCAGCAGGGTATCGTTCTACCCAAGCTCTAACCTGAGACGCACGGAGCCAATGATCGGAACGGGCCAATTTTCTTTAAGAGGTGGCATCAGCCCCGTGACAGCCGCGCCCAGGCTTCAAGAACAGCAGCAAACGTCTCTTTGTGTTGGCATTCTCGCCTCCGATCCCTTGCGATCCATTGGATTGCAAGCCATTGTGCAGGAAAATCTGCAGTTGCGCACCGTTGTGTTGGGTGAAGAAGCAGCCGCCCGGTCTTGTCGCCCGGACGTGGTGGTCCTGGACGCCGGGCAACAGGACAATGTCATGCTCGGCGAGTCCGTGGAGCATGTGCGCCGCATGCTGCCCGCGGTGCCTGTAGTGGTGCTGGCCCGAACGGGCGCACCGGAGGTTCTGCAACATGCGATCGCCGCCGGCGCGCTCGGGTTTCTGCCCGAGACCGCCGGTGTGGACGAGATCCGTGCCTGCATCAGCAGCGTGCTCGACGGAGCGCCGTATCTCCCGGCTGAGACCGAAGAGGTGGCCCTGCTGAGCAAAGCGCTGGCTGAGCCGGGCGCCAACATCGCCAGCAGCTTCACGCCCAAAGAGCGCGAGGTGCTGCGCTGGCTTACCCAGGGCCGCTCCAACCGCGAGATCGCCGAAACCATGCACATCGACGAAGCCACGGTGAAGGCGCACCTGGGGCGCATGTTGCGCAAAGCCAAGGCGACCAACCGCGTTGAACTGACCTTGCGCGTGCTCGCCGAGCAGAACTAACCCACACGCCGCCGGTATACCGACAGGGAACCGCGCAAGGGGACAACCTGAGCCGGGGGCTGTCCAACAGACAGGCGGCGGTGAAGATCACCGCGGTTCTGCAGGGAAAGGAAAGGTGCTCTATGAAAAAGTTCGTTGGCGTCCTATGCGCCTGTGTTGTTTCCGCCGGGGTAGCTCCGGCGTGGGCTGCCGATCACAGCAAGATGGAGGAGCGGCTGCAAAGCTCGACCGACGTGATTGAGCAGGTCATGGCCACCCCGGACAAGGCGATTCCTCGGCAGATTCTGAGCGGGGCTTCCTGTGTCGTGGTCATCCCGTCCTACAAAAAGGCCGCGTTCCTGGTGGGGGCGCAATACGGTCAGGGTGTCGCCACCTGCCGCACAGGCCATGGTTGGAGCGCACCGGCATTCGTGCGGCTCACCGGCGGCAGCTTCGGCTTCCAGGCTGGCGGGCAAGCCACGGACCTGGTGCTGGTCGCGATGAACCAGGGCGGCCTGGAGCACATGCTGCACAACAAGTTCAAGCTGGGCGCCGACGCCGCGGCTTCTGCTGGGCCCGTGGGCCGCGACGCGCAGGCCGGCACCGATTGGAAGCTGAACGCGGAGTTCCTAACCTACTCGCGTAGCAGGGGGCTCTTTGCTGGTTTGGATCTGAGCGGCGACGTGTTGGACGAGAACGGCGATGATATGAACGCGTTCTATGGACCCGGCGTGAACTACACCTCGGTGCTGCGCGGCGACGTAGGCACCCCACCGGACGCGCAGCACTTTGTTCGCACGGTGGCCAAGTACTTCGTCGCTGCCAAGTCCCAGTAAGTGCCGCCGAGCTCTGTGGTGTTTGAGGGGCGGCTCCGGCTGCCCCTCACGCTCTGCGCCGTGCCGGTACACTGAAGCAGTTGAATCGAATCGAGCGATCAGACGCTGTGGGCCAGCCTTGGCGTGAGCACATCGAGTACTGGGCCGTTCGCGGTCTGGTCGGCCTGCTCGGCGCCGTGCCGCGCTTCGTAGCGCGTGCGACCGGCGCTGCCGTCGGCTACGCCGCGTGTGCGGTTGCCTCGCGGCTCCGCAGCGTGGGGCGGCAGAACCTGGCTCTGGCTCTGCCGGAGGTGCCACGCGCCGAGCGGGAGATCATGCTGCGCACCAGCTTCCGCAACCTCGGCTGGCAACTCGCCGAGTTCGCGCAGATGCGCCGGTACTCCCAGAAGCGCGCCCAACGCATCGTGCGCTACGAGGGCCTCGAACACTACCTCGCCGCGCGCGACGCCGGCCATGGCGTGCTGGTGCTCACCGGGCACCTCGGCGCCTGGGAGCTTTCCAGCTTCTTCCACTCGCTCATGGGTCACCGTATGGGCATGGTCATCCGGCGGCTGGACAACCCACGGGTGGACGCCTTCGTCAACGGCATTCGCACCCTGCACGGCAATCGTGTCCTCCCTAAGGACGAGTTTGCGCGGGGGCTCCTGAAGGCCATGCATGCGGGCGAAACGGTGGGCATTTTGATGGATACCAACATGACCCCGCCCCAAGGCGTCTTCGTGCCGTTCTTCGGCACCGACGCGTGTACGGCCTCTGGGCTGGCGCGGGTGGCGGCGCGCTCCGGGGCCACTGTGCTGCCGGGGTTTCTGTTGTGGGAGCCCGCCGAGCGACGCTACGTGCTACACTTTGGCGCGCCGCTCGACATCGTGCGCACCGGCGACACCGAAGCGGACGCGCTCGCCAATACCGCGCTGTTCACACGCACGCTCGAAGCCTGGATCCGGCGCTACCCGGAGCAGTGGCTCTGGGTGCACCGGCGATGGAAGACGAGGCCCGCCGGCCAAGCGAGTCTGTACGCATGAGCGACCGTAGCTTTAGCTTGCAAATGATCGCCGAACTGACCGGGGCTCACCTTTCCTCCGCCGTCACGACCGAGCAGGGAAGCCTGACCCGTGTGGCTGCCATCGGAAACGCCGATAGCAGCGCGCTCGTCTTCGCCGAGGACGACCTAAGCCTCACAGCGACTGTCGCCTCCCAGGCCGGGGCAATTCTAGCCGGCGACCAGCTGCGCGAGGTTGACGACCCCCGCATCCTGCGCACGCCCGACCCGCGCTACGCGTTCGCCGTGTGTGCGCAGGCGATGGCCCGCCCGGCGTCCACCGACGACGCGCCGCGGGTCCACCCCACGGCCTCGGTCCACCCCACCGCGCGCCTGGGCAAGCGTGTCCACATCGGCGCGGGCGCGGTGGTCGAAGCCAATGCCGTTCTAGGCGACGATGTCGTCCTCGGCGCCAACACCGTGATCGCCGAGGGCGTCCTGCTCGGGGATCGCGTGGTCGTCCAGGCGGGCGCCGTGCTGGGCTCGCGCGGCTTCGGCTACGTCCGCCATCGCCAAACCGGCGAGTACCTCCTCTTTCCGCAGCAGGGTGCGCTGGTCATCGAGGACGACGTGGAGATCGGGGCCAACACCAGCATCGATCGGGGCGCGCTTGAAGAGACGCGCATCGGCCGCGGCACGAAGATCGACAACCTGGTCCACATCGGCCACAACTGTCGCATCGGGCGCAATGTGGTCATCGCCGCACAGGTTGGCATCTCGGGCTCCTGCGTGGTCGAGGACGGAGCCGTGCTCGCCGGGCAGGTCGGGCTCTCGGACCATTGCCACATCGGCCCCGGCGTCATCCTGGGCGGGCAGGCCGGGGTCTACCGCGGCAAAACCGTCACTGGCCCGGGGGAGATCTTCGCCGGCACGCCGGCTGAACTGCTGCGGCAGCACATGCGGGCGCTCGCCAAGCTGCGGCGGCTTCGCTAAGGGGGAACGCACAATGGCAATTGTGGTCGTAGGTGGACACTCCCGCAACATTGGCAAAACCAGCGTCGTCGCCGGGCTGATCGCGGCGCTGCCGGAGTTCGCGTGGACGGCCATCAAGATCACCCAGTACGGCCACGGCATCTGCTCGGCCAACGGCGAAGCCTGCGATTGCGCCACCGCGGACCACACCATCGCCGTGAGTGAGGAGCGCAGCCGCGAGGGCGACACGGACTCCTCGCGCTACCTGTGTGCCGGGGCCGCGCGCTCCTGGTGGGTCCGCACACAGCAGGGCGAGCTGCACGAAGCCATGCCGCGCGTGCGCCGCCTGGTCGCCGACGCCGGCAACACCCTGATCGAGTCCAACAGCGTCCTGCGCTTTTTGCGGCCGGACCTCGCCCTGAGCGTGCTGGATCCGGCGGTGGCAGACTTCAAGCCCACGGCGCTGCGCTACCTGGACCGCGTCGACGCGCTCGTGATGCCCGCCGGGGCCCTCACGTCCAGCGGCCATTGGCAAGGGGTATCACCGGGCCTGGTTGCCGGCAAGCGCCGCTTCGCATTCGAGGCGCCCCTGTACTGCCCGCCGGAGTTGGTCGCCTTTGTCCGTGAGCAAATGCTGCGGCGCGGGGCATTGCCGGCCACCTCGGCGCAGGGCCCACTACACGCTGCGAACCGACAGCCGTAGCAGATCGTCCACCAGCCCGACCTCCTTCTGCACAAACGGCTCGGCATAGCGCACCCCCGCCAACAAGCCGTAGTGCCGCGCCGTGGAAAACATGCGCTCGCGAATGTCCTCCTCCGGCACAAACAGGGCACTGCCGGCCGGTTGGCTGCCGTACTGCGAGCGGTAGGCCAGCAACGCCTGTTGGCGCGCCTCGATGTGCGCCGTGATGTCGACCACGAACGTCGGCCGCACATCGGCGTACAGCGAGGCGTACAGGATCTTGAACGGCCGGTGCGGCGCGCCATGCGCGGCAGGCAATTCCAAGCTCGCCAGGCCCGCCACAAAACATGCCTCATACCCCAGCGTGGCCGTGGTGTAGTGGTCAGGGTGCCGCCCCTGCCAGTACGGCAGAATCACCACACGCGGACGCAAACGGCGCAGCACCGCTGCGATTTTGAGCCGGTTCTCCAGCGTGTTCTGCACGTTGGAGTCCGGTAAGTCCAGCGCCTCGCGATGCGCTACGCCCAGGATGCGTGCGGCCTCCGCGGCCTCCGCGGCGCGCTCGGCCGCAGTGCCGCGCGTACCGCCTTCCCCTCGCGTAAGGTCCAGAATGCCCGTCCGCCAACCCAGCGCCCGCTGCACCAGCAACGTGCCACCACAAGTTTGTTCCACATCGTCTCGGTGCGCGGCGATGGCAAGGATGTCGACTTCCGCTGATTCCATGCTCCGTTGGACGCTGCCGGGCTTAGGGGGCGGTTTGCTTCTTGTAGATCTCCAGCTGCTTCTCTTGTACTGGTTGCGACGGCACATCGAGCGGCCGGCGCAGAGCGTCGGAGATCAGATCTCGGTCATAAGGATCTTGTGTCCACGCCGTTCCGGGCTTGTGCAGGAACTGCGTTCCGTAGATCTGGGGCCTTCCGATGGACTGCAAGTACCGGTCCAGCGTAGCGGACGCAATCCAGATGGCGCCTTGGCTCCCATGAACAACGGCAACCATGGCGAGGGTGTGGGCGAGCAGATAGTCCTCGGGATTGCTGCCATGCTGAAAGATAAAGGCTGCCTTCTCGAAATCCTCACCGGTGTGGAGACTTCCGGCTTTTAGCAACGCGCGAACCTGTTCGCGCCGTGCCTCGTCCGCCTTGCCGATATCTGCCCACTGCGCCTTTGAAAGCTGGTTGTTCTGCCGTGGCTTTTGGTCCTCGGCGAAGATGCTTGCCATCACCGGGGACGAGGGCATTCCATCGTCTGGACCATAGGCGTGATTCGGATCCCAGTCTGTGGAGACCGACTCCTGAGACTGCGCGGAAACGCGCAGCAATGGAAAAGGCTCTATCGCGAAGTCAACCTCCTCGCTGCCCAGCGTCGCATGGGAAGGGTCCACCAAATGCAGATTCCAGGTGTCGACATCGCTGGTCTTCTCCGCGTTCACAACGGTAAGTTTCAGGTGATCGCCAACAAGAAGTGCGGCGCGTACGTTGTAGGTCGCGATCGCTGGATTGGTCACCGTGATCCGCGTGTTGCCCCCGAAGCCGCGTGGACGCTTCAACGAACCTTCCAGAGTCGCCCCTTGCAAGCGCAAGTTCATCACGATCAAATTCCGTTGGCCAAGCCGCATCACATACTGACCCGCATACACCGCCAACGAAGGCGCAGTCTGCGCGTTACAGCAGATGGACGCACCGAGCCAAAGCAGCAGCGATAAGGCATGGCGTTTCATGGCTGAAATCTTACCGTGGCCCTCGTGGAGCGGGTAGTAATTAAACTTACCGGCCACTCACCGCATAACGGTACAGAATATCTGTTATCGGACATAGCGCATCCCCTCTTAATCTCTCCATACCAGCCCTCGACGATACTTTCCTCGCTCTTCAAGCAGACCGAGTTGCGTACCGTCAACGCACATGCCGCCTTCACGTGGAGCTTCGCTCGCTTCGAAAAAGACTCGCTCTCTTGGCTTCACGCCGCGCAGCATTTCCGCATCCTATCCGGCGGAAGCAAGACTTGCTTCGAGATCGCGTCGACCGACAGAAGAAGGCTATATGGCAATCAAAACAGCGCAGGACCTCTTCCTGCAACAACTCAAGGACATTTATTCAGCGGAAAAGCAAGCCGTCCGCGCCTACCCTAAAGTCACCAAGAGCGTGCAGTCCCCGGAGCTCAAGCAGGCGCTGCAAGAGCACCTGGAGCAGACCAAAGGACAGATCGAACGCTTGGACCGCGTGTTTGAGATCCTTGGCAAAAAGTCCTCCGGCAAGACCTGCGAGGCCATGAAGGGCCTGATCACTGAGGCGCAGGAGGCGCTCGAAGAAATCGAAAAAGGGCCCGTCCTCGACGCCGCGATCATCGCCGCCGGGCAGCGTATCGAGCACTATGAGATTGCCAGCTACGGCACCGTGGCCACCTTTGCCGAGGCCATGGGCGAGCAGGAGATCCACGACCTGCTGGCGGAAACGCTGGCGGAAGAAAAGGCGACCGACGAGCGCCTCACCGCTGTCTCGCAACAGGTAAACAGCGAGTCGCTCCAGGAAGACGACGAGGACGAAGAGGAAGAGCCGGAAGCGGACGACGAGGATGAGGAGGAAGAAGCTCCCAAGGCCTCCAAGAAGTCTGCTGCGAAGAAGTCCGCCGGCAAGAAGTCTGCCAAAAAGTCTGCGCGGAAGTAAACCAGCTTCACCCTTCGCATAAGCGCGAGCTTTAACAAGAAGAAAGGCGATACCAATGGCTGAATCGAACGAACTCATCAAAACGGTGGTCCAGGTACTGAACGACGGCGAGCGTGGCTTTGCCGACATTGGCGAACACATCACCACTCCGGAGCTGAAGACCTATTTTCTCTCCGAAAGCCGCACGCGCGGGCAGTATGCGCGCGAGGTGCAGGCCGCGGCTGGCATCGGCGAGGGCGTCGGCGGCACCACCGCCGGCAGTGTCCATCGTGTCTGGGGCGATCTGAAGGCGCGTCTGGGCGGCGGCGATCACACGCTGCTCGAGACCGCCGAGCAGGGCGAGGATGCCGCCAAGAAGGCCTACAAGGAGGCGCTCGAAGACACAGGTCTTGACGCCAACGTGCGCAGCGTTCTGCAGCAGCAGCAGCCGCACATCCAGGCCTCCCACGACAAGGTCAAGGCCTACCGCGACGCCACCGCCTAAACCACGCGCTACACCGAGCGAAGGTCGCCCACACGGGCGGCCTTTGTCTTTTCGCGCAGACTATCGGCCAAGCTCGCTCGCGAAGAAACGAGCCATCATCTCGTTCGCCTCGCGCGTCTCCGGCAGTGTGGGATCGTTCCAGAACGCATGCGGCAAGGCCTCAAAGACCACCAGCCGCGCATCCGCCCCGGCCCGTAAAAAGGCTCTGTGCAGAAGGGTCGTCCCGCTCAGCAGCAGATCGCGCCCGCTGGTCAGAAACAGCGTCGGCGGCATGCCACGGAGGTCCGCAAAGATCGGCGACAGCACCGGGTCCACCAGCCGCGTGGCACCGGTGTATTCGCCGTTTCCTTCCATCGGCGGCGCGGGCGGCGCAAGGTGCCCCGACAGCCCACCTAGCGCATACAACGCCTCCGAGTCGCCCCTGCGGCTGAAGTCGCCCATGCCCGAAAAGATGCCCAACGCCGCCGGCAGCGGCACACCCAATTGCTTCAACCGCACGGCTACTTCCGCCGTCAGCGCCGCACCCGCTGACGTCCCGAAAATCCCGATATCCTGCGGTCGGTGGGTCTTCAGCAACTCCCGGTAGACAGCCACGGCGTCGTCCACCGCCGCTGGAAATTTGTGCTCCGGCGACAGCCGATATAGCACCGCGACGACCTGGGTTCCTGAAAGCGCGGCCACCGGGATCGTCTCGGTCAGCGACCCGGAATCCACAATGAAGCCACCCCCATGTACGTTCATCAACACCCGCGCACGGTGCGCCGCCGGCATCGACGGCGGCGTAATCACCCGCACCGGCACACCCGCCACGGTGCGCTCCTGCACGTCCACCGGGTAGAGCTTGCGGAAGGCCTCTCCTGCCCCCGCCTGCCACTTGTCCGTTCCCTGCCGGCGCTCCGCGAGCGTCTGGGGCACAGCCTTGTCTGACGCCGGTCGCGCGAGCATCCGCTGCGCCTCCACGCTCACCGTCGTCGGCACCGGCACTACGCGCGTCACGTACGCCGTGCCGTCCGGCCCAATCACGCTGGAGTCGGTCTTCGCATGCGCCGCTACCGCCTTTTGCTGTGCCAACGTCCCTCCCTCAAACACCCTCATCAGCCCCATCCCTACCACCAACGCCGCCATCGCACGCGCCCGCATACCCAAGCTAACCTCCCCAAAACCCTTCTTCGACACCCATCCTACCCAAACGCACACACCGGGGCGCAACGCAGGTGCGCTACCATCGCTGCTGGTCCACAACCCACCTCATGACGACTCCCTCCTCACCGCCCCCGGGCTTCCCGCACTGGATGCTCGCCGAGATCTACGAGCAGCCCGAAGCCCTCCGCCGCACCCTGGAGCACTACGTCCAGGGCAGCAGCTTCCGCCGCGACACCACCGATTCCATCAGCCATTGGCTGCGCGCCCAATCGCAGCTGCTGGTTGCCGCCAGCGGCTCCAGCCGTCACGCGGGCCTCGCAGGCGAGGTCCTCCTCGAAGACGTCACCAGCCTCCCGGTGGACGTCGAATACGCCAGCGAATACAGCTTCCGCTCGCCCGCGACCGAGTGCTCCACCGGCGTGATCGTCATCTCGCAATCTGGCGAGACCGCGGACACCCTCCTTGCTCTGCGCCGCGCCCGGGCCGCCGGTCAATCTATACTCGCCATCACCAACGTCGCGGCCTCCACCATGATGCGCGAAGCTGATGTCGCCATGCCGCTCTTTGCCGGCCCCGAGCACGCCATCCCCGCGACGAAAAGCTTCACCGCCCAGCTGCTCGCCATGGTCCTGCTCAGCCTGCTCGCCGCCGAGGCCCAACAAACGCTCACCGCCGACGAGATTGCCCAGCGCCTCGCGCAGCTGCACGAGGCGCCGGCCCGCATCGCCCGCCAGCTGCCAACCTGGCAGGCCGCCGCGCAAGATTTTGCCCAGCATCTTCAGGACCCCAGCAGCTTTCTCTTTTGCGGCCGCGGCCTCCACTTTCCCATTGCCCGCGAAGGCGCGCTCAAACTCAAAGAAAGCGCCTACACCCACGCCGAAGCCTACCCCGCCGGCGAACTTCGCCACGGTCCCACCGCCCTCATCAGTCCCCAAACGCCGCTCGTCATTCTCGCCACGGTCGATCGCGCCGACCCCGGCTCCGTCCGCCGCTACGAGACCGTGCTCGCACTCACCCGCGAGCTCCACAACCTCGGCGCGCCCATCCTCGCCCTGGCCAACGGGGACGACACCACCATGCGCCAGCTCGCCACCACCTTCGTCCCCCTCGAACCCGCCACCGAGCCCATCGCCACCCTTTGCGAGGTCATCCCCTTGCAACTGCTCGCCTACAGCTACGCCACCGCGCGCGGCCTCGACGTCGACCACCCCCGGCACCTCGTCAAGTCCGTCCAGGCGCTCTAAGAAAGCCCGCCCGCGGTCTAACAAGCTGCCATTACAGCTTGAATGAACACAAGCAGCGTCATCTCGACCGGAGCAAGACAGCTTCATCGTCTTGCGGAGCGGAGAGACACCTGTTACTTGGTCCGCCGGGCATCCTCCCGGCCGAACTCCCGCTTTCCCCACTGCCCATCCACCAAGCCTTCCCGACTAGACCTCATGGCCCCTGGCGCGCTTTGCCGCGGTACCCGAAGACTCTCTCCGTAGGGCACAATCAGTGGTGCAACAGGAGAGCCATGCGAATCCCAGGCACAGCTTCACAGAATCAGCAGTTACAAATGCCCAGCGCACCATCTCTCGCGCACCCCGTACAACGACGCCGGGCGCACGCCGTCGCGCTCCTACTCGTCCTCGTGTTTCTTGGCGAACTGATCCTTTCCGTACGCCGGCAGTCGCTCAGCTGGGATGAAGGCGATCACATCTACGCCGGCTACGAAAGTTGGACGGCAGGCGATTTTGGCATCAACCCAGAGCATCCCCCGTTGCTCAAGGCGATCGCCACTCTTCCGTTACTCGCCATGCACCTGCACGCTCCCGCACGGCAGAGCGCCACGTTTTCGAAGACGGAAGCCTACTTCAACGGACGCAGCCTGATCTATGAGAACGGTGGCCTCGGGACCGCAAGCAAAATCATCTTTCGCGCGCGTATGACGGCGGCGATATTCTCGCTGGCGCTGGCCACCGTGGTCTACCTTGCCGGTCTGGAGATATTCGGTCCCCTGGCCGCCCTTTTCGGCCTCGCACTGGTCGTCTTCGAACCGAACCTGATTGCCCATGGTGCCTATGTCACCACGGACATGGCGGTGACCTTTGGGATCTTCTCTACCGTCTACGCGCTGTACCGTTTTCGCGTGCGGCCTTCCCTGGGCAGGCTCGCGGTCGTCGGAGTGGCAAGCGGCGTGGCCCTGGCCGTGAAGCACTCAGCCGTGCTGCTGCTCCCGATCGCGCTTGTGCTCCTGGCCTTTGAACTCGTGCGTCCGCCTGCGCGGGAGACGCGGGCTCGGGTCGTTCGCCTGTACGCTGCGGCGTTTGCGGCGGCTATCGCAATCGGCTTACCGATCCTATGGGCGACCTATCACTTCCGCTTTCTTGCGCATCCGGGTAGCGGCATGCAGCCCGGTCTGGACGCGTACATGAGCACGCTGCACGGCATCGAGCCCAGGGTGTACCACTTCCTTGCCCGATGGCATCTGCTCCCTGAGTCGTACCTCTACGGGATGATCGACATTCGCGTGCAGTCCATCGCCGGACAGTCCTTCCCCACCTATATCTTCGGGCAGGTTCACGCCCATGGTGTGCCGTATTACTTCCCCGCCGCTTTTGTAATTAAGTCCACGCTGGGCTTCATGCTGTTGCTGTTGCTTGCGACTTACGCTGTTCTTTCCAAGCGCCTTACAGGATGGCAGCGGCTAAGCTTTCTTGTTGTGCCGCCCCTTGTGTATCTCCTGGTTGCGATCGACACAGGGCTGAACATCGGCGCGCGCCACATCCTGCCCATGTATCCCTCTCTCGCGGTACTTCTGGGTGGCGCGGCTGTTTCGCTTTGGCAAAGCCACCGTCTTTGGATCTACGCCACACTCCTCCTGCTTGGTTGGCATGTTCTGTCGGCGACGCGAAGTGCGCCAAACTATCTTGCCTACTCAAACGAAGCTTTTGGCGGCCCGGCGAAGACGCATCTGTATCTCACCGACTCCAACACCGATTGGGGACAGCAACTCTTCTCCGTAAAAAGCTATCTCGACGGACACAACATCCACGACTGCTGGTTTGGCTACTTCGTTCAACCGTCCATCGACTACCATGCCTATGGCATTCCGTGTCGCCAACTGCCCACCGCGGATAGCATGTGGACCGAACAGCAAGTGGAGGTGCCGGCCAAGATCTCCGGCACGGTTCTCGTCAGCGCGGCGACCTTGACTGGGTACGAGTTCGGCTCCGTCGTCCTTAGCCCGTTTCAGCCATTCATGAACATACATCCGGTCGACATGATCGACGATGGTGTCCTGGTGTACCGTGGCACCTTCGACACGTCGCTGCCATCCGCCTTTGGGTACTTCACGCGCGCTACCAAGGCGCTCGCCGCAAAGCAGCCCGAGGCAGCCCTCCAAGCAGCCCAGCAAGCCGTCGCCATCAACCCCAATCTCATGCAAGGGCAGATCGTGTTAGGAGACACGCTCGCGAGTCTACACCGCGACGGGGAAAGCGCAGCGGCGTACAAGCAAGCGCTCGCCATCGTGCAGCAGATGGAACCAAGCGCCAAAGCGGACTGGACGGCAACGCTGCAGGCAAAGCTCGCGGCTCTCCATCACTAAGCGAACAACCTCCTTGGATCCAGGTGCGTATGTCGTCTGTTCTACCAGTGGGATGGGTCCGATCGTAGGGAGCGAGTTTCTGAAAGATCGTGGCATCAGTCCACAACGTGAAGTGATGTACTCCTCTCCTGGTTGCGGCCTACGTCTTTCTCAGGCGCGGACAGCCGCTCCGGAGCCCCTCGGAGCGAGATCAAAAGTGGCATTGGCAGTAGCACAAAACGGTCACGCACTTATCTCGAAATCTGCCGATAATAGGTACTGTGAGCTTCTCTGCCACCTCGCCGCTGGCTGCGCCGCTGTCCGCACCCTTGCGGGTGCAGGAGCAGGTCCAGCAAAGGCCGGCTCGCGATCGAGTGTCACATACGCTTGCCCAGGCCATCTTACTCGCCTTCCTCTTCGCAGTTCCCGCCCTCATCGCCCTACACACGGCATCGGTCGCCGACCCCGATATCTGGTGGCACCTTCGCACTGGTGAGTGGATCGTCCAGTACCGCGCCATTCCGCATATGGACCTGTTCTCGATCTTCGGTGCGGGGCGACCCTGGCAAGCGTACAGCTGGCTCTTCGAGGTGCTGGTGTTTCAACTCTTCACTCACTTCGGCCTTCTTGGCTTGCTGGCGTATACGGCGGCCTGCGTCCTTGCGATCACCGTTGCCTGCCACCACTTAGTCCGTAGGCTTCAGTCTGACGTCTCCCTGGGCGTCCATCTCACTTTTGTCGCATGCTTCTGCTGCGGTCATCTCTACAGCCCACGCCCCTGGCTGCCAACCATCCTTTTCTTCGTGCTCGAGATGGACATCCTCATGCACGCGCGCCGCACGGGTAGCCGTCGGGAGCTGCTGTTGTTGCCGCTTCTCTTTCTCCTCTGGGCCAACGTACACATCCAGTTCATCGATGGTCTTCTCGTGCTGGCGGTGGCGTGGACCGAAGCCGCGCTTGCGCAGTGGTATCGCGGCGTGCCCACAAAGCTGGATCTCCGCTCCGCGACGGTAGTCTCGCTCCTCAGCCTGGGAGCGACTCTTTGTAACCCGTACGGGTGGCATATCTACCGTGTAGCATTTGAGCTCGCATCACAGCCCGGTGTGCTCAACAAGATTCAAGAGTTGCAGGCCGTTCCCTTCCGTGACGCCGGCGACTGGTGCGTTCTGGCACTCGCCATGGGCGCCGTGGCGGTACACGCCCGGTCTGGCCGTCTACTTTCTTTGGAGACCGCGCTTCTGCCCATCACGATGTATCTTTCGTTCCGCTCACAGCGCGACGTCTGGCTCGTAACGGTGGTCGCTGTCACCATTCTGGCGTCACACAAGTCCGCTTCAGAACACACGCTTCCCACACAGCTGCCCGATTGGTCGACACCCGTCCTCGCTGCGATCGCCTCCTGCATCGTCCTGGGCTACGCCCAGACGCAGCGGTTCGACAAGCAACACCTAACAACACGTCTCGCAGACACACTCCCGGTACGCGCTCTCGCCTTCGTCAACGCTCACGGGTACACGGGTCCGATCTACAACGACTTCGGTTGGGGCGGTTACCTGCTCTGGTCGCGTAGGCAGCCGGTTAGCATTGACGGCCGCGCTGCCTTCTACGGCGACCAGCGCATTGATCGCTCCGTAGCGACGTGGACCGGTCAACCTGACTGGAATACGGATGCAGACCTCCAATCCGCGCACCTCATCATCGGTCCCGTAACCGCGCCGTTGGTTCAGCTCCTAAAATTCGATGCACGGGTCAAACTCGTCTATCAGGACCAACTCGCAGCCGTTTTCATTCGGCCCGCGCCTAACTGATCCCCAGGACTCACGAGCGCTGGTCGGTTCCCGAGCAAGACGCGTCGCTTCGCCCCACCAATCGTCTGCTACGCTCAGACCCGCACCGATGCGCGTCCTGCAAACTGTCTTCGGCGTCTTCCACCACTTCGAGCTCGCCCGCGAACTCGACCGCCGCGGTCACCTGCACGCTGTTTACTCCACCTGGCCGTGGCGCCGTCTCCGCCGCGAAGGCCTCCCCCATGCCAAGGTCCGCACCTTTCCCTGGCTGCACATGCCGGAGTACGCCCTCGGTCGCCTCGGCCTCGACCTCCCTTGGCTTCTCGACGAGCTCGGCTACCGCAACGCCCTCGCCTTCGACCGCTGGTCCGACTACCACCTCCACCGCCTGATCCGCAGCCGCCATCGCCCCGACGTCCTCATCGGCATCTCCGGCTCCAGCCTTCGCGCCGGTCAGCGACTCCAACGCGCCGGCGGCCTCTTCATCTGCGACCGCGGCTCCACCCACCACCGCTTTCAAGAGGCCATCGTCGCCGACGAGTTCCGCCGCTGGGGCGTACCCCGCTCCGTCTCCGATCCCCGCGACACCGCCCGCGAAGAGGCCATCTACGCCGTCGCCGACGCCATCACCGTGCCTTCCACCGCCGCCCGCCGCTCCTTTACCGCCATGGGCGTCGACCCCGCCAAGGTCCACATCATCCCCTACGGCGTCCGGCTTGAACACTTCACCCCCACCGCGGAGCCCCCACCAGACCGCTTCGACGTTCTCTTCGCCGGAGCCGTGGGCCTCCGCAAAGGGGTCCCTTACCTGCTGCAGGCCTTCGTCGAGCTACGCCACCCCCGCAAGCGCCTCCGCCTCGTCGGCGCCGTCCAGCCAGAGATGCGGGACGTACTGCGACATCTCCCTACCGAGCACGTCGAATTCCTCGGCCCACTCCCCCAACCCGAGCTCGCCAGCCTCATGAGCCGTAGCCACGTGCTCGTTCTGCCCTCCATTGAGGAGGGTCTAGCCCTCGTGCAGGCCCAGGCTATGGCCTGCGGCTGCCCTGTCCTAGCATCCACCAACACCGGCGCGGAGGACCTGTTTACCGACTACCGCGAGGGCTTCATCGTACCCATCCGCGACCCCGCCGCCCTCGCCGACCGACTCCAGCAACTCGCCGATGACCCCCACCTGCAGCAGCGTATGCGCGCCGCCAGCCTCCATCGGGTGCAGCACCTCGGCGGCTGGCAGCGGTACGGCGATCGCTGGGAGGCGTTACTTCACGATCTGGTAGCGGTCCGGGCCAGTCAGACCCGCCCACCACCAACAAAGTGAACCACTTCCAGCCGGTCCCCCGGGCGCACCTCGGCCTGCGCCCACGCTGTTCGCGGCGCTAAATCACCGTTCAACTCCACCGCGATGCGGTCGGCCCGAAGCTCCAGCGCCCTCAGCACTGCATCCAGCATCGCGGGTACGGCCACCCCGTCCACCACGCGCTGCCGCCCGTTCACCACAATCCGCAACGATTCGCTCACCCCATCAGGGTAACAACCTCAGCCCTCACGTTCGCGCAACGGCCACAGCAAATCCATCGGTCCGCATCCATGGCCTACGCCCGGTGCCCGCCGCAGGGCGCCTTCTACATACAACTTCGCCTGCCGGACCGCCTGCTCTGGCGCTGCCCCGGTCACCAAGCCTGACAGGAGGGCGGACGAAAACGCGCACCCAGTTCCATGGGTCGAGGTCGTCGCGATGTGCTCGCCGCGCACCAGCACCGCCTCAAATCCGGGCACGATCATCAGCTCGGACGGTGTTTCCTGGTCGCCGCCAGTCGCAACCACGGTCAGCTGTGGGTAACGGGCCTGCAGGCTGCGCGCGGCCGCCTCCACCTCGCCAGCGTCAGCAATCGCCTGCCCCGAAAGAGCGGCCAACTCTGCCCAGTTTGGCGTGACCCAATCCACACAGGGCAAAAGCGCCCCATGCAGGCTCGCCAAAGCAGCTGCCGGCAGCAGCTCCCGGCCTGAGCTCGAGCGCAACACCGGGTCCAGCACCACCACGGGACGCCTCTCGCCGCCAGCTCGCTTGCGCTCTAAAAAGCGCGCCACCGCCAAAACCGCGTCCGCGTCCCCCAGCATCCCCACTTTGATCCCCTCCGCCGGAAGGTCCTCGTCCAGTCGCTCCAGCGTGGCGGCTAGCAAGTCCGCCGAGACCGCTTGCCACCCAAACACCCCCACCGTCGTCTGCACAGTCAACGCCGTGATGGCAGAACAGCCGAAGACGCCATGCGCGGCAAAAGTCGTCAGATCGGCCGTGATGCCGGCCCCGCTGGAAGGGTCAAACCCGGCAATCGTCCAGACAATCTTTGGCTGTGGGGCTAGTTGTATTGGGTTCGAATCCATCATCTTCGTCGCGCTGCTTACCATAGCCTAGCGCAAAAATGCAAGTTCGCCTTCTACTTACAAGTGGTTCTTTTTCATTGACTTACGGGTGTTCAGCAGAGACAATACCGACTGTGCGAGAAACCAAGCGGCGCGTTCTGCGCCACCTCCTCCAACCCGTCCTTCGAACCTTGAGCAATACGCAACGTCCAGCCTGCCTCCTTTTCGCACTCGCCGCCTCTGCGACCGTCGTCGCCAGCCCCCCGGGGGCACCCACCGACAGCGCCTCGGTTCCGTCACGTACCCTCTCCGCGCGCCGCTGGTTTCAGATCGGCAAAGCTACGTTCTACGGTCGCGGCTTTCAAGGCAAGCGCACGGCCACCGGCGAACCCTTCAACATGAACGCCTTTACTTGTGCGCATCCTACGCTTCCGCTCGGCAGCTGGCTCCGCGTCACCAACCTGCGCAATCGCCGGTTTACCTTCGTTCGTGTCAACGATCGCGGTCCCTACGCGGCCGACGCCATCGTGGACCTGTCCTACGCGGCTGCGCAGCGGGTCGGCCTGCTCGGCAAAGGTCAGGTTCGCGTCGAGCGTGTCAATCCGCAAGACCCCGAGCTTGCGAATGCGCTCGTCGCCGAACTCGCCACTTCGGGCATGTTGTTGCAAAGCCAGCCCTAACTACAGATCGCCATAGCGAAAAGGCCTGCCACCGTGGCAGGCCTTTTCTTCTAGAGTCCGTGATCGAGCTAGGTCTGCCTTTACTACAGCTTCTCGAAGAAATCGCAAGCAGAACAGGAGATATACACACCACCTGGCACACCGCGCTCCCGATCCTTCACCCGCTTCACAATCCGCGTCGCCTTCGAGCACTTTGGGCAGTCCGTGCTCTTTTGCGTATCCATCATCTTCTTACGGTCACCGGTCTTGGCGATCTTGGCCATGAATCATCCCTCTCGAAAGTGTGGTCTGCTTAACCCCCGGTGCACACATCACGCTGTGTTAAGCCTTCGAACGCTTGAGCGGAGCCACCTACACACGCACGGACGTTCGAGCCCGGAAGAGCTCTACACTAACTCTACACCACATCGCCGTTAGTGTTGCGGTGGCGACACAACCGGGCGAACGCCTCCCGTGCCGGCGTCCTTTGGCAGAACCACCCTGCCCATTCCCGACTTACCCACCGTGTCGTCGTTCTCGCCCGGTCGCCGCAGCGTCGGGGCACCCGTTTGGGCGCGGCTCTCCTCGCCGGCGGCGTGCTGGTCGCCGTTCACAATCGTTCGCGCCGTTAAGGTCGGGCTCCGCTCCGTGCCGGCCTCATTCTTCTCCCGAATTTCCACCGGCTTACCTAAGGCGGCGATCTCCAACCGCACCACGCGGTCGTGTTGGAAGCGCACAAATTGCGTGTCCCGTGGCGGATCGCCGTAGATCCACTCCTCATATAGCGCGCTGTCGTCGTCGCCGGCCTTGAGGTGCTCACGGTGCTTGGTCTTCGGCTCGCCCATCGATGCCAACACCATCTTGCGGTTCATGCCCACCAGGATCTCGTGCGCTTCAATGGCCTCCCGCACCTTCGGCGGCAAGGTGTCGGCGTAGGCTTCCGCGCTGCTTTTGGCCTTGAAGTCCACCACCGGATCAAGCAGCGCCTTCACCTCGGACGCGGTTACCTCCGGAACGCCGCCCTCAAAGACCAACGTCACTCGGCACCCGGTCGCCAGCGGCCCTTGCTGCGCCAACGGCATGTTGTTCAGCGAAATGTGGCTGAGGAAGCGATGCTTCGCATACGGCCCGCCATTGAAGTCAACCACGATGCGGTCGCCCTTAAACTGGAGCGCGCTGATCTCGACCCGCTCCCCAGGCGCCGCCGATTGGCCCTTTTGGTACAGCATGCGCTTGTACTCGTCCTCGCGCGGCGTCATGTGGCCGTTCGCCAGCAACGTCAACCCTGCACCGAGCGGCAACTCGCGGTGCGCAAACCCCTGCTCCGCCTCCAGGTTGCGGATCAGGTCCAACCGGCCTCGCTCGTCCAGCGGCTGCTGCGGTAAGGCAACATGCGTCGGCTGAAACTCCGTGGTCACGTCGGCCGTGGCCGTCTTCATGCCCACCACAAACACCTGCGACCGCACCTGCGGCGTGCGCCAAAGCAACGTGCAAGCGATAGCCGAAGCCAAGCGTACGCGGGAGCCCATGTTCACCTCGAAAAGCCACATTCGATGCAAAGATTCTGCACCTATTGCGGCACTTGTGCAATACCACCCTTGTGTGACGTCACCAATCTCTCAGAGCGGGTGGTGGCCGTCCTGCGCTGGGTCGTTCCCGCCGACCTCAGCACGAGGCTCCTGCACCGTAGGCTGTGTGCGCGCTATCCCGCCAATTTGCACCAGTTGCGGTGCAGACGCCGCCTCCTCCATCGCCGCATGGGCCGCCGGCGGCGGTACATCCATCGGGTAGCCACCCGGCACAATCACCGGGTGCGTATATTCCCACGCATACTCGCGGGTGAGCGAAAACAGCGCCACCACCCCGGCCAGCAGCACCAGCGCGGTAAACACCGCGCCCTCCGGACCATACGGTCCCCCCGTCATCCACGTCCGCCCCGAACTGTCCGTGGCGACGACGCTCGCGAACTCGGGCGACCCCGCCAGCGGCAGCCCGAACAGCACCGCCATGGACGCCCACCAACCGAACCGCAGTCCCCACCCAAGCCACAGTCCATGGGTGCGCAGGTACGCCACCGAAAACAGGACGCCGCTCACAAACGCGACCCCAAAGCCGAACGCGACATCGTTGATCGGTCGCGTCGTGATGAACGCGAACAAAACAGACAACAGGATCGTCGCCGTCATCGGCCCCGTGGCGTTCAGCAGACGCCGGAACAGGAAGCCGCGAAACGCCAACTCCGTCGCCAACGCCCCCGTAAACAGGGTCAGCAGCGAAACCAGCGCCGAGCCCCACGCCCTGGGCGCTAGCCAGAACTGCGGATGCAGATCGCCCAGCAGCGCCATCGGCAGGATCGCAATCAGCAGCAGAGCCCACCCAAACGCCACCCCGGTCTGCCACTCGCGCGCCGTGCTCGGCCGAAACGGCAGCGCGTTGCTTTCCCGTATGCTGGCACTCCGCGTCGCTACCCAATGGAGTGCCGTGTACCCCGTCACAAGCAAAATCAGGAGGAAGATCTGGTCCAGCAGCGGCCGCAACACCTCCGCGTGCAGGAGCCCCGCGATGCCCTGCGACGCGCTCTCCGCCCCTGCGCGCGAGGCCAGAAACCACAAACACCCGATCGCAAACAACGCAAACTCAAGCGACCGCGGTGTTCCCTGCTGTGCGTCCCGGTTCCTTGCCAATCTCCCCTCGCTCCTTGGCAACTCTTTGCAGCCTACGCCACCGTGTAAAACTGCGCGAGGTTCCGAAACTTCTCGTATCGCATCGCCAGCAGATCATCGACCGGCTCTGCCTTCAGCCGCGCAAAGTGCCGCGTAAGCCGCTCCCCCACAAGCTGCATGGCCAGCGCTGGGTCCGTGTGCGTCCCGCCAGGCGGCTCGGGGATCACGTCGTCCACGCAGCTCAGGCGTTTCACGTCCAGGGCCGTATACCGCAACGCCATGGCCGCCTGCTGCTTCTTGCCTGGGTCTTTCCACATGATGGACGCGCAGCCCTCCGGGGAGATCACCGAGTAGATCGCGTTCTCCAGCATCAACACGCAGTCCGCGACCGCCAACGCCAGGGCGCCGCCCGATCCACCCTCGCCGGTGATGGTCGCCAGGATGGGCACACGCAATCGGCTCATCTCCAGCAGGTTGCGCGCAATGGCCTCCCCTTGCCCGCGCTCTTCTGCGCCCAACCCAGGATTCGCCCCAGCCAGATCGATAAACGTAAACACCGGATGACCGAACTTCTCCGCGATCTTCATCGCACGCAGCGCCTTGCGGTAGCCCTCCGGATCCGGCGACCCAAACTTCCGGGCCACCCGCTCCTTCAGCGTCCGCCCCTTCAGGTTCCCAATCACCATCACCGGATCGCCGCCGAAACGAGCCATCCCGGCGGTCATCGCCGCGTCGTCGCCAAACTGCCGATCCCCGTGAATCTCGCTGAAGTCCGTAAACAAAGCCTCGATGTAGTCCATCGGATACGGTCGTTGCGGATGCCGCGCCAGCTCGGTCTTCACCCAGGCCTCAGGTTCAGGCACGGGCTGTGACGGAGCGGGTTTTGGCTGCGACACTTCAGGCATGATAGGGATCCCGTTACCGATTGTACTGGGAAAGCTACGGCGCTGGTTGCCCAGCCTAGGACCAAGGCAGCGCCAGCCGTAAACGAGAGCGAGCACAGCAAGGCCCATCTCCGGCCTTGCTTCCCCAGAGATGGGCCCGTTCTTCCGTCCTTGCATTCCTACATCAACCGCGAAGTCTGCTCGCTGACCTTCTCGCTCGCGGCCTTGGCATAATCCTGCGCCGCGTCCAGCACGTCGCCGACCTGGCTCTTGCCGCCGTCCACAAGCCGCATCGCCTCCTGGCTTAGCCGCTCGGCCTGCTCCTTAAGGTAGTCGGCGGCGTCACTGAAGCTGTCGCCCACATCTTCGAACGACCGCCGCACCTTGCGCCGCATCGCCGTCCCAGACTGGGGCGCGTACAGCAACGCACCCACACCAGCCGCTACCGCGCCAATCGCCAAGCCAAACCAAAACTTCTTCATCAAGAAACCTCCAAAATTGCTCTCTTCCCTTCTGATTCCGGCACACTGCCACAGGTTGACCAGCCAACCAAGATCGTCTCGGCACCCGCATGCCCGCACCTTCCCCGAAGCCCGCGATGGTATGGTGTTGACGGAACAGGAAAGCCGGAGACGCCACAACGCATGAGCCCCGC
>CAXTLD010000050.1:0-26917 GCA_964245045.1 uncultured Acidobacteriaceae bacterium | reverse complement strand
TCATTTCGGCGGCTACATTCACCTTAAGACCATCCCCGGCTGCGACGAGCGCCTGGTCGCCGAAGCCGGCCGCTGGGCCGACCGCCTTTCTGCCAACATCGAGCTGCCCACGCAGCAAGACCTCGTCCAGCTGGCCCCCGAGAAGAAGGCCACGGTCATTGAGACCACGATGGCCCAGATCCAGGCCAAAAAGGACGAGGCCGACGACGCGCGCAAGCACACCCGCCTCCCCGCCGCGCAGGCCCCCAAGTTCGCCCCCGCCGGCCAATCCACGCAACTCGTCGTCGGCGCCACGCGCACGAGCGACCGGGAGATCATCGCCCGCGCCGACCACCTGTACAGCTCCTACAAGCTCCGCCGTGTGTATTACACCGGCTTCAGCCCCTACCCCGAAGCGGACGCTCGCCTCCCGCTCAAGCCCGCACCGCTCATTCGCGAACACCGCCTTTACCAGGCCGACTGGCTCATGCGCTTCTACGGCTTTCTCGCCCAGGAGCTGACCTCCGACGACGCCCCAGAGCTCTCCCTAACCGAGGACCCCAAAACTACCTGGGCCCGCCGCCACCCCGAGTTCTTTCCCGTCGACGTAAACACCGCGCCGCGCGAGGCGCTGCTGCGCGTGCCAGGCATGGGGTACAAGAACGTAGATCGCATCTTGCGCATCCGCCGCTACCAAAAGCTGGCACTCGAACACCTCCGCAAGCTCCACGTGCAGCTCAAAAACGCCACGCCCTACATCACGGCAACTGACCACCTGCCCAAAGCCACCGTCATTCACCCTTCCCCGCCGATCCCGGCCACCCACGAGCAACTTGATCTCTTCGCGCCCCTCAGCGCTCTGACCGGGAGCCTTTAGGGCCAAGCCTTCATGCCTGGAGATCAGGCATTCTTGCTCAAGGCGTAGTGCCCAAACAGATGGGAGTTCGTAAACAAGATGGCAGTACAAAACGAGTTCTTTGTCCGTGAACTAGACAGCTTCGAGGAGTTCTTTTGGCAGCTGGAACAGCTTGCTCCCGTTGGCAATATTGTAGGCGTCGAAAGTTCCGGAACTGCCGAGTTCTCTTCCTGGCAGGACGCATGGGCGAAGCTGCACCTTGCCCATCCCGCACTTAGCTTTTCCATACGCAAGGAGCCTCACCACCGCCCTTACTTCGTGCGCACCGGCCTGAGCAGTCCCATACAGGACGCAAGCGCAGGGAATCAGTCCGTGCGCGCGCACATGGAAGACGAGCTCAAAAGCGGCTTTGGCCGCGGCGACGGCCCGCTCGCACACCTGCGCGTTGCGACCCAAGCGGGAATCACCTTCCTCGTCCTCATCCTTCACCACGCCCTCATGGATGGGCGCTCGGGTCTCGTTCTCTTGCAAGATCTTTTCGCCCTGAGGAACGGCGAGCAGGTACAGGCTGACCCGTCTGTTTGGCCTTCTCTGCGCACCGTCGTCGGGGTGCCGGAGCGCTCTGGATACAGGGCTGAAAAACCCATGAGCCGACCGGCAACGCCCATGCACGCGGCGGAGGCGGAAGCTCCACCAGAGAGCATTCTCCACGTGTCGCACGTTTCTCTTTCTGAGCGGGAAACATCTGCTCTTTTGCAGGCAGCGCGTGAGCACCAGACCAGCGTACATGGCGCTCTCTTGGCAGCAGTGGCACTCGCCGGAGCAGCCGCGAATGCACCTTTACGCTCAACCTTTGTCGCCAGCAACACAGCGCACAATGCCCGCCCCAGTGACAACCGAGCCTCGCTGGGGATGATCACGACCGCGATTGTGACCACGGTCGACCTTTCGGCCGGGCGATCTTTCTGGGAGATTGCAAGGGACGCCAAAGCCGAGGTTTCGTCTGGGCAAAGCGAAGCGGGACATCGCCGCTTCGTCGAAGTCATGGATGAGCTGACCGCAGAGGAACGAGCTACTCTGGACTTCGCCATGACGATCCCCGCAAGTCCGATCAACTACAAATCATGGTGACCAACCATGCGGGGTATTCGCCCCGCACGGAGTTTGGTCCTTTCCACATCCACTCTCTGCTCACCACGGTCAACGGCGGCGCCGCCCTCGGGACCGTCGGTGTCTGCACGGTGGCAGGGCGGCTCGGCATGACGCTACTTAGCCAGCAAGCTGACGCAACGTTGTTGGACGCCGTGAAAGCACGGCTGAACGCAGCGTCTCAGCCGTCCGAAATCGATGCTGCGCAGCTTACGGAGTAGATCTTCGGGGAAGGTTCCTCAGAGTCTCCCTGCCACAGCGAACCTGTCCTTGTGTGCCGTTGAAGAAATCTGCTTCACGAAGCTTTTGATAATGAGGCGTTATAGATCGACCAACTCTCGCCGAACCGGAGTCACTGAAAACTTCGGCGGAAAACATGTGCTGGGCAGAAGCACGGCAAACTCGCTCATGTCACACCCCGGGGGTCCTGCTCGGAAGGTGCATCCGATACGTGAACCCATGCGCCGCATCCCACTCCCACCCGACTTCACCGCCTGGCGTAACGCCGCCCGCGACGCCCTCACTCACGGCTACACCCCCGATCAGCTGGATCTGCAGGACGCCACGCAGCCCAGTGCGCTCGACCTCCTCACCCTTGACGAGGGCCCGAGTGGTTCGCCCGTCTCCAAACCGCACGTTCCGAAAGCCTTTCTCGATGCCGCCCAGCTCGCCGCTGTTCACCGTGACCCGCAACGTTGGAACCTGCTGTACCGTCTGCTGTACCGCCTCCAGAGCAACCGCGATCTGCTTAAAGTCGAGGTTGACGAAGACGTAGCTCGGCTGAAGCAGCTGGAAGCTCAGATTCGCCGCGACCTCCACAAAATGCACGCTTTTGTTCGCTTCCGCAAGGTCGAGGAGCCCACCCCCGCCGGCGAAACACAGGAACACTTCGTCGCCTGGTACCGCCCCGACCACCGCATCCTGCCTCTGGCCGCGCCCTTCTTTGCAGAGCGTTTTGCCCCGATGCGCTGGTCGATCCATACGCCCGACGCGTCCGTTTCGTGGGACCCCGAAACCAAACAGCTCTCCTGGCACGAAGGCACAGGCAAAGAAGCTGCCCCGAGTGAGGACGAGCTGGAAACATTATGGAAAAGCTACTACGGCGCGATCTTCAATCCGGCGCGTCTTAATCCGGAGGCCATGCGGTCGGAGATGCCCGTCCGCTACTGGCAGAACCTCCCCGAGGTCGACCTCCTTCCACATTTGCTCCAGCGCGCCGAAACCCGAGTTCAAACCATGGTCACCACACAATCCAAGCAGCCCACCGCCGCCCCTTTCGTTCCCGCCGAGCACACCATCGCCGTCCTGCAAGCCGCCATGCCGCGGTGCGAGGGCTGCGATCTCTACAAGCACGCCACCCAGGTCGTCCCCGGCGCGGGCCATACGCAGGCCGCCCTCATGCTCGTCGGCGAACAACCCGGCGACCAGGAGGATCGCCAAGGCACACCCTTTGTCGGCCCGGCCGGCCGCGTTCTCAACGACGCCCTGGACGAGATCGGCATCCCGCGCGAGCAGGTCTACGTCACCAACGCCGTGAAGCACTTCAAATTCGTCCAGCGCGGCAAGCTCCGCCTCCATCAGAATCCGCGCATGAGCGAGATCAACGCCTGTAAACCCTGGCTCATGGCCGAGATCGACGCTGTCCGCCCCAAGATCATTCTCTGCCTGGGCGCCTCTGCCGCGAAATCCCTCTTTGGCGGTACATTTGCCTTGATGAAGGAGCGCGGTGTCCTAAAACAGACCAGTTTCGCCGAGCGCGTGATGGCTACCATCCACCCCAGCGCCGTCCTGCGCGCGGCGGATGAGCCCGCCCGCGCGCAGCTCTACCACTTTCTTCGCGACGACCTCGCGCTCGCTTACCTGACCGCCCAACAAGCCGCCTAACCCAAGGACCCCACAATGCCCACTGCGCAAGGCACGTTCACCGTCGACATCGAACCCCTTACCCCCACGCCGGCCGAAGGCGTTACCCGTTACTCCATCAACAAGCAGATCGAGGGCGACTTTCAAGCCACCACCCAAGGCGAGATGTTCTCCGCAGGCGACCCGCAGCACGGCCACGCCGGCTACGTCGCTATCGAGCGCGTGACCGGCTCCCTGGAAGGCAAACAAGGCAGTTTTGTCCTCCAGCACCTCGCCACCATGGACGCCAACGGCCCCAGGATGCAGGTCCAGATCGTTCCCGGCTCCGGCACCCAAGACCTCCAAGGCATTACCGGCACCTTCGAGATCAAAATCGTGCAGGGCCAGCATAACTACGTCCTCACCTATGAACTTCCGCAGTAACGTCAACCAGATAACCTTTGAAACTAGCGGTGCAGCATCCAAGCGTCATGCGTCCAAAAGGCAGTGCCATCCCATTCCTGTTTCTGAGCTCTTTCTTTTTGGCACTTACGGGTTGTAGTCAGATCGCTTCCCCAGCGAATCAGACCTTCCCCTCGTCCAAGAATGCAGGTTCGGGACAGCGCTCCAGTGCGGAGGGTCCCGCAAGCGGGCTTTACGGGAGTAGCCTAACACTTATCCGCAATCCGAATGGCTCAGTGATGGGATCCTTCTTCGAGGATGCCGGACCCGCCGTTTCTTGCAGCTTTCTTCTGCAATCGAAGGGTTCAATCTCTGCGAACGGAGAGATGCCCATCAGCACATGGTCGCCGGACCGTGAGCTACACCGCACCGACAACGATGAACTTACCAGCGGCACGCTCGTTTTTCGTGACGACATTATCTCCTTGCAGCTCCCCAAGAAGGCCCACGGCGGCTGCTGGCGCGTTGAACCGCAGCTCGATAACGGTGAAGTTTTCAAGGTTGGTACGGGGAAACCCCACCCCGATTGGAAATCTCTTCGGATCGTCGCCAGCGGGAAGCTCGAGCTTCACCACAGGCCGGACGCTAACGATCTGACGAAAGCCTACGTCGTCAGCGGCGACGTCCTCGCCGTGCTTGGCACCATGCCACAGGATGGCCTGTGGCACCATGTGCAATTGACTACCTCGGAAGGTCCAACGGCCACAGGTTGGGTTCCCGATTCCGGTCTACTGCCGTGGTCTGTTCCAAGTCATTGAATGTCGCCAGAAGGTAAGCCAAGACGCTCATGTTGCCACCAGTAAGCGACTGGGCTGGTCGGTCCTCATTACACTGGGTCTTATGCTGGCATCCGCAATACCCGCCACTCCCCAGACCCGCCTTATTCGCCCGGCTCGCTCGCTCCGCGGCTCGCTCGCCCTGCCCGGTGACAAGTCCATCTCGCATCGCTACGCCCTGCTGGCCGGCTTCGCCGAGGGCACCTCGCGCATCACGAATTTCTCCACTGGCGCCGACCCGCATTCTTCGCTGGCCTGCATGGCCGCTCTCGGGGCGACTGTTGAAAAGGACACCACGACCCGCACCGCGGTCGTCACCGGCACCGCGGGCCGCTTCCGGCAGCCGGCGCAGGACTTAGACTGCGGCAACTCCGGCAGCACCATGCGCATGCTCGCTGGGCTCGTCGCCGCCCAACCCGGCGCTTTCCGCTTCACCGGCGACGCCAGCCTCAGCGCGCGGCCCATGGAGCGCATCCGCAAGCCGCTGCAGCAGATGGGCGCGCGCCTCGACCTCACCGACGGCCACGCCCCCATGACCGTCCACGGCGGCCCGCTCACCGGCGTCGACTTCGATGCGCCCATCGCCAGCGCGCAGGTAAAAACCGCCGTGCTCTTCGCCGGCCTCCAGGCCCAGGGCACAACCAGCCTTGCCGAGCAGGTCCGCACCCGCGATCACACCGAGCACGCACTCCGCGCTTTCGGCGCCGAGCTGCTACGCCGCGACGGCCGTCTCTACATTGCTGGCGGCCAGCAGCTCCGGGCCCTGGACCTGAACGTGCCCGGCGACATCTCCTCGGCAGCCTTTTTTCTCTGCGCCGCGCTGCTGTTCCCCGATTGCAACCTCGTGCTCGACAACCTCGGCCTGAACCCGACCCGCGCCGTGCTGCTTGATGTCCTCACCGGCATGGGCGCGCAGATCAAAATGCTCGAGGTCACCGATGCGCATGGAGAGTTGTCCGGCACCATCCAGCTCAACCGCAAATCCGTCCCGCTCCAAGCCGTCGATCTGAGCGGCCAGCTCGCCGCCCAGCTCATCGACGAGCTCCCCGTCCTCGCAGCGATTGCCCCATACACCAGCAACGGTCTCCGCATCCGCGACGCCCGCGAGCTCCGCGTCAAAGAGTCCGACCGCATCGCCCTCACCGTCCACAATCTCCGCGCCATGGGTGCCCAAGTCACCGAACACGAAGACGGCATGGACATCCCCGGCAACCAAACGCTCCACGGCGCCACCATCGACTCCGGCCACGACCACCGCATAGCCATGGCCTTCGCTATCGCCGCCCTCCGCGCCACCGGCGACACGGAGATCCAAGGCGCGGAGGCAGCCAGCATCAGCTTCCCGGAGTTCTTTGATTGGCTGGATGACTTGGCCGTCCGCTGACAAGCGGACAAGATCTCAACTCTGGAATCACGAACTTTCTTGCAAAGTGAGTAACTTTGCGTTACAAAGTAGACAAGCGTATGACTGACCTCAACCAAGCCCTCCTTGACATTCGCAGCATCCGTCGCCAGGTGGCTGAAAGTAGCGAGTTCCACGGCTACGGGCCGCTTACCCTATCGGCAACGGCTGTTGTCGCTGTGATCGCGGGTTTGGTTCAATCTCGATGGCTCGCGGAACCCGCAGCGCACCCGGTGGAATATGTCGCTCTTTGGCTCACCACAGGAGTGTTCTGCGCCAGTCTGATCGCCACGCAAATGCTGGCGCGCGCCAATCGCCTGCATTCCGGTATTGCCGACGAAATGGTCCGGATGGCGGTCACGCAGTTCCTTCCTGCAGGCGTTGCGGGCGCCACCTTGCCTCTTGTCATGCTCCACATCCCTCCCAGCGTCTTCTGGATGCTGCCTGGCTTGTGGCAACTCATCTTCAGCCTTGGCGTCTTCGCCTCGTGCCGCTGCCTGCCACGCCCTATGCTCCTCGTCGGCGTTTGGTTCCTTGTTGTCGGTTTAGCCACGATCGCACTCGGAGGCCCACGTGCGCTCGCTCCCTATACGATGGCCGGTTCCTATGCCGTGGGTATGGCCATGGTCGCTGTCATTCATCACCTATCCGCAAAGAAAGCCTCGAGCCATGAAGCAGCAGAAACTTAAACCCGCAGCACCGTTCGCTTATGAAGGCCTGGATCGCGTAATTCACGAGCGCGCGCGGCTCAGTGTCCTTACATCGCTGATCACTCATCCTAAGGGCCTCAGCTTTGTTGAACTTAAGAAACTCTGCGATCTCACCGATGGAAATCTGGCCCGCCACCTGCAGGTGCTCGAAGCAGATAACATGGTGTTGCTCACGAAAGAGGACGAAGGTGGCCGGTCCCAGACCACCGTTCGCGTCACCGCCTCAGGTCGCAGACGTTACTTAGACTATCTCGCTGTCCTCGAGCGAGTCGTCCGCGACGCCGCATCGGTTCAGCATGAGAATGATCAGCAAAGCCGCGCGCTCCTACACTCTCGCCCGTGAACTCTTAACAGCTGTTTGAATTCGTTCCCGTACGCTTGCGTCAACTCACTTTGTGTCACAAAGTAACAAATCTCAAGGAGATCACTCATGAGCACCGTCACCCCGCCTACACCAACCTTTGCAGGTCTGCACTCCCGTTCCCTAGGAGGGAAATTCTTTCTCGTCCTCCTGCTAGCGTTTGTGATGAGCATCTCCGGCTTCTTTGTAGAAAGTCTCACAACAGAACGGGGTGACAGATACGGCGTGCTCGCGGCGCCTTCGGAAAGTGCGTCCGTGCAGCCCAAGACCGTTCTCGGCGTTCGCCTGGCTGATTCGTACCGTTCCATGCGACGCTCCCTTCACTACATCACTCTCTTCCTTGGTCTCGTCTTCCTGACTTACTTCCTGTTCGAGGTCTTGACCAACAAGAGTGTCCATCCGGCGCAATACGCTCTGGTCGGCGTCGCGCAAACGATCTTCTACCTTTTGCTGCTCTCCTTAGCGGAGCACCTCGGCTTCGATCTCAGCTTCTTGATCGCCGGCGCATGTACCGTCGCGCTCTTTGCTGCCAATACGGAGTGGGTGTTCCGAAGCCGCAAGCTGGCGCTCCGATCCTTGGGTGTGTTCACTCTCCTGTACGCGTTTATCTACGTGCTTTTGCGTGTGGAAGCATATGCGCTTCTGGTTGGAGCCGTGGCCAGCTTCGCCGCCGTGGCTGCGGCAATGTACATTACACGCAACGTTGACTGGTACGGAAACGGCGCGCCAGGGAGCGGTTTCGCTACAGCCAGAGCAGCGTCAACTTCCAGCTCGCGGGAGTCGTGGCTAGACTAAGACTGATTGATATCCCTGTGAGTCGTGATGACGGATGAAGGGGGGCGGTTTACGCCGCCCTTCTTCCGGACATACCTTGCATCGTGTTGAGGCCCAGGTCTCACTTATGCTGAATGCTGATTTATGTCCGCCTCAGCCCAACCCCACCCCATTCCGCTCTTCATGTCCGAGATTGAGGCCATGGGCGGCGCGGAACGCTCCATGCTTGCGCTGGGGCGTTGGCTCCATCGCCACGGCCGCGCCGTCTACCTGCTTACCTACTTCGACCGTGTCGGCTTGGAGCAGCAGGCCGACTTCCCGCTGCCCACCGTCGCGCTCAACCCCGCGAACAACGCCCGCGCCAAGGTTGCCGCGCTTCGGCAACACCTTGCCACCCGCCCTCATACCGCCCCATCACCGATCACCTCCGGTTATCAGCCCGCGCTGCATTGCGCGCTTGCCCGCGCCGGCCGCTTCCACTGCCTGATGCACGATACCCCGAGCCTCTTTCAAGGCGACCACCCCAGCCTGCAGCAACGCCTCCGCTTTGCGGTTTCCAATTGGCAGATCGGTCGCGCTATGCGCCGTGACGGTGGGGTCATGATCGTCACTAGCGAGTTTCTTCAGGGGGAGTGCCGCAAGGACTTCCATCTCCGTGCCGAGATCGCCCGCATGGGCGGCCTCCCGAGCCAGCACGCCTTCCGTCCCCGCCCCGTCGACACCGTGCAGCGCCCGCCGCAGCTCCGCTTGCTCTCCGTTTCACGCATCGAGGCCAACAAGCGCATTGACTGGCTGCTGGACGCCCTTGCCGTGCTCGAACAGGCCCCAACCCCGCTCTCCGCCCGCGCCGACTGGCGCTTGGACCTCGCCGGCAAAGGCTCGCAGCTGGACGCTATGCGCGCCCGCGCTCGCGCGCTTGGCTTGGCCAACCGCGTCCATTTCCCTGGCTTTGTCTCTGACGCAGACTTGGAACTTCTCTACGACCAAGCCCACCTGTTCCTGATGCCTGCCGTGCAGGGCTACGGAATCCCCGCCATTGAGGCGCTCGGCCGCGGCATTCCCGTCCTGCTCCACCGGGACTCCGGCGTCAGCGACCTCCTGCTCGACACACCCTGGGCCACTGTCCTCACCGGCGGCAAAGACGACCTCCCCCCAAAGCTCGAAGGGATGATTCACTGGCTGCTCACCAACCAGCACCTCGCGGCCCCACCCCCGCCCACGCTCCCCACGGAAGACTCCTGGGCAGAACGCGTAGCGACCCTCTCGGGCTATGTGTAGACACTGACTTCCTGAAGCGCTGTCTGACCCGCCAACGCAAAACGCAAAACGCCAACCTCAGCCAACGCAAAGCGCCAACCTCAGCCAACCCCGCCAAACCTACATCTTGTAGCGGCCCATCTCGTCATCGCCGAGGTTCTCCAGCCATCGGCGCATGTCTTCCGCGCTCACCGAGCCGCCGTTGCCGGTGGCCTGACGCGCGTGTTCGTAGACCTCGCGGCTGACGAAGATGGGGCAATCGGACCGCAAGGCCAGCGCGATCGCGTCGGAGGGCCGTGCATCGATCGCCACCACCTCGCCGGCCTGATCCAACCAGATCGTCGCAAAGAAGGTATCGCCGCGCAACGCCCCCACCACCACCCGCGTCACGCGCGCGTTGAGCCCGGCGATCACGTTGCGCAGCAGGTCATGGGTCATGGGCCTCGGCGTTGTGGACTTTTCGATCTCCAACGCGATCGCATTAGCCTCAAACAGCCCCACCCAGATTGGCAGCACCACTTCGCCGCTCAAATCATTCAGCACAACGATGGGCGAGCGATTGGACGGATCCAGCATGAGCCCACGAATCCGCACCTCTACCTCAGGCGCGGTCGTCTGGTCGATCTCGGGCTCGGACTGGAAACCTGGAAGATGCATCGCGGGTCTAGTCTAGCGCGAATGACGGTGCGCGCGCACCGGGGAAGCATGCCACCTCGGTCACCGGCCGTGACACTTCCGAGGCACCCGCCGAACAACGCAGGGAGAGACCTATGGCACCCGCGCCCCCTACATTGGAGGTGGCGCTTTCAACGGGGCTTTTACAGGTACGCAATGGGTCAGGCAGGGGTACAACCGAGGTTGCCTAAAGCAACACGGCCCTGCGAGAACAGGGCCGTTACTTCCCGTTGAAAGGAGGACGTTGCTATGCTTCGACTGAAGATACGCTTCAGCCTCGCGGTTCATCTGCCCTGCCGATGGATCGCAGCCCTGATCTACCTTCTCAGGTAGGTCAGCACAACCACTTCCGGCGGTGTAAGGCCCGTCGGAAGCCAATCTGATCATATCCTAGCCGTTTGCCCCGGTACACTCCCAAATTGGGTCACCCCGCCAAAGGAAACCGCGCACTCAAGGCCTGGTGTGCCTGCAGCGCCGCCGACGGCGCCGTAGCCCGTCCCACGGCCTCGCCCACCAACGAGTTCGGGAAGACCTGCGTCACACGCACGTCCATGTAGCTGCCCACCGCTGGGACAGCCGCAGCGGTAAAGTTTACCGTCTTGTTCTGCGTTGAGCGCCCAATCGCCTGCCCCCGCCCCGCATTGTACCCCTCCACCATCACCGCCATGATCTCGCCGAGATGCCGCTCGTAACTTTCTCGCTGAATCTCCCGCTGCCGGGCGTTCAAGATCGCCAATCGCTCCACCTTCACCGCCTCTGGGATCGAGTCCTCCATGTGGATGGCAGGCGTGTTCGGTCGTGGCGAGTACTTGAACCCGAAGATGGCGTCGTAGCGCACCGCCTCGAGCAGCGTGATGGTCTCCTCGAAGTCACGATCGGTCTCGCCCGGAAAGCCGACGATGATGTCACTGGTGATGGCGATGTCGCGGCCGCCCTCCTCGCGCCCGGCTGCGTGCATCCACCCAATCCGTTCCAGATACCACTCCCGTGTGTACTCCCGCTGCATCGCGCGCAGCGTTGCCGAGGAGCCCGACTGCACCGGCAGATGCACGTGGTTGCAAAGCTGCGGGTAGGCCACGATCGCATCCACGATGTCCTTCGTAAACTGCCGCGGGTGCGAGGTCGTGAACCGCACCCGCTGGATGCCGGCCACCTCGCCCACCGCGACAAGCAGTTCCGCGAAACTCCGCTTGCCGCTCGGGTCCACGTAGCTGTTCACGTTCTGCCCCAGTAGCTGGATCTCCGTATAGCCCAGCCCGGCAATGCGTTGTGCCTCGGCCAGCACCGAGGCCGAGGTCCGCGACCGCTCCTTGCCGCGCGTGTACGGGACCACGCAGTAAGCGCAGAACTTGTCGCACCCTTCGATGATGGTGATGTACCCACGATGCGGGTTGGACCGCGACGTGAACTCCGTATCGAACGTCTCGTCGGTCTGCCGGTCGTCAAGGCCTGTAATGCGCGTCTCGCCCGCCTCCAAGCGCCCGAGCATCCCCGGCAGGTTCCGGTACGACGCCGACCCCGCCACCATGGACACATACGGCGCGCGTTCAAAGATGCGCTCGCCCTCCTGCTGCGCGACGCAGCCCAGCACGGCAAACTTCTTGCCCTCACCCTGCATGCGCTTGTACTCGTTTAAGCGGTGAAAGACCTTCTGCTCCGCCTTGTCGCGAATCGAGCAGGTGTTGTACAAAATCAGCCCGGCTTCCGCCTCATCCGAGACCTGCACGTAGCCTTCGCGCTCCAGCGTGCCTACGACCTTTTCCGAGTCGTGTGCGTTCATCTGGCAGCCAAAGGTTTCTAGGTAAAACGTCTTCGTCATCGGTTCCAGCCCAACACCCAGTATAGCTTTCAGGTCGCCCGCCGCCGTCAAAACGGTTCGCGGTACAGTAGCTCCTATGGTCGATACCGAACTCCTCATTAACGCACTGCGCGCCTATGGCCACACCGTGACCCGCACCACCACCGTTCCCAACAATGCAGGCATGTGGGAGTTTCAGGTCGACGGCAAGATGCTCACGCTCGAAGAAGCTCGGGACCTGCTCGCAGCGGACGAAGAGACCGGCCCCCCAACACACCCCACGGTCATCCCCAACGCATGAGCTTTCCACTGCCATCGCCCATTTTGCCGATGCTCGCCAAGCGCGTCGACGCCATCCCCGCTGGCGGCGATTGGCTTTTCGAGCCCAAGTGGGACGGCTTTCGCGCGCTTATCTTCCGCGCCGGCGACGAGCTCCTCATCCAGAGCCGCGACGGCAAGCCGCTCGATCGTTACTTCCCGGAGCTGCGCGCCCCGCTCCTCGCCCAGCTTCCAGGGGCCTGTGTGCTGGACGGCGAGATCGTCATCGCCGCGCCGCACGGCCTGGACTTCGACGCGCTCAGCCAACGCATTCACCCGGCTGCGAGCCGGATCAAGCTGCTATCCGAGCAAACGCCCGCGTCGGTGGTCTGCTTCGACCTTCTCGCCTTGGGCGACCAGGATCTCCGCAGCGAGCCGTTCGCCGACCGGCGTCACCAACTTGAAACGATCCTTCGGAATGCCAAGCCGCCCATCCACCTCACCCCTGCTACGGCCGACCGCACCGAAGCCCAGGACTGGTTCAGCCGCTTCGAAGGTGCGGGCCTTGACGGTGTCATAGCCAAGTCGCCCACCGGCGTCTACGAGCCGGACAAACGTTCCATGCTCAAGATCAAGCATGAGCGCGACTGCGACTGCGTGGTCGCCGGGTTCCGCTGGCACAAGCGCGGCGAGAACACCCTCCTTGGCTCGCTACTGCTCGGCTTGTACGACGCGCAAGGCAAACTCCAGCATGTGGGCACATGCGCCAGCTTCACCGAGGCGAAACGCCGCGAGCTCGTCGAATTCCTCGCGCCGTACCGAGAGAACGCCACCGCCAACCACCCTTGGGCCGGTTGGGGCGGCCAGAATGAGCCCGGCGCTCGCATGCCCGGCGCGCAGAGCCGGTGGTCCGGAGGTAAAGACCTCAGCTGGGAGCTGCTCCGCCCCGAGCTCGTGGTCGAAGTCGCGTACGAACACATGCAGGGCGACCGCTTCCGCCACCTGGCTCACTTCCGCCGGTGGCGTCCCGACAAGACCCCCGCCCAATGCACGTACGCCCAGCTTGAAGTAGTACCACCCGAGGAGCTGCAGCGGATCTTTACGGAGCAACGGCCCTAAGAACCTCTGGCGCCCTGGCGCAACGCAATCGCGCGGTGCCTGATAGCATCAGGCGCATGCGGAGAGTTCTCATCTGCGCTTGGCTTTCTCTCGGGTCCACCCTGGCGCACGCGCAAAGCCCAACACCAACGACAGGCTCTATCTGCGGCTATGTGCAGAATGAACGTGGCGCCCCTGCAGCGCACACCAAGATCATCGCCTTCTACCTTGGCGGGTATGGCGGTCCCATTCCGTTGACGGTAACGGATGAGGCGGGCCACTACTGTGCGACAAACCTCATGCTAGGCGAGTATGAGATGACAGCCGACGACGCAGATAAGGGCTATCCGATGCTCATGAACTCGCTGTACGCCCCGTACGCCCCCGAGCGAGCGATCAAGCTCACGCCCGAGTCCCCGCACGGACACCTCAACTGGCAGATCCCCTACAAGGCCGGCTTTCTCCACCTGTCGATCCGCGATGCACAGACCGGAACTTTGCTCAAGTTTATGTCAGTATGCCTGATTCAACGCTCAGACGAAGAACGTCGTATGCAAGTCGACACCGGGTCGGAGCGCGTGCTTCTAATCCCATCCAACCAGGACATCTACCTGCGGGTAAGCTGGCCGGGGTACGAGAGCTGGCCGGAGGATGGCTCCAAAGGCAAGCTGCTCAACCTCTTCCCCGGCCAGGACACCACGCTCCAGGTCACGCTGCGGCCGAAGTAAGCCGCAGCAGCGAGCGCACCGCCAGCGTCACCGCCGCGGCGTCGCCCGAGAGCGCAACCGGAAGGTCCGGCAGCCCCGCGCCCTTGGTCAGGCCCTTGCGCAGGTAGAACCCGCCGTAGCTGCCCGCCGCCGCGCCCGCGACGCCCATGGCCACACCGCGTATGGCCGGACGCCGGAAGGCCGCTGCGACGATCGCGCCCACCATCCCGCCCAGGCACAGGCGCCCGATCAGGGGCACAGGCGCGGTCCGGTTCGGTGCGCTCGGCAGCTTGTCCGCGATGCACTCCCCCACGGCCGCAGCCGTCAACAGACCCACCGCGGCTGGGTGCCGGATCCACTGCGCCCAGGTCCCGGTTACGGGCAATTTGCCGGTCCGCGCGAACCAAGCCGTCACCGCCAACGGCATAACCGAACGAATTCCCGTGCCGACTCCGAGCAAAGGCACCGCAACGTGGGCCACTACGGCTTCTTGTTTCACAAATCCTCCAAAGGCGTGACCCTCGGTCCGCCTTGCGCTGTGATGCCTCGCAGAGAGCCCTTGTTGTCCACGGGGAAGTGAGCACGAGCCATCTTCTATCGCAGAGGTGCACCTGTCCGTATAGCGACAATGATGCCGTACAACGCCAGGAGTAGCAGCAACCCGTACACCACACCGCCGATCCAGCCAGCGGTCTTGGAGACGCCACCCGCCGCGGCGAGCTGCTGCGGATCCACAACCCCGTTCGGACTCGCCTGCCGCAACCGCTCGATCGTCCTCACAGCATGGTTGAGATACAGCGAACTGCCTCCGACGGCCATGGCGATGCCTAAAGGAAAGCCCACGCGACCGGCGATGGGCAGCAATCCTAACACGACCACAACCGCCGTCAGAATGCCACCCCAAAGCCACATCTTGCGATAGAAGAACCATACCGGGCCAACAAAAAAGGCCGGCCAAACGTAGCCCGCGCGAAGGAAGCTGTACCGGATTTTCCCACCCGTCGTTCGGGTCATCATGGCCCGCTGCATCTCGTAGCCCTTGAGGAACTTCGCCCCGTGGGGCCCGAAGAAGGTTGCTAGTTCGGCCTGGCGGGAGACCTGATCGGGATCTTGAAGAAAATTGATATACGGATCGTTTGCCATACACCTCTCAGAATCAGTGCGCTCGCTCATGGGGCGGAAAGCTCAAACTTGGTCGCCTGGGAGCACCGCGTCAGTCTATCGCACCCCTTGTTCCCGCCACGCGCGCGTCGGGTCGTCATCCGGGTCCGGCGTGCCCTGCGCCGGCCGCTGCGCCTCCGGCACGTGACGCAGATTCACCCGCACTCGGTACCACACGTAGGCCGTCCCCCGCATCCGGTCCACCAGCACATCGTCCACAGCCAGCAACGCCGCCGCTTCCGGGTGCCGAGCCTTCCAGCGTTCCAACCCCGCCATGGCCGCCCCCTGGTCCGGCGACTGCGCTACCGTGACCAGCGGCATCGAGGACTTCCGCCCTCGCCGCACCTTAGCTGTCGAGGCTGCTTCCTTGGTTGTCATCCCCGCAGGGGATCCGCGTTCCGCCAATCGCTTCTCAGAACCCGCTCCTTCGGACTCTGCCTGTGGAACCTGGGATGCCGGGCCAGCCTCCACCGCCTTGGACCGCTTCCGAAACCGCTGCGCCCCAAACCCCTCGCCCATCTGCGCCGTGAAGTCCTTCTCGCCGCCCGAGCCAGCCGTTGCCTTCTTCGCCCGCGACGGCGCGACGCGCTTGCCCTCACCCTCCGCCTTGGCAAAGTGCGGCGGCCAGGGCGCATCGCCCAACCCCGTAGCCTCGTCGCGCGCCGCCAGCTCCAGCAACCCTTCCAGCGACCCCACCGACGAAGCCATGCCGGCATGCGGGTCGCCGAACGCCGCAAACCGCGCCGGCATTGTCAATACCGTGAAGTCTCCCGGCGCACACGTCATCACCTCGTCCCACCGCAGCGGCGCACTCACCCGCGCATCCGGCAACGGCCGCACGCTATACGCCGAGGCCGTCGTGCGGTCCTTGGCGTTCTGGTTGTAGTCCAGAAACACCCCGTGCCGCTCTTCCTTCCACCACTTGCTGCTTGCCAGTTCGGGCGCGCGCCGCTCCACCTCGCGGGCAAGCGCCAGGGCCGCGCGCCGCACCTCCGTGAACCCCCACTTGGGCCCACCTGGCGGCCCGATTGGCGCATTCACATGCATCCCCCGCGACCCGCTCGTCTTCACAAAACCGGTCAGCCCATGCTCTTCCAACACCTGCCGGGCCTCCATCGCCACCCGCCGCACATCCTCCCAGCCCACCCCCGGCCCGGGGTCCAGGTCCACCCGCAGCTCGTTCGGGTGTTCGAGGTCAGCGGACACCACCGGGTGCGGGTGCAGCTCCATGCACCCCAGGTTCACCACCCACGCCAGACCGGCCTCGTCGTCCACCACGATCTCTTCGGCGGTCCGCCCGGACGGAAACGTCAGCGTCACGGTCCGCATCCAGCCAGGCACATCGCTCGGGGCGCGCTTCTGGTAGAACGGCTCCGCCTCCGCCCCATTCACAAACCGCTTCAACACAATCGGCCGGTCCCGAATCCCACGCAGCGCCCCAGGCGCCACGGCCAGAAAATACTGCACGATGTCCAGCTTGGTCAGCTGCACCTCGCGTGAAAAGTACAGCTTCGACGGGTGACTGACGCGCACCTCCCGCCCCGCCACCGACAACACTTCCGCCTCATCCGCTTTGGCCACGCCCACAGCGTATATCGTTCGCAGCGGCTATGTCTTGCCCTTAGCGAAGCTCTGAGTGAACCAAAACTCGGGAAGGGCACGGCTTCAGCCGTGCCGTAAGTGCCCGGCTTGGAGCGGCTTCAGCCGCTGAGGTTAGCCTGACGCTCCAGGACCGTGTGGACGACTACGCCGCTACGGGTGTGGAGCACATCTGGACCATTGACCCAACCGGCCGCCGCGCCTACCTCGCCTCCCCTGTGGGCTTCGTCCAGCCGCAGGGCCGCGAACTGACCATCCCTGGACGAACTCTTCGAGGAGCTGGATGAAGCCGAGCAGGGTCGCTAGGAATCGCAAAGCTGGCCGGATGTACGCTTCGCGTTCACAAAGTCCGCGAAGCGCGTTTCTGAGGACTACGATCAATCACCCAAGTTTACGAGCGAGGTACAAGCTCAGCCGAACCACCGTGTCGAGCGTGCTCACAGTTCCCGTGTCGATGATTTCGTAGCCCTTGCTTACGGCCTCATCACGGAGAAAGCGAGCCCAACCGCTGGTTGCTTCGCTTACAAGGTCTGGTTGCAGTCTCTGTGCGCGAAGTCGGCTGAATCGCACATTTTCCTGGCATTCGACTAGGATCGGACGCACGTCGTGCAATCGACAGAGCGTCGTTGCTTCCTCGATGAACGCGAAACGAATCTGGCCTTCTAGAAGCACTGGTTGGCCTGAACGCAGTACAGGTTCCAAGCGTCCAATCCACTGAAGTGTCATAGCTCGCTGCCATGCCCCTCCTGGTTGGTAATTTGTTCCGAACGCATGCATGACCTCAGGTGACGGGACTCCGATGGTGTCGAAACGCTCGACCTTTATAGATGGAGCAGCTTTCTGGAGGGCTTGCGCGATTGTTGTCTTGCCGCTACCTGCAGCTCCGGTTAGCACAACCAGAGGTGCCGACAGCGCAGCCCGCGGGTCATCAACGCTAAGAATCGAAGTACCTCAGTATATGAGCGGTGCTTTCTTCCAAAGACAGCTCTGTAGTGTCCACAATCTCTAACCCGATCTCTTCGGCTTCTGCATGCAAGAAGCGGCTCCAGTTACTCATCTGCTCATTGGCCAGCTCTGGATGACCACGTCTGCGGAGGCGCATTTCCCGACTCCTGTCGGAACACTCGAAGAGTATGATGCGAGCCCCCGTGATGTTGTGGAGAGAAAGTGCCTCTCGAAGGAATGCGATCCTGCACTGGGTTTCAAGAAGTACTGGTCGGTCAGCCTTTAGCTGATCGGCGATCATCCCAATCCAATAAAGCGCAAAACCTCGCTGAGTGGACCCCCCAGCTTCATCGGTTTGGCCGTACCCCGCCATGATTTCGTCAGAGGGGAGCCCGATGCGGTCTCCCTGGTACACAAGGATTGTTGTAGCCAGGTCTTCGATTGCCTGTGCGACTGAAGTCTTCCCGACTCCGGAAGCCCCGGTCAAAATCACAAAGGGCACCAACGCGGGACGCTCCTATATCTGCACTCCACATGTACACCGAGGGCCGAGGTTGGAGCAAATCCTGCGAAGTCGGCTTCTCGGAAGTACTCCCTTCACACACCGTTGCAGAACCAACTCCTACCAACCTCAGCTATCCTCATACCGATGCCCAAGCTCTCCATCCGCGACCTCGACCTGCAGCACAAGCGCGTTCTCATCCGCGTCGACTTCAACGTCCCGCTTCAGGACGGTCTGATCACCGACGACACCCGCATTCGGGAGACCCTGCCCACGCTTGAATTCGCCCTGCGCCACAAGGCTAAAGTCATCCTCGCCGCGCACCTCGGCCGGCCCAAAGGCAAGCGCGTTGACAGCCTGAGCCTGCGGCCTGTGGCCACGCGCCTGCGTGAGCTCCTTGACCACGTCTTGGGGTCCCATGAGAACGTCGCCTTTTCGCCGGATTGCGTGGGCGAGATCGCCGAAGAGCTCGCGGAGAAGCTCGAATCCGGGCAGACCCTGCTTTTGGAAAATCTGCGTTTCCATCCCGAAGAAGAGGCCAACGACCCCGCCTTTGCTGCCCATTTAGCAGACCTCTGCGACATCTACGTCGACGACGCCTTTGGCGCGGCGCACCGGGCCCACGCCTCCACCACAGGTGTGGTCGACGCCGTGAAGCAGCGCGGCGGGCAGGCTGCCGCCGGTCTGCTGATGGAAAAGGAACTCAACTTTCTCGGCAAAGCCATCACCGACCCCAGCCGCCCCTTTATCGCCATCATCGGCGGCGCCAAGGTGTCGGACAAGATCGAGGTCATCAACGCCCTGCTCGAGAAGGTCGACGCCCTGCTCATCGGCGGCGCGATGGCGTACACGTTTCTGAACGCGCAGGGCCAGACCACCGGCAAGAGCCTCGTTGAAGCCGACAAGATCGAGATTGCCAAAGCCGCGCTCGCGAAGGCAGCCGAGCGCAACGTGCGCCTGCTGCTCCCCATTGACCACGTGCTCGCCGACAAGTTCGCCGCGAACGCCCACACCGAGGTCTTCGCCGGCGCCGGCCCGTTCCCGTCCGACCTCATGGCGCTCGACATCGGCCCGGCAACGATCCAACGCTTTGCCGCCGAGATCGCGGGTGCCGCAACCGTCGTCTGGAACGGTCCCATGGGCGTCGCAGAACTCGCGCCTTTCGCCCACGGGACGAATGCCATTGGGGAGGCGCTCGCCGGCAACCCGACGGCCACCACCATCGTCGGCGGCGGCGACTCCGTGGCGGCGATCCACAATTCGGGCTACGCCGACCGCGTCTCGCACATTTCCACGGGCGGCGGCGCCAGCCTCGAGTTCCTGGAAGGCAAGATCCTCCCCGGCGTCGAGGCGCTCTCGGACAAGCCCAGCTGATCTGCCGCCACTGCGCGCCTTTGAGGCAAGCGCGGCGGCGGCGAAGGTCCCCTGTATGCTTGCGTTGCGCCCCCATGTACGCGGGCGGTGTCCCATCCCCATCGCCCCCTGGAGCCGCTTAGACCCATGCGCAAGCCCATCATCGCCGGCAACTGGAAGATGTACAAAACGCCGCGCGAGTCGCTAGCATTTCTCGACGCCTTCTTCCCGCTCGTCGAGGGCCACACTCGCGACGAGATCCTGGTGCTGCCCACGATGAGCTCGCTCGCCTATGTGCTCGACGCCGTTGCCGGGACCAACGTCCACGCCGGCGCGCAAAACATGCACTGGCTCAACGAAGGCCCCTACACCGGCCAAACGTCGCCCACCATGCTGGTCTCGCTGGGTTGTCGCCACGTCCTGCTCGGTCACTCCGAGCAGCGGCTCTACTTCAGCGAAAGCTACGAGCGCGTGAACCTGAAGCTGAAGGCCGCCATCAACCACGGCATCACGCCGATCGTCTGCTTGGGCGAGCTGCTGGCTGAACGCGAAGACGGCAAGACCGAAGAGGTGCTCAGTGCGCAGATCCGCGCCGCCCTGCGCAACATCTCTGCCACTGAGGCTCGCCGTCTGGTGATCGCCTACGAGCCCATCTGGGCCATCGGCACGGGCTCCTCCGCGTCCCCCGAGATCGCGGCCGAAGCCCACCGCCTCATCCGCAAAGAAGTCGGGCATCTCTGCGGCGACGCCACGGCCCAAAGCACCCGCATTCTCTACGGCGGCTCGGTCCGCCCCGACAACATCGCCAGCCTCATGGCGCAGGAGGAGATCGACGGCGCGCTCGTCGGCGGCGCGAGCTTGGTGCCGACGACGTTTGCGGCGATTGTGCAGTATTAGCGTTGTTCGTTGTCGGTTGTCCGTTGTCAGTGTTGCTTCGCAGATGGCTTGACGCGTAAGTACTTCGCCAAGCCGTTGAGCATTTTGGCTACTTCGACTACTGCTCGTTCCACTTCCTGAAATTCCAGTTTGGGACAATAGCCGAGTTCGGCGGCTACCAGGAGCTGCGTGTGGATTTCGCAGTTGCTTCCACGTGCCAGGATGATGAACCGGCGGAAATCGTCCCGGGTTTCGCGACCTGCACCCTCCGCGATGTTGCTGCTGATCGAAACAGCGGCACGGCGCATCTGTGAGGTCAGGCCGTACCTCTCCTGTGTCGGGAAGGTCGCGGTTAGGCGGTAGACGGCTATTGTCAAGTCCATCGACAACCGCCAGACCCTAAGGTCCCGAAAGGATTTTGCCACCCATCAACCATACGCGGGAGGGCCGTATGCCTGCACTCACCCGAAGGCGGTACACAACGCCCACAAGTCTTACTGAGAACGGACAACTAAGAACGAACAACCAACAACTACTTCACCACCCCCGCCTGATCCACCGGCCAGTACACAAACGCCGCGCGTCCATAGATCAGGTCTCGGGGCACCGGACCGAAGTCGCGGCTGTCGCTGGAGATGGACCGGTGGTCGCCCATCACGAAGTACTCGCCCGACGGAATCACCTCTTCGGCCAGCGAGCGGTCGTCCTGGAACCGTTCCGGCACGTAGGGCTCATGTTGCGGCACGCCGTTTACCGACACCACGCCGTGGTCGATCGAGAGGCGATCGCCCGGCACCGCGATCACCCGCTTAATGTAGCTCTTGGAGTGGTCGTGCGGGTAGTAGAAGACCACCACGTCGCCGCGCTGGATCTTTTCAAACTGAAGCACGAACTTGTTGATGAACAGCCGATCCTGATCCTCCAACCGGGGCAGCATGCTGGTGCCTTCCACGCGCACCGGTTGGTACAGAAACAGGATGATGATCAGCGACACCACCAGCGATACAAACAGGTCCCCGAGCCAGGAGCGCAGGGTCAACGCGCGCTGGGCAAGGCTGGGCCGCGGGTCTCGCACGGGCGGCGTTTCTTTCCTATTGTCCTGAAAGGGCGTTGGCATCGCTTGAAAGGAGGTCGGAGCCGCGCAAGCGGCGTATCGTTAATAGTAGACGCGGATGACCCGATCGGGGCTACGTACTCCCACGATTCGGGCACTCCGTTCCTGCACGCATACTGTAGACTTGAGACGGTTACCGACGAATGGCCACTCTGACGACCCCTCCGGCTCCTGCAAATGAACGCCTGGCAGGCCGTTCCCTCCACGATCTTCAAACGCTCACCACGGAGAAGTTGAACGACGCCTCCATCGGCCTGGACACCAAGTCCGCCCTTGAGATCGCGCGCATCATCATGCAGGAGGACGCTAAAGTCGCTACTGCGGTGAAGAAAGCCTTGCCGGAGATCGCACTGGTCATCGACACGGTCGCCCGCTCCCTGCGCGACGGCGGCCGCCTCATCTACGTCGGCGCTGGCTCCTCCGGCCGCATTGCCTCGCTCGACGCTTCCGAGTGCCCCGCCACCTTCTCCACCGACCCGCAACAGGTGCAGTACCTCATGGCCGGCGGCCCCAAGGCTCTGGCCAGCGCCTCGGACGTGAACGAGGACAGCCCCGAGATCGGGCAGCGCGACGTGGCTAAGCGCCGCCCCACACGCAAAGACGTGATCATCGGCATCTCCGCCTCGGGCCGCACCCCCTATGTGGTGGGCGCCGTTGAGTACGCCCGCGCCCGCGGCGCCAAAACTGCCGCCATCACCTGTAACGCCAACTCCGATCTGTCCCAGGTCGCCGACATCACCATCGCCGCCGAGGTCGGCCCGGAGGTCATCGCCGGCGCCACCCGCCTCAAGGCCGCCACCGCCCAAAAGATGATCACCAACATGATCACCACCGGCGCCATGACCCGGCTCGGCTACGTGTACGACAACCTCATGGTCAACGTGCACATGAAGAACGCCAAGCTCGTCGAACGCGGCATCCGCGTCCTGATGCGCCTGTGCGACATCGACCGTGAGACCGCCATCCGCACCATCAAGTCGGCGGGCAAGAGTATCCCCATCGCGGTAGTCATGCTCAAGGCCAACGTCGACAAGATAGAGGCCGTTCGCCGGCTCCAGAACTCGGAAGGTAACGTCCGCCGCGCAATCGAAGACAGCCGTCTGGAACTTTAGGCTGAACTCGGACTCCTGGCTCGATTCGGAACCCGAAGCCCCAACTTCCTCTCGGAACTGGGGCTTTTGCCTTTGTTGTCATTCCCGAAGGGAATCTGCGTTTCTGGCCCGCCCTCTATCACCGCAACATCCTCCCCCACCGGTGTTCAACCCAATAGCTGCAATCCGGAATGCAGCAGACCTTAGCAGGAGCGGCTCAATGAAACGCATCATCCTCCCCCTTTCTCTCGCCCTCTCTTTGACCTGCGGCGCAGGATTTGCCCAGCAGACCACCGACGCACCGCAGCAGCAGCAGCAAGCCCCCGCAACCGAGGGCCATCCACACCACGCGCCCAACCCGCAGCGCCAGGCGGAGATGCTCAGCAAAAAGCTGAACCTCACCCCCGACCAAACCGCCAAGATCGAACCCATCCTCGCCCAACGCGACCAGCAGATGCAGGCGCTGCACACCAACCAGCAACTCACCGAGGAGGATCGCCATCAGCAGATGCGCTCCATCAACCAAGCCGCCGAGCAGCAGATGACCACCGTTCTCAACCCCGAGCAGATGGCTCAACTCAAGGCCATGCGCCACAGTCGTCACCATGGCCCTTACAGCGAGAACGGTGACAACACGCAGCAGCCTTCGTAAGAGGTCCAAACACCCGGCAGTGCCTGGGCTTTACGGCTCAGGCTTTGTCATTTTCGGCTGGTCTCAAGCTCGCGGGCAAACGGTCGCGCCCACGTCGGCAACGGTCCCTTGTCCCCAATCCGCCGCTCGCCAACGAACACGTCCGACATTGCGTTCCTGGCGGCTGCGCTCATCGCGTTTGTTGCCTACCTTTCCGCGGGCCACCTCGGTTAAGGGCAAGCGCTTCGTTCATGCGCGGATTGCGCGCACGGCTCTGAACGCGACACCTTGCCGCACCCTCCTCAGGCGCCTTCGCCGCTGGACCCTGCAACCTGAGCCCTGTAGGCTAGAACCCATGCTTGACCTGGCGTTCGTGCGGGCAAACCTGCCACTCGTCGAAGAAAAACTGGGCCGCCGTGGCACGGACCCCACCCTGCTCCAGGGCTTTGCCACCCTCGACGGGGAACGCCGCACCGCCATCACCGAGCTTGAAACCCTGAAGGCACAGCGCAACGCCCTTTCCCAACAGATTGGCCCGTTGAAGCGCTCCGGCGCGGACACCACCGCTCTCAGCGAGCAATCCACCGCCCTCAAGAGTCGCGCGGAGACCCTGGAAACCGCCGCCACCGACCTTAACAATCGCCTTCGCACCCTCCTCGAAGCCCTTCCCAACCTCCCCGCCGACGACGTCCCCCCCGGCACCTCCGAGCACGACAATGTCTGCCAAAAGACCTGGGGCGAGCCCCCCACGTTGCCCTTCACTCCCAAACCGCATTGGGAGATCGGCGAAGCCCTCGGCATCCTGGACTTCGAGCGCGCCGCCAAGATCTCCGGCACCCGCTTTGTCGTCTACGTGGGGGCCGGCGCCCGTTTGGAGCGCGCGCTTGCACAGTTCATGCTCGACCTCCAAACCCGCGAACACGGTTACGTCGAGGTCCTCCCCCCCGCGCTGGTCAACTCGCGCTCTCTATTCAGCACCGGTCAGCTCCCGAAATTTGCGGACGACCTGTTCCACGCCGACGACCGTGGCCCCTACACCGGCGAGCTCCTCGACAACGACCACTGGCTCATCCCCACCGCCGAGGTCCCACTCACGAACCTCTTCCGCGACGAAACCATCCACCTCAGCCAAGGCCCGATCTCGCTGACGGCCTGCACCCCCTGCTTCCGCGCCGAAGCCGGCACCTACGGCAAGGACATGCGCGGCATGATCCGCCACCACCAGTTTCAGAAGGTGGAGCTCGTGAAGTTCACCCGCCCCGAGGACTCCGCCGCGGAACACGAAGCCCTCACTCGCCACGCCGAAACCGTCCTCGAACGCCTCCACCTCCCGTACCGCCGCATGCTCCTCTGCACCGGCGACATGGGTTTCTCGGCGGCCAAGACCTTTGATCTCGAGGTCTGGCTGCCCGGGCAGAACACCTTCCGTGAGATCAGTTCCTGCTCCAACTTCCACGACTTCCAGGCCCGTCGCGCCAACATCCGCTACCGCCCGGACAGCGCCAAGAAAGCAGCCTTTGTCCACACCCTCAACGGCTCCGGGCTCGCCATCGGCCGCACCTACCTGGCCATCCTGGAAAACTACCAGCAGGCCGACGGCTCGGTCCGCATCCCCGAAGCCCTCATCCCGTACATGGGCGGCCAAACTGTCATCACCCCGGAACGCTTCGGCCGGCCGCTTGACCCGCTGGAGGCCACACGTTGAGCCAGCCACTCGCCAATTCGCAGGGCCCAACGGGCACCCCGACGCGCACACTCGCGGGGGTGGAACGCGACGCGCCCGCCGCTGCCATCAGAACGCGTCATAATCAGCCCAACCTGCTCCATCGCTACATCTTTTGGACCTACGAGCGCGGCAGCTTCCACTATGACGTGATGGTGACCCTGATTCTGCTTTTTCTTTTCATCGCACCGCACGTCATCGACTTCCATGACCGCCCCATTCCCGAGATCCCCGCGCGTTCCTCGGAGGTCCTGGTCCGCGCCGCCGGCTTCCAGGGCGCCCAACGCCGTTTCGTCTACGAGATCCGCGGGGAAGACCTCCGGGACGTTCATACCGATCAGGACCTCCGCGCCCGCGTCACGGAGACCGTCACCGACATCGCTCCGGACGCCACGGTCACCCAGATCAAGCCGGTGAAAGACCCGCATGGCCGCACCGTTGCCTACGACGCCACCGTCCTTCGCTGAAGTCCAAATATCTAGGAGTCACCGCATGCTCAGCACCCTTCCCCGCCACCGCCGCGACGCCATTGTCGTCGAAGCCGCAGCTGTTTGCCCTCAAGCTGACATCCTGAGCGAAGCGCGGCGGAGCCGAAGGCTCCAGACCACCCGCCTCGCGACAGCCCTGATCGCGCTCGGGCTCACAACCGCCCCACACCTGCTCGCCCAATCCCCACAACTCACCGCTGTGTTCACGCAAATGGACGCCGCGGCCAAGCGCTTTCAATCCGCCACCGCGAATGTTGAGCGCGACAACTATGAGCGCGTCGTCAAGGAAACCACCGTCGAAAAAGGCACCATGTACATCGAACGTGCGGGCAACGGTCTCCAGTTCGGCGCCACGGTTGCCTCCTCCGGAGACCAGCCCGGCACCGCCGCCCCTTCCCGCATCGTCAACTTTTCAGGCGGCACGCTCGAGATGTATACCCCGGCGGAGAAGCAGGTCGATGTCTTCCGGTCCGGCGCCAACGGAAGCACACTGGAGGGCTATCTCGCCCTCGGCTTCGGCGGCACCAGCCAAGCTCTCACTTCGGCATGGAACGTCACCGATGCCGGTCCGGAGACCCTCTCCGAAGGCGGCCAACCCGTAAAGATCGAAAAGCTCGTTCTCGTCAGCAAAGACCCGGCAACCCGCAACAACTTTAAGCAGGTCACGCTTTGGCTAGACCCGAAGCGCGACATCAGCCTCAAGCAGGTCTTTGAGACCCCCTCCGGCGACCGCCAAACCGCCACCTACACCGACATTCGCCTGAATACCAAACCCAACACCGCGCCCTACAAGATACCCACCAAGGGCGTTACGGTCGTCCAGCACTAAAGTGATCTTGACAGACCTCCCAAACCTGCAATGATGAAAGCGCCCACCGAATGGGTGCAGAACACTCGGCGGGCGGTTGGTACATCAACTTATCGAAGCAGCATCACTGCAGCTCCGATAAGCGCGGCGAGCAAAGCAACAAGTGCCAGGATAACGGCTCCCGGCATCTCTACTTCACCCGAGGCCTTTACGCGAAACCAATTGCGCATAGGTCTCAACCAGTGACTGAGCGGCTCAGCATTTTTGCTGGGCCGTTCTGCTTTGTCAGGGCAGACCTGAGGCCTCCCAGAACCCCCTACAAAACCCGCAACCGCCACTGGCTGCCCTGTCATCATCCCGCGCCCACGCGTTCAGCGCGACTTCACACGCGGGCGCTCTGGTCCCACAAAGGTCGTAGCCGCCAGTAGGATCACGACCGGGTAACACTCCAGGACATACCGCGGCTCCGAGTTATCGATCGTCAGCAACAGCGCGCACCGCAACACCACCAACCCCACCATC
>CAXTLD010000049.1:0-29074 GCA_964245045.1 uncultured Acidobacteriaceae bacterium | reverse complement strand
CCCCCGCAGAAAGCGTGGCCCATGCCGACTGAACAGCTCATCGAACGCGCCCGCACCTCCGTTCACGAACGCGCCGAGCTCCCCGGCATGAGCCTCATGGAGCACCTCGAAGAGCTCCGCACACGCCTGCTTTGGTGCGTCGGCTTCCTTGCCGTGGGATTTGCGGTCTCCTACGCCTTTCACGCCCGGCTCATCAACCTCATCCAGCAGCCGCTGCTCGACATCGGCCTCAAAATGACCATGACGCATCCCACCGATGCGCTCAACCTGGTCATCAAAACCTCCGCCGTCTTCGGCGCCATCCTCGCCAGCCCCCTCATCCTCTACCAGGTCTGGCTGTTCATCTCGCCGGGCATGTACGCCAACGAGAAGCGCTACGTCTGGCCCTTCATGGCCGCCACCGTCACCTTGTTTCTTTCGGGCGCCTGGTTCGGCTACCGCTACGTGCTCCCCGGCGCGATGAAGGTCCTCATCCAGGACTTCGGCAAAAACTTCTCCCACATGATCACCATCGAGGACTACACCGGCTTCTTCCTCGCCGTCATCCTCGGCCTCGGCGTCACCTTTGAGCTCCCGATCCTGATCTTCTTCCTCGCCCTCTTCGGCATCGTCGACGGCAAGTTTCTCCTTCGCCACTTCCGCTACGCCGTCCTAGCCATCTTCCTCATCGCCGCCGTCATCTGTCCCACCCCCGATCCCATCGGCATGTGCCTGTTCGCTACCCCTATGCTCGCCCTCTACTTCATCGGCGTGGGCGTCGCCTTCTTGGTCCACCCCGACCGCAAAAACAAAAGACTCAAGGCCGCCGCATGACCCTACCCTTGGTCAACCCTACCAAGACAAATCTGCATGGAGCCCGCCACAGCAATCAACCTCACGCCAACCACCGCCGCCATCGCGAACCTTGGCGCACCTTGGCGTCCTTCGCGTTGGCTGTTGCCGTTGCTGTTGCCGTTCGCACCCCAGCCCAAGCCGCTTCCACCGTCTCCGGCCAGCACATCCTCCAGCTCACCGCCCAGCTCCTCACCGTCGCTCCCAAACGCTTCAACGGCTCGCCCGGCCACGCCGCCGCCGAACGCTTCATTAAAGACCACTTCGCCCCCGAAGCCGCCCGCGGCAACTTCGTCGACGACACCTTTGTCGCCAACACCCCCGCCGGCCCTCAGACCATGCACAACCTCCTGGTCAAGTTTCCCGGCAAGCGCGACGGGGTCATCGTCCTCGCCTCCCACTACGAAACCAACTACAACCTCAAAGACATCCACTTCGTCGGCGCCAACGACGGCGCCTGCACCTCCGCCCTCCTCATCGCCCTCGGCGAGTACCTCCGCATCCACCCGCCGACCGGCTACAGCGTCTACCTTCTCTTCGACGACGGCGAAGAGTCCGTCTCCGGCGACTGGACCAATCAGTCCGACCAGCTCTACGGCACACGTCACCTCGCCGCCAAGTGGTCCGGTGACGGCACCCTCCCGCACATCAAGGCCTTCGTCCTCGCCGACATGATCGGCTGGAAGAACATGCGCATCGACCGCGAGGCAAACTCCACCCCCTGGCTCGAGCAGGACCTCGCCCTCGCCGCCAAACAGACCGGCCACGAACGCTTCCTCTCCCCCACAGGCCAGGCCATCGACGACGACCACATCCCCTTCAAGCTGCGCGACGTCCCCGTCCTCGACGTCATCTGCTACGAGTACGGCACCGAAGCCGACCCCGAGGCCTTCCACCACCACGAGGGCGACACCCTCGACAAGCTCAGCGCCCAAAGCCTCCAGGCCTCAGCCGACATCTTCCTCTCCCTCCTCCACCTCATCAACCAGCACTAAGCAGCCCCACGTTTCACCCAGGCAAACGCACGCTCAGAAGGGGCACGGCTTCAGCCGTGCCATCCCACCCCAGCCCCAAGCGGCTTTAGCCGCTGAGGCTCGTCTGGCCATCCCCAAGCCGACCTACCGCACCACCACCGTCTGCCCTTTGCCGTCATCCTCTATATCGACCAAAACGCCATTTCCATTAGCCCGTGCAGACAATTTTTTTCCGCCACGGGTCGCCGTCCCCACCAGCGGGTTACGGCTATGCACTTCCAGCTGAATCCCTGTCCACCAGGCCGGGTACCGCCCCTCATGCGGCCCGATTTTCACCTGCAGCCCGTCTGGCCCGGCGCTGCAGCTGAACTCCATCCGCAGGTACTGCCCATGGGTAAACGCATAGCTCTCGCCATCATCGAAGTACGCACTCCCGTGGCAGTCCGGTCCCTCAAACACCCGTAGCGTCAACGGTCCCTTGGGCGTCTCGGAGGTGCTCTGCGTCAACGGCGCCACTGGCACAATCGCCCCGCCGCGCACATACACCGGCAGCGTTTCCAAGGCCGGACGCACCTGTGTCGTGAGCAAGATCCGCGGCGCCTGCGTTCCGGGCAGCTTCGCCTCCGGGTTCTCCGCCTTGGCCGCCGTGGGCCGGATCAGCTCCCCGGTCCAGTAGTCGTACCACGTCTCGGACGGGAACTCGACGTTATACGTGTCCGGCTCCTCCGGATACGGCGAAGGCGCGATCAACAGATCGTGCCCCAGCAGAAACTCGCCCGTGCTCCCCGGATCGATATCCAGCGGATGCCCGTCCGACGCCGCCTCCGGGTAGTCCAGAAACAACGGCCGCATCATCGGCAGGCCCGTCCGGCTGGTCTCCTCCGCCACGGTGTACAGGTACGGCATCAACCGATAGCGCTCCTCGATGAATCGCCGCCGGATCGCCTCCTGCTCCGGTCCGCCCACCCACGGCTCCTGGTCGTTGGTCCCCTTTTCGCTGTGGTCACGGTCGATCGGCACAAACGCCGCCACCTCAAGCCAGCGCGTCAGCAGATCCATGGGCGGCGACCCGGCAAACCCGCCCACATCCGCACTCGCATAGCTGAACCCGGAAAGCCCCAGGTTCTTCAGCATAAAGTTCTGCAGCCGCAGGTGGTTCCATGTGCTGGAGTCGTCGCCCGTCCACGTCACCGCATAGCGCTGCCCGCCGGCGTAGCTCGCCCGTGTAATCACAAACGGTCGTTGGTTCGGCTGCAATCTGCGCAGCCCCTCATACGTGCCCCGTGCGTTCTCCATGCCGTACACGTTGTGCATCTCCGCATGCGTCGCCGTGCGCGGGGCAAACCCCGGCTCGTCAATCCGGTGTACCACGTTGTCCGGTATCGTCTTGTTCGGCGTATTGAACACCGACGGCTCATTCATATCGTTCCAGAAGCCGTCGATTCCGTCAGCCACCAGCGGCTGAAACAACGTGCCCCACCACGCCCGCGAGCTCGCCTTCGTAAAGTCCGGAAACACGCTCGCCCCGGGCCACACCACCCCAGAAAAGACGCTGCCATCCGGGTTGTGAACAAAGTGGTCGCCCGCGGAGCCCGTGTCGTACGGCAGGTAGCCCTGCCCCGGTGCCTTGGCGACGTGCAGATCCGCGATCGCGACCGTGTGGAACTGCATCGCCTTCAACTGGCGCACCGTCCCGGCCAAATCCGGAAACGCCTCCTTGTTCACCGAGAACGGCCGATTGCGGTCCTGGAAGTCGATATCCAAAAACACCGCATCCGCCGGGATGTGATCCGCCCGCAACCGCTCGGCCACTTCCAGCAAGCGCGCCGCCGGCGTGTAGCTGAAGCGGGACTGTTGATACCCAAACGCCCACTTCGGCGGCAGCGGCGGCAAGCCAGTCAGCCAGGCGTACGCCTCCACCACCGCCCGCGGCGTGGGCCCGAGCAGCAGGTACATATCGATCGGCCCGTCCACCGCGCCAAAGCTGTACGTGTCCGCCGACGTCCGGCCAAAGTTGAACTCTGACCGCCACGTGTTGTCCAGCAGCACGCCGCTCGCCTGCCCCGCGCGAAACGTGATGAAGAACGGAATGTCCTTATACAGCGGGTCCGTCGACTCCTGAAACCGGTAGGCATCCGTGTTCCACATCGAAAACGCCTGCCCCCGCCGGTCGAACGGCCCCGTCTTGTCGCCCAGCCCAAAGTAGTGCTCATCCTCCGGCATCACGTTGGTCAACGTAAATGCCGCCCCCCGAAAGCACACCGGGCGCGCCTGCCGCTGCACTGGCTTGCCCGCGGCGTCGCGCACGGTCAGCGTCATATCGCTGCGGCGCACGCTCACCTGGCCCACCTTGGTGCGCAGCCCCACCTCGTCCTGCGTGCTCACCGGCTGCACGGCCACCGACGCCGTACGCGCCCCGGGCAACACCGCCCACGACGCATCATCCGGCAACACGCGCGTACGCGACAGCCGCACCCGCACCACGTCGTCCCGCAGCGCCGTGATCTGCTCCACCATCTCACCCGCATGCACCAGCACACCGTTGCGCATCGGCTCGGTCGCGCTCACTGCTCCGGGCGTCGTCCCACACGCTGAACTTGTCTGCGCCGGCAGAACGGCAGCTGTGAACAGGAGCGCGGCGCAGGTCAACAAAAACGTTTGCTTCATCCCAGCCTTTTACTACAGCTTGCCGTCCCCGTGCGCAGAAACACCCCTCCCCTGCATGAAAACCAGCGCCGTGCACCAGCCACACACATCCAACTCAAACGACCATGACGCCGCTAAGCCATTGGCTCGGTTTTCACGCCGCCCTCCTCGTCCTCCTTGCCCTCGAGTGGCTGATGGCCCGGCGCGTCCGCGACCCGCACCGCCGCGCCCTCTACGCCACGGTCCTCTGGGTGTTCGCCTCGCTCGCCTTTGCCGCCTTCGTCTGGCGCACCCTCCACGCCACCGCCGCCACGCAATACCTTGCCGGCTACGCCATCGAGGAAGCTCTCTCCCTCGACAACCTCTTCGTCTTCCTTCTTCTGTTCCGTGCGTTCGCCATCCCTGAAGGCCGCCAGCAAAAGGTGCTCTTCTGGGGCGTACTCGGCGCCATCGTCCTGCGCGGCGTCTTCATCGCCGCCGGCCTCGGCTTGCTGGAGCACTTCGGCTGGATCGAGTACGTCTTCGGCGCCATTCTCCTCGTCGCCGCCGTCCGCCTCCTGTTTCCGGAAAAGCCCGAAGCAGAGAACCGCCAACCAGCCTGGCTGCGCTGGCTCACCCGCGTTCACCCCGTCAGCCCCAGCCAAACCAGCTTCCTCGCTCGCCCTGATGACGATCCGCACGGCCGGCTCATGCCCACCGTCCTCCTCCTCGCCCTCATCGCCGTAGAGTTCACCGACGTCGTCTTCGCCCTCGACTCCATCCCCGCCGTCCTTTCCATCACCCGCACCCCCTTTCTCGCCTACACCTCCAACATCATGGCCGTCATGGGCCTCCGCTCGCTGTACGTCCTGCTCGCCGCCCTGCTTACCCGCCTGCGCTTTCTGCACTTCGGCCTCGCCGCGCTGCTCGGCTTCGCCGCCCTCAAGATGCTCGCCGCCCACTGGATCGCAGTAGGCCCCCTCACTTCGCTCGTCATCATCGTCGCCCTGCTCACCGTCACGGTCGCCACCTCGCTCCTGTTCCCGGGTGCCCCCTCCTCGGAACCGCAAGCTCGCGGCTAGGGCGGAAGGCCACCCCCATCCCTTCCCAAACTGGAAAACGGGTCCAACTCTCGCCCCCGCCCCCTGCGCAGACTTACCCCGCAACCTGCTAGCCTCACATCAGAGCAACCCGCAGAGCTAAGTGAAGCTCGGCACCTCATCACCACCCAATCCCGAGGTCCGAAGCTAAAGTCTCTACTTCGAATACTTTGCGCAAAACAAGGGGGGAGGGGGTACACCGCCGCACAAATGGCCACCATCGTCCACTCCATCCCGGTCCTCACCCCTAGCGCCGCGTACTCCGTGACGATCGGCCACAACCTCCTCCCCGAGGTCGGCCAACGCCTGGACACCCTGCTCGGAGGCCGCGTCACCGCCGGCACTCTCCGCACCTTCGTCGTCACTTCGCCCGAGATCCTCGCCCTTTGGGGTGACGCCCTCCTCAACGGGTTCCCCCACCGCCCGGAAATCCTCCTCGTTCCCCCCGGCGAGAGCCACAAGCGCCTGGCCACCATCGACCGCCTCGCCGAAGAACTCGCCCACCTCGGCGCAGATCGCGACAGCCTCCTCCTCGCCCTCGGCGGCGGCGTCCTCGGCGACCTCACCGGCTTCCTCGCCGCCGTTTACATGCGCGGCGTCCGCTACGTCCAGATCCCCACCACCGCGCTCGCCCAGATCGACAGCGCCGTCGGCGGCAAGACCGGCGCCAACCTCGCCGTTGGCAAAAACCTCATCGGCGCCTTTCACCACCCGCTCGCCGTCTTCGCCGACATCGCCACCCTCGCCACCCTCCCCCCACGCGAACTCCGCGCCGGCCTCCAGGAAGGCATCAAAGCCGCCATCATCCGCGACCCAAACCTCTTCAGCTTCCTCGAAACCAATGCCCCCGCCATCCTCAACGGCGACCCTGAAGCTCTCGCCCACGTGATCGCGGCTTCGGTCCGCATAAAGGCCGAGGTCGTCGCCGCGGACGAGCGCGAGGGCAATCTCCGCATGATCCTCAACCTCGGCCACACCCTCGGCCACGCCATCGAGGCCGCCACCGGCTACACGAAGCTTCTTCACGGCGAGGCCGTCGCCTGGGGCATGCTCGCCGCCGTCCACCTCGCCGGGAACCGCCAAACCCTCACCCCCACCGAAGCTACCCGCATCCGCAACCTCGTCGCGACCTACGCCTCCCTCCACCCGTTCACCGCCGAACCCACCCATCTCGTCGCCCTCACCGCCAAGGACAAGAAGAACCGCGGCGGCACCCGCTCCTTCATCCTTCCTATCGGCCTCGGCGACGCCACGGTCGTTCACGACGTCAGCGAGGCCGAACTCCTTGACGCCGCAACCCTCATCTGCCGCGCCGCCCAACCGTCCGGACCGCCACCGCCAACGAACAGCGCCAACGCGCAGCGCCAACCGGAGCCAACGCAAAGCGCCGCCTCATGACCGACCCCCTCATCAACCCCGGCGCCCGTCCCACCGGCGAAACCACCGAGGCCGCCGCCGCAACCAACGTCCGCACCCTGTTCAACACCATCGCCCCCACCTACGACCGCCTCAACCACCTCCTCTCCTTCGGCCTCGACCGCCTCTGGTGGCGTCGCACCGCGAAAGCCTTCGCTCCCACGCTCGCCCGGCCCGAAGCCCAAATCGTCGACCTCTGCTGCGGCACCGGAGACCAGACCGCCGCCCTGCTCGCCCTACGACCCCGAAGCCCCGCAGGCGCCGCGCCCATCACGGGCCTCGACTTCTCCCCCGAGATGCTCGCCCGCGCCCACTCGAAGTACCGCAACGCCAACGTTCGCTGGCTCGAAGCCGACGCCATGCACCTCCCCTTCGCCGACAACAGCCTCGACCTGGTCACCGCCGCCTTCGGCTTCCGCAACCTCCCCAACTACACCGCCGCCCTCACCGAGATCGCCCGCGTCCTCCGCCCCGGCGGCCAGCTCGGCATCCTGGAAGCCAACCAGCCCACCGGCCTCAACGCCCTCGTCTACAACACCTACTTCCATCGCCTCCTGCCGCTCATCGGCGGCCTGCTCTCGGGTCAGCGCGCCGCCTACCGCTACCTCCCAGCCTCGGTTGCGCGCTTCCCACGGCCGCCACAGATGTTGCGCATGCTCACCGAGGCCGGCCTCTCGGACCCACTATGGAAGGGCTACCTTTTTCACGCTGCCGGCCTTTATCGCGCCACCAAGCGCTAGGGCAGCGCCGCAGTTTGCTAGTTGTCCAGCCTAGATGCCCCACTGATATTGGCCGAGCTGCCACTTGGCCACTTCCGCGAGATGAGGAATCGAACCGCTATTCGTACAATAGGCCGCATGGAACCCGAAGAGCTCGTTCGGAAGGCTGTCCCAGAGTTTGAGAAAATTGCTAGCCTCATGGAAGGGGCTGGATCAAAGCTGCTGGAAGTTAAGAAGCTGTACATAGGGCTTTGGGACAAATTGGTAATACTTGGCGCAGGCGTACTCACCTTGTCACTAACAGCAGCAACTGCTTTTCGCGGTCATACCGTCGGGGATGGGGGTGTTGGCTATTTGTTCCTGGCCTGGAAGTTCCTAATGGTATCGATAGTGCTTGCCGGCTTAGCACAGGTCGTCGCGGCGATCGCTACCGAGTACATGACGGAGGGCACTCTCTACTGGATAGCAACCGCTCGATTCTTCTTGTTGAGCAAAGCTATAGGTATCGCCGAAGAGTCTGTCCCTGACTACTCACAAAAAGCTGAAAAAGGTGCGTCTGTAGACAAATCCTTGTCTAGGTTATCTTTAGTGCTGGGCATCGCAGCTTTGGTGATGATGATTTGTGCTCTCTACTGCATCTGCTTATTTGGACGAGTGAATCTAACCCATTTTCTCGCACCGAGCTAACTGTCGCCAACTTCAGCTAACGCACAGCGGCCAAGCTCAGCCAACGCGCAGCACCAACCTCAGCTAATCTAAATTCTCATGGCTGGCCTCTCCGCAACGCACGCCTCCCTCGAGCCAAGCGCCGCCCGTCGCAGCGCCAAAACCTCCGCTGCCCTCAACTCCGTCCTCGCGGCCCTCGGCATCACCCTGCTGAAGCTCGTAACAGGCCTGTTCACCGGCTCACTCGGCATGCTCTCCGAGGCCGCGCACTCCGGCATCGACCTCCTCGCCGCCACACTTACCCTGTTCACCGTCCGCGTCTCCGACCGACCCGCCGACGAGGAACACAACTACGGTCACGGCAAGCTCGAAAACGTCTCCGCCGGCGTCGAGATCCTGCTCATGACCGGCTCCGCCCTCTGGGTCGCCTGGCAGGCCATCGCACGCATCCTTCATCGCTCCAGCCTCACCTTGCACTACTCAGTCTGGCCCTTCCTCGTATTGCTGCTCTCCATCGCCGTCGACCTCACCCGCTCGCGCACCCTCCGCCGCGTCGCCCAAGAGCAGCGCAGCGAGGCCCTGGCCGCCGATGCCGCCCACTTCAGCACCGACATTTGGTCGGCCTCCGCCGTCCTGCTCGGCCTCCTCGCCAGCCTCATCGGCCAGCGCCTCGGCGTCTCTGCCCTTGAGCTCGCCGATCCCATCGCCGCCCTGCTCGTGACGGCCATCATCCTCGCCGTCGCCGCCCAACTCGCCCGCCGCACCCTCGACTCCCTCCTCGACGCCACCCCGCCCGAGGTCCGCACCGAAATCCGCGGCCAACTCGTCCGCGACCTCCAGGCCATCCCCGACATCCTCAAGGCCGAGCGCATCCGCGTCCGCCGCTCCGGTTCCAACTACTTCGTCGACCTCACCCTCGGTCTCCCTCGCAACCTCACCTTCCAACGCGCTGAGCAGATCACCGCCGCCGCCACCGAAGCCGTCCAGCGGACCCTCCCCGGCGCCGACGTCGTCATCCATACCACCCCCCTGGCCACCCTCGGCGAAAGCGTCTTCGAGCGCATCCGCGCCGTCGCCGCCCAGTCCAACCTCTCCGTCCACGACGTCAGCGTGCAGGACCGCGACGGCCGCCTCGCCGTCGAGCAGCACCTAGAAGTGCCCGAAACCATGTCGCTCCGACAGGCGCACGAGGTCGTCACCCGCCTCGAAGGCTCCATCCGCCGCGAGGTTCCCGGCATCGCCACTCTGCTCACCCACATCGAGAGCGAAGGCGAAACCATCGCGCCCAGCGCCGAGGTCGGCGCCACCGCCAGCCTCGAAGCCCAGCTCCGCGCCACAGCACGCACGTTTCCCGAAATCCTCGACGTCCACGAGATCACCGTCACCCGCGGCCACGGCGGCGCCGCCCTCACCGTCCAGGTCAACTGCCACTGCACCCTCGCCGACGACCTACCCATGTCCCGCGTCCACGAGGTCATCACCGACCTCGAAAGCGAGTTCCGCCTCCAACACCCCAACGTCAGCCGCGTCCTCATCCACCCAGAACCCGCCACCGACAACCGCCGCTGACAGCAGTGCTCAGTGCAAAGTCCTCAGTGCTCAATGCCAAGTCCACAGTGCCAAGTGCCAAGTGCTCAGTGCCCGGTGCTTGACGATCAGTACAGGTGATTCATCCGGTGAGCTGCCTGCTCCGAGGTTACGCACCCTGTTCCACGCACGAGACAAGGCATTGGGCTATCGAATCTTCAACTTCACAGTGTCCATGTAGGTGGGCAGACTGCTTGCGTGCTCGGCAGTGTTCGCGCTGATGGCGCGAGCTACCCTAGCCTGGGGCGAAGCCCCAGGTACGCTCACGCTACGGGGTGCGGGCTATAGGCCCGCGCTAAAGCTCTCGAGCAGCCCCAAATTCGTCCACTCGCCCTGCGTCCGCTCGCACACGCGGGTGCGGCAGCTCAAGCGGCATAGGTCGGTACACCCCAGGCACTGAGCACCAACAACGAGCCACCCCTAGTATCCTGAACCAGCCATGCTCCGTTACCTCCGCATCGCCTTCGGCGCGCTCGCCATGCTCTTTGTCATGGTCCTCGCCGGCGGCATCACGCTCCGCCTCGCGCTCCACGCCGGCGAGGTCCCCATCCCGAACCTCTCTGGCCTCACCGTCCAGGAGGCCTCGGACGCCGCTCTCCACAACGGCCTCGATCTCAACATCCAAAACCAGTTCTACTCCACCACCGTCCCCGCCGGTCGCGTCCTCTCCCAGGCCCCGGCGCCCGGCTCCGCAGTCCGCAAAGGCTGGCAGGTGCGCGTCACCGTCAGCCTCGGTCCGCAGCAGGTCACCATCCCCAACGTGGTCGGTGAGCCCGTCCGCCAGGCCACCATGGACCTGCGCCGCAACCAGCTCGACCTGGGCAGCCAGATTCACCTGGACGCCCCCGGTGACCCGGACATGGTGCTCGCCCAAACCCCGCCGCCCAACGCCGGTGTCGATCAGCCGCGCGTCAATCTCCTGCTCAGCTCCGTTGCGCAGGACGCCACCAACGCCTTTGTCATGCCCTCGTTCGTCGGCCTTAGCTACAGCACCGCCAACCACCAGGCCATAGCCCTCGGCCTCCGCGTGGCAACCATCGGCGGCATCCCGGCAACGCCCGCTGCTGCCCCAGCTGACGCCTCTGGTCTCACGCCGCCAGCCCCTGCAGGCCCTGTAACCCCGGTCGGCCCGGTGCTCTCACAGTCGCCCGAAGCCGGTCATCGCGGCCTCAACGGCGAGACCCTGCGCCTATACTTCTACCGCTCCAGCTCCAACAGCACCACCCCGCCCGCAACCGCAACCGTCGTCACCCCGCCCCAAACCGCTTCCCAGTAGCTGGAGACGGCGTCGCACGCCTACGCACGCTCCAGCACCGCCGCAAAGAAGCCATCCCCCACAAACCCGGCCCCTGGCAACGTCCGCAGACAGTCACCCGCAACCCACCGGCTCACCTCCGTGTCATCGGCAAGCAACCGACCACGAACTCGAAGCTCCTCCAGGACAGGCGGAATCGGCACAGGGCGAACCCCGGCAGCCTTCCCCAACACCGTAGTCACAACCATCTCGCACTCTTCGCGCTCCAGCGAGCACGTCGAATACACCAATCGGCCACCGGGCCGCAATCGCCCCAGTGCCCCTTCCAGCAGACGCGTCTGCCGCTCCGCCTGCCGTGGCAGATCCTGAGGACGTAACCGATGTCGGATCTCCGGATTGCGAGCCAGCGTCCCCGTCCCGCTGCAAGGCACATCGCACAGAACGAAGTCGAACTCCCCTAACCGTGCCGGCAACGCCGCCGCGTCGGCCACCTCAAAGTCCACCCGCCGGTCAGGCAGTTCCCGGCCAAACCGCTGCCGCAATCGCTCCAGCCGCACGGCGCTGGCGTCCGTCGCCAGCATCTCCGCCTCGGGCAGACGCGACGCCAGCACCATCGTTTTGCCGCCAGGGGCAGCACAACAGTCCCAAACCCGACCACCAGGTCGCGCGAGAAGCGCAGCCAGCTCAGCCACCAGTCGCGAACCCGCATCCATGACCGGCAGCCTGGCCCCTTCTGCGTCTTGGCTGAAGACCGTAGCGCACCCAGGTTCCTGCTGGTCAAAGGCGCAGATCGCCTCCGCTGCGCCGCGCCCATACTGCCTTACCCATCGCTCCACCAACCACAACGGGTGCCCCAGACGATCCGCCATCGCCGCCGTTGTCTCCACAAGAGAGCGACGACTCGGTCCCGCTCCCACCAGCTTGCGCAACACAGCGTTCACCATACCCGCAGCGTGGGCGTGCCCGGCCGCGCGCACCAGCTCCACGCTCTCGTTTACGGCCGCGTGGACCGGAATGCGATCCATATGCAGCAACTGAAACGCACCCAACCGTAAGGCAAGGGCAACCGGCTCGGCCAGCAACACATCCGGGCGGCTGAACAGCGGCCGAAGTCGCGCATCCAAGGCGATCTGCGACCGCAACACGCCCAACACCAGCGCCGTCGTTAGGTCTCGATCAACCTGCGACATCCCGGCCAGCCTCGGCCCATGCAGCAGATCGTCACTGTGCGCCGAGGTCGCCCCAATCCGCTCCAACAACTCAAATGCCGCCGCCCGCGACGGGCTCACTGGCTGTGGCTTGACCGGAGGCCCTGGCCGCCGTACCTCCCTCCTCTCAGGCAAGCCGTTCCCCCGCCCGCAGCTGAAAACTGCGCGCAAACGCGGCCCCGGTCATCCGCGCCTTGCCCTCGATTTGCACCTCGTCGAACACCAGAGCCGTCCCCGAACTCGCTCCTAGCAGCAACACATCCCCATCCCGGCGCAGCTCCCCAGCATCCAGCGTATCCTCCCCCACCCCGTCCGCCACACGCATACGGTGTACCAGAAAGCGCTTGTCGCGAAAGCTCGCAAACGCCCCGGGCCACGGATAAAAGCCCCGCCATCGGTCAAAGACCTGCCGCGCTGTATGCTCGCCTGGCCGCATCAGCCCATCCTCGCGGGTCAGGATCGGCGCCAACGTCGCTGCCGTATGATCCTGCGTCTTGGCCCTAATCGTCCCCGCTTCCAAACCGGCCAATGTCTTCACCATCAACGCCGATCCCAACTCCGCCAGCACCGGAAACAACGCCACGGCCATCGTCTCCGGCTCGATCGGCACCCTGTGTTCCAGCAGCACATCGCCCGTGTCTAAACCGGCGTCCAGCCGCATCGTCGTCACGCCCGTCTCGGTCTCCCCGTTCGCCACCGCCCACTGGATCGGCGCCGCCCCACGATACTTCGGTAACAAAGACCCATGCAGGTTCAGATTGCCGAACCGCGGCAACGCCAACATCCAGTCCGGGATAAGGCGTCCGTAAGCCACCACCAAGATCGCGTCTGGCGCAATCTGCTCTAACCGCGTACGCAGGTCCTCATCACGCTTGAGGCGCTCCGGCTGCAGCACCGGCAAACCTCGCCCCAGCGCAAGCACTTTCACGGCGGGCGCCTGCAACTCCAACTTGCGCCCGGCTGGTCGGTCCGGCTGCGTCATTACCAACGCCACCTCGTGCCCTACGTCGAGCACGGCCCTGAGCGTCGGCACTGCAAACTCCGGCGTTCCGCAAAATACAAGTCTCACCGGCCTACGCCCCGCAACCCGCTCACCATTCACCGTTCTTGATCAGCTTGCGAATGCGCCGCGCCACCAGATCCCTCTTCAGCCGGCTCAGATGATCGATAAACAAAACGCCGTGCAGGTGATCGATCTCATGCTGCATGGCTCTCGCGAGCAACTCCTCCCCGTCTACCTCAAACCACTCGCCGCGCACATTCTGCGCCCGCACCTTGACACTGGCCGCGCGCTTCACCTTTTCCCGAATTTCCGGCAAGCTCAGGCAGCCCTCTTCCTCGTACACCTCGCCACGCCGCTCCACGACCTTTGGATTGATCAGAACAAGCTTCGCCGCCGGATCCTTCTTGAAGCTGATATCGATCGTTGTAATCTGCTTCGCGACCGCAATCTGCGGCGCCGCCAACCCGATTCCCTGCGCGGCATACATGCTCTCGAACATGTCCTCAACCAACTCCACCAGCTCGCGGTCGAACGTGGTGACCGGAGCCGCCTCCCGCATCAGCACCGCGTCTGGGTACTTCACGACCTCGTAAATCCGTTGAACTCGTTGCGGGCTCTCCACCATAGCTGCCAATACACTCCGCATCAAAATGCTCTGATCTGCTCGCGGTAACCCTCGAAGTTACGCTGCAGCTCTCGCAGGGAGTCACCCCCGAACTTCTCCAACACCAGTCGCGCAACAGTGAGCGCCACCATCGCCTCTCCGGCTACGCCGGCCGCCGGTACCACGCACACATCCGATCGCTCATACGATGCCTTGGTGTCCTCCCGCGTAGCAAACGAGACCGAGCCCAACGGACGCCGCAACGTCGAGATCGGCTTCAGATACCCTCGCACCACCACATCCTCGCCGTTCGACATCCCGCCCTCAACGCCGCCGGCGTTGTTGCGCTCCCGCCGGAACCTCGTGAACGCCGCCGCGCCTTCTTCTTCTACCCCCTCACCATTCACGGGGGGCGCATACCCAATCGCATCGTGAACAACGGACCCCGCCGCACTCGCCGCCGTCACGCCACGGCCCAGTTCCACCGCTTTGACCGCCTGTAGGCTCATCAACGACTGCGCCAACAGACCATCCAGTCGCTCGTCCCAGTTCACATGGGTGCCGATTCCCGGCGGCAACCCGTGCACCACCACCTCAAACACACCGCCCACCGTGTCGCCCGTTCGCAATGCCGTGTCCACCTCCGCCCGCATGCGGGTCTCAGTATTCTTATCGGCACAAGCCAGAAAAACTTCAGTTCTTTCTGCAAGGGCGGCGATCTCCGCCCAACTCACCTCACGCTCCAGCGCAACCCCACCCACACGTACCACGTGAGCCGCTACCTCGATGCCCAACTCGCGAAGCAGCATCTTGGCAAACGCCCCACAGGCCACTCGGGCAGCCGACTCGCGCGCGCTTGCACGTTCAAGTACATAGCGAGCATCCTTGAAGTCATACTTTAGGGTGCCCGCGAGATCCGCATGTCCGGGCCGCGGACTCGACACCACCTTGTGCTTCTCGGGCTCGCCCGCCCCCACGGGCAGGAGCTCCTCCCAGTTCTTCCAGTCCCGATTTTCCAACGTCATCGCGACCGGCGATCCGATCGTCTTGCCATGGCGCACGCCGGACAACACATGCGCCCGGTCCTGCTCGATGCGCATGCGTCCACCACGGCCATACCCCTGCTGCCGCCGCCAAAGTTCATGATCCAGAAACGCCTGATCAAATGGAACACCTGCGGGAAGCCCGCTCACCAGGGCTACCAGGGCTTCGCCGTGGCTTTCCCCGGCCGTCGAAAACCTTAGCATAAGTTTTCGATTATATCGGCTCGCTCACGGGTGCCAGTCACGCTAAGACTCGGCCAGCCGAAGCGTGAAGTTCGGCACCGCCGCGTCTACGGTTGGGGTGTCCTCTGCTGGCTCTTCCGAAGCCTGGGGCTGATCTGCGCCCTTCCACTGCCGTAAGTACCGCGCTGAGTCGAACAGGTTTCGCTCCATGGAGCGGACCCACTCGGTCGGTCGCTCAGCGCCTCGTCCTACGGCCAGTGCCGCCGCAAACTCCCCGCGCACGGTCTGGAACTTGGCTTCCAGGTCATCCAACGCACTCAGCAGCAACGCCTCCGGTGTCATAGGCAACTTGGGCGAACCAAACTCCAGCCTGCCATGGTGCGCCAGCAGCATATGCTCCAGTAGTATCCGCAGGGGTTCGGGGAATTGCTCGCGGGTGCCCTGTCCACCCTCAGCTTCTGCGTCCAACAGCGCAATCTGCTCACTCAATAACCGTTGCGCGATCGAGATATGCCCTACAAGCTGGCCCTCTAGGGTGTAGTCGAACGAGTTACGCCAGCTCAACTCGCGCACCTTGCCGATGTCGTGCAGCATGGCCCCAGTCATCAACAGGTCCGGATCCACCTCAGGATAAAAGGGAGCCACTGCCCGGCACACGCGCACCAGATGCAGCACATGTTCCAGCAGACCGCCCAACCAGGCATGGTGCAGCTTCTTGGCCGCAGGCGCCGTCCGAAACGCCGGTCCAATCGTGGGGTCGTCCAGGAAACGCAACACAAGCCGTTGCAACCAGGGGTTCTGAAGCTCCGCAACGTAGCCCCGTAGCTCGCGATCCATCTCGGCGATATCGAATCGCGAAACGGGCACAAAATCCGTCGCGTCGACCTCGCTCTCTCCCGCCGACCGCAACCGCACCAACGTTATCTGAAACTTGCCCTGGTATTTTGAAATCTGCCCCTGGACTTTGACGTAACATCCCTCGCTGCATTCGCGAACGGCGTCGGCAAACTCCTCCCACATCCGTGCCTCGATCTGCCCGGTCTTGTCGGCGAGCACCAACGCAAGGTACTGTGCGCCGCCTTTCTTCTCGCGCACACTCAGGGACGCGAGGCAGAAGTAGCTCGTCACAACCTCGTTATCAAAGCGCGGCGCGTCCGCGACAAAGAAGCTCTTCATCGTTCCCTTGCTACACCTTGAAAGCTACTGCGGTTGCGGAACCGTGGTAGTTGGCGCATTGGGCCGCGTTCCCGTCACAGCCGGGATTGGTTGTCCCTGCGGCGGCGCGTTCGCCGGCGCGGCGCTCGCCGGTGGAAGTGTCGTCTGATCCGATGTACCCGACGCGGGACGGATGGGGTTGCTACCCATGGCACTCGTACCCAGCGTCGGGTTCACCGTTGGGGCTACCTCGATCGGGGCCGGTGTGGCCGCCTTCGGTTTCTCCTGTAACCGCTCCTTCGGCTGGTCCTTGTCGCGTTTGGCGTGCTTTGGCTTCTTGCCCGTCGCGGGATCCTTCAGACCCAAAGGCCCACCTTGCACCTTTTCATCCGCTGTCTCGGTGGAGGTGGCCTTCTCAGGCCGCTTCGTGGACTTCACCTCAGCCTTTGCCAGGTTTGTCTGCGCTTTCTTTTCGTCACTCTCGCTCTGCCGCGAGGAGAAACGGGTCTTCCGCTCGGGCGCGTCCGCTTGTACCTCCAGTGGATTGTCCCCTTCCGCGCTCGTACCGGTGGAGATGCTCGTCACCGACTGCGTAGCCGAAGCGATCGCGGCTCCCGGGGCCGGCGTCTTGGTCACATCCCCGGTGCCCTCGGCCGCGGCCCCCAGGGATGGCACGACGGCCGTAGTCTCTGCCGACCCGTTCGGCAGAGCATTCCGCGGTGCCTGCCCCAGCCGCACCTTTTCGCGCTTTATCTTCTTCGGCTTTTGCGACAGACTCACAGCCTGCGCCCCGCCTGCGGGTGCGCCGTTCCTCACCGCCTTCGCCTGCTGCCGCTCCGCCACCTTCTCTCGCGCTGCCGCAAGCTGCTGCTCGGCTTTTTCTGCCTTCTGCTGCTCTGCCTGTTGCTTCTTAACGATCTTCTTCTTCACCGGCGGTGGCGTGTAGGTGGTGAACGTCGTTCGGCTGTCCGCGCCTTCAGATCCTACGTCGGTAAAACCGGGCTTGATCTCAACATAGGCATCCTGGCGCGCGCGCGTTAGGTAGGCCCGTAGCGCCGGCTGCAGCTGATTCATATAGAGCGCTTCTTGCACCTGAGGCTCAATGGCCGACAACGGCGGCGTTCCTGCTTGCTGATGACTGTCCACCTTCAGAATCACAAAGCCCTGCCGCGTCCTGATCGGCTGTGTGTACCCTCCCACCGGCAGATCGAAGGTCGCTTTTTCCAGTACGTCGCCCAGCGTACCGCGCTTGAAATCGCCGAGGTCCCCACCTGCTGAGGCCGTCGGCCCACCGGAACCGGTCTTGGCCAAGTCCCCAAAATTGGCTCCGGCCTTCAGCTTTGCCTCTAACGTATCGGCCTTGCCTTGCGCCTGGGCAATCTGTGCGTCGGTGGCGTTGTCCGGCGTCGGCACCAAAATCTCGCTCAGATGCACCTGTTCCGGCTGCTCGAAGTCCTTCGCGTGGGTCTGGAAGTAGGTTTGCTCTTGGCTGGGGGTAGGGCTCAAACGACGGCCTACCTCTTCCCGCACCACCTGCTGCGTGATAACTTGGTTGCGAATATTCTGCTTGAAGTCTTCGTAGGAGACACCCTGCTCTCCGGCGGCCTTCTCCAGCGACTCCATGTCCGGCAAATTCGCACGCTTGCGTATCTCGTCCAGTTGCCGCGTTACTTCCGCGTCGCCGTTTACTCCCAGTTCCTTGCCCTTGGACAGTAGCAACTGCTGATCGATCATGTCGCGCAGCAGCGTGTGCTGTTTGTTGGCCAGCTCCGCAGAAGACCAATTCTCCTGCTTGGCCTCCTGCACCAGTCCTTCTTCGGCGCGCTCAAACTCCGTTCGCGTGATGACCTGGTCATTCACACGCGCAATCACGTCCTCCACCACCACGCCGTTCGAGGTGATCGGCTTCGCCGGCGGCAGAGCAGGAATTTGTGCCGAGTTGAACCCACCGCCCGGCAGCGTGAAGTTGGGCCGCGGCGCCCCGGAGCCTTCCCCGGAACCGACCTGCGCACACATCGGCTTGCTTCCACTTGCCGCAGCTGCCGCCGCAACCATCACCACCAGCGCGCCTGTGCGCCGCCCAACGTTCATCCGCTGCACCTTGTCTCCGCGAGCCCGGCCAGTCCGTGCCGGCTCTCCTGCGACTTGGACCGTACCGACGCACGAACCGTCATCCGCACCTCTATTCTACGACTCATTGCCCGTCACGTCGCAGGTTTTGCCGACCCGCAAACGATCGCGGTGTTCCCAAAATGAATCGGTTCCCAAAATGGTCCCCCGATGCCGGTCGCGTCTCAAAATAGGACATCGGTCCCAGCTACCTGCGAATGCTATACTCCGTCCAACAAAGAGGGGCGACCTGTATATCAAAACGCCCTCCCGAGGTCCCCGGTCACGATGGTCTCCCCTACACGCCGCGCACTGTTTTCGGCCACGGTCTTTCTTTCTGTATGTGGCCTCGCCGGCTCGGTGATCGGCAACAAAGTCGCCGCGCAGTCCGCCTCGGATGAATCCACGCTGCGCAATTCCATGCGCTCCTTCGCGGATGTGTATTCGTTAGTGGAAAAGAACTACGCCGATAAGCTCAACACCGAAAAGACCGATAAGGCCATATACGACGGTGCCATCCCGGGCATGCTCCATGTGCTTGACCCGCATAGCAACTTTTATGACCCCAAGGCCTACGCGCAGATGCGCGAAGACCAGTCCGGCCACTACTACGGCGTGGGGATGTCGATCCAACCCCAAAATGGAAAGATCATCGTGCTCGCCCCTTTCGAGGGCACACCGTCGTTCAAGGCCGGTATCCGCCCGGGTGACGTCATTCTGTCCGTCGACGGCAAGAGCACAGAGACTCTGGACTCGACCGCCGTCGCAGGCCTGCTCAAAGGGCCTCGCGGCACGCACGTCATCGTAACCATGGGCCGTGAGGGTTCACCCAAGCCGCTAACGTTTGATCTCGTCCGCGACGAAATTCCACGCTATTCAGTGGACTTGGCCTTTTTGATCAAGCCCGGTATCGGCTACGTCCACATCAACGGTTTCATGGAAACCACTTCGCGCGAACTCCAGGACGCCCTCGACAACTTCGGCCCCAACCTCCAAGGGCTGCTCATCGACCTACGCGGCAACCCCGGCGGTCTGTTGAACGAGGCCGTCGAGGTCTCCGACAAGTTCCTCCAAAAAGGCCAGGTCGTCGTCTCCCAGCATGGCCGCGCGTTCCAGGACCAGATCTACCGTGCACCCAAAGGCTCCGACCTCAAGTACCCCGTCGTTGTGCTCGTAAATCGCAATACGGCCTCCGCCGCTGAGATCGTCTCCGGCGCGCTCCAGGATCACGACCGCGCCCTTATTGTCGGGGAAACGACTTTCGGCAAGGGACTTGTCCAGACGGTCTTCCCGATCTCTGAAAATACCGGCCTGGCCCTGACGACCTACCACTACTACACGCCCTCGGGTAGGCTCATTCAGCGTAACTATAACGGCGTTTCGCTCTACGACTACTACTACGTCCGTAACGACGCCGCGCCGGCCAACACCTCCAACAAAGAGGTCAAGCTCACCGACTCCGGACGCACCGTGTACGGTGGCGGCGGCATCACGCCAGACGAGAAGATTCCCGAGATCAAAGACAATCGCACCGAGGACACCCTGCTTCAGCACTATGCGTTCTTCAACTTCACGAAGCACTACCTCGCCAGCCACAACGTGAGCCGGGACCTTACCGTTGATGACGCCTTACTCGGTGACTTCAAGACCTTTTTGAAAGATCAAAAGGTCGAAATTTCGGAGAAGGATTTCAACGACAACCTGGACTGGATCAAGATGTCAATCAAGGCCAACCTGTTCACCTCCACCTTCGGGCAAACTGCCGGCAACAAGGTGGAAAAACAATGGGACCCACAAGTTCAAAAAGCGCTGACCTACATGCCCGAAGCCCTGGCGCTCGAGGAACACAAGCTGCCCAGCCAGCAAAAGATCACGCAGACTGCAGAGGTTCAGCCCAGCACCCACAAGTAACATCCAGCACATACAGTAAAAGCCGCGCTTCAGGCGCGGCTTTTCATTTCCACTTGCGCATGCTGTATGCGGGTCGGTGACTTTGGAGCGGGAGACCGGGATCGAACCGGCGACATTCAGCTTGGGAAGCTGACGTTCTGCCACTGAACTACTCCCGCCCAATCGAGTAATCTGAGCGCGTCACTACCGGTTGCGCCCACCCAAATCCTACATGGGGCGTTCGCAGCGAACCTACATGCAGTATCTCGTATGTGGAACCAGATAGCAATGCTCAGGTCCGCGAGGTGCGACGCCACTGCGGACCTATCCACTGGCGAACGAACGAGACGACAAGACTCCCGTTCCCGCGCGCGACACGCCTCCGATGCTCCGTAATACAATTTACAGATGTCCGATCCAGCTGAACCGAAGCCAGAACCTGCTACAAAACCCGTAGGTCCCGCCCGCAAGACAGGTCTTAGCCCAGCCCAGCAAAAAATTCAGGCCGCGCTCGAAAAGGCTGCCCAGAAACAATCCGGCGGCAAACCCATCGCCTCGGCGTCCAATGCCACCTTTCGCGCGAAGAGTTCCTTCACAGGAAAGAAGACTGCCTTCCAGCGCAAGGCCACGTAGCCCCGAAAGCGCGCGGCCTGGTCAGTCGCCCGGCGACGGATGCACCTTCCAGGCCCGGCGAGTAAACTGGTGTCGATGCTGCAATCTCGTCAAACTCAATTCAAGTTCACCCTTGCCACGGTGATCATCGTCGGAACCATCGCTTGGCTCGCCATCTCCGGCGCCAGCCGTGCGAAAAGCTATTACGTCACCATTGCCGAACTGCAAGCCATGGGCAACAAGGCGTACACCCGCAACCTCCGCGTGGCCGGCAACGTCGAGCCCGGATCCATTCAACGCAACGGCCCGCAAGCCAAGTTCGTACTTGTCGAGCTGGGAAAGACGATCCCGGTCGAATACCAAGGCAGCGAGCCGCCGCCCGATACCTTCAAGGACGACGCCCAGGCTCTTGCCATCGGCACCTACGGTCGCGACAACGTGTTCCACGCCACCCAGCTGCAAGCCAAGTGCGCCAGCAAATACGCTCCCGCCAAGCCCGGCCAGGCACCCACCGGCAACACCGCACCGCTGAAATCGACAGCCTCCTTGACCCAATAACAGCGCAAGCCTACTCGTCGCCCAGGGCCTGCATAAGTCGCCACTGAAACTCCACGCCGCGGTAGAACGCGGGCACACGGATGCGCTCGTCGCGTCCGTGTGCCCGCTCGTCTCCTTCGTCAATGCCCATCCCCGAAATGCCATAGCTGGGGATCCCGGCTGCCAGGGTGTAAATGGAGTCACTCGCACCTGTTTCCATAATCGGCACCACGGGAATCGACCCATATTCCGCCGCACTCACTCGCCGCAACGGCCCGAGCACATCTTCGCGCATCGGCGGCGGCGCCATCGCGCCCACCGTTGGTGCCGAGGGGAACACCGCGCCGCCATTGTCGACGTAGTTCACGGTCAGCTTCCGGTCGGCAAACACCGCAATCAGCTGCTGACGTACCTCCTCCGGCGGATGCCCAGGCAGGATGCGGCAGTTCACATTAGCCGTGGCCGAGCCCGGCAACGCGTTCGGGGCATGGCCACCCCCGATCATCGTCGCCACACAAGTCGTGCGCAACGTCGCGTTCATCCGGGGGTCATCGGACAACGCCTCTGCCGCAGTCGCATCCATAGGCTTGGCCAAGACTCGCTCGATCAGGGCTCGCTGTTCCGGCGCGGCTGTTTTAGCTTGGCCGCTCAAGTAGGCCCTGGTCACCTCATTCAGCTCAGCGGGGAACGGCTGTTTGTCCAGGCGTCCCAGCGCGTCGCTTACCTCATAGATCGGGTTATCGCGGCGCGGCAGCGAGCTATGCCCACCCGCACTCGTGGCCACCAACTGAAAGTCCGCGTACAGCTTTTCCGTGGCCTCTACGTCCATCTCCGCCGAGTGACCATCCTTCAGCTCGACCCCACCCGCGTCCGGGTTGATCACCACGCCTGCATTCACAAGATCAGGCCGATTCTTGAGCAGCCAAGCGACTCCGTTGTCCGGCCCACCCTCCTCATCCGCCGTAAGTGCAACGATGATGTCGCGCTTGGGCACGTACCCAGACCGCTTCAGCAGAAGCAGGCTCGTTACCAACGCCGCATCCCCGTCCTTCACGTCCTGGGTCCCGCGTCCGTAGAAGAAGCCGTCCTGCTCCGTGAGCTGAAACGGAGCCAGCGTCCAATCCGAACGCTTGGCTTCCACCACATCCAGGTGACAGATAAACAGGACCGGCTTCTGCGCCGAAGCCTTTGCCGCCCGGTAGCGCACCACCAAGTTCAGACGCTCGTTGCGAGGCCCGACCACCTCCATGTCTCCGGCCGAAAAGCCAGCCTTCAACAGCCGATCCCGCATCGCCTCCGCTGCCAGCCGTGTGCTCCCGGTCGAGTGGGTTGTGTCGGTTGTAATCAGCTGCTGAAAGATCTCGCGCGCCAGCTGTTGATCCGCTGCAGACAGGGTCTGCGCCACACTCACGCTGCCGCTCACACCCAGGCCACACACCGCAACGGCAACCGCTCGCTGCCACAATAACTGCATCCTCACCGGCTTCGGTCCACCTTCCCATACAGGCTTCTATACTCGCATGGAGCCGCGGTCGCGTCCCGCAGCCCTCTTGCACTCATGGTTCCCACCTCCACACCCGACCGCAGCGCTACCGGCCCACCCGCGATTGGGCTGCATCGCCTTTCCAAGCTCTACGCGAGCTTCGTCGCTTTGCGCGATGTCTCGCTGGCTCTGCCCGCCGGCTCCAGCGTCATGCTGCTGGGGCCCAACGGCTCGGGCAAATCCACCCTGCTCAAGCTGCTGGCCGGCCTCGTGCGGCCCAACTACGGCGAGGTGCGCATCTTTGGTCAACCCCCCGCAGCTCTGCGCGGACGCCTTGCTTACATGAGCCACAGCACCACGCTCTACGACGAGCTCACCGCTGCGGAGAACCTCGCGTACTTCCTCGGCCTGCATCGTCCCGGACTTGCGGCGGGCGAGCGCAGGCAGCAGGTCGCCACCGCGCTCACCGACGTCGCGCTTGACCCCGCCAACCCTCGCTACGTGGGCGAGTACTCGCAAGGCATGCGCCAGCGCGCCTCGCTCGCCCGTGTGCTGCTCACCGACCCAGACCTCCTTCTGCTGGATGAGCCTTTTTCCAACCTCGACACCGCCTCCGTCGCGGCCATGATCCACCGCCTGCGCCGCTTCCTGCAGCAACCCTCCTCCGATGGCCTTCCACGAACGCTCCTCCTCACGACCCACCAGGCCGAACTCGCCCGTCCGCTCACCCAACACACGCTGACCTTGCGCGAGGGCCGCCTCACCGCTTCCAGCGAAATCTCGAACGCGCCCTCAACCGCAGCCCTCATCGAGACGCCCGCATGAAGGACACCACGCACCTGCACAAGACCAACGCCGCCCGATTCCTCGATTCGCTAGGTATCCGCTACGAGCTACGGGCGTACGAGGTCAACCCCGAAGACCTGACCGCAGTCTCCGTCGCTCATAAAATCGACATGCCGCCGGAACAGGTCTTCAAAACCCTGCTGGTCCGGACGTCCGACAACACACACCTCTTCGCCGTCGTTCCCGGCAACGCCGAGCTCGACCTCAAGAAGCTCGCCGCCGTCGCCTCGCTTCGCCGAGCCGAGCTCACGCCCCTCAAAGACGTCGAGCCGCTCACCGGCTACGTCCGTGGCGGGGTCACCGTACTCGCCGCACGGAAGCCCTTCCCCGTCTTTGCCGACGAGACCATCGAGCTCTTTGACACCATCTCCGTCTCCGCCGGCCAACGCGGCCTTCAACTCCTTCTCTCCCCTGTCGATTACCTCCGCGCGACAGCCGCCCAAACCTCGATCCAACTCGCCGACCTCAGCAAAGGACCGGCAGCCCACCCATGACCTACGCTCGGCACGTCTTCGCGCACCTCCGTAAAGATCTGCAGTTGGAGTGGCGCAACCGCGAAGGCATCAACGGCATGCTCTTTTTCGCGCTGCTCATCGTCGTCGTGTTCTCCCTTGCCTTCGATCCAGCGGCGTACCCAACCACCGCCCGCCAGATCGCCGGCGGCCTGCTTTGGGTAGGCGTGTTGTTTGCGTCCATCACCGCCCTGAACGGCTCCTGGACGCGCGAGCTACGCAACGGCGTGCTCGATGCGCACCGGCTCTCCCCTGCACCGGCCTCTGCTCTCTTTATCGGCAAAGCGCTGGCAAACTTTAGCTTTGTTTCCGTTGTGGAAATCATCCTCGCGCCGGTCTTCGCCATCTTCTACAACCTCCATCCGCTCGGCCAGACCCGCACGCTCCTGCTCATCGTTCCCCTGGGCACCTGGGCTCTGGTGTCGAACGGGACCTTCTTTGCCGCCCTGAGCCTGCGCACCCGCAATCGCGAACTTCTGCTCCCGCTGGTCCTGTGCCCCATCGCCATGCCGGCGTTGTTGGCCGTCATCCAGGCCACCACCAACGTCCTCACCGGCGAGTACGACACTGGCCTCTGGATCAGGGTGCTGATCGCCTACGACATCCTGTTCACCACTGCCTCCGTCCTGCTTTTCGAGGTCATCCTGCACGCCGACTAAGCCCTTCAGCACGCGAAAAGAACCCTTCCGCCAGTCGCTCCTGCGAACGCGTCGGCAACGTAAAATAAAGCTGTGGATACCCCGGAAACAACTCGCGGCAAGGCTCCCCTGCTCGGCCTGGTATGGTTCGCGCTCACCGCGGCGGCGTTGGTCATCGCCTTTAACAAGGCCATGACCGCCCCCACCGAAGCGACCATGGGCAACCTGTACCGGGTCTTCTTCTACCACCTGCCGCACACCATCCTGAGTTTCGTGTTCCCTTACCTGAACTGCGCCGCCTGCTTTGGGTACCTTTACTGGCGCAACCGCAACCCGCCGCGCGCCATGGTGGCTGACGCCTTTGCCGTCGCCACCGGCGAGCTTACGGTCCTGTACGCCACGGTCGGCCTGGCTACCGGCACACTCTGGGGCCGCGCCGCGTGGGGCATCTGGTGGGCCTGGGACGCCCGCATGACCACGTATCTCCTCCTGTGGCTCCTGTACGTGAGCTACCTGCTCGTGCGTGGCTTCGCTGGTGGTGGCGCCGCGCTGCCGGGTGGCGGGCAGCCGGGGCTGCTTTCCGCCGTACTTGGCGTCTTTGCGGCCATCGATGTTCCCATCTGCTTCATGTCTATCCGCTGGTGGCGCACGCAACATCCGGCCCCCGTCTTCGGCGGCGGCGAAGGCTCCGGCCTGGACGCGAGCATGCGCCCCGCCCTGCTCTGGAACATGATCGCCTGGGGCATGTGGGGAGCTCTGTTGCTTGGCTGGCGCTATGCACTGGAGCGCCGCCGTCAGCGCCACGCCGCCGCCCAGGCTCTCGCCTTCCTCAGCGCCGATTCCCTGAACACACCCCTAACAACGCTCACCGAGGTCAGCTAATGCCGCACATCCCGTTCCAAACGCTCGGCGAGCGTCACCTCGTCTACGCCTACTGCGCCGTGTGGCTGCTGCAGTTCGGCTACGCGGGTTGGCTCTTCACCGCTTGGCAGCGTACCCGTCGCCACCCCTAGCGAAAAGGCAACGGAGTTCAGATCGATCTCGAACCCTGAACTCCGTTGTTCCGAGGAGTTAAGCATGACCCCGGAGGTCGTTATGACTGCCGGGTCAAAGAAGTAAACCCAGGGGACTCCGTAAGGTTGCGCACGCGCTCACCTTCCGCGTTGCTGCCACGCCTTCCCCCCTCATACACTCGATCCAGTGTCTCTCTGCTCGCCCCTTCCCTTTCTATCGATTGCCGGCCTGGCCCGGGCTGGCGCTCGAGCCCTCCAGCTTGGCTCGCTCGCCGTCGGTCTGAGCCTCCTTTCTAGTTGCCATCGCAACCACTTTCCGAGCTTTCCCGCGGACTACCGCGAATACGCCTACGTCACCGATGGCGCGTCCGGCACCGTGACCGTGCTCGATCTCGTAAACATGCGTCAGGACCACACCCTGCAGGTCGGTCGTCAGCCCACCGGCTTGGCGGCCAACCCGCAACGCCGCGAGGTCTACGCCGTCAACACCGGCAGCGACTCCGTCTCCGTCATCGACGCCCAGGAGAATCGGGTCGTGCACACTATCGGCGTTCACCACGCACCCTACTTCATCAGCGTCGATGCGGAGGGCCGTCGTGCCTACGTCGCCAACGCCGGCTCCAACTCGGTCTCCGTGCTCGACCTGCAGCAGCGTCGCGAGATCGGTGCGGTTGCCACAGGCGAGGGCCCCGGCCTCGCCAAGGTTTCCCCGGACAACCGCTCCGTGGTGGTCAGCAATCGCACCGCAGGCAGCGTCTCCATCTTCGCCGTTGACCCTTCCACGGACCACCCGCTACGCCTCCGGAGCACGTTTCCGGGATGCCCCGGCGCCACCGACGTCGCCATCCTGCCGGACTCCACCAAAGCGTTCATCGCTTGCTCCGGATCGCATCAGGTTATGGCGCTCTGGCTAGCGGCTGGAGCCAAGTCCTGGCGCGGCAAACAGGACGCCAGTCTTCTGCAAGACCACCTCCTCGCGCTGCTCGATGTCGGTCAAACACCCACGCATCTCGCCGTCAAAAACGACGGCGGAGAAGTCTTCGTCACCAACTTCGGCAGCAACAGCCTGTCAGAGATCTCCACTTGGACCAACGAGGTGTCCAACACCTACGCCGGCGTCATGCAGCCCTCGCGCGCCGTGGTCAGTCGCGACGACGCCACACTCTGGGTCTCGGACTTCGGCGCCGACTCCGTCAGCCTCTACAGCATCGACGACGGGCGCATCGAGGCCAGCGTACGCACCGGCTCCCACCCCGACGCCCTGGCGCTCTCCGCCGATGAGCACCTGCTTCTGGCCGCCGACTCCGAATCGGCCGACGTCGCCGTCATTCGCATCGAGGCCGGCAAACCCACCCTGTTCACTTTGCTACCCGCCGGCCCGCAGCCAAACGACATCGTTACGCTTGCCTTCCATCTTCACTAAACGAAGTCGGCCCGCCGTGCTCAGCCCCCGGCTTCGGCCTTCAGGTCTGCCACCTGCGTCTCGCGCAGTGCATGCCGCGTCGCCGTCACATACGCCCCGGCCAGCAGCAACAACCCGGAGATGAACGCCCACGTGATCAAGGCCACCGATGTCTGGAACGGTCCGTACACCGATCCGAAATCCAGCAACGGCAGGACCAGGATGTAGATGTACTTCGCCACCGTCCAAAGCACACCCATCACCACGGCGGTCGGCAACACCGCACGCGCCGGAATCTTGCGATTCGGCAGCCCCCAGTAGATCAGGAAGAAGAGCCCCACACTGGCCACCAAGCCAAGCAGCTGCAAAAAGATGCGACCGATGAACGTAAACACGATATTGTCCGTGTGCCCAAGAAAAAGCACGCCCAGCACCGTCCGCTGCGCCGTCGACATCGCGACGGAGGCCATCGCTAGCAGCGCCACGCCGAGCGCAAGGCCGATCGACACCACCTGGTTGTGCAGGTAATTGCGATTCTTCTTCACGCCCCACACGCTGTTCAGTGCCACCTCCAGCGGCAAAAACACACCCGTAACCGTGATCAGCAGCGTCACTACGGAGATCACCTTCACATGCGTGTGCGCCAGCGCCAGCCGTTGCATCTTGCCCATCACCCACTGCTGATCGCTGGGCAGGAAGTTGGCGATCATCTCGCCCACCACATCGGCCATCGCGCTCGAATGGAACACCCGGCGACAGATCGTCAAGAGCAGCACAATGAACGGAAACAGCGAGAGCACCACCTGCGCGGCCACGCTGAAGGCATACGTATGCACCTCGGTCTTGGCCATGTAGTGCGCCAGCGCCTTCACCTGCTGCCACGTCGCCGCGCGGTCCACGTGCCGCGCCCCCGCAGAGGCCAGGCTCGTCTTCACGCCCTCGCCGCCGGCCTCGGGTGCCCCCTTCGCGCTTGCAGTCTCCTGCGTGGCGTCCTCGACTGCGGTTTGTGTCTCCTGAGCCATGTCCTTACTCTAAGACGCCCGAAGCCGCCCCAGCGCCGATGTTGTTCAACCGTCCCAGCGCCCACCGCGCCGCCTCGGCCAACACAGCATCCTCGCCACCCGCCCACACCGTCAGCTGCTCGCGATACCCGCCATCGCGGCTGTTGCCCATGGCAATCGCCACATTGCGCAGCACCCGCTTACGCCGCGTCCGCTCCAGCGGCGACCCGCGAAACCAACGGTTGAACGCCGGCCCGTCCATCGCGCCCAGCCACGCCAGCGACGGATTCACGAGCGCCGGCCGCGGCTGCAGCATCCCCGATCCGCCCACCGGCGCACGCCGGTTCCACGGGCACACATCCTGGCAGATGTCGCACCCAAATACCTGCCGCCCCATGCCCTCCATCAGCTCCGGGTCGATCGCTCCCTTTTTTTCGATCGTCAGGTACGATATGCAGCGCGTCGCATCCATCAGCCGCGGCGCGCCGGCCATCCCCGACTCATGCAACGCGTCGGTAGGGCAGGCGTCGATGCAGCGTGTGCATGTTCCACAGCGGTCCGCGGCAACCGCCGGCGCAGCCTCGTCCGCCAACGTAAGCGAGGTCACCACCACCCCCAGCAGCAGCCACGACCCCACCTCCTGGTTCAGCACGCAGGTATTG
>CAXTLD010000048.1:0-29410 GCA_964245045.1 uncultured Acidobacteriaceae bacterium | reverse complement strand
TCCGGCTTCAGCAAGGTCTTCTCGATCACCGGCTGGCGTCTCGGCTATCTCACCGCCGACCCCCGCTGGACGCCCGCCATCGGCTACTTCCACGACCTCACCTTTGTCTGCGCGCCCGCCCCGCTACAACACGGCGCCGCGGCGGGTCTCAACCAACTTCCGCCGTCCTTCTACCACGCCCTTACCGCCGACTACGAGCGCAAACGCAACACCTTCTGCGCCGCCCTCACCCACGCGGGCCTCATCCCACACATCCCCACCGGCGCCTACTACGTCCTCGCCGACGTCACCCGCATCCCCGGCGCAGACGCCAAGACCAAAGCCCGCAAGCTCCTCGCCGACACCGGCCTGGCCGCCGTAGCCGGCTCCGCGTTCTTCCTTACGGACACACAAGGAGCCAACCAAGGCGACACCCTGCTACGCTTCTGCTTCGCTAAGCGCGACAAGGAGCTAGCCGAAGCTTGTAGCCGTTTGAAAAGCTACAGGCCTGACTAACGCACACCCCTTTTTGTCATCCCCGAAGGGATCTGCGTTCCCCTCCCTACGCAGTCAAGCGTAAGCTGTGCATCAGGCGCAAACACCACGAACACAGCTCTACGAGGTCCGCTATGGCAGCAGCGACAACTCCCTTGCTTTCCCTCGAGGAATACCGGCAAACCGACTTTGAACCCGACGCCGATTACATCGACGGCACCATCGAGGAGCGCCCCATGGGAGAGTTCGATCACAACAGCTGGCAGGATGCCCTGCTGGCCTGGTTCCGCATGCACGCGAAGGAATGGAGCCTCCGTGCAAGGCCAGAACAGCGCACCCGCGCCTCGCCGACCCGCATCCGTGTCCCCGATGTGGCCGTGATGGATATGAACCTCCCGATCGAGCAGGTGCTAACCGTACCCCCCGTGGCCGTCTTCGAAATCATGTCGCCCGAGGACCGCTTCACCCGCATCCTCGCCAAGCTTGCCGACTACCAAACCATGGGCATCCGCAACATCTTCGTTATTTACGACACGAACTCGTATTTCCGCTACCAAGACGGCGATCTCAAGACGCTCGGCCTCGGCCGCATCCCCCTCGAAGGCTCCCAGGGCTATATCGACTTCCAGGAGCTTGCCGACCTGCGCTACTGAAGTGGGCAGACCTTCACCATCACCCGCAAATTCGAGGTCAACCCGACCCTCGTCAAACGCGACGAAGAACTGGCGGAAGCCTGCCGTCGGCTAGACAGCTATTGCCTCAACTAGTCGCCTCACTGCGCTTTGCTCATCATCACCTAAGCTGAACACAGTGGTCACGATTCCCCGATTGGCGGTGTGATGATGAACGTTCAGTTTGGTGCAACATCTACGACAGAGGACGTGCTTTCAGGCGTCGATCTGCAAGGCTGGCGTGTGTTAGTGACCGGTGTTTCGGCCGGCATCGGTGTCGAGACTGCGCGAGCGCTCGTTGCGCGCGGCGCGAAAGTAGTCGGCACCGCACGCGACTTAGCAAAGGCGCAAACCGCAACCGAGCATGTCCGTGCACAAGCTGCTTTTGGAGGAAGTCTGGAGCTCACCGAGCTCGACTTGGCGTCACTCGCGAATGTCCGGCGTTGCGCTGACTCGCTCCTCTCCGCTGGTGAACCCTTCGACGTGATCATAGCCAATGCCGGTCTCATGGCAGGTGCAAAGCAACGGACCGTCGACGGCTTCGAAGCTCAGTTTGCGACGAATTACCTCGGGCACTTCGTTCTAGTCAACCGCTTGGCCAGTCTGCTGAAGTCTGGTGGACGCTTAGTGATGGTCTCGTCCGCAGGTCATCGCCGCGCCGACGTGAGCCTAGAAGATCCCAACTTCAACGAGACACCCTACAACGAGTACATCGCCTACGCACGCTCCAAGACGGCAACCATTCTCTTCGCCGTCGAGTTCGATCGAAGATATAAGTCCAAGGGCATCCGCGGCACGGTTGTGCATCCAGGAGCCATACAGACGGAAACAGTGAAGGTCATGATTGACGCACTTGGTGAAGCCAAAGAGGCAGCCATAGCGGCGTACACCTGGAAGACCGTACCCCAAGGTGCGGCGACCTCGGTGTGGGCGGCATGCGTTGCGCCCGCCCAAGCAATAGGGGGCAACTACTGCGAAGATTGCAGCGTCGCCCAGATGATTGATGATCCTGCCGCAAAAACCGGAGTTCGGTCTTACGCTGTCGATCCCGAACGCGCCAAAGCGCTTTGGGCGAAGGGAGAAGAGATGGCGGGCGAAACCTTCCCGGAGGGCTGATCGCGCTGTATGTTTTGCCTTGTGCAAATCTAGAAACCAGGACCTCAAGCGAGGAAGTTATGAAGATCGTTCCAAGCCTGCTGACGATTACCGTCGGTTGCGTTCTTCTCCGGGACACAGCGAGTGGTCGGCAACTGAAAGAGGTACTACAGACCAAAAAGGGTCGAAGCCTGCACAACCCTGTACCCCACTCGCTGGAGTGGTGGACCCACGACCCACTACGTGGTGATACCGACGGCGATCTAATGCTGGGGCGTAGCACGCCTCATGGACATACGATCACGGCTCGGGACTACTCGACTCAGCAAAAGATCGAAACGATCGGCGAAATCTCTGGATTGAGAATCGTTCAGGTGATGACTTACATTCACCCGGGGCCAGAGGTTATCGCCGCAGGTTGGGCCACCCTTGGCGAGCCGCCGGGCGTCTGGAAGGATTTGCTCGTCGCTGCCCCTTTCGGCGATCAATACATCGACATCTACGCCGTTCACGATGACATGGGCGGTCTCTACCAAATGAGCAAGGCCGCCATCTATGGCAAAGGGCCAGAAGCCATCCTTAGCTCCTATGACCCCGGCGCTGGGAACGGTGGAGGATGCGCAGATGGCTACTGGTGGTTTGATCGTAAGGGCCCGCACGAAGTGAATTTCTCGCCCGTCTTCGCAGCCGTTCGCAAAGTCATTCCGCCTGGCGCCAATTTCACAGAAAGGTGTTGGGCCTTGCACCCGGAGACCTTGCATTTCAAGAGTGGAGTGCAAAAGGAAGGAGCAGATTGTAAAACCTGCGGGGGCTTGGGTGAAGTAGAAGCGACCTACAAAATCGAAGCTGGTTCAGCTCGGCCAGTATCCGTCCACTTCGATCCAAAATGAACTTATGGCCGACTCCCGAATCCACCCTGCACCCTGGCATGAAACCCGTCCCCAATCGATCGCTGTGTTAGTCACACCCACCCGCAATACTCGGAATCAGCATCACCTCATCCCCATCCGCAAACGGGTGCGTCTCCCCGCCAAGAAACCGGATGTCTTCATCGTTGATATACACGTTGATGAAGCGCCGCAGCTTGCCCGCGTCGTCGCGCAAATTTTGCGCCAGCGCCGGGTAGCGTGCATCGATCTCACTCAACAAGGTCTGCAAGTTTGAGGCTTCCGAGGCGAAGCTTTTCTGCCCATCCGTATGCCGCGCCAACGCCGTCGGCAACACCACCTTCACGCTCACTGCACGCCTCCCGCCAACACCAGTTCTTCTTCCACCACACGCGGCTTCACCAGTCCGCCGTCCGTTGCGCGGATGTACGCGTCGAAGTCCGCCAGCCGCGGCCGCACCGGCGTCGCCGCATCGAAACGCCCTGCAAGCACATCGGTCGTCTTCAGCCCGTTGCCCGTGATGCAAACCACCGTCGTCTCGTTGCGCCCGATGCGTCCGTCTGCATAGAGACGCGCCGCCACCGCCGTGGTTACACCGCCCGCTGTCTCCGTAAAGATGCCTTCCGTCTCGGCCAGCTCCTGGATCCCAGAGACAACCTCCACGTCGCTCACATCCTCGGCATAGCCGCCGCACGCCGCAATCATCTTCGCCGCCGCCGGCCCATCCGCCGGGTTGCCGATCGCGAGCGATCGCGCAATCGTGTTCGGCCGTTGCGGTTCGATGTAGTCCCAACCCTGCTTCACCGCATGCGCAATCGGCGAGCACCCCGTCGCCTGCGCCCCAAAGAAGCGGACCGGCTTATCCTCCACCAAACCTAACGTTGCTAGTTCTTTGAATGCCTTGCGGATTTTGCGAATCAACGACCCGCCCGCCATCGGCACCACCACGTTGTCCGGCAACCGCCACCCCAGCTGTTCGGCAATCTCATACCCCACCGTCTTCGACCCCTCGGCGTAGTACGGCCGCAGGTTCACATTCACCAACCCCCAACCATACTCGTCCGCGATCAACGTACACAGCCGGTTCACGTGGTCGTAGTTGCCGTCGATGCGCACCAGCCGCGCCCCATACACCTGCGTCGCCACAATCTTCGCCGGCTCCAGGTCCGCCGGGATCAAGATGCACGCCTTCAACCCCAGACGCGCCGCCTGCGCCGCCACACTGTTCGCCAGGTTCCCTGTAGACGAGCACCCCACCACGTCAAACCCAAACGCTTGCGCGTTCGCGAGCGCCACCGCTACTACGCGGTCCTTAAAGCTCAGCGTCGGAAAGCACACCGCATCGTTCTTGACATGGAGGTCGCCCGCACCGATGCGCTTCCCCAGCTGTTTAGCGCGCACCAGCGGCGTGTAGCCCACCGGAAGATCCGGCGTAAACCCTTTTGGAATGGGAAGAAGATCCATGTAGCGCCAGATGCTGGCGGGCCCGGCTTGTATGCTCGCGCGTGTCACGCGTCCGCGAAGGAAGTCGAGATCGTACTGCACCTCAAGCGGTGCTAGGCAGTCGTCGCAAGCGGACTGGGGCCGATTACCAAAGCTCTTGCCGCACTCGTTGCAGCGCAGCTCCCAAGCCGTATCCATGCCCCTACAGGAACTCTCCATCATCATCGACTCCGATGGTCTGAGGGGTCCTGCTTGTCTGTGCTCGCCGCTCTCGTCAGGTAAAGGGGAAACAAGATATGCGGCAACGCCAGCGTCAGCAATCGACACTTGCTCCACCGAATCTCATGTGTCCTGTTGCCAGGCGAGAGTTGACACCGGTACTGTGCTCTGTCCGGTTGTCGTGGCGTCACAGGGCTCGTCCCTCGACCACTCTGCATGAAATTCGCAACCCGCTCATCACGGGTGGAATGAAACTACTTGTAACACGCCTACAGATGCGGCGCAAGCACACGTGCGTTGTACAAGAACTCTGAGGTATCGTCGACGGCACTTACTTCTCTTCCGCATGCCGCCGCGCCTCATTCGCCGCCGGCGTATTCGCCACAAACTGCTTCCCCTTGCGCGACCCCCGCACCTTTTTCACGTCCGTCGCCTTTTGCTCCTCCGGCGACAACTCCTTCCACGCCGCGTCCGGCAGATACCGGTGCGTTACCTCGCCCTGAATCGCGTTCTCGCCTGAGGCTGTGTGCCACTTTTCTGCCGTCCACTGCTGCAGGTGCTTCTGCGCCTCGTCGGGCGGGTGCCCTGCGCGGTGTACTCATGCGCCACCAGTTGCGCCTTGCGCGCGGACCACTGGCCCGGCCGCCCACCCTTATCGCCCGCAAGCACCTCCTGCTTAATCCGTTCGCGCAGCGCAGGGTCGGTGTAGTTGTCGTCGTGGTCGTGATGGGCTGCGGTCTTCTTCGTCGCAACCTTCTTCGCGGCTGCTTTTTTCGGAGCAGTCTTCTTCGGAGCCGCTTTTTTCGTCGTCGCCATGACCGCATCGGATGCGCACACCCGCACACACGTCCACGAACGCGCCCCGCAGTTGCTGCTCATCAAAAGTTCAAGGCAGCACGATGACCGACAGCAAAACGCGCCAACCTCAGCCAACGCGCAGCGCCAACCCAGCTAACACACAGCGCCAACCTCAACCCTGTGCGTCATAGTTCAAGTTCGGCCCTAACCACCGCTCCGCCTCCGCCACACTCCACCCTTTGCGCGCGGCATAGTCTTCGACCTGGTCCTTCCCAATCTTTCCCAGGCTGAAGTAGCGTGCCTCTGGATGCGCAAAATAGATGCCACTCACGCTCGACCCAGGCCACATCGCATAGTTCTCCGTCAGCCGCATGCCGGTGGTCTCTTCCACGTTCAGCAACCGCCAGATCGTTGCCTTTTCGCTATGGTCCGGGCTCGCCGGATACCCCGGTGCGGGCCGTATGCCACGGTACTTCTCTCCGATCAACTGCGCCGGCGTAAGCGCTTCCTCGCGCCCATAGCCCCAGGCTTCGCGCACCTGCTTGTGCAAGCACTCGGCGAACGCCTCCGCCAGCCGGTCCGCAATCGCCTCCGCCATAATGGCGTTGTAGTCGTCGTGCTTGGCGCGGAAGCCGTCGCCCAACTCCTTCAGCCCCAGCCCGCTCGTCACCGCAAACGCGCCTACCGAGTCCAGCAACCCCGTCTCGCGTGGCGCCACAAAGTCCGCCAACGACCGGCAAGGCTCCTTGCCTTCGCGATGTGCCTGTTGCCGCAGGCAGTGCAGCCGCGCCAGCACCGCCTGGCGCGCATCATCGGTATACAGCTCGATGTCGTCCTGCACCGCATTGGCGCGCCACAGCCCATACACCCCACGCGCCGTCAGCAGTCGCTCGCGCACGATACAATCGAGCATCGCCTCGCCATCCTTCAACAGCTTGCGGGCCTCCGCGCCCTGCTTCGCGTCGTCCAGGATACGCGGGTAAATCCCCTTCAGCCCCCACGTGTGGAAGAACGGCGTCCAGTCCACAAACTCTTGCAACGTCTCGAGCGGAAAATCCTCCAGCACCCGCACACCCGTAAACTCCGGCGCGGCCAAGTCCTCCGCCCGCCAGGCAATCGGCGTTCGCCGCGCGCGTGCCTCCGCCAGCGGCACCAGCGCCAACGCAGGCGCGGCATGCCGCTTCCGCAGAGCGTCGTACTCGATCTTGTACTGCGCCAGGAATTCCCCGCGGCTCTCGTCGCTCAGCAGATTGGTCGTGACCGGTACAGCGCGGCTCGCATCCAGCACATGCACCACCGGCTCGGAGTAGTGCGGCGCGATCTTGACGGCGGTGTGCGCGCGGCTGGTGGTCGCGCCGCCGATCAGCAGCGGCGTCTTGAAGCCTTGCCGCTCCATCTCCCGCGCCACATGCACCATCTCGTCGAGCGACGGCGTGATCAACCCACTTAGCCCGATGATGTCGGCCTTGACCTCTTTCGCGCGCTCCAGAATCTTCTCTGCCGCGACCATCACCCCTAGGTCAATCACCTCATAGTTGTTGCACGCCAGCACCACGCCCACGATGTTTTTGCCGATGTCATGCACATCGCCCTTCACCGTCGCCAGCACAATCTTGCCTTGCGCCCGCACCTCCTCGCCTGCCGCCTCTGCTCGCGCTTTTTCGGCCTCCATAAACGGCGTCAGGTACGCGACCGCTTTCTTCATCACGCGCGCCGACTTCACCACCTGCGGCAAAAACATCTTGCCCGCGCCAAACAGGTCCCCCACCACACTCATCCCCGCCATCAACGGCCCTTCAATCACCGCCAACGGTCGCCCAAGCTTTGCCCGCGCTTCTTCCGTATCCTCGTCGATGTACTGGTCGATTCCCTTCACCAACGCATGGGACAAACGCTCTTCTACGGTGCCCGAGCGCCACTCCTCGGCCTTGCCTTTTTTGTTGTCATTCCCGAAAGGAATCTGCGTTTCTGCGGCTCCTGCCTTCAGCCGCTCGCCAAAGTCCACCAGCCGCTCCGTCGCATCCGGACGACGGTTCAGCAGCACGTCCTCCACCAGCACCTTCAGCTCCGGGTCGATCTCGTCATACAGCTCCAGCATCCCGGCGTTCACGATGCCCATGTCCATGCCAGCCGCAATCGCGTGAAACAGAAACGCCGAGTGCATCGCCTCGCGCACCTTGTTGTTGCCGCGGAAGCTGAAGCTGATGTTCGACACGCCGCCGCTCACCTTCGCATGCGGCAGGTGCGTCTTGATCCAGCGCGTGGCCTCGATGAAGTCCACGGCATAGTTGTTGTGCTCTTCAAGGCCCGTCGCCACGGTCAAGATGTTCGGGTCGAAGATGATGTCTTCGGGCGGAAATCCGACCTCCTCCACCAGCAAGCTATACGCCCGCGCGCAGATCCGAATCTTCTCCGCATACGTGGCGGCCTGCCCATGCTCGTCGAAGGCCATGACCACCACCGCCGCGCCATACTTCAACACCGCCCGCGCACTCTGCCGAAAGCGCTCCTCGCCCTCTTTCAGCGAGATAGAGTTCACAATGCCCTTGCCCTGCAGCGTCTTCAGCCCCGCCTCAATGACCTCCCACTTCGACGAGTCCACCATGAACGGCACCTTGGCCACCTCAGGCTCGCTAGCAAGCAGCTGCAGATAGCGCGACATCGCCGCCACGCCGTCAATCATGCCCTCGTCCATGCAGATGTCGAGCACGTTCGCGCCGTTCTCCACCTGCTGCCGCGCCACGCTCACGGCCTCCTCGTATTTGCCCTCTTTGATCAGCTTCGCGAACTTGGGCGACCCCGCCACATTGGTCCGCTCGCCGATCATCAGGAACACGCCAGGCTGCTGCGTAAACGGCTGCGAACCGGATAACCGGAGCGGCTTCATTTCGACCTTGCCAAGTTCTTCCACTCGCCCTCAGCCCCTTTTGGTTGTCATTCCCGAAGGGAATCTGCGTTGCTGTTGCAACGTCGCTACCCGCTCAACCAATGATCTTCAAACTCGGACAAATCCCTGCGTCCAATGATCCTGGTCCAAAACGTACTCATGAGCCTGTAAGCCCTCTGGAAAATCACGGAAACCGGGTTGATCCTTTACTCGCTCGAGGGCAGCTTGCGCGTTCTCTTCCGTCCGGTATACCCCGATCAGCAGCTCTGTATCCTCTTCATCGGCTCGCTCCTGCTCGAACCATAGCAGCCACACGCTGGTCATCACCGTCCTCCTTCACGCCGCCACCAACGCCCGCGGCGCCACACCCTCCAACGCCTGTGCAATCGCCGCAATATGCTCCGGCGTGTTTCCACAACATCCCCCGGCGATGTTGATCAGCCCATCCTGCGCAAACCCACCCAGAAAGCGCGCCATGTCCTCCGGCCCCAAATCAAACCCGGTCGCCGACAACGGATTCGGCAAGCCTGCATTTGGATAGCAGGAGATCGCGACATCGGCCTTATCTGAAAGCTCGCGCAAGAACGGATACATCAAGTCCGGCCCTAGCGAACAGTTCAACCCAACCGACAGCGGCCGCACATGCCGCACCGCCGTCCAAAACGCCTCGGTCGTTTGCGCGGAGATCAGCGTCTCTCCACCGCGCCCCACCGCCGCCGAGATCATCACCGGCAACTCGCGGCCGTCCTCATCGAACACCTCGCGGATTGCCACCAGCGCCGCCTTCGCATTCAGCGAATCGAAGATCGTCTCCAACAGCAGCAAGTCGGACCCACCCGCCATCAACGCGCGCACCTGCTGCGCATACGAAGTCTTGACCTGATCAAACGTCACCACCCGAAACCCCGGATCATCCGCATCCGGAGAGTTCGACAACGAAACCGTCATCGGCCCGATCGCCCCCGCAACAAACCGCTGCCGTCCCGTCTCATTCGCAACGCGATCAGCCTCCACGCGACACTGCCGCGCGCTCTGCTCGTTGATCTCCCAGGCCAGCAGCTCCAGCGCCGGGTCTTCGATGATGCCCTGATAAAACGCTGGGTCCTTGCGCCCGCCACGCTCGCGTGGATCCTCCACAAAGAACTCACTTTGCGTGATGGTCGTGGCGCCAAACGTGTTGGTCTCGATGATGTCCGCACCCGCCTCCAGAAAGCGCCGATGGATGTCACAGATCATGGCGGGCTGCGTCAGCGAAAACAGATCGCCGTTGTTCAGCAGGTCCTTGTCGGCGGTCTTGAAACGCTGCCCGCGCATGTCGGCCTCGGTCATGCCGTAAGTGCGGATCGTCGTCCCCATCGCCCCGTCGATAATGGCAATCCGCTGCTCCATCACCGCTTCCAACGGATGCCTCGCCCTTCTCGCCATCGCAAACCTCCTACACAACAACGGCGAGCCCCAAAAGGCTCGCCGCGCTCACACTAGCCACCAGCCACTAGCCTACCGCAACACCTCAACCTCTTCATGCGCAGTTCCCGGCAACGCGCTCGGCACCGGCACCAGCATGTCTTCCTTGCGCATCACCATGGTCGTAGCGTTCAAGCTCGCCATCTCAAACCCATGCCCGTGCGTGATGGCATCGGTGGGGCAGGCCTCCACGCAGTAGCCGCAGAAGATGCACCGGTTGTAGTCGATGTTGTACACCTTGGCATACCGCTCCGACGAGCTGAACCGTTGCTCTGCCGTGTTGTCGGCGGCCTCGATGTAAATGCAGTTGGCCGGGCAGGCCGCCGCGCACAGAAAGCACGCCACACACTTTTCGAGCCCGTTCTCGTCGCGCTGCAGCTGGTGCTTGCCGCGGTAGCGCTCCTGAAAGACTGCCCCCCGTAACGGCCCCTTGCCGTCCGGATAGTTCTCCACCTCGGTAGGCTTAAACGTTTCGCGCAAGGTGATGCTCATGCCCTTGGCGATCGCGGCCGCATTGCCCAGTATCGACATAGTTCCAGTATACGTCCACCCGCCGCACCACTCACACCTCAACACCTCGTCGCTCACACCTAAACAGAAATCCAGCCCTCAGCAGCGGCTACAGCGCAACGCCGGCGATACACTGCCGCCATGCGCCTCGCCACCCCAAAACTGCTCCCCAGCCTGGCTCTTCTACTCGCCCCTGCGCTCATCGCTCAAACCACTCCCGCGCCCACCGCCCGATCTCCCTACAATGACGGCGTAGCCCGCATGGACAAAGCTCCCGTCCCACCCTCCAGGTCCCTCACAATCACCGTCGGAGGCCACACCACCACCCTAACCCTGGGCGACTTAGCCAAACTCCCGCAGACCACCATTCAGGCCCACAACGGACACACCAACCAGGACGAAACCTACGCCGGCCCCCTCGTCTCCGACGTTCTCGCGAGCGCCGGTCTAACCGGCAAGCAGGCCGACACCATCATCCTGCACAGCGCCGTCCTCGCCACCGGCACAGATGGCTACTTTGTCCTCTACTCCGCTGCGGAAGTCGAGCCCGCCTTCTCCAGAAGCCAGGTCATCGTCGCGCTCACCAAAGCCGGCCAGCCGAACATCTACGCCGGCAATCTGCAGCTGGTAAACACCGACGGTGCCCGGCCCGCGCGCTGGGTTCACGGCCTGGCCAAGCTAAACGTCATTAGCATGGGGTCACAGCAATAACGTGCTTTTGCAAGCCGAAATTTTGCTACAAAGTCGCCCGCAACTCAACCTTCTTCGGTGCGGTCACAATTTTCACCGTACCGTGGCCAGGATTGGCCTGCGTCTTCAGCCGAAGCAGACCCGCTTTCCGCATCGCCTGAACGTCCCGGCTTACCGCGCTTCGGTTCCGTTTCAACATAGCGGCTACCGCCGTGACCGAGGCCGGGTGCTCCCGCACCACGGCAAGGAGTTCCTGTCGAACGGGCGTCAGATGGCTCAACAAATCTGCCGCGCTCTCTAACGAGATGCGCCGAACCGGCGTAATCCGTTCCTTGCGATCCATCTTGTTCGCAAGCGCACTCCACCGTGTCTTCGTATCTTCCCAAGACTCCGCCCCGATGATCGTCTTCATGCCCCTCGCGCCCTAGCTGTTCGCTTTGATCCGATCCACTGCCTTGAGAAACATCTCTAACGTCCGAGCAAACGATGCGAAAGCAACTTCCGTAACCTGCCCCATCGAATGCCGTTCGTGGACACCATGTGCATTGTCGTAACCCACCACCCGCCCATTATCCACGGCACAAACCAGGTGATGAATCAGGGCCATGTTGTACCGAACGATCTCTCCGCTACCGTCTGCCCACCCTTCAAAGCGGACCGTGGCTTCATGCCCTGACACGCAACGGATGATGCTTCGCTCATCGATCACCTTGACCAGACCCGACTGCCTTTGAAGCCGCTTTGCCATGGCCATTCTAGTTCAGGTGGAACCGCACATGCAACAGCTGTCGTCCAGTTGCCTGGCTATCGCAAGTGTGTTGGTCCTTACCGCACCACTGCCCAAATCATCCCAAAGCTCCCCATCCAGTGCGCCAATCCACCCACCAGCTCCTGCTTAGGCGCCCGTATCCCAGCCTGCCGGAGTGGCCCTACGCCCTGCGCCCCGTTCACTGCGTCGCGCAGCTGTCGCGCCATTGGCAGCGTGAACCCTTCGCTTACCCAAACGCGCTTGCCTTCACGGCGCAGCAGCACATCGCCCTCGCGCGTCGAAAACACGCGCTCATCCGGGTCCGTCTCGTCCGCCTTGCGCCTGGTCAGCCCGTCATACTGCCGCGGCAGCTCCTCCTCAAACACATGGAAGAAGCTCTCGGCCGAGTCCTCATTTCGCCACTCCGACGCATACAAGAGAGCCAGCGACCCCGTCGTCCGCTTCTCCGCGTCCGTCGCGCTCCGCCGCTGCGCCGCGTAGTAGATGCCGCCCGCCCAGTTCGGCGCCAGCGCCTCCGCCAGCGGCTTGCCGCCAAACAGCTCCGCCGTCATTCGCACATCGAGCTCGCCCATCACGCCCACGTCATACGGCTCATACCCTGCCTCGGTCAGCATGGGATGGATGTCCGGCAGGCGTAGCACTGGCACGGGTGCATTGCGTAGATACGCCTCCGGGTGCAGGATCTGCGAGCTCGCCGTGGGCGGCGTGTCCAGCACGCCCGCAAACGCTCGCTGCGTCCCCGCCTTTACCAGCACGGCCTGCTCAAACAGCAGGCCGCTCGAGTACGGAAACAGCAAGCTCTGCTGCAGAACCAGCGGCGCCCGCGACAGCACCGGGCTGTCGTTCATATCCGCGGAGTTGTTCGCCATCATCTGCGCCGCGGCTTCGGGCAGGTCCTTCAGCCCCTTGTCGCTGCCCCCCTTCTTCAGCGTGTAGTCAGCAAAGCTCACCATGGCCTGGCCTTCCAGCACCGCATCCCGCGCCGTATCGGCTTCGTCCGTCTGGATGTGCCGGTTATCCTCGGCGGCGGTTTTGGCCACGCCTTCCGGCTGCACGTCCTCCCAGTGCTTCAGGTCCACCTTCTGGTCCTGCAGCGCATGGGTCAGCTCATGCGCCATCACGCTTTCCTGCTCGTCCACCGGCACCCAGTCGAGCAGGTTCATTGTTTTCGTCTTGTTGTCATAAAAACCCGCGATCTGCTCGGTCAGCAGACTCAGCAGAAACGGCCGCAGCTGAAAGTCGCGGTCCAGCAGACCGAACTTCTTCAACACCAGTTCGCTTTGCTGCATCTTCTTGTTGCCCTTGTCCTCGTCGAATTTCTTGCGCAGCTCCTTGTTCACGCCCTCGCGCGAGATGAACACCTTCTTCACCGGATGCTCAATGGGCAGCCCCGTATCCTTGCTCGCAAAGGCGAAGATCTTATTGCTGAGCCCCAGCAGCTGCTTCTCCTGGTCCTTGGTCAGCCGCTGATCGACCGTGATCGTGGTTTTGCCCGACTGCAACACCGGCGGCGTCACTGCGCCCTTCGCTGGCTGGCTCTTCCCAGGCTGCGTCGGCAGCGGTTTCTCCGGCGACGTCCCCTGCGCGCCCGCACTCCCTGCCACCACCCCACACGCCAACATCCCCACCAACAACCCAGCGCCAAGCCGCACAAATCCTCCACAAACCCGCTACCTTCCAGTGTACGCAGAGTGTGGGAACCGAGCCGCGCGAATGCCGACCTCGCCTGAGAACTGCAGCAGCGACGCGCCCTGGATTACGACCCGCCCATAAGGTCAGGTCCCGTACACGAGCCGTCAGCGGCATGTGTCACAGCGTGGATGCGATACCCATTCGCCACTTCGCGCAACTGGACGAAGTACGCCGGACCTGGTCGACTCCCCTTCAGCGAGCTGTCGAAAAGCTCGCTTGTTACCTCGGCTTGAAAGTGGCTCTTTGAGTCCTTGCAAGCGCGGACTGCGCCAACACTCGGATAGGGCACACTCGCACCGTTGCGCTTTCCTTCATAGGTGAAGTCCTGAAACATCTGCCAGCTCAGCGAGCCGGCGGGACCGTCCACAAACTCAGCGGCTTCCTTTCGGGGTAGTTCCAGCCACTCCACAACGCTGTCCCGGCCATTCACCGCAAGCGGCTCGACGCGTCGAACGCTGTTGGCCGTTACAGCGTAGCGCATCACGCCTTTACGGGACACGTTGTCTCCCCCACCACTTACACTCGTGCGCACCTCGAAGCCGTCCGCAGTTGGCCGAAGGGTGAGCGGAGGATCTTCGTCCAGACGCCTGTATCCATGCTCTCCATGCCACAACAACGGCGCGCGCGCTGTGGAGGCCCCTAGCTCGAGAACGTCCATCGAAAAAGCGCTCATCGTGGAGGTGCACCATGGCGTTCCGTGCAGGACCAGGACCAACGGATGACCGTCATGCTCCGGTTTGAGCAGAAGTGTTTCGTAAACATCCCCAAAAGCGCCGCTGATCTGGTCGTATGGCTTACTTTCCCATAGCAAAGTGCGCTTCCAGGCTCCGCTCGTATTGCGGTAGGCCAGCAGAACAGTATCAGTCCCACACGCGATGTCAAACGATTCCTGAACCAGGAGCAAGGAGGGTTTAGGCTGCTTGACAGAAAGGGTGAGCCGACCACCGTACAGACCCGCAATGGGCCGCTTGGAGCTTTGGTCACCTATCTTTCGCCATTGCTCGTCAGAGATCTTTCCGACCGCCGGGTCGGGCATTGACGCCGCTAGACGTTGCTTGGCTGAAGCTGCCGTCACGTTCGGCGGCAACTGCGTAACGGCAGCATCGGTGTGGAGGACTAAGGCTCGCTTGAGATCGCTAATCGCCTTCTGAACGGCTGTCGGAACGTCCGTTTCCCCACTGTCTGGAACGGTCATCTGCAGAAGTCGTTGCTGTGCCTGTGCTGCCGTAGGTTGCTGCTGCGCTCGAACCGACACTGTTCCGAGCATCACGACTACAACCAAGAGAGCTGTGACATTCCGACAAGCCATGGCAGGCATCATGGCGCATGTAGCGACTTTTGACAATGGTCTTTTGGCTCGCCTGCACCGATCGAGTGATCAGGATTCCATATCGCTTCCCCGAGTCCGTCCGCGCCCGGTACCATCAACCAAGTATGCCCCCAGAACTCACCGGCGACCTCCAAACCATCCTCACCGGCGCCGCCTTCGCCCCCATCACCGACCGAGCCTTCTTGCGCATCACCGGCCCAGACGCCGCTCGCTGGCTGAACGGCATGGTCACCAACAACGTCCAGGCGCTCGCCCCCGGCGAGGGCAACGAGAACTTCCTGCTCAACGCCCAGGGCCGCATCGGGGGCACGGCCACTATTTACCGCGAGCCCGACGGCAGTGCCCCGGCCTACGTCCTCCAGACCGACCGGACCCAGATCGACGCAATCCAGCAGCTGCTGGACAGGTTCATCATCATGGACGATGTCGAGCTGACACGGATGGATTTTTACGGGGACGAGCTTCTGCTGCTCGGCCCGAAGGCCGCCGAGGTCCTGCGCCAGATCGACGATCCCTTGCTCGGCAAGACCCTTTCCGACCTGGGCCCGCTACGTCTTGGTTACTACCGGCTCACCGCAGAACAGGTCACCACGCCAGCGCCCGGCCTAGTGCCACGCTTCTTCGTCACAGCCGAACCCGCGCTGGAGATGCTTGCAAACATGGCGCGAGAGGCAGGCGCGCTTCCGGTCTCCCCCGAAGCTCTCGAAGCTCTCCGCGTCCTCGAAGCCCGCCCCCGCTACGGCGTGGACATCCGCAACACCGACACAGCCAAAGACCTCCCGCAGGAGACCAACCAGCCCCAAGCCCTCCATTTCGCCAAAGGCTGCTACGTCGGCCAGGAGATCGTGGAGCGCATCCGATCGCGCGGCCAGGTTCACCGTCTATTCACGCCGTTTCGTCTCGAAGGCGCCCCACCCGCCAGCCTCCCAGCCCCGCTCGAGGCCAACGGTAAGCCCGCCGGTGAGCTCACCAGCGCCGCGCCCGTCCTCACCACCGAAGGTCCGGTCTGGCTTGCCCTCGGCTACGCCCGTCGCGAGGCCCTGGACACCCACGCCGCGCTCACCTACCCCGGCGGCACAGCCCACCCGCGCCCCCCCGGCCACCTCGCTTAGGCGTCGCGAGCGCGCTCCCGGCGAGCTTCACGCCAAACCCAGACCGCCAACCCGCATCCAACCTCCCCGAGAGACAACCATGCCCGACAAACCCACTTTTGTAGTCAACGACCGCCGCAAGTTCACCGCCGAGGGCGAGCTTCGCCACGACGCCCCTTCCGCGGCGCCCACCGCCACAGAAACGTCCACTGCGGCCGAGGCCGCCAAAGGCCCCCAGCTGGTCAGCACCCCCGAGCCGCCGCCCAGCGCCACTGCCGCGCTCGCCGACCTGCCTGAGTCCCAGGCCATCAGCGACCTGTACCCCGACCAGACCTCCCCCATGGACCTGGACGCTGCAGTCGACGCAGACTTCGAGACCGAGCTCGCCTCCGGTACCGGCGACTTCCCCGACGACGACGCTTCGCTCCCGGCGGGCCCCACGCCCGAGCAGGCTGCCGAGGCCGCCCGCGCCTACGAGGCCACCGTCGATCGCCTAGACACCGCCATGCGCGCCGCCAACCCCGGCGGCGAACGCCTGCCGCCCATGACCTTCGAGCGCCTTGTGCAGTCCCTTTACACCCAGGCCCTCATCCTGCTCGGCGGTGGCGCGCAGCCCGGCGAAACGCCACGCGTCGACATCCTGGGCGCCCGCGAAACCATCGACATGCTCGCCGTGGTCGCCGACAAGTCTCGGGCCAATCTCGCGCCTGCGGAAGACAAGCTGCTCCAGTCCGCCCTCTTCGACCTCCGCATGGGCTTTCTCGAGATCACCCAGGCCCTCGCCCGCCAGGCCGCCCAACGCCAACCCGCGCCGGGCGGTGCAGGGGGCTTTGGTGCGGCCCCGGGCGGGCCAGGAGGTCCAGGAGGGCCGCGCATCGTTCGCTAGTTGGGGCTGGCTGAGGTTAGCGCTTCGCGTTGGCACGAGTGTTGGCGCTGGCGCGGTAGCGGCAGTTCAGCCGCCCCACCTATAGCCAACCTCAGCCAACAAGCAATGCCAACCTCAGCTAACGCGAAGCGCCAACCCCAGCCACCACGAAGCGCCAATCCCAGCCACCTCATGCAAGCGACCCTCACCTTTCTCGGCACCGGAACCTCCATGGGTGTGCCCACCCTGGGTTGCCAGTGCGCCGTCTGCACCGACGCCCGCCGGCCCGGCTCGCCCAACCGCCGTACCCGCCCGTCGATCCTACTCACCTATGGCGAGGACCGCGCGACCGGCCAGCCCCACCACGTCCTCATCGACACCGGCCCTGATTTCCACGCGCAGGCGACCGCTCTCAATCTCCGCTCTCTCGACGCCGTGCTCTACACCCATGGCCACGCCGACCACGTGCTCGGCATGGATGACCTGCGCCCGCTCTCCTTCGCCCACGCGCACGCCCTCCCGCTCTTTGCCGACGAGCCCACCGCGCAGGTCCTGGAGCGTATATTCGAGTACACCTTTCGCAAGACCGACCGCTACCCCACCAGCGCCCGTGTGGTCCTCCACCGCCTACCCGAAGAGCCCGGCGACGCTATCCTGCTCTTCGGCGCGCGCTTTTTCCCCGTCCCCGTCACCCACGGCCGGACGTCAATCCTCGGCTACCGCTTCGGTAACGCCGCCTACTTGACCGACCTCAACGACATCCCCGAAAGCAGCTTCCCGCTCCTGGAAGGCCTCGATCTGCTCATACTCGACGCCCTCCGCCGCGAACCTCACCCCAGTCACGCCCACCTGGCCAAATCCGTTGAGCTCGTCGGCCGCATCCAGCCCAAACGAGCCCTTTTCACCCACATTTCGCACGATCTCGACCACCTCACCACCAACGCCACCCTCCCCGCCGGCATCCAGCTGGCCCACGACGGCCAGCAACTGAGCTTCGACATCAGCTGAGGGTCGCTGAGGTTGGCGCTTCGCGTCGGCTGAGGTTGGCGCTTTGCGTTGGCTGAGGTTAGCTTCGCATTGGCAACCTCACACCTCGACACCTCATACCTCGTTCTGAACCCGTTTCGCAGTAGCATCCCTTCTAGCCCATTACGCCGTACGATCCACTCGCATGCTCACCGCCTACTCCCTCGCCGAACTCGCCAAGCTCCCCCACGCCGACCAGCCCGCCGTCGTCACTATCGGCAACTTCGACGGCGTTCACCTAGGCCACCAGACCGTGATTACCCAGGTGCGCGCTCGCGCCCAGGCGCTCGGCGCTCGCTCCGTCGTCGTCACCTTCGACCCCCACCCGGCCCACGTCCTTCATCCTGGCGAAGGCACCCCACGCACCCAGCTCATCACGCCCCTGCCGCGCAAGCTCGAATTGCTCGCGGAGACCGGCGTCGACCTTACCCTCGTCCTGCCCTTTAACGAAGATCTGCGCACGCTGACGGCCCGCCAGTTTGCTCAGCGGGTCCTCTGCGACGCACTCGGCACGGTAGAGATCCACGAGGGCGAGACCTTTCGCTTCGGCTACCGCGCCGAAGCCGACATCGCGGGCCTCACCCAGCTTGGGGCCACCCTTGGCTTTACCGTCCGTGCTTACCAGCCCGTCTTCCGTCGGGGCGCCGCGATCTCCTCCAGCCGCATCCGCCAGCTCATCGCCGCCGGTGACCTCACCCCCGTCCGCGCGCTTCTTGGCCGCCCGTTCTCGCTCGACAGCACGCCCGCCACGGGCCGAGGCTACGGCACCCGCTACGCCGTTCCCACCATCAACCTCGCCACCCCGGCCGAGCTTTTACCGGCCCACGGCGTTTACGTCACCACGCTCCGCATCGGCGTCGGCCCTGAAGCCGCTCTGTTTCGGGGCGTCACCAACGCCGGCAACCGCCCCACCTTCGGTGCAGATTCGTACGCCATCGAAACGCACCTCCTTAACTTCATCCCGACCGACCTCACCGAGACAACACCGCTCCGCCTCACCTTCCTCCACCGCCTCCGCGAAGAACGCCGCTTCCCCACCCCCGAAGCCCTCAAAGCGCAGATCGGCCGCGACGTCACCCAGGCGCAACGCCTGTACCATCTGTGCGACTTACGTCACATACCCTGAAGAGAGCGCCAAACGTCACTTGCGCCTGCCGACCACTGTTCGGCAATCGACCACAACGGCGTTGTGGGTACTAACAACCTTGCTGGCACGGCGTACTCACGAAGTCGCAAATCTATGTCGTCCAATAGGAATGGGTCAGTTCGTCTCGAAGTAGTAGATGTCCTGAGCGATCCTGTCGATGACACTGACATCCAGCCCCTCGCCGAGACTATCGCCTACTTTCGGAGCAGCGATAGACAGCTTCTTGAAGAGAAGGCCGCTTTGATTATCTGCGTTTCCTGTGCGGATTACTCGAATTCCCTGCGGGCTACGGAGAATTGCGGCTAGGTGGAGGGATCCAAGCTCAGCTGCGATCGCTTCAGCTTGAGAAATCTCGGTTTGCGTAAGGCCTGTAGCAGCGACCATGTCGGCGGCTCTAGTAGGGGCAGAGTTTGGAAGAACTCCTAGCGGTCCCGCAGGTTTGAACGACTCGATGCTCCCATCGCGCACAAAGGTGTCATTTACACGAAGAGCACCCGGAGTTCCCCATTGGGCGACGAGACCCAGCCCGCCGAGGGGCACAAATCTCATAACTAGGGACGTTACTCTTTCATGCTGTTCGACGAAACCCCTAACTCGCTCTGCTGTGCAAGCTTGACCACAGTGGAAGTCGTTTGCCATCTTCAAGGCGACGTGGTTGTTCAAGCCAGCGGCGGCGCTAGCCGCACCAAAGAGGTAATTCCGAACAGCGGAGGCTTGTTCGCTGTTTCCCTGCCGAACTTGGAAATCAAGGGGCGCGTAAGGCTGAGTAAGAGCAGTAAACCGGAAGGCGTTTCCGGACACAAGGTGCGCTTGCCGTTCCAGATACGATTTGACCTGCGCAGTAGCTTCTGCCGATACCTGTGCAGGGGTTCTTTGCTCACCTAGCGCCAAAAGCAAAAATAGGAGTGACATTCTTCCGAACATAGGCAAGTATAGCTAATCCATTGCTATGGATCGCGCTTGCTTCGCCAAGGTTTACTCAGGGCTGGCCAAGGCTCGGTCATACGGCCCGCATTTCGTTCCTACAAAGAGTGTCCGCAACAGTTCACGCCGCCACCCGCTCCAGCGTCCTACCGACCACCTCCGCCGCTCGCCGGCAGTCGTCCCGGCTTACATCGAGGTGCGTCACCAGGCGCACCGCATGCGGTCCCACGGCGCTCGCCAACACGCCCTGCTCCTTGAGTGCCAGCACAAACCCAGCCGCACTGCCGCCGTCCTTCAGCGTGAAGATGACGATGTTGGTCTCTACCGCGAGTAGGTCCACCTCCGCCCCGCCGCTTTCCGCGACCGCCTCGGCCAAAAGTCGCGCGTGGGCATGGTCCTTCCCCAGTCGCCCTGGCCCTTCCTCCAACGCCAGCAACCCAGCGGCCGCCAACACGCCGGCCTGGCGCATTCCGCCACCGAGTGCCTTGCGCACGCTGCGCGCCTCCGCAATCAACTCCCGTGATCCCACCAACATGGACCCGACTGGCGCGCCCAGCCCTTTGCTCAAGCAGAACATCACCGAGTCGAACCCCCGCGTCAGCTCCGCCACACTCACCCCGGCCGCCGTGGCCGCGTTGAACACCCGCGCCCCATCGCAGTGCACCGGCAACCCCGCCGCGCGCGCGCCCGCCCAGATCTCTTCCAGCACCGGTAGGGGCGTCACCGTGCCGCCCGCCATGTTGTGCGAGTTTTCAATCCAAACCAGGCCGGTCGGCGCCCGGTAGTAGATCTTTGGCCCAATAGCCCGCTCGATCTCCGCCCACCGCAACACCCCGCGCTCACCGGCCACGGTCCGGGGCACGCATCCGGAAAACGCCGCCACCATCGCCATCTCCCAGTCCAGCACGTGCGACCGCGCCTCACAGATGACCTCCTGCCCGGGGCGCGTGTGCAGCTTCACGGCAATTTGGTTCCCCATCGACCCGGTCGGCACAAAGATCGACGCTTCCCGCCCAAATACCTCCGCCGCCCGCGCCTCCAACCGGTTTACGGTCGGGTCCTCGCCATACACGTCGTCCCCCACCTCAGCCTCGGCCATTGCTCGCCGCATCGCCGGGGAAGGCTTCGTCACCGTGTCGCTCCGCAAATCGATCACACCACTCCACCGCTGATTCATCATCCACCTCCCGATCCCAAACTTTCCCTGCCCTTTCGGCTCGCCAAAGATACCCGTCGCGACCTTGGCGTTCCTTAACGTCCTTCGCGTTCGCCGTTGCTTTTGCTTTTTGAAGACCTTAAACGAACGCCCCCGCCAGCAACTCACCAAACACCTCACCCGACACGATCCTGCCCCGCGCCGTCAACCAGCACCGCTCCTCGTCGCATCCCATCAGCCCTTCCGCGCTTAGGCTCCTTACCCCATCCCGAAACGCCGAAACCCACTCTCGCCGGTACCTTCCTACCCGCTCCCAAGGGAGCCCATCCACCAGCCGCAGTCCCAAAAACACCGTCTCCTCGAAGGCCCCGCGCTCGTCCACCCACTCCGGCGAACGCGCCGACGCCGCCCCCGCATACGCCTGCAACTCGTCCGGGTTGGCCCATCGTACTGCCCTGCCATCCTGTCCTTCGAGCATCGAGTGCGCATCCAAGCCCAGTCCCAGATACGGCTTCCTCAACCAATACTTTAGGTTGTGCCTTGATCGGCAACTATCGCGAGCAAAGTTCGAGATCTCATACTGCCAGTACCCCGCTTCGGGCAGCACTTCAGACGCCCGCTCATACAGCGTCGCCGTCAACTCATCCGAGCCAACCGCAGGTGCATGCAGCCGCGCGCCACCGCCCAGCACCTCGCGCCCCAGCCGCGACTCCTCGTCAATCTCCAGCATGTACACACTCAGGTGCTCCAGCCGGCACCCAACCGCCGTCTCCAGCGACCGCTCCCAGCTTTCCTCGGTCTGGTAGGGCAGCCCCGCAATCAAGTCCACGCCCAGGTTCCGCACCCCTGCCTGACGCAGCCGCGCAAACTCTGCGAGGCAACTTGCCGCCGTATGCGACCGCCCGACCGCCTCCGCTTCGCGGTCCGTGAAGCTCTGCACGCCCAAACTGACGCGATTGACCCCAAGCTCCAGTGCCTCGGCCAACATCTGGTCCCCAATCTGCCCCGGTGCCGCCTCCATGGTGATCTCCGCCCCGGTCTCCACCGCAAACGCCTGCCGTACCGCCGCCATCACCGCGCGGAGCTGCGCCGGTTGCAGCAGGCTCGGTGTGCCCCCACCGAAGTACACCGTGTCGACCCGCTCCGGCAGCATCGCCCCAACCTCCCGCGCCCAGCTGCGAGCGCCTAAGATCTCCTCGCGAAGCAGCGCGACGTATCGCTCCACGGCGTCGTCCGTCCCCACGCCGGAAGCAAAGTTGCAAAACGAGCACTTGGCCCGGCAAAACGGCACACTCAGGTACAGTCCCACACTCCCAGCCGCTTCGCCCATCTCTCTATTCTCCATGTTCCCCTGCCATCACGCGACGCCATAAATCCGAACCGCCCGCCCATCCCGCACATCTACAATCTCTAAATGGCGACTTCCCAGAGGCAGACCCCGGAGCGAGACGGCCAACGATGTAGCCCCGAAGCCCTCGCCACCGCGCAAAGCAACACCGGCAGTGCTCCCGAAACGCCGACGCGCCTCGACGACGTCGTAGCAGACACCCAGGGCCAGGCCGCAACGCACTCGCAATCCGCGCAACCTGCCCAAGCCGAGCAGGCACAGCAAACCAAACAGCCCGGCCTGGACGATGACGTCGTCGGCAAGGCGTACGACAGCCGCCTGATGCGGCGCCTGCTGCGTTATCTTTCGCCCTACAAGCTGCAGGCCGCCGTCTCCGCCGTCGCCATCTTCATCAAGTCCGGCTCCGACGTCTTCGGTCCGTACCTCGTCAAGGTCGCCGTCGACACCTACCTCGCGCCCACGCCCGGCAAACATTCGTGGCTTTCCCGCCACCTTTCTCCCGTTCCGCTGACGGGCGTCAGCGAGATCGGCGCCCTCTACCTCGGCGCGCTCTGCCTCAGCTTCCTCCTCGAGTTCGTCCAGACCTACCTCATGCAGTGGACCGGCCAGAAGATCATGTTCGACCTCCGGGCGCAGATCTTCCGCCACCTCCAGCGCATGCACGTCGCCTTCTTCGACCGCAACCCGGTAGGTCGGCTCGTCACCCGCGTCACCTCCGACGTGGATGCCCTCAACGAGATGTTCACCTCCGGCGTCCTCGCCATCTTTGAGGATGTCTTCGCTCTCACCTACATCATCGCCATCATGCTCTCCATGAGCTGGCCGCTCGCGCTGCTTACGCTCGCCGTGCTGCCGCTCATCGTGTATGCCACGCAGCTATTTCGCAATCACGTGCGCGACAGCTACCGCCGTCAGCGCGCCGCCACCGCCCGCATTAACGCGTTCACGCAGGAGTACGTCTCCGGCATGAGCGTCGTCCAACTCTTCAACCGCGAGCGCCGCGCCTTCAACGACTTCCGCGCCATCAACGACGAAAACAAGCTCGCCTGGACTGACGCGATCTTTGCCTACGCCCTCTACTACCCGGTAGTCGAGTTCCTGTCCTCCGTCGCAATCGCCCTAGTCGTCTGGTTCGGCGGTCGCGCCGTCCTTCACACCGAATCCGTTCGCTGGCTCACCTCGCATACTTGGGTCCCCCTCGGCACCCCTGCCTCTCTTATCGGCAGCACGCACGGAAACTTTAGCCTTTTCGGCACAGTTTCTTTGGGCGTCCTGATCGCTTTCATCCAGTACGCGCAGCGCTTCTTTCGCCCCATCCAGGACCTCAGCGACAAATACAACATCTTGCAGGCCGCGATGGCCGCCGCCGAGCGCGTCTTCAAACTCCTCGACACCGCCCCCGAACTCACCTCACCCCCGCACCCTGTTCCCACCCAAAGCACCGGCAGCATCGAGTTCCGCAACGTCTGGTTCACCTATCAAAATCTCAACAAAGAACAACAGGAGTATCTAACCGGCCTCAAGCTCCGCGATGCGTTGGCCGAAGATCATGGGTTCACCAGGAGCAACGAGGACGCGACCTCAGGTCCACTCAAGGGTGTTGACTGGATCCTTCGCGACGTCAGCTTCACCGTCGACCCCAACACCACGGCGGCCATCGTCGGCCACACCGGCGCGGGCAAAACCACCATCACCGCCCTGATGATGCGTTTCTACGACGTCCAGGCCGGGCAAGTCCTCATCGATGGCGTCGACGTCCGCGACCAGGACCTCACCACGCTTCGGCGTCGATTCGGCGTCGTCCTCCAGGACCCGTTCCTGTTTTCGGGCACCATCGCTCAGAACATCCGGCTCGGCTCAGACTGGATCACCGATGACGAGGTCGAGACGGCGGCCGAAGAGGTCAATGTCGCCGACTTCATCCGCACCCTGCCGCAAGCGTTCAGCGAACCTGTCCGCGAACGCGGCGCCGGCCTTTCCACAGGCCAAAAGCAGCTCATCAGCTTTGCCCGCGCCCTGGCCCATCACCCCGGCATCTTGATCCTGGACGAAGCCACCAGCTCCGTCGACACGGACACCGAGCTACGCGTCCGCGCGGCCCTGGAGCGCATGATCACGGGCCGCACCTCCGTCCTGATCGCCCACCGGCTCTCCACGGTTCAGCGCGCCGACACCATCCTGGTCATGCACAAGGGCCAGCTGCGCGAGCAGGGCTCCCATCAGGAGCTCCTTGCCCTGCGCGGCCTTTACTACAAGCTGTATCAGTTGCAGTATCGCGACCAGGAGCTAGGCACGCCGCTCGCTGAAACCGCGACCGCGTAACCGGCTTCCCGCGGCAAGCACCACCGAAGCTCAGTGCTTGCCGGCTGAGCCCCCACCCCCACTGCGGGCGCCACCCGCGCTCATGCTCGGGGAACTCATACTGGGTGCACTCATTCTTGGGCCGCTCATATTTGGCGCGCTCATACTTGGGGCTGAGCTATGCATGCTGGGTGCTGCGGTGTGCATGGAGCTGTTCGAGGCGCTCGGTGCCGCTGCACTGCGCGGCGCTCCCGGAGTTCCAGGAGCTCCCGGCCCAAGGCTGCCCCGATTGGCCAGCGCCGCACCCGGCGTGTAAGCCGAGACGGCGGACGGTGCCATGGTCGTGGTTGCCATGCCGTGCCGTTCCACATGGTTGGCCACCCCGCGCAGGCTGCCGAACTCCTGCCGCGGCACGCCCAGGCCCGCCGAGTCTCGCCGGAACATAAACGTCGACCCGCCACTCACCCCGGACATCGTCAACGGCCGGGTGTTGACCGGCACCAACGTTGACCCACCACGCATCGGCGGTGCAGGCACAGGATGCGGCAGCGGATGCCGGGCGATCCGCATCACCGGAGCGTTGCTCAGCCCCAGCCACGTTCCGCCACTGGGCCGCCATCCCCAGCCGCCCGCGCCGCACTGCGCCCACGACCCGGAATGGAACGGCAACCAACCCCACGGATACGGAGACACCCAGCTATACCCCGCGCCCGGGTAAAACGCCCAGACGCCATTGGCAAACGGATCGAACGACGCGCTGGCCAGATAGGGCCGCCACATCGACCCGCAGCCCGGCATATCCACAAACGAGCCATAGTAGTTCAGGTCGTTGGCCCCGTACAGCCCAAAACCGCCCGACCCGGCCAGGCCAGCCTTTTGGTGGTGGTAGTCCACTGCTTGCTTGTCCCAGCCGTCCCAATCGCCTTCCTGGGTGCCCCGCGCTACGGCCGACACGGTCTGCGCCGCCGGATTCAGCTGCACGGTCTGCCGTTTGGCCAGAGATGTGGTCACGCCCGCCAGGTGCAGTGTCGCCCCGCCATCAAACACGGCGAGTTCGGCCTCTGGGTGGGTTGCGTCCAGCCGCACATGCGCTCCCGGGGCAAGCTCCACCCGTGCCGGCCCGTCCTCCAGGCTGAACATGGCGCCCTTGGTCTTCTCCAGGCCCACATACACCAGCCCCTTCGCCACGGACACGGTGGTTTCCGTGAGACCTGTCGCCGTACGACTCAGTTGCAAAACGCGCACCTCCGCTCCGGGCGCGAGCCGTAGGGTGCTATTATCTTCAAACTCCACTTCGGCCACGCCGTCGGTGGTCCGCAGCGTCGCGCCGGCGACCACGGGTATGTTGGCAAACGCGGTCTCGAAACCCCGGCCCGTGTTGCGGTCCATTTGGACGCCACCGCGCGCCTGGCTCAAGCGCACAATGCGCACAGACGAGGCGCCTGCCTCGAGCGGCACAGGCGCGGGGTCCGCACCCACTGTGGCGACGGCGTCCTGCGCCGGCAACTTCGCGCCCAGGCTCAGCGCCACACAAACCAATGAGGCCGTACGTAACAAGCTGCTCGACATAAGGCACCCCTCGTGCGATCTCAATTTTACGGCGATGGCCGCCTAGCCCCCACGCCTGGCTCGGGTGCCCCGCCTCGTCTGCAACCGCAATTGCGACCTAGTCTACGCTCGCGCCGCCTCACCTGACCAGCCCACCGGCGAGCGCGGAACTGGCGTCCACCCTAAACCGCAGCCAGCTGTTCCGCCGCGCGCAACCAACCCACCAGCTGCGCGTGCCCCACCGCTCCGGCCTGCTGCTGCACCACCCGTCCGCCGCGAAACACCAGAAACAGCGGGATGCTCCGCACGTTGTACCGCGCCGAAAGCTGCGGCACCGCCTCCGTGTCTACCTTCAGCACCACGGCCCGGCCCGCTATCTCTACCGCCGTGCGCTCCACCTCCGGCGCGGCCATCCGGCACGGCCCGCACCATGCCGCCCAAAAGTCCACCAGCACCGGCACCCGCGCCTCTTTCACCACCTCGTCAAACAGCGCCAGGTCCGCCGCTAGCGGTTTGTCGATCGCCGGCAACGGTTGCCGGCAAGCCCCACACTTCCCCGCATCCGCCAAATGCCGCGCGGGCACCCGGTTCTTCGTCCCACAGGCCGCACACGTTCTGATCACCGCCACACGAACACCTCCATCTCTATGCTGCCGTCCGGCCCGCCTAAGTTGCTTTCACTTCGGGCCCCACCCACCCCTCACACAAACAAGGGCGCCAGCACCAACGTGATTGTCGCCAACAGCTTGATCAGCACATGCAAACTCGGCCCGGCCGTGTCCTTAAACGGATCGCCGACCGTGTCGCCCACCACCGCCGCCTTGTGCGCGTCGCTGCGCTTGCCGCCATACTGCCCGGTCTCGATGTACTTCTTCGCGTTGTCCCAGGCGCCGCCGCCGTTGTTCATCAGCATCGCCAAGAGCACGCCAGAGATCGTCCCGACCATCAGCAACCCGGCCACGGACTCCGCGCCGCTCAGATTGACGGGCACACCGGAGATCGTCGGCACCAGCGACCGCCCGGCCGAGTCAAACGCGGCCGTCGCCTGGTACGCCGAGCTGAAGTGCCGGAAGATCAGCCCCACCACCACAGGCAAGCCTACGGCCAGCACCCCCGGCAGCACCATCTCCCGCAACGCCGCCCCGGTCACAATGCCCACGCACCGGGCGTAGTCCGGCCGCGACGTCCCCTGCATGATTCCGGGGTTCTCCTTGAACTGCGCCCGCACATCCTCTACCACCCGCTGCGCCGTCCGCCCCACCGCCTTGATCGCCAGCGAGCTGAACAGGTACGTTAACATCGCGCCCAGCAACGCCCCGGCAAACACCGGCACCTGCGCCAGGTTGATGTTGGTGAAGCTCCAGCCGTGGGGCATGCTCACCGCCAGCCCGGCCGCCTCGGCGCCATGGAGCTTATCCACCACCAACGTCCGAATCTCTTCCAAATACGCAGAAAACAGCAGAAACGCCGCCAGCGACGCCGATCCCACCGCATAGCCTTTGGTCAGCGCTTTGGTCGTGTTGCCCGCCGAGTCCAGCTTGTCGGTCCGGTCGCGCACGGCCTCCGGCTGGTTGCTCATCTCGATAATGCCGCCCGCGTTGTCCGTAATCGGCCCAAACGTGTCCATTGCCAGGATGTAGGCCGCGCAGCTCAGCATGCCCATGGTCGCAATCGCCGTGCCGTAGATCCCCTTGGCGTAGTTGCTCACGCCGGTCACGTCCCCCAGGCCCTGCACGCCGAAGTAGTAGCTCAGCAGTAGCGCCGCCGAGATCACCACAACCGGCATCGCGGGCGTCTCCATGCCCACCGCCAGGCCGCTGATGATGTTGGTCGCCGGCCCGGTCAGCGACGCCTTCACAATGGACTGCACCGGACGGTACTGCGACTCCGTGTAGTACTGGGTGATCCACACAAACAGAAACGCCGTCGCGAGCCCCACCACACCGCACCCCAGCAGCCATCCCGGTCGCACACCCGGCCCGTTCAGCATGGTGAACACCATGGCCGCAAACCCGATCAACGCCAGACCTGAGGTCACGTAGAACCCACGGTTCAACGCCCGCATCGGGTCCTCGGTCTCGTTCGTGCTCACCACAAACACACCCACGATGCTGGCCACGAGGTTGATCGCCAGCACAATCAGCGGAAACAGGATACCCCGCAGCCCGAACACCGGATACAGCGCCGCGCCCAGGATCATCGCGCCCACGTTCTCCGCCGCGGTCGACTCAAAGATATCCGCGCCGCGCCCGGCGCAGTCGCCCACGTTGTCGCCCACCAGGTCCGCAATCACCGCCGGGTTGCGCGGGTCGTCCTCCGGAATGCCGGCCTCCACCTTTCCCACAAGATCCGCCCCAACATCGGCCGCTTTTGTATAAATACCGCCACCGAGCTGCGCAAACAATGCCACCAAAGACGCACCGAAACCGAACCCAACGAGCTGAAATGGGACAGTCTCCGGATGCTCCAAGCCGCCAAACAACAAAAACAACGCCGCGACGCCAAGGAGCGACAGCGCCACCACCACCAGCCCCGTCACCGCCCCGCCGCGCAGCGCTAGCTTCAACGCCCGGTCCAGACTCGTCCTGGCCGCCGAAGCCGCGCGAATATTCGACCGAATCGAGCAGTACATCCCCGTAAACCCTGCAAGCCCGGAGCACACCGCGCCTACCAGAAAGCTCACCACCGTTTTGGCCGCGTACGGCGCCGTTCGCGGCGAAAGGTGATACCCCAAGAACACCACCACCGCCAGCACCGCCGCTAGGATCCCGATGGTCTGGTACTGCCGCTTCAGAAAGGCCTCCGCGCCCTCGCGGATGGCATTCGAGATCGCCTGCATCTCCGCGGGTCCGGAGTCCGACGCGATCACCGCGCGCGCCAGCCCAAACGCCAGCGCCAAGGCCACCAGCCCCACCGCAATGGCGACCCACAGATACCCGCGTCCATCCGACACGTTCACCGCATCATGAACGTCCGTTCCCTGCAACACAAAGGCAAAAAGACTCACAAGCTGCATCCGGCGCCACTCCTTGGGCACTGATTTTCTAGGTCGCGAACAAGTGCCGAGCATTACAC
>CAXTLD010000047.1:0-29653 GCA_964245045.1 uncultured Acidobacteriaceae bacterium | reverse complement strand
CCGCTCTCCATCCAGGCACCTACATCGTCCACGCCTGGGACACCCGCACCGGCACTCTCCTCTCCACCACCGAGCAAACGGTGGCGCAGGGAACTCGCCTCCGCCTCCCGCCCTTCCGCGAAGACCTCGCCCTCGCCCTTAAAAGCCTCTAACCCCTCCCTCCTCTCGTCATTCCCCCCTGAGCGAAGCCGAATGACGGGGAACCTGCTTCTGCCTTTCCTCGGATGGCACGGTTCCTCGTCAACCTCGCGGTACACATCCCGTCTCCTGCCGCGGTAATCTTCTCTGAAAGAACCATCTGTGGAGAATGCTCACGTGAACGGTTTCCTCCGCAAACTACCGCATCGAGTCCCGGTCCTCTGTCTCCTCCTCGGTTCCGTCTCCGCCCCCTCACAAGCTCCCGCGCCTCACAAACCAATCGCCGATGGCGTCCTCGGCCACTTCCTCGGTACCTGGACGATCACGGGCACAACCCTCGGGAGGCCCACAATCACCGAAGCCCAAGTCCAGGAACTCTTCAGCGGGTCCTTCCTCGAGCTCCACATCAAAGATCCCGCGAACAAAGACCGCTATGAAGCGCGGGTTTTCTTCGGCCAAACTCAGGCCGGCAGTCTCGTCGTCCACTGGCTCGATGCCACCGGCGCCGATACCTCACAAATCCTCGGAAAGGGCACTGTCGCGGGCAACGTCGTAACTCTGACTTTCCCCTACCCGGAAGGCACCTTCCGTGACAAGCTCACCTTCGACCCCGCGCAGGATCGCTGGCATCTGTTCATCGAGATGGGACCTGCCGATCACCCCAAGGTCTTTTCCGACTGGTACTTCGACCGAAGCAAGCCCACACCCGCACCATAGCGGCCAAGCTTCACCTCAGAGCCCGTCCCACGAGGGTAGCCCCTTCAGGTGCCCCGACAAACGCCAAAATAGCAGCCCGGCAAGCCTCTCCGCGTTCTTTGCGAAACCTTCGCGCCCTTTGCGTGAACGCTTCTCCATTTTTCGCCAGTCACCCCACCCCGCGTCGCAGGCGTAAACTAGAAGCTATGGGCATCACCCGCCAGCAAGCACTCGACTGCTTCGCCTCCGACGACCTGATCGGCATCGGCATGGAAGCCGACGCGGTCCGCCGCCGTCTGCACCCCGAGGGCGTCGTCAGCTACATCATCGACCGCAACATCAACTACACCAACTTCTGCACCGAATACTGCACCTTCTGCGCCTTCTACCGGCCGCTCAAAGGCAAGCTCGCCGCCGAAGGCTACCTCCTCGACTTTGACACCATCTACGACAAGGTTCGCGAGACCGTCGAAATGGGCGGCACCGGTGTGCTCATGCAAGGCGGCATTCACCCCGATCTCAAGATCGACTGGTTCGAGCGCCTGTTTACTGGCATCAAGCAGCGGTTTCCGCAAATCTGGCTCCATTGCCTCTCCGCCAGCGAGATCCTCGCCATCGCCGAATACTCTGACATCGACCTCCGCACAACCATCGCTCGCCTGCGCGACGCCGGCCTTGACTCTATCCCCGGCGGCGGCGCCGAGATCCTCGACGACGAGGTCCGCCAACGCATCGCCCGTCTCAAGTGCCGCACCGAGGACTGGGTCAGCGTCCATCGCACTGCCCACGCCCTCGGCATGCGCACCACTGCCACCATGATGTTCGGCGTCGGCGAAACCACCGAGCAACGTGTGAACCACTTCGAGGTCGTCCGTCGCCTTCAGGAAGAGACCGGCGGCTTCACTGCCTTCATCCCGTGGAGCTTCCAGCCCAATAACACCGCCCTCGGCGGTCGCGGCTGGGACGAGGCCACCTCCGTCGAGTACCTGAAAACACTCGCGATCAGCCGCATGTTCCTCGACAACATCGAAAACGTGCAAAGCTCCTGGGTCACGCAGGGCCTCAAGGTGCTGCAGATGGGCCTGCGTTTCGGTGGCAACGACGTCGGTTCAGTCATGCTGGAGGAAAACGTTGTGCGCGCGGCCGGCACCAGCAACTGCACCACCGAAGAAGAACTGCGCCGCATCATCCGCGACGCCGGCTTTATGCCCGTGCAGCGCGATACGCTCTACCGCACCATGTTTCTGAACTAGGACCACCGCCAATCTGCACTGCAATTGGTGCAGATTTGATTGCGCTATCCTAGAAGAAGCTCGGCGACAACCCCACAAGGGTGGTATCGCTCTAAGTACCTAGATTCTTTACGATGGTAGTGGGTGAGCCCCCGTGGAAATCACGTACCTCTCCCTGTGTAGAAAATCTCCCGGCCAGGCACGCAACAGTGGCCGGCGCTTTGCGCCACTGCGCGTCTTGGAGTTGACTTGGATTCGAAAACGGCTTTGCAATCAGAGATCGACGGTGTGAGCGCTCCCACCCTTTTTGGGTTCTCCCACCTGCGCTGGCACTTCGTAACCCAACGGCCCCAACACCTGCTGGTGCGCGCTGCAGCGTCGCGTCCCGTGTTCTTTTGGGAGGAGCCCTACGCCTACGAGCCGCACCAGGTACCCGCAGACCTGCCTCTCGACGGTTTGCTCGAGCGCATAGCCGTCGAAGACGCGCCCAACCTCACCGTGCTTCGTCCGCATCTGCGCGCTAGTGACGACCTGGAGGCGGCGCAGCGTCGTCTTCTGGATCACTTCCTCGCCGAGCGGGCCATCACGCGCCTGGATGCCTGGTTCTACACGCCCATGGCGCTGGGCTTCGCCGCCCACCTCAAGCCCGAGGTCACCGTCTACGACGCCATGGACGAGCTTTCGGCCTTTGCCGGAGCCCCGCCGCAGCTGCTCAAGCGTGAGCGCGACCTGTTCCGCCGCGCCGACGTCGTCTTCACCGGGGGCCGCTCGCTGTACGAGCACAAGCGCACCCAGCACGCCAACGTACATGCGTTTCCCAGCTCCATTGAGGCCGCGCACTTCGCCAAGGCGCGCTCGCCGCAGCCCGACCCGGCGGACCAGGCCGGCATCCCGCACCCCCGGGTCGGCTTCTACGGTGTGCTGGACGAGCGCTTCGACATTGCTTTGGTAGCGGAACTCGCGCGCCTGCGTCCTGAAGTTCACTTCGTTCTGCTCGGGCCCGTCGTGAAGATTGACGAAGCCGCCCTCCCGCAGGCACTGAATCTTCACTACCCCGGCGGCAAGAGCTACAAGGAGCTCCCGGGCTACCTCGCGGGCTGGGATGCCGCGATTCTCCCTTTTGCGCTGAACGAGTCCACCCGCTTCATCTCGCCCACCAAAACGCCGGAGTACCTCGCCGCCGGCAAGCGCGTGGTTTCCACCCCCATTCGCGACGTTGTACACGACTACGGCGCTGCCGGCCTGGTCGACATTGCCGACACGCCCGCAGCGTTCGCCGCTGCTCTCGACCGCGCCCTGCAGGCACCGGAAGACGCGGCTTGGCAGAGCAAGGTCGCCGCGAAACTCGCCTCAAGTTCATGGGATTCGACCTGGGCCGCCATGAGCGCCGAGATGGAGCGGGTGCGCGTTCCGAAACAGACCATGACCGTAAAAATCAGCCTGCCTATTGAGACCCTCAACATTCGTAAGTCCGTCTCCGCGCGGGATAGCTACGATTATCTCGTCATCGGCGCGGGTTTTGCGGGCGCCGTGGTGGCGGAACGTCTTGCCGCCGGTCTGGGCAAGCGTGTGCTCGTCATCGACAAGCGTTCGCACGTCGCCGGCAACGCCTACGACTTCTACAACGAGCAAGGCATCCTCGTACATCTGTACGGTCCCCACATCTTTCACACACAATCGGAAAAGGTCTTCAACTACCTTTCACAATTCACGGACTGGCGGCCTTACGAGCACAAGGTGCTCGCGTCCGTGGACGGCAAACTGGTCCCGATTCCCATCAATCTGGACACCATCAACCAGCTCTACGGGCTCGACCTGGACGCCGCAGGCATGGAGCGGTTCCTCGCCGAGCGCGCCGAGCCTCGTGCCGAGATCCGCACCTCGGAAGACATCGTCGTCTCCAAGGTGGGCCGTGAGCTCTACGAGAAGTTCTTCAAAAACTACACCCGCAAGCAATGGGGCGTGGACCCGTCGGAGCTCGATGCCAGCGTCGCCGGTCGTATCCCGGTGCGTCTCGACCGCGATGACCGCTACTTTTCTGACGCCCTTCAGGCCATGCCGCTCGAAGGCTATACCCGCATGTTCGAGCGCATGCTGTCGCACCCCAAGATCAGCGTCCTGCTCTCGACCGACTACCGCGAGGTCATGGATCAGTATCCCAACGTCAAGACGGTGTACACGGGCCCAATCGACGAGTTCTTCGACTACCGCTTCGGCAAGCTGCCCTACCGCTCCCTGCGCTTCGAGCACGAGACGCACAACCAGGAGCAGTTCCAGCCCGTGGCCGTCGTCAACTACCCGAACGAGCACAAATACACACGCGTCACCGAGTTCAAACAGCTCACCGGACAGGAGCACCCTCAAACCAGCGTCGTCTACGAGTATCCGCAGGCTGAGGGCGATCCGTACTACCCCATCCCGCGACCTGAAAACGCCAAGCTCTACGAGTTGTATCGCGAGCTCGCCGGGAACACCCCCGGCGTCTATTTCTGCGGTCGCCTGGCTAACTACAAGTACTTCAACATGGACCAGGTGGTCGCGCAGGCGCTGCACCTGTACCGCAACATCGCCGAGGACGAGGCCTCTGCGGCCATTGTGCTTCCCAAGCGCCATGTGGGATCTGTCGCCGCATCGGTAGCCCGGCCGCGAGCAGCGGTCGAAGTCGCCGCGCCTAAATCGGAGAGCCTCGCCGGCGCAAGCTAACCGGCGTGTAGACGAACAGCGGCATCGACCATCTCGGCTGCTGTTCGTTAAAACCCGGCGGCGTCCACCGCGCATCTGAACTGCGCTGTGGACTTCCTTGTTGTATCGCCGCACCGCGACGACGCGGCCTTTTCTCTTGGTCTCACTATCGAAAGCTGGCTGATGGCCGGGCATGCGGTCACTGTGCTGAACTGCTTTACCCGCAGTGCCTACGCGCCCTACTCGGATGCGGACGCGCTGCATGAGAACGATCGCACCTCCTTTGTCTCCGCGTTGCGCCGCCGGGAAGACCTGGCGTGGCAAAAGAAATTGGGGCAGCGGCTCCAGCTCCATGACCTCGACCTGTTCGACGCACCGCTGCGCCTGAACTGTGCCGTGGACGAGGTCACCACGGTCGATCCGCGTCCCGGCGATCGGGCGCTTGCGCGGATGGTCGGCGCCGTAGAGAAACTCGCTCGCAAGGCCGACGCGGTGCTTGGGCCGCTTGCCATCGGCGGGCACATCGACCATCGCCTCGCAGCGCAGGCGACCCTTGAGGCGCTCCCAGGCGCTGGTCTCCCGCTAGCTTTTTATGAAGATCTGCCGTACGCCGCGCACAAAGGCACATCGGCCCAAATTGACGCCCGCGCTGCGGAGATCGGGCGAGATCTGCGCCCTGCCTTCGGCATCCGCCCCGCCCCGGACACCCCGCAAGCCATTCACCGCAAAGCGCGCTTGGCCGAGTGCTACGACTCGCAGATCGACTCGACAGTCGTGAACGCGATTGCGGAGTTCTCCCGGCAGTATGGCGGTCGCGAACGCCTTTGGGTCACACCGGCGTGGCTGGCCTCGCCCCTGACCAGCCCGGAGGAGACTGAGGCGTGAGCCAGGGCGTTCCCGCCTTTGATCCGTGGTGCTCGCTTATCTCCGGCATCGCGAGCCGTTCGTGCCGCGCCTGCGTCGTCATCCCGGCGCGCAATGAGGAGGCCGGTCTCGCGCGGTGTCTGGATGCCTTTTGCCGACAACTCGACCTCAATGGTGAGCCGCTGCCGCATTCGATGTTTGAGGTCATCCTGTTCCTGAACAACTGCACGGATGCTTCCGCCGCGGCGGCGCGACGCTGGCGGGCCACCCATCCAGAGGTCGTGCTGCACATCGCCGAACGAACGCTGCCAGCCGAGGAGGCGCACGTGGGGACGGCGCGGCGCTGGCTGATGGACACGGCATGGCATCGGCTCGGTAGCTCACGGACCCCGCCTGCGGCCATTCTCTGCACCGACGCCGACACGATCGTCGCGCCCGACTGGATCGTGCAAAACCTGTGCGCGCTCGGCGCAGACGCCGATGTCGTCGGAGGCCAGGTGGATCTGCTGCCCTCCGACCTCGACGCGTTGCCCCTCGCGGTACAACGCTGCCATCAGCAGGATCGTCGCTATGCTGCCCTGGTTGCCCGCCTTGAAGATCTGCTCGACCCACAGTCGGGTGACCGCTGGCCGCGACATCTCGATCACTTCGGTTCCTCGCTCGCCTGTACGCCGTCAGCCTACGCCGCAGCGGGCGGCATGCCGCCCATTCCCACGCTGGAGGACGAGGCCTTTGTCGACCGGGCCCGCCACGCCGACTTACGTCTCCGTCACGAACCCGCGGTGCGGGTCTGTACCTCAGCCCGCCTGGACGGCCGAGCCGCCAAAGGCATGGCCCGCCAACTGTGCCTATGGCACGATCTGTCCTGCGAGAGCGCGCACACCGTCGCCTCCGCGGCCTTTCTCCAGTACCGGTTCCGGTTCATGCGCCGGCTTCGCGACATCTACGCGACCAAAGACCTTGGCGGCCTCGTGCTGCCCACAGACTGGTGGCGCGATACATTTCGCCAGGCGCTTGAGGAGCAAACCACCTGCCCCGGTTTCTTGGGAGCCGTGTACTGCAACATCCTCATCGCTGAGAGTTTCACCGGGCCACAGGAGGTGCCGATTGCTGAGGCCATCCAGCAGCTCGCCGGGCTTGTAGCTGGACTAGAGTGGGCTTCCGCCGAGGAGCGCGATCGAACGCACAACCCGGATCCGCGAGCAGATCAGAGCGCCCGCAGGCCGCCGACCGAAGCCGCACTGCCAGAAACTTGGCTCCCAACGTAAACCGCCGCGATCGCACAAGCGAGATGGTCGGGGCGAGAGGATTCGAACCTCCGACCCCCTGCTCCCGAAGCAGGTGCGCTACCAGGCTGCGCTACGCCCCGAACCGTTGCTTGTTGCGGATGCCGGCACCGGGTGAGACCGCAGCCGCCGTGCCCGGTCTTCCGGGCCGGGCCGCGTCTCGCCGACTCCGCCAGTCTAGCAGAAATCCCAACCGGCAGCACCAACGGCCAGGCTGCTACCCACGTCTTGGTCTACACTGAAGGCCATGCCATCCGGCGCACAGGCATATTCGAGGCCCGTTTGGCCCCGTTGTTGTTGTTGACCCCGCCCCGCGCGCCGCGCGACCGTTTCGCCCCGCCCACATCTCACCTTTAAGCGCCCCGTTCGTCGCGGGTCCGCCTTGCCCGTTCCGCGGAGGTCTCTTGCCATCCATCCAGGCCACGTCCGAGCACCTCGAGGCCGAACATCACGTCCGTCTGAACCACCTCCAAGCCCTCGAGGCCGAAAGTATCTACATCCTGCGCGAGGCGGTCGCCGAGTTCGCCCGCCCGGTCATGCTGTACTCCATCGGCAAAGACTCCAGCGTCATGCTGCGGCTCGCGCAAAAGGCCTTCTACCCCGGCAAGATCCCGTTTCCGCTGCTCCATGTCGACACCGGCTACAAGTTCCCGGAGATGATCGCCTTCCGCGACAGCTACACAAAACAGCTCGGCGCCGACCTCATCGTGCACCGCAACGAGGACGCCATTGCCGGCGGCATGAGCCCCTGGGGCATGGGCACGCAAAACTGCTGCGGCGCGCTCAAAACCCGCTCGCTGCTCGATGCCCTCCAAGAGGGCGGCTTCGATGCGGCCTTCGGCGGTGCCCGGCGCGACGAGGAAAAGAGCCGCGCCAAGGAGCGTGTTTACAGCTTCCGCGACGCCCAGGGCCAGTGGGACCCCAAGAACCAGCGCCCCGAACTCTGGAGCCTGTTCAACGCCCGCCTCCGCAAAGGCGAGTCCATCCGCGTCTTTCCGCTCAGCAATTGGACCGAGCTCGACATCTGGCTCTACCTCTACGCCGAGCAAATTCCCATCGTGCCGCTCTACTTCGCCCACGACCGCGAGATCGTCCAGCGCGGCGGCACCCTCCAGGTCGTCAGCCCCATGATGAAGCTGCTCCCGCACGAGCAGCCCGAGACCATGCGCGTGCGCATGCGCTCGCTCGGCTGCCTGCCCTGCACCGGCGCCATTCGCTCCGACGCCGACACCCTCCCCAAGATCATCGAGGAGCTCATCAGCTTCCGGCGCTCCGAACGCGAAAACCGCGCCATCGACCACGACGAGGAAGGCTCCATGGAGCTCAAAAAACGCGAGGGCTACTTTTAATGACTAGCCCAAGTCCCGAACCAACCCAACGCACTGACGCCGCGCATGAGGCCCGCTTCCGCGCCTTTCTCGACGCGCACCTCGACCAGGATCTGCTGCGCTTCACCACCGCCGGCTCGGTCGACGACGGCAAAAGCACCCTGATCGGCCGCCTCCTCTACGACACCAAGAGCGTCTACGAGGACCAACTCGCCAGCATACGTGCCAGCCGCGTCAACCGCGCCGGTAACGGCGCCATGGACCTTTCGCTGCTCACCGACGGCCTGCGCGCCGAACGCGAGCAGGGCATTACCATCGACGTCGCCTACCGCTACTTCTCCACGGCCCGCCGCAAGTTCATCATCGCCGACACCCCCGGCCACGAACAGTACACTCGCAACATGGCCACCGGCGCTTCCACCGCCGACGTCGCCATCGTGCTCATTGACGCCGCCGCCTTCCGCAAGGTCGGCAGCCTCCTGCCCCAATCCCGCCGCCACACCACCATCGCAAGCCTGCTGCGTATCCCGCACGTTGTCGCTGCGGTCAACAAGATGGACCTCGTCGGCTACGATCCGACCGTCTTCGCCGCCATACAGGAGCAGTTCCGGGCGCTGGCCACGCACCTCGATCTCCGCTCCGTCGAGCTCATCCCCGTGAGCGCGCTTGCTGGCGACAACGTCGTCGACCCCAGCACCAACATGCCCTGGTACACCGGGCCCACGCTGCTCCACCACCTCGAAACTGTTCCCCTGGAAACCACGGACGCCGGAACCCAACCGCTACGCTTCCCCGTGCAGCTCGTCGTTCGCCCGGACGCCACCTTCCGCGGCTTCGCCGGGCGCGTCGAAGGCGGCCACCTCCGTCCCGGCCAGGCCGTCCGCGCGCTGCCCAGCGGTCGTGAGACCCGCGTGCGCTCGCTTGTTACCTTCGACGGCAGCGTCAAGCAGGCCTACGCGCCCGAAAGCATCACCGTCGAGCTTGAAGACGAGATCGACCTCAGCCGCGGCGAAATGCTGGTCGCCGTCAACGACCCACCCCCCATCACCGACACCCGCCTCCGCGCGCTCGTCGTCTGGATGTCCGAGCAGACCCTCACCCCGGGTAGCACCTACCTGCTCAAACACACCACTCGCACCGTCCGCGCCACAGTACGGTCTATCCGCTACCGCGTGGACGTGAACACGGTCGAGCACCTGCCCGCCAACCACCTCGCGATGAACGACATCGCCGAACTCGACCTCGAAACCAGCCTTCCGCTCTTCTTCGACCCCTACGCCGAGAACCGCGCCACCGGCAGCTTCATCCTCATTGACCCGCTCTCCAACGCGACCGTCGGTGCCGGCATGCTACTCGCCGCCGCCAGCCCTGAGGCTGAGATCGAGCCAACGCCCGCCGTCTCCACACCGGCGCTCATCCTGCTTGCCGGTGCGGCTCGGCAAGAGCTCGACCAGCTGCAATCCCGTTTGAACGCCGCGACACACCGCGCCGTCGTCGTCGACGACCCACAGATCCCCGACAGCACCCTCGCTGCCGTCGTGCGCGCCCTGCATTTGGCCGAAGTCATCGCCCTGTCCGGCCGCACGCTCGCCCCCGACGTCCTCGCGCAGCTCCGAGCCACCGCAGGCGAACACCTCATCGAGAGCAGGGAAGACCTCAACCACTTCTTGGAGGCCCATTGAGCAGCCCAGCCAACGCATTCCTCAACGAGCCGCACCTGCCCGCGCCGAGCTTTCCCTCGAACGCCCTCGCCGACCCCGAAGCACTCTCGGCGGAGGCCCTCGTCGCCGCCATCGTCCACGCCTCTGACAGTCGCGACGTGTGCCTGACCAGCAGCTTCCAGACCGAAGACATGATCGTTCTGCACCTGCTGCGCAAGCACATGCCGGACGTTCCGGTCATCTTCCTCGAAACCGGTTACCACTTCGCCCAACTCATCGACTATCGCGACCAACTCGCCCGCGACTGGGGCCTCAACCTCGTGAATGCGTTGCCCGCAACCACGCGCGAAGTCCACGAGGCCACCCACGGCCTGCTGCACATCGTGCAGCCCACCGCCTGCTGCCAAACCCGCAAGGTCGAGCCCCTGATGCGGTCGCTCGAACCGTTCCGCTGGTGGTTCACCGGCCTCCGCCGCGAGCAGTCGCCCACCCGCGCCAACCTGCGCAAAGTCGAAGACCACAAGCTGCCTACCGGCACCATGCTCAAGAAAGTCAGCGTCCTCGCCGATTGGACCTGGGCGCAGGTCGAGGCCTACGCCCGCGAGCACAACATCCCGCGCCTCTCGCTCTACGACCAGGGCTACACCTCCATCGGCTGCGAGCCCTGCACCGCCGTCCCTCAGGCCGGCGCCGACCCGCGCAGCGGCCGCTGGGGCGGCAAGAAACTCGAGTGCGGCATCCACACCTTCAGCGAAAAATCCTAAACGCAAACTCAGCCAGACTCCTAAACGCCACCTGAACGGAAGATCCTAGACGCAGCACCCAGCGCCAACGGCGCCCCACACCAGCCAAGGCCGCAGGCCTAGGAAGCGCCCCGAACGGCACCAAAGGCTGAAAGCCCGACCTATACGCTTCCAGCGGTGAGCCACAAAACGCATCACCCACCGCCAACGGCGCGTCCTATACCAGCCTAGGCCGCAAGGCCTAGGAAAGCGCCCCAACGGCACCAAGGGCTGAAAGCCCGACCTATACGGCCTTCAGAAAGGCAACACCCCTGATCGAACGTCGAAAGATCGTCCAAATGAGCCAAAACGGCAACGCCGTTGCGCTCGCCACGCTCGTCCGCGTTGATGGCTCGAGCTATCGCGCCCCCGGCGCCCGCTTGCTGATCGGCCAGGACGGCGCCTACGCCGGTTCCATCTCGGGCGGCTGCCTGGAGGCCGAAATCGTCCGCAAGGCCCCCTGGCTTGTCCGCCACGGCGCCGTCGTGGAGCGCTACTCCACCCTCTTCGACGACACCGCCGAAATCCCTTACGGACTCGGCTGCGGCGGCACCGTCGATGTCCTCCTCGAACCTGCCGGGACACCCGAGTTCGACGCGCTCTTCGATGCGCTCGCCGCCTCGCTCACCGGCGACACCCGCCACGTCTCCACGTACCTGCCATCTGCCGAGCACACCTTCGCACGCGAGATCACCGACGGCGACGGCAACCCTTTATTCCGCAGTCAAAACCTCAGCAGTGCGTCTAAAACAGACAGTTTCACTGAGCGGCTTACCCCACCGCAGCGCCTTTTCGTCTTCGGTGCCGGCGACGACGCCCGCCCGCTGGTGCAGATGGCCGCCCTGCTCGGCTGGACCGTCCTGGTCCTCGATAGCCGGCCGCAATGGGCCCGGCCGCAACGCTTTCCCGAGGCCCATCGCGTCATCGCCACAGGCACACCCGCGGCCAAGCTTGGCCCGCGACCTGGACCCGACGACGCCGTCGTCCTCATGTCGCACAGCTACGAGCAGGACCGTGCCTCCCTGCAACACACGCTGCCCTGCCAACCGCGCTACCTCGGTCTGCTCGGCTCTCGTCACCGCAGCGCCCTGCTGGTCGCCGAGGCCGCCAAAGCGCTCGACCTCTCGCTCGCACACGCCTGTGAGCGCCTCTTTGCCCCCGTCGGCCTCGACCTCGGCGGTGACGGTGCCGAAGCTATCGCGCTCAGCATCGTCGCCGAGATCCAAGCCTGCCTCGAAGGCAAGCTCGGCGCCTCGCGCCGCCTCACCCCCGAGGTCATCGCCGCCCAGATCGAAGCCGGCGGCGCCTCGCGTTATCTGCAAACCCAATGCGCGCTGTGAGCATCGCCGGCGTGATCCTGGCCGCCGGCTTCTCCCGTCGCCTCGGCCACCCCAAACAAGAAGTGCGGCTCGGCGGTGAAACGCTGCTCGAACGCACGGTTCGCACAGCCCTCGCTGCCAGCCTCGCTCCTGTCATCGCTGTGGTCCGCGATCCCGGCTGGGTGGACCGTCTGTCTGGAATCGGCGCCGTCGGCGTGCTCAATCAACACGCCGCTGAGGGCATGTCCACCTCCATCCACGCCGGCGTACATCAGGCCCAGCAGGCCGGCGCGGACAGCCTCGTCTTGCTCACCTGCGATCAGCCCCTGCTGAGCCCGGCCCACCTGCGCGCCCTCTGCGCAGACCCTACCCAGACCACCGCCTCTGCCTACGCCGGACGCACTGGCATCCCCGCCTTCTTCCCCGCCGCTGCCTTTCCCGCCTTGCTCAGCTTGCAAGGCGACAAGGGCGCGCGCGACCTCCTGCACGCTGCGCGAAGCATCACGGACGAAGACCTCGCGCTCGACATCGACACCGAGGCCGACCTGCTCACGCTCCAAAGCAGAATGATCTGAACACGTTCAAAAAAGAAAATCTGAACACGTTAAAAAGCAAACTGAACGCGTTCAAAACATGTTTCTGAACACGTTCAGGAAACCGTAACTCCGAAGTCCACAGCCCTGCGGGAACTTGTCTGCTTGCAGCGGCGGAATCGTTCAGCCCTCACTCACACAATTCACGCACAAACGCCTCCACCAAGTTCGCCGCCACATGCGCCCTGTACCGCGCCGTGGAGCGAATATCGTCAATCGGCTGAACTTCACGGACTAACGCAGCCCGCGCCGCGCGCACGGTCGCCTCCATCTGGTCGGGATCCACCGATGCGCCTCGCAGGCTTGCTTCCGTAGCATGCAATCTGATTGGCCGATCTGCCAAGGACGCTGCTCCCAGCCGAATCTCGGCAACACTCGCGCCCTCCATCTGCGCCACCCCCGCTACTGCGGTCTTCGAGATTGCCTGCGCGTTGCGCGTGCCCACCTTGCGCACAAACTGCCGCCAACCCTCCCAATCGCGCCGCACCGACACGCTGTACAGCAACTCATCCGCGCGCAGCGCCGTGCGCTTGTACCCGAGATGAAACTCACGGTAGGGCAGCGTCCGCATGCCCGACGCGCTCACCAAAGCCACCTCCGCGTCATAGACCAGCAACACCGGCGGGGTGTCCGCGGCCGGCGACGCGTTGCACAGATTGCCCCCAATCGTGCCTCGATTCTGGTTCGCGATCGACCCCGTCCACGACCCCGCACGCGCCAGCAAGGAAAGCTCGCGGCAGATCGCCTGGTGCTGCCGGATGTCGGTGAACGTGGTTCCCGCGCCGATCTCGATGCGGTCCGTATGCACCTCAACAAACCGCAACTCCGGCAGGTGTTGGATCGAAATCATTGGCTGCGCGGCCAGGCGGCCCGTGTTGAACGCCACCATCAGCTCTGTGCCCCCGGCCATCGGCAGGTAGCGTCCAGGCTCCGCGGCCATTTGACGCAACACCGCGTCCAGCGACGCCGCTCTCACGAGCGCAAACTGCCCCGCATCGGAGCGCACGCCTAGCTCTGCCCCACATCGGCGTTCTGCCGCTTCGCGGCCTCAGCCACAGCCTCAAAGATGCGCATATATCCCGTGCAGCGGCACAGATTGCCCGCCAGCCCCTCGCGTATGTCGTCCAGCGTGGGTTCGGATTTCCGGTCCAGCAGGTGCTTGGTTGCCAGAATCATCCCCGGCGTGCAGATGCCGCACTGCGCGCCGCCGCACTCCAGAAAGCACCGCTGCACCGGATCCAAGTGCGAAGCCGATCCAATACCCTCAATCGTGCAAATGTCCGCCCCACCGGCCTGCAACGCAGGCACAAGGCAGGAGTTCACCAACGCGCCATCCACCAGCACCGCACACGCCCCGCACTCGCCTTCGCCGCAGCCCTCCTTGGTGCCGGTCAGGCGCAGGTCGCCGCGCAGCACATCGAGCAGCCGCTTCATCGGCGGCACGTTTACTTCCACCGCGCGGCCGTTCACGACGAACCTCACACACACGTTGCTCATACCAAAACCTCGGCTTCGGTGTCGCGGTCGACGTCCGGCGCCAACTCCTCCGCGCCGCCATGGGCGGGCTCCGTAACGCTGGTCAGGCGCTCAAAGATGTCCTCCGGCAACAGTGGAATGCTGGTGAACGCCACACCTGTCGCGTTTTCGATCGCGTTCAGAATCGCCGGCGCGGGCCCATCCATCGGCAGCTCGCCGATGCCCTTTGCGCCGCCCGGCCCGTGGGCACTCGGGATCTCCGCAAAGTGCACATAGATCGGCGGCAAATCCGCGCTCGTGGGCATGATGTAGTTGGTCATCTGGTTGTTGCGCAGATGGCCGTCCTGATACGCGCAGCGCTCATACAGCGCGTAGCCGATGCCCTGCGCGACGCCGCCCTCGATCTGGCCCTTGGCCAGCAACGGATGCAGCACCTTGCCCACCTCCTGCACCGCGTCGAAGCGCGTCACCGTGGCCGCATAGGTGTTCATGTCCACAGCCACTTCGGCCACATACACGGCCCAGGCGTAGTCCGGATACGCATCACCCCGATACAGCTCATCATCCCAATGCACAGGCTTCACTGGCTCGTAGTGCACCGTGGCCGTAAGCGTCCCGTGCTCGTCGAGGAAGCGTTGCGCCGCCGCGCGAAACTGCACCGGCGTGTGGTGCAGCGGCAAGCCGGCGAAGTCACGCAGGCTCACGATCATCTTCTCCGCCGCCCGCTCCACCAGCTTGCCTACGATCATTGCCGTACGGCTCGCCACGGTTGGCCCCGAGTTCGGCACACGCGCGGTGTCCGGCAGCTCCATGGTGATCTCGTCGTACGGCAGGCCCAAGGCATCTGCGGCCACCTGGCACAGGATCGTGTTGGTCCCTTGCCCAAACTCCGCCGACGACACTAGGATTTCCGGTCGCAGCGTGTCTGCGGTCACCTGCAAGCGCACTTCCGAGTTCAGCCGGCGCTCGCCCGAGCCCGTAAACCCCGCCCCATGCAGGAAGCACGCGAAGCCCACACCGCGCTTCACCGCCCCGTGCCGATTCTCTTCGGCGAATCGCGCCAGCTTCTCGTAGTACCCATGCTCGGCAAGCGCCTGCGTGAGGATCTCTTGCATCGGCACCGCCGCGAGCGTCTGACCTGTCGCTGTCGCGTCGCCGTCAGCCAGGAAGTTGCGCCGCCGTAACTCCTCAGGCGACACGCCGACCACGCGCGCAATCTTGTCCATGTGCCGTTCCAAAGCAAACAACGACTGCGGCGCGCCAAAGCCGCGAAACGCCCCGTGCGGCGCGATGTTGGTGGCCATTGCCTTGGAGCGCACGCGCAGATGCGGCCACCGGTACGGTCCCGGCGCATGGATGGTGCCACGCGAGAGCACCACCGGCGACAAGGTCGCGTACGCGCCGCCGTCGATGGCAAACTCGATCGTCCCGCCCAGTAGCTTGCCGTCGCGGCTCACCGCCGTGCGGTGGCGCGTGCGCGAAGGGTGCCGTTTGGTGGTCGCGGCCATGTCCTCGGCGCGATCGTAAACCAGCTTCACCGGATGCCCACACTGCATGGCCAACAACGCCGCATGCGCGCCGATCACCGAAGGGAAATCTTCCTTGCCGCCAAACGCGCCGCCGGTCTCGGTCTGGATGACGCGGCACCGCTCCGCCGGCAGCCCAAACACCAACGACAGCGCATGCACCACGTAAAACGGGCACTGCATGGACCCGCGCACACACACCGATTGCACCTCGCCGCGCGTATCGCGCACGCACTCCGCGATAACGCCATTGGGCTCGATGTACAGCTGCTCCTGCGCGCCCGTGGTGTACTCGCCTTCCACGATGAAATCCGCTTGCTCAAACGCCTGGGCCAGCCCGTCTTCGGTCGCGTCGGCGTCGCCGCTGTACATGGTGTAGGTCTTGAAGCAGTTGGCGGTCGCGCCCCAGTCTGCTCCGTTCCAGATGACGCGATCGGCGTCTTCGTGCGCAACCGCGGCCTCGCTCTCCTCGATGGTGAAGACTCCCGGCAGTTCCTCGTACTCGATCCGGATCCCGGCCACCGCCCGCAGCAGCGCCGTCTTGTCCGGGTGCGCCAACAACAGGATGGGTTCTTCGGCGTGGTTTACAAACTCCGCCGCCAGGCACGGATGATCCCGGGTCAGATGAACGATCGTGTTTTCGCCTGGGATGTCCGCCGCGCGCACGACCGCGAACTCCGCCCAGGGAACCTCCGACGCGAAGTGGATGGCGCGAATCCTGCCCCGGGCCACAGCGGACCGCACCGTCGCTCCGTGCCACATGCCGGGCAGTTCGAGGTCGTCCACATACTGCACGGCACCCATCACCTTGCCTCGCCCCTCCTTGCGGAGCGGCGAGGTGCCAAGGACCGCGGCTGGCGATGTGCTCATCGTGCGGGTGCGTCTCCAAACGGGCGGGTTTCGGAAGAGCATAGCCGAAACCGCGCCGCACGTCACTCACCCGCGCCGGTGGTCCGCTCCCGTTAGAAGTGCCGCAGCTTGCCCCGCGCCGATTCGGCAGGCTCCACTGCCGCTCGCACCGCCTCCGGCGAGGGCACAACCGACGGCCGCTCGATGCGTTCGATCGACCGCGATACCAGGTCACGCGACCCCAATCCCACGGCCAGCGCAAGTGCAAACACAATGCCGCCGAAGAGGATGCCAAAGGCGAGTTCGACTATGGTGCCGCCGATGCGCAGGTGATCGAGCGCCATTGCCGCCGTGAGCACCAACACGAGCCACTTCACCCCAAGCGAAAGCACGCGCGCATACTGTAACTGCGCGTTTACGGCGCTGATCAACACCGAGCGCGACAGGAAACGCGCAATCAGTCCGCCAACGAACAGCAGCAGAACCGCGCCGATCAGGTGCGTTAGGTAGGGCAGCACAAACAGCTCCACCTGCGAGTTGGCCTGGTACGCCGCGTCGAAGCCGGTGATGCCGACAGCGATGCCGACGAGGATGAAGAGCCACAGCACACCACGTGCGATCAGCGCACTGGGCGAGTGTGCGGGTGACCAGTCGCCCAGGGTCGTGATCGCTCCCGGCAGCCGCCACGCGGACACACGCTCATCGAAGCGCAGCCGCACCATCACCGCACGCAGCAGCGCCGCCACGCCCCACCCCAGCAGGGTCAGGATGATGATGGCCATCAAGAAAACGACCAAACCGGGCAGAAACGCCGCCAGCACGCCGATGACCCGATGGGTCGACTGACGAAGGGCAAACTCAATCTGTGATCCCATACACTTCCTTTCTTGCGGGGCGCTCGGCGCCACCGACAGGCTTCGGCTGCATCGTTACGGGTTGAAGCGGTCCGGCCAGCGCCAGCGCGACACCAGGTACGGCTTCTCCTGCTCAAACGCCGCTGCCGTTGTTTCCACCAGAGTCTCGGCTCCCGCCCTCCCGCTGGCACGTAGAAAGCCCGCAACCCACGCCAGGTAGAGCGGGGTCATCGCCCCTAGCAGGTGACCGCGGTTTAACGTGCGCAGGCGGTAGGCAAGCGCGAAGTCGTACACCACCCGTGCCCACAGGCTGGGTGGAAACTGGAAGCTCTCCGGCGTGCTGATCGAGAGCTTCTTAAGCGCAAGCAGCGACTGCGGCGGCAACACCAACGACCAGATTTCGCGCAGGTTGGAAAAGGCCAGCCGAAACCCTTCGACGAGAGACTGGATCTCCTCGCGATCGACCGCGGTGCCCGTCCGCTCTTGCGGGATGGCCGTGCGCCCGGTCGGCGAGGTGCGCGCCCTTTGCCAAAACGCAGCCTTGCTCTCCAGATCGGAGAACAGCGACGACGTTACGGCCGGAAACAGCACATTCAGGTCCGCCTCCTGGGGTCGCGGGATGGAGCGCTCCACACCTTCCACTTGCCGCACGGTGTAGCCCGCGATGGCGGCTTCCGCGACCGGCCAAACCAGGCCGTCCTCGTGCACCACGCCGCCTTTCACGGCCGCGCTGTCCAGCCGCGCCAGCATGCGCGCGGAGAGCCCCGCATCCAGCGGCAGCGGAAAGCGCACATCCACGCTGAACAGCGCGCGGGTCAGGGGGTAGAGCAACGCCGTGTTCACGAGGCCTTCTTGCGGCCCGGTGATGTAACGCGGCAAAACCAGATCGACGCCGGACGCAATCGTCTGCCGGAGGTTGCGAATCGCCTGCGGATCCAGGGTTCCGGCTTCAGGGCCCAGCAGCAAGACGCCCGCTAGGCCACGCTGCTGGGTCAGCCGTGCGGCGGTGGCATAGTCGTTCGCGTTCAGCACCCACTCGCTTTCGGTGCGCTGCACGGGGTAGGGCACCAGCGACGTGCCGCCCGCGCCCACGGGCTGTTCCTCGGCCTGATCCGGCGATGCGATGACCAACGCCTCGCCGGGAAAGATCTCCGCCAGCCCGGCGACCATCGCGGCCAAGCCTTCGGCCGGCATGGACGGCAGGCACACCCCCAATGTGGCTGCGGCTCCGTGCCCGCTGCGGCCAGCGTGGGGCATCTCCTGCGTTTGTTGCGACTCAGCAAGGGTGGACATCATTGCGCCTCCACGTCGTTCACCGTATCCGCTGAAGCCGCCGAGCGCAGCAACATCAACAGACCCCCGAGCGGGATGGCTAGCCAGGTGGGCCGGTTATTCAACTCATACAGCAGTTCGTAGAAGGCTTTCTCCAGCAACAACGCCGAAAGCAACGTCTGTGCATCTTGAGGTTCGGGCATCAATGCGTGTCGCCCTTTCAGGGCTTCCGCATAGCCGGCGAGAAAGGCTGCCGCGCTCGCATTTTCCCACAGCGTGGCCCACGGCCGCATCGCCTCCACGGTGTCGGGACGACGTTGCGTCGCCCGTTGCAGGCCGGCCTGCACGGCATAGCTGAAGCTGCGCAACATGCCCGCCACGTCGCGCAACGGAGACTGCTTCCGGCGGCGCTCCTCGAGCGATCGCGCGGGTTCGCCCTCGAAGTCGACCAGCAGAAAGTCTGATCGCGAGCGCAACGTCTGCCCCAGGTGGTAATCGCCATGGATGCGGATGCGCTGACCGTACCGTGCGGGGTCGCCGTTCAACCCGGCGAGTAGACCCTCGATCGAGCCCCGTTGGGCGAGCAGCTGCGAGGCAGCTTCGCGCACCTCAGCGGGCACCCGCGCCAGCGAGGCGGAGAGGGTGTCGAGCGCCGTCGTCGCCTGCCCCAGGATGCGTTCCCGCTCCTCGGTCAGGTCGTCTGCCGTGAAGGGTTCGGCGGCAAACGCCTGATTGTCGGTGGGCGTTGCCATGGCCACATGCAGCTCGCCGGTGCGACGACCCAACAGCTGCGCGGCCTCCAGAAATAGCCCCGCGTGCTCGCGTGCCTCTTGCGGGATTGGATCGGCTTCGCAGATTCGCGCCGGACTGCCCACGGAGGCGGGGGCCGGCGCGTTTGCCACCGACTCAAAGTAGCGGCTCAGCTCTTCCAGCGTCCACGCCCAGCCGTCGCCTTCGTTGGGTGCGAAGACCTGCAGGAAGGCGAGCGTGGTTCCGTCGTCGGTCCGGTGGAGGTCGCCCAGATACGCCGGGATGTTGGCGAAGTGCGCCACCTCGGTTAGGAAGCGCGTGATCTCCACGTCCGGGTTTTCGCCCTCGCGCAGTCGCCGGAACAGCTTCAGGATCGCCTTGTCCCCGAACAGGATGGAGGTGTTGGACTGCTCCGCAGAGCCTACCCGGGAGGGCAGTTCCAGCAACTCGCGGCCATCCAGCGTTTTGGCTTTGGTTGCCGCAAACGAGGCCGCCGAAGAACCCAGTTGGAGAGCGATCTCGGACCCTTTCACGAGCACCTGCAGCAACGCCCCGCGAAACTCCGCACTGGCCGTCGCGTCAAACAGCGTCACCGGCCCGCCCTCCCGCTTCAGCGTGGCGATGACGGCTTGCGGCGACTGCTCACGCAGCCCCTCGGCTTCGGTCCCGGTGGCCATGGCCATCGGCAGTTGGTACAGGTCGGAGCTGCCGTCTTCATACACGATGGTCACCGCCGAAAGCGCGGCGTTGGTCCCCGGCAACATGGTTACCTGCGCCAGCCGCGTCGATGCGATGGTGCGGGACTTGCCGCCAAACCAGCGGCGCTGCGCGATGTAGGCGGGCAACACCTGCTCGAGCACCGCTTGATTGCTCTCGTTCAACAGCGTTCCCAGCGTGCCTACTGGCATGGCAGCGGCCAGGGCGGAACGCTCCGCAACCACCACGTCCGGCTCCTCAACGATCGGCGTCTCCACCACCGGCGCGCCCTCCTGCAACTCCAGCCAAAGATAGCTGTACGGGGCAAGTGTCAGCGCGTACGGTGTCTTGTCGATCGACGGAAACGGTACGTAGCCCAACATCTCCACCGGCTGCCGCCCGATGTATTTGCTCAGGTCCAGCTGCACTGGTTGCGCAAAACGCGAAAGGTTGGCCGCGCACAACACGGTCTCGCAATGGCCGTCGTCGAATTGGTAGCTCCGGATGTAGGCAAGGATTTTGCGGTTTGCTGGGTGCAAAAACTCCAGCGTCCCGCGCCCAAACACGCGGAACAACTTGCGCAGCGCGATCATGTTGCGCGTCCAGTGCAGCAGGCTCGAGGGGTCGCTCTGTTGCGCCTCCACGTTGATCGCCTGGTAGCCCCAGATCGGGTCCATGATGACGGGGAAATACAGCTTCGCGGGCACAGCTTTCGAGAAGCCGGCGTTGCGGTCCGAGTTCCACTGCATCGGTGTGCGCACGCCGTTGCGGTCGCCGAGATAGATGTTGTCGCCCATCCCGATCTCGTCGCCGTAGTACAGGATCGGGGTGCCGGGAAAGCTGAATAGGAGCGAGTTCAGCAACTCAATCCGCCGGCGATTGTTGTCCACGAGCGGCGCGAGCCGCCGTCGGATGCCGACGTTGATACGCATGCGCGGGTCGGCCGCATAGGCCATGTTCATGTAGTCGCGCTCTTCGTCGGTCACCATCTCCAGCGTCAACTCGTCATGGTTGCGTAGAAACAGACCCCATTGGCAGTTCGGCGGGATGTCCGGCGTTTGCGCCATGATGTCGGTGATGGGCAGCCGGTCTTCCTGCCGCACGGCCATGTAGATGCGCGGCATGAGCGGAAAGTGAAACGCCATGTGGCATTCGTCGTCCTCGCCGAAGTAGGGCCGCACGTCTTCCGGCCACATGTTGGCTTCGGCCAAAATCAGGCGGTTGTCGTACTCCTCGTCGATTACGCGGCGAATCTCTTTGATCTTGACGTGCGTTTCGGGCACGTTCTCGCAGCTGGTGCCGTCGCGCTCGACCAGGTACGGGATGGCATCCAGCCGCAGACCGTCCACGCCCATGTCGAGCCAGAAACGCATGGCATCCAGCACCTCTTGCATCACGCGTGGGTTGTCGAAGTTCAGGTCCGGCTGATGCGAAAAGAAGCGGTGCCAGTAATACTGCTGCGCTTCCTCGTCCCAGGTCCAGTTGGATTTTTCCGTGTCGGTGAAGATAATGCGTACGCCATCGTAGAGCTTGTCGGTGTCGCTCCACACGTACATCGCGCGTTCCGGCGACCCCTTGGGGGCCTTGCGCGCGGCCTGAAACCACGGGTGCTGGTCGGAACTGTGGTTGATGACCAGCTCGATCATGACCTGCATGTCGCGCGCATGGGCCGCCTGCAGGAACTGCTGAAAGTCGTCGATCGTTCCGTAGCTCGGATTCACGTCGAGGTAGTCGGCGATGTCGTAGCCGTCGTCCTTGAGCGGCGACGGGAAAAACGGCAGCAGCCAAAGGCAGGTCACACCGAGATCCTGGAGGTAGTCGAGCTTCGAGATCAGCCCCTGGAAGTCCCCGATGCCGTCCCCGTTCGAGTCCGCAAACGCACGCACGTGCAACTCATAGATGATGGCGTCCTTGTACCAGAGCGGGTCGCTGACGCTGGAGGGCTTCTTCACTCGTGCGGAACCTTTCGTGCGGCGGGTCTATGCCGCGTTGGATGCACCGGGGCCGACCCGTGTTTCATGCCAGGGAGCCTGGGCGGGCACTTATACTTAATTTGGAGCACGATATGCGAGAGGCGCTGGAGGCGCTCAATCACCTTGTGGCCCGTGGCACGGTCGCTCAGTATGCCATCGGCGGCGCGGTGGCCGCGTCGTTCTACATCGATGCCGTGAACACGGAAGACCTCGATGCCTTCGTGTTCCTGCCCCTTTCCTCTTCAGGGCTGGCGTCGTTGACGCCTATCTACGCTGCCCTGGTTGAGTTCGGTGGTGTTATCGAGCGAGAGCATATTCGCTTTGGGGAGTGGCCGGTACAGATCCTCACGGACGCGAATGAACTTATTGCTGAGGCCATTCGGAGCGCGTCCGCAGTTTCGTTTGAGGGTGTTCCAACCCGTGTCTTCCGCGCCGAACACCTTTGCGCGATCGCGCTCCAAACCGGCAGGACGAAGGACATTCTTCGTGTCACCATGTTTCTAGAACAACGAAAGGTGGATCGAGCGATGCTTGCCGCTCTGATTACACGCTTTAGTCTGACTCCTGCAACAGACCGCCTTTCTTCGGAACTCTGGGAGAGAACATGAAGGTTGACGCAGAAAAAACACAGTACAACGCGCGTGCAACAGAAGCCATGCACCAGTTCCTACGCAGCAAAACGTGGGAAGAAAAGGTGCGATCCATTGAACGCATGCGAGCCGCTGCCCGGAGCGCTCGGGAAGCGATGCGGCTCCGTGCGGAAGCAGAAGACTCAAACGGAGACACTGGTTAAACCCGCTCCGGTGGACGCGGCCGGCAGCAGGGCCGGCACGAGCCGCAGCACATGCGCCGGCAGCGCCGGCTTCAGCGCCACATAACTCCACTCCTGCCACGTATACCGTGCGCCGGTGAGTAGATCTTCCACAGCGAACGTGGTCCCCCACGGCACGCCAAGGAGATCCAGCCGCAGATGTAGCCAGGCCGTCTGCTCCGCTTTGGGGTCGAGGTTGACCACGGTGAGGATGGTGTTGGCGCCGTCTTCGCTTGTTTTCGAATAGCACAGGATCTGCGCGTTGTCGGCGCGGTGAAAGTGGAGACGCTCGTTGCGCTGCAGCGCGGCGTTTTCGCGGCGGATGGTATTCAACTCCGTGATCAGCGGCGCAATGGAGATCGGGTCGTTGCGGTCCCAGGCGCGGATTTGGTACTTCTCGCTGTCCAGGTACTCCTCCGAGCCTTTCTTGCCCGCCGCGGGCTTGGCCGCGCGGCCCTCGCACAGCTCATAGGCGGGCCCATAGATGCCCCAGTTCGCGCTCAAGGTCGCGGCCAGGATCGCCCGCTGCATGAACACCGACCGCCGCTCCACCGGGTCCACCACCTGCAGCTGCTCGTGCAGGATGTCGGGCGTATTTGGCCACACGTTCGGTCGGAAGAAGTCGCTCACCGGCGGATTCTCGATCTCTTCGAAGTACGCCTGGAGATCGGCCTTAGTCTGCCGCCAGGTGAAGTACGTATACCCCTGCGTGTAGCCGTCTTTGGCAAGCGAGTACATCACGTGCGGACGCGTGAAGGCCTCAGCCAGGAACAGCACCTCCGGCGTCTGCCGATGCACCTCGCCGATGCACCACTCCCAGAACGGCAGCGCTTTGGTGTGCGGATTATCCACGCGGAAGACGCGCACACCGCGCTCGATCCAAAAGGTGAACACACCCAGGAGCGCGTCCCACAGACCGCGCCAGTCGGCGGACTCAAAATTCAGCGGGTAGATGTCCTGGTACTTCTTGGGTGGGTTTTCCGCGTACTGGATGGTACCGTCTGGCCGGCTCTTGAACCAGTCCGGATGTTCGGTGACCCAGGGGTGATCCGGCGCGCACTGAAAGGCGATGTCCAGCGCGACCTCCATGCCGTGGTTCTGTGTTGCCCTTACCAACGCATCGAAGTCCGCGAACGTACCCAGCTGCGGGTGGATGGCCGTGTGCCCACCTTCCGGCGCGCCGATCGCCCACGGGCTTCCCACGTCCCCCGGCTCGGCTTTTACGTTATTGTTTTTGCCTTTGCGGAACTGCATGCCAACTGGGTGAATGGGCGGCATGTAGAGCACGTCGAAGCCCATGGCCGCGATCTCCGGCAGCCGCTCCACCACGTCCCGAAACGTCCCATGTACATCCGCAGACGCGCCGGCAGAGCGCGGAAACAGCTCGTACCAGGCTGAAAACCGCGCCCGCTCTCGGTCGACCCAGAGCGGCATCTCCTGCGCGTACCGCGTGCTGAAGCGAAGATCCGGGTACCGCGCGACGAGGGCGACCAGCTCCGGCGTTAGGGGGTCCTCGTAGCGTGGCAGAGCCTTCGCGGCGAGCGTCCGCAGGGCGGCGGCGTCTGCCTTGAGCCGCGCCGCATCAGAGCCTTTCGCGCGCTCGGCTGCTTCCTCGACCAACCGCGCCCCGATCTCCAGCTGCAGCGGGATGTCCTGCGGCTCCACCTGCTGGGTTGGCTCTGCGGGGTCGGGTTGGGCTGTGAGTCGCTTGGCCAGATCATGGGTCCACGTATCGAAGTGATCCACCCAACCTTCCACCGTGAAGAGCCAGGATCCTAGCCGGTCCACGGGGAACTGCGCTGTCCAAAGGTCGTTGGGCAGCGCGGAAAACGGTACGCTCTTCCAGTCCTTGTCCGCGCTGTGCCGATACAGCAGCCGTCCGGCTACGTGGTCGTGCCCGTCGGAAAAGATCGCGGCCGTCACGGTCACGTTGTCGCCGATCACACGTTTGGCCGGGTAACGTCCGTCATTTACTCTCGGCTCGATCTCTTCGATCACAACGCGCCGGCGTCCCTCGGTTGGTGTCATCCTTGTCCCCTTCTCTGTTCTCTCGAACCAAACGTCCCCGCTCGCATCCAATACCGTGCTGAAGCGCCGAAGCGGCTTCCATCGACCCATCGGGCCGCAGCCCCACCCAAGGGGATGCAACGCGGTTCAGGCCGGTTGTCGGCACCGATGTGAATCGTCGGTCACGCGCACGGGAGGAAGTTCGTTTGCCAGAAGATCTCGGAAACAAAGGGAAGCAGCCGCTGCACGCCGGACGCATCGAAGACTACGCGCTGATCGGCGATTTGGAATCCGCGGCCCTGGTCAGCCGCAATGGGTCCATCGATTGGCTCTGCTGGCCTACCTTCTCCTCCCCGGCCTGCTTTGCCGCGCTTCTCGGTACGGCCGACAATGGCTACTGGCGCATCCAGCCGCAAGGAGCGGTCACGAACACTCGGCGGGCCTACCGTGAAGGCACGCTGATCCTGGAGACCACGTTTGAGACCGCGGAGGGCGAGGTCACGCTGACCGACTTGATGCCGATCCGTGGCAAGCACTCCGACCTGATCCGCAAGGTACGCGGCGTGCGCGGCGAGGTGCCGATGCGGCTCGAACTCGTGCTTCGCTTTGACTACGGCCTCACCATCCCCTGGGTCACGATGAGCGACCATGAACTCCACGCTGTCGCCGGAGCGAACCTGGTGGTTCTGCGCAGCCACTGCGGCACGGCGGGGCCGGTTCCGTTGCGTGGCGAACACCTCACCACGCTCGCCGAGTTCACCGTCGCGCCCGAGGAAGAGGTGTCCTTTGTCCTTACGTACGGAGCCTCCAACGAGGACGTGCCGACCGCTATCGACATCCACCACGACTTCCAGAGCACAGAAGGCTTGTGGAAGGATTGGGCCGGCAAATGCACCTACAAGGGCCCGTACCGCGAGGCCGTGTTGCGGAGCGTGATCACCCTGAAGGCCCTGACGTACCGGCCGACGGGCGGCATCGTCGCCGCGCCCACAGCCGGTCTACCCGAAGAGATCGGCGGCGAGCGCAATTGGGACTACCGCTTCTGCTGGTTGCGCGATGCCTCGTTCACTTTGCTGGTTCTGGTGCTTTCCGGCTACACGGACGAGGCCGTCGATTGGCGTCTCTGGCTTCTGCGCGCCATCGCCGGCGCGCCAAACCAGATCCAGACCATGTACGGCATCTTCGGCGACCGCCAGCTGACCGAGTGGGATTCCCACTGGCTGCCCGGCTACGAGCACTCCCTGCCCGTGCGCTTCGGCAACGCCGCCGCCGACCAGTTTCAGCTGGATGTCTTTGGCGAGGTGGCCACGGCGCTAAGCCGAACGCCCACGGCCGAAGACAACCTGCGGACGCCGGCCACCGACCTGCAGGTACACCTCACCGATCACGTTTGCAATGTTTGGGAGCAGCCCGACAACGGCATCTGGGAGGTTCGCGGCGGGCGCAAGCACTTCGTCTATAGCAAGGTCATGGCCTGGGTTGCGCTCGACCGCGCCATCAAGGCCCACGAACACTTCGACGGCAAGGGCGACGTGGAGCGCTGGAAGCAGAATCGCGACAAGGTTCACGCGCAGGTATGCGAACAGGGCTTTAACCCCAAACTCAACGCCTTCACCCAGAGCTACGGGTCGGACACCCTCGACGCCTCGTGCCTGCGCATTATGATGGGCGGCTTTCTTCCGGCGGACGACCCCCGCATCATCGGTACCGTTGAAGCCATCCAGAAGCAACTCATGCCGAACGGCCTTGTGGAGCGCTACAACCCCAGCCAAAGCTCTGACGGCCTCCAAGGAAGCGAGGGAACCTTTCTTGCGTGCAGCTTCTGGATGGTGATCAGCCTGTATCTGATCGGGCGCGAGGACGAGGCCCGTGAGCTCTTCGAGCGCCTGCTCGGGCTGTGCAACGACGTTGGCCTGCTCAGCGAGGAGTACGACCCCAAAGCCGGACGCATGCTCGGCAACTTTCCCCAGGCGCTGTCCCACCTCGCGCTGGTGCACGCGGCGTTCACGCTGTCGGGGCAGTGGGTGCCGCACCCTTAGACTGATTCCGCGGCAAACAAAAACGGATAGGACGCGAGTCGTGTCCGTTTTCCATAAGTTCGTGCTTTGCGCTTACTGCTGGGCTTTTTCTTTCTGGATCTGGGCGTTGTCCTTGCTGGTCATGCGCGTTTCCTGGGCCTTGTCTTTAGCGGCGGTCCTTTTCGCGTGCTTATCGCCGAACAGCTTTTCGGTACCCTCTTTGGTCTTGTCGTAAGCCTTGACCGTGCCTTCCTTGGTCTTGTCCGCGGCGATCACGGTGCCTTCCTTGGTCTTGTCGACTACCTTGCCCGTGCCGGACTTGGTGTCGTGCGCAGCGGTCTTGGTGCCGGACTCGGTCTTGTGCACTGCGGTCTTGGTGCCCCTTTTTACGGCATGTCCAGTGTCGACAGCAGCGTCCTTGGTGTCGTGCCCGGCGGCCCGGGTGTCCTGGCCGGCGGTTTGAGCGTGAAGGAGGGCGGGCGCCACCAGGTTGGACGCAAGCACGACCGAGGCGAGAACTGTGGCGAGGCGAGTGTTTCCCATAGAAGGTAAGGTTCTGACTTCCGCACCGGTTTGTCAATAGAAACCGTGCTGCACAGGGATTGCGTTTGGGACGAACAGCCGCATGGAAGGCTGCGAGGCCGATCCCAAGACGCCCGCGAAAACCTGTGTCGTGCGTCTTCCGGTGCGATAGGCTCGTCTGTAAGCAACAACCTTGCCATCCCCTGTCTTCCCGAGGTCGTCCGTGCGCGCTCCTTTTCGTGCAATGATCGCTGCTTTGCCGTTTTTGTCGTTGATTTTGGTTGTGAGGGTGCCAGCGCAGACCAGGCCGGCACCCCGGCCCTCGCTGTCGCAGCCGGCGCTTTCTCCGGACGGCAAGGAGATTGCCTTTGTGAGCGGAAGCGACCTTTGGACGGTGCCCGCCGGCGGTGGCGAGGCGCACCTGCTGGTGTCCGATCCCGCGGAAGAGTCGCGGCCCTTGTACTCGCCGGACGGCACGAAGCTGGCTTTTATGTCGACGCGCACCGGCGCGGGCGACATTTATGTGCTGACGTTTGCGACAGGGCAGTTGCAGCGCATCACGTACTCGGACGCGCCGTCGAACCTGGACGCGTGGTCGCGCGATGGCGAGTGGCTGTACTTCACTTCCCCGGCGACGGACGTTGCCGGGCAGGGCGACATCCTGCGGGTGCGTGCGACCGGGGGCACACCGCTCGAGGTCTCGCACGAGCGTTACATGAACGAATTTGAAAGCGCGCCTTCGCCCGACGGCAAACAGATTGCCCTGGTGGCGAAGGGCATCTCCAGCGCGCAGTGGTGGCGCAATGGCCACGCGCACATCGACGAAACCGAGATCTGGCTCAAGCCCGTCGACACTGAAGGCGGCTACCGCAAGCTGGTGAGCGCGGACAGTAAGCACGCCTGGCCGATGTGGAGCGCCGACGGCAAGCGGCTCTTGTTTATGGGCGACAAAAGCGCGGACGGCGGGCCCGGGCACGAAAACCTGTACGAGGCCGATGCCGCGAGCGGCGAGGTGAAGGCGCTGACGCACTTCACCGGGGGCCGCGTGTTATGGCCGACGCTGAGCTATGACGGTAAGACGGTGGTGTTTGAGCGCGGCTTTGGTATCTGGAAGGCCGATGCGCGCACGGGCAAGGCGGAAGAGGTGAAGGTGACGCTGCGGGGCGTGCCGAGTGGGCCGGGCGTGACGCATACGGCGGTCTCCGGGTGGTCGAACCTGGCGCTGTCGCCGGACGGCAAGAAGATCGCCGCGGTGGGGCATGGCGAGGTGTTTGCCACCGGGGCGAAGGACGGCGGCGAGGCCCAGCGGTTGACGCACACGGGAGCCGAGGAGACCCAGCCGCGCTGGAACGCAGAGTCCAACGAGGTGGTCTACCGGAGCGAGCGCGACGGCGGATCGCAGCTGTATGCGTACAGCTTTGTGACCAATGCGGAGCGGCCGGTGGCGCATGGCCCGCACCCCGCCAGCGACATCGACGTGGCGCCGACGTACTCACCGGATGGCAAGCTGCTGGCGTTCCTGCGCAACCGCAAAGAGCTGCACGTGGTCACCATGGGAACAGGGGCGGATAAGGTTGTGGCTCGCGGCGACCTCGACGACTCGGCCCTGGCGTGGTCGCCGGATGGGCGGTGGCTGGTGTATGTGCCCACGGGAACGAACGGGTTCACCAACTTGTGGGCGGTGCCGGCGGACGGGTCGGCGGAAGGGCGCGCGTTGACGTTTCTGGCCAATGGCGAGAACGCGAGTCACATCGCTTGGTCGCCGGATGGGAAGTACTTGCTGTTCGACACGTCGCAGCGAGCGGAGACGCCGCAGCTGGCGCGCGTGGACCTGATCCCGCATGTGCCGGTGTTTCGTGAGGACCAGTTCCGTGACCTGTTCCGCAAGCAGTCCGTTCCGGGCGCGCCGGACACGCCCGCCGAGCCTGGGCGGCCTACATCGCCCGAGCCTGGGACAACGCCAACCGGAGATGTCGAGGCTGGAGCGGCGCAGGAAACTGGGGGACCAAGCGGGGCCGGGCGCGGTGCGGCTGCGGCGAAGAAGCCTGCCGAGCCGACCAGGATTGTGTTTGAGGGCATTCGGGAGCGCTTGACCCTGCTGCCCCTGGCGGACCTCCCGGTGCGGTACCCGGTCATCAGCCCGGATGGAAAGACGCTGGCGTTTCTGGCGGAGTCGGCGGGCGAGCCGAACATCTACACCTACTCGCTGGATGAGACCGCGGCGGAGCCGGCCGTGCCGCGGCAGCTGACGAGCACACGCGGCAGCAAGGGCGACATCGCGTTTGCGCCCGATTCCAAGACGATCTTCTATATGTATA
>CAXTLD010000046.1:0-30316 GCA_964245045.1 uncultured Acidobacteriaceae bacterium | reverse complement strand
CAGGTATTGCGCCCGATCCAGCCCACCCCCGCGCGCGCCGCAAACCCGCGCTCCAGGATCGGCCCCGTATCCACATACGCCCGCGTCTGGCATGCCTCACCGAAGCGCGCACGCAAACGCTCGCCTACCGCCTTCAACCGGGGCAACAACTCCTCATGGTAATCACTTCCCCGAGCCTCACGCGGGCCCATCTCCCCACTACCCTGCCCGCTCCACGCATAGCGCGCGATCCACCCCGCACCCGCCGGCGCCGCATCGATAGACCGTGGCGCGGCGGCGTTGTAGTTCACCGCGCACACCAGCACAGACCGCGCCCACGGCATCGACCGCCGCACATCGCCACGCACCAGCGCGCCCTCGGCATCGCGCCGGGTCAGCCACTCCATCTCACCGGCCGCACCCGCGTCCACCCATGCCGCAAAGCGCAAGTCGTCCTCTGCCGCGGTCGGCACAGGCGTCAGGCCCGCAAGGTCAAACCCCACCTCACGGGCCTGCGCCTCCACCCACCCGCGCTCTGGACTACGTAGCACCACCGCTCAACGATAGCCCAGCCTCTGAGCTCCAACCACCGAGCGCCTAGAACTCCAGGCTCACACTCAGCTGCCCCGTCCGGTTCCCTCCAAAGTCAGAGCCGCGCGACTGCGTGATCTGCCCGAAGTTGCCCTGCGTCAAATCCGTTTGCGGATCGGCGAGATTCGTGTGGTTTAACACGTTGGTGAAGGTACCCTCCGCCCGCAGGCGCACAGCCTCCGTCACAGCAAACGTCTTGCTCAGCCCCGACGACAAATTCACAGTCCCGGGCCCACGCAGATCGCCGACACTTTCCGTGCCGTATCGGCCAATGGGCAGAATGGGAGTCTGCACCTTCGTGACCGGGTCGGTGTAGATCGTGCCCACGTCACACTGCCCGCTGCTGATCGATGCGAATCCCGTGTTGCCCAAACGATCACGGCCGCCCGGGCACGCAAACGCATCGTTGTTAAACCAATGGTTCCGATCATGCGTGCCGCTGATAGCGTTGCCTACGCGGTCTGGCCGTTGCGCCGCGCCGCCCACCAGCGTACCCGAACCCGTGCCCGAAGGATCAATGTACCCGGGGTCAAAGAACGCCGTCAGAAACGGCCCGCTCTGCCATAAAAAGATGTTGCTCGTCTGCCATCCGCCCACCAGCGCATCGGCCCAGCGGTTCATGCCGGAGCCAAAGCGTTTGCCGCGACCGATCGGCAGCTGGTACACCACGGTCGTAAGCGAGCGGTGGCGGCGCGTGCCCGTCACGTTGCCGTAGTCCAGGTGGCGGTTGAAGCTGTCCGTGGCGCTGTACCCACCCTGCTCGTCCACAAAGCCCGCGGAGTTGAAGTTGCCGTAACTTCCTTGGTTGTCGGCCAGGTTCTTCGCAAAGGTGTACGCCGAATCGAAGCTCAGGCCGTTTGCCAGACGATGGGAGATCTCTGCTTGCAACGAGCGGTAGTCGCTCTGCGCGGCCGTGTTGCGATCCGTGATCTGGTAAAAGTTCGGGAATTGGTACGCCGTCTGCGGCACCGAAGAAGACACGCGCGTCGTGGAGGCCGGCAGCTGATTGAACTGCGGCTGCCACACTAGGTGCCACGTGTGCATGCCGATATACGAGATGCGACCGCCGATGTTATGACCGAAGTCGTGGTCCACAGACACATCCGTCTGCAGTGAATACGGGTCGCGCCACTTCGTATCGATGGCGCTGTAAAAATACACACTGCCCGGCGAGGGGACGAACTGCCCCGAAGCCGTCGTATTGGGAAACGCAAACGTCGGCCCCGTCGGCGAGTACGTGTTCGTGATCGCCTGGTAGTTCTCCTGCAATGTTTGCGCGATGGCGTAGAACAGCGCGCCGGTTGTTGTGATGTTGTAATACCCCATCCCCGCGCGGATCGCCGTGCGGTCGTTGCCAAACGGCCTGTACGCCACACCCAGACGCGGCATAAAGCGCAGCTTCGGCACATTGCGCAACCCTGGGGAAACGCCCGCCGTCACGTTGTCCACCACCGGGGTGCACGGCACGCCGTTGATGGCCTGACCTGTCGCGTACGGATTGTTCACGCCGGCTGTGGGGCACGCATTGACGTTGGCCAGTTCCTGCACATCCAGCGTGTTGGCATAGCCGGTCGGATAGATGAGCCGCCCCGTCCCCGGAATCGACGGATCGAAGTTGCCGGTCAAGCCGTTGGTCGCGGCCAGGGCTGGGTGGTACTCATAGCGAAGTCCGAAGTTCAGGTTCAGGTTTTGCGTCGCCTTCCAGTTGTCCTGCGCGTAAAAAGCATACGCATTGGCCGCAGCGTCGTTGTCTTGCGTGATGTGATTGAGCTGGTTCTGGTACGGCACGCCGACCAGAAAATCCGCCCACTCGTTGCCGGTGGCGCTGTGCTGCGGATCGAAGATGAAATCGCCGTAGTTGATCGATGGAGTCACTGACCCAGCCACGCTGTGCGCCAGCAAATGACGAATATCCGTGCCCAGGCGAATGGTGTGCGAGTTGAGCTGGTACGTCACATTGTCCACATACTGATACAGCCGCGAACGTTCAGCGCCGTCCAGTCGCGCCCCGACAGACTGGATGCCGTTGTCATCGAAGTTCAAGTGCGGCGTACCGTTGAAAAACGCCGGCAACGTGGGGATGTTCAGGCCCGTGCTGGTGGTGAACGCCGCACCGTTGAAGGCATTGCTGGTGCCGTCCTCTTCCAGCGTGAATCCAAAGCGAAACTCATTCGCCAGATGCGACGTGAACGCGTAATTAAAGCTGCCCGCGAAGATGCGATACGTCGCATACGAACTCGTGTAGGGCAAAGTCAGATCCGCGGCCTGCGTCTGGTTGTTGTTCTTAAACGTGTAGCGTCCAAAAACGGTCGCCTTGGAACCCAGGTTTTCATCCACGCGCACGTCGAACTGATTCGAAAAAATGTCGTTACGACGCGTGCTCAGGTAGTTGTAACCCCGGTCCGCAATCGCATCCGTCAGCGACAGGTTCGCATCCACGTTGGGGTCCGGATAGAACTGCAAAAACGGCGCGGAGCTCGCGTTGATCGGCACGATGTTGCCGGCGTAATTGGTCCCGTTGAACGGGTTCACCAACGGCTTGCTGGTTTCCTGCGACAGATTGCCTTGCTTCATCAACGCCGTCGGCACCTTGGCCTGAATCGGGGTCGTCTGCGGGAAGCGCAGCCCCTCATATGCTCCGAACACGAACGTGCGGTTGCGGCCGTTATACAGGTGCGGAATAAACAGCGGCGCGCCGATGCTGGCGCCAAAATCGTTCGCCACTTTATGCGGTTTGATCGCGCCATACGGCGTGGCATCCAAAAACTGGTTCTGCAGGTAGTCGTACACGCGACCATGCACCTGGTTGCTGCCGGCTTTGGTCACGGTGGTAATCTCGCCCGGCTGCCCGAACTCGGCGTTGTTATTAACGCCGTCCACGCGGATCTCGGCAATCGCATCCGCCGACGGAAACGCATCCGCCTGCACGTTGTTGCTGGTCTGGTTCTGCGCAGAGATGCCGTCCACCGTGGTCTCGGTCTGCGACGGCAATCCACCCTGGATGGAGAATCGAACAGCCGGCACAGGGTGCGTCGACGGTGCGGGCGGATACGCGCCGCTATCGGGCTGCACGCCCGGCAGCGCTTGCACCAGGTTCAGCGGCGAGGTCGATCCGGCGCCACGGTAGTTGGCCGGCAGGTCCAGCACCTCCTGCGGCGAAAGCGACGACGCAATCGACGCGTTGTCCGTGGTGATGGTGCCCACGTCGGTGGCGTTCACCGTCACCGACTCCGTGCCCGCGATGCTGAGGCTCACGTCATACAGCAACTGCTGGCGCACGTCCAGATGCAAACCGGTGGCGGTAGCTGCGGTAAACCCAGCCGCAGTCGCCCGCAGACTGTACGTGCCCGGGTCCAGATTCAGCGCGTTGTACTGGCCGGCGGCGTCGCTGGTCACCGTGCGGTCGGTGTTGCTCTCCGCGCGATGCAGCACCAAGGTAGCGTTCGGCACCGCGGCTCCCGAGGGGTCGCGCACCGTGCCGCCCACCGTCCCAAACGTTGACTGACCGGATGCGGTCAGACCGCCTCCAAACACAAATAATAGAAACAACAGCTTGCGCATCACTTGGCTCCCAAGGCAAATCAGGGTAGGTCGTTCCGCTTCGTCGTTAGGTCGCGCGATCCGCGCCGGGTAACGTACTTAAAAGATTGAGCGACAACCGCCGGCTGCCCTGCGCCTCGCGCCGCAGCCGCAGCTGCCACACCGTAAACAGGTGCAGCCCCGACCCCACCGACGCCACACCGCGCCCCAGCCACAGCCCCCATAGCGACAGGCCGAAGTGAAACGTCAGCACATACGCCAGCGGCATGCCGATGCCCCACCACCACAGCAGGCTCACCAGCATCGGCGTGCGCGTGTCGCCCAGACCCGTCAAGGCCGCCGACATCAGCACAAACAACGTGTCCGTCACCAGGGCAACGCCGCAGATCAGAAACATCGGCACGGCCGCCGCTACCACCGCACCGCTGTTGGTGTACAGGCTCGCCCAGAAGTGCGCAAACCCCGCAAACAAGCTGGCCGCCACCACCATAAAGCCCAGCCCCAGCCAAAGACTCGCACTGGCCGCGCGTCGCACCTGCATCAGGCTATTGCGCCCGGCGCTCTGCCCCACGCGCACGATCGTCGCATAGCTCAGCCCCGCCGGCACCTGGTACACAAACGCGTTCAGATCCAGCACCACCTGGTGCGCCGCCAGCAGCGTCGTACCCAGGCGCGCGCACAAAATCGACATATACGTCGCGACGCCCAGCTCTTCCAGTTGCTCCAAACCGCTCGGCCAGCCAATCTTCAGCAACGCGCGCAACCGCGGCCCGTCCGGCCGCAGCATGGCCGCCCGGAAATGAAATCCGTTTCGCCGAAACGCCACCGCCGTGCCCGCCACCAGCAGCGTCAACATGTACCAGCGCACCACAAACGTGGACCAGCCGGAGCCCGCGATGCCCATGGGCCGCGCGCCCAGGTGCCCAAACAGAAACGCCCAATCAAAGACGAAGTTCACCACCGACGCCGTGATCAGCGAGGCCGAGATCAGTGCCACCCGATTGATCGACTGCAAGAACCGCCGCAACGCCATGTACGCGAGCAACGGAAGCGCCGACCACATCAACGCATGTACATACTGCCCGGCTTCGGCGGCGATCTCGGGCGGCGTGCCAAAGCGCGGCAGCAGATGCAGCACGCCCAACGTCGACAACATCACCAGCGGCGCCGCTCCAAGCACAATCCAAAACGACTGCACCAGCAGATACACACACTCCTGCTCTTCACCCCGCCCAAACGCCTGCGCGATCAGCGTTTCCAGACCGTTCAGAAGGTAAATGGCGCAAAACGCAATGGCGTAAAAGATAGTGTTGCCCAGCGAAGACGCCGCAATGGGCAGCGCCGATTCATGCAACCGGCCCACCATCAGCGCGTCCACGATGTAGGTGGACATCCACCCCAACTCGCCCAAGGCCAACGGCCCGCCCAGAAGCGCGGTCAACCGCATCTCCGTTCGCAGATCGGGTGCTTCTTTGGCGCGAGCCGGACTACTTGGGTCAGATCGGTTCAGGCAGATCCTCGCTGCAAAAGGGATCACGAAAACGTGCAACGCGTCCTGATGACTTTACTGCAATGCCTTCCCGTCGCGCGACCATGTTGTGACTGCACGCGCACTTCCGGTCACCTTTTGCGAGCACAGCGAACACAATCCATAGGCGCCCCCGGGGACACGGAACGCCTTCCCGGGCCGATCGAGCCGTCTTTCCGAGGGCTGCGCCTTCCCTGCCTACGTACCGGGAACGGCCCTGCCATCTGTGATACCGTAGCCTTGGCGAGCGGGTAGCTCAGTTGGTAGAGCATCGCCCTTTTAAGGCGTTGGTCCTGGGTTCGAGCCCCAGCCCGCTCACCACAATGACACCTCGCCTTGCGACGACCCTTACTCTCTTGGGCGCGACCCTTCGATAAGGATGTCGACAATGCGCCGCGCGCTCGCCTCCCAACCGGGCAACAATGCGGTGTGAAACACCCCGATCACTGCGCGCATCAGGTCGTCCGGATTGGTCTCGGCGCGAAGATCGCCGTTCGCAATCGCGCGTTCCGCTAACTCTCGGAACGCGCCATGGATGGAGCCACGAGTTCCTTCTATCAGACGCGTCGAGCCTCCCGGCACGCTATCCATGGCCGGTAGGATAAGCAGCTTCTGCGCCACATGATCGATAAAGACAAAGGTCCAGGCTCGCAGCGCCTCCAGCGGTGGCAGCGCGGCGGCGAAGCGCTGCCCGGCTACGGTCAGCTTTTCCACCTCGCTGCGATACACCGCCTCAATTAACGCTTCGCGCGTAGGGAAGTGGCGATACAGCGTTCCCGGGCCAATCTCCGCCCGGCGGGCGATGTCGTCCAGCGTAGCCTGCGGCCCGTGCTTCGTAAACGCCTCCCGCGCCACCTCCAAAATGCGCTCACGGTTCCGCTGAGCATCGACGCGGGGCCTGCGTGCGACCGGGGTTGGCTGGGACGCCTTCGGCATCCCTCAATCCTCTCAAACTTCATGCAACCGGAGTCGCTCTCCGGTTATCTTAAATACCGGAGATCGTCTCCACTTATCGGCAAAGACGTAAACACACCGCTGGCACGACGCTTTCGCCCGAGCCAGCCAACACCAAAGGAGACAGGTCATGCGCATCTTCGTAACAGGAGCTACCGGGTTTATCGGGACCGAATTGGTCAAGGAACTCATCGCCGCCGGGCATCAGGTGCGCGGCCTCACCCGCAGCGATGCCGGCGCACAGCAACTGGCGGCCGTGGGTGCCGAAGTGCTTCATGGCAACTTGCAGAATCTGGACAGCCTGCGCCGTGGGGCGACCGGCATGGATGCCGTAGTCAACCTGGCATTCAACCACGACGACATGTCGAAGTTCGCCGAAAACGGCAAAGACGAGCGCCATGCCATTGAGGCGCTCGGGTCCGTCCTCGAACCGGGCAAGCTGTTGGTTGTGACCTCCGGCACTGGCCTGGCGAGCGGCGGACCGGGGCACCTGCGTCGGGAAAGCGATCCGGCGATGAGTACAGAGGCGGTTCCGCGGCAACCGGAGGCTGTGGCGCGGGCCGTGGCCGAGCGCGGTGTGCGTGTGGCCATCGTGCGCCTGCCGCAGGTGCATGACACGCGCAAGCAGGGCCTGATCACTATGCTCACAGAGATGGCCCGGCAGAAGGGCGTGTCCGCCTACGTGGGCGACGGCTTGAACCGCTGGGCCGCGGCGCCGCTCCCCGACGTGGCTCACCTGTACCGGCTCGCGGTGGAGCAGACCGGGCCTGGCGTCACGGTCTACCACGCGGTGCAGGAGGAAGGGGTGGCTCTGCGCGAGATCGCGGAAACCCTGGGCAAGGGGCTGAAAATACCCGTGATATCGCTCGATGGAGAAAAGGCCGCCGAACACTTCAGCTGGCTCGCGCACTTCGCCGGTCTCGACATGCCGGCCTCGAGCGTTTGGACACGCAAAACGCTCGGCTGGGAGCCCACCGGGCCAGGCCTCATCGAGGACCTGTCCAACATGAAATACTTCTAACCAAGCGAGAGGGAGCAGGGATCGCAGCAACTATGCCATTTGCGAGAAGGAAGGCGTAGGCGAATCGTGCCTCCAAGGTTCGCCCTGCTCCTTTTCCAAATCCTGTTGTGCGCGGCCTGTGCAACCGCCGGCGCACAAGCCGCTACCACGCCGCCGCAGGCGCTCTTCCATGGCACACATGAAGCCATGGGCACCGTCTTCGAGCTGGACCTGTACGCCCCCAACGAGCAGCGCGCCGACGAACTGATGGCGGCGTCCTTCGACGAGGTCGACCGCCTGGAAACGTTGCTCAGCAACTACCGGCCGTCCAGCGAGCTTTCCCGCGTCGCTCGCGAAGCCGGCCTGCATCCCGTGACCACGGACGCCGAAACGTTCGCGTTCCTCGATCGCTCGCTCTTTTGGAGCCGCGCCTCAAACGGCGCGTTCGACATCACCGTCGGCCCGCTGCTGCGCGCCTGGGGCTTCTTCGCGCACAAGGGCCATATGCCCTCTGATCAGCAGTTGGCCGCGGCGCGCACGGGCGTAGGCTGGCAGCATATCACGCTCCAACCCGAAACCCGCACGGTCGTGTTCTCCGGCGGCAAGCCACTAGAACTTGACCCCGGCAGCATCGGCAAGGGCTTTGCTGTGGATAGCGTGGTGCGCCTGCTGCGCGCCGAAGGCGTCCAGGCCGCGTTCGTCTCGGCGGGGAGCAGCACCCTGTACGGCCTGGGCGCGCCGCCCGGGACCGAAGGCTGGCCGGCCATCATCCCAGACCCGCGCGGTCTCAACGCTCCAGGTCAAACCGTGCTGCTGCACGACCTTTCGCTGTCCACCGGCGCGTGTACACAAAAGTTCTTTCTCCAGGACGGCCATCGTTACTGCCATATCTTCGATCCCCGCACGGGCCGACCCGTGGAGTCCATGCTGCAGACCACGGTCCTCGACCCGAGTGCAACCGACAGCGATGCCCTGTCGACCGTGGTGTTTGTGCTCCAGCCCGAACAGTCGCGCCGCTTGTTCGAGTCGTTTCCCCACACCCGCGCGCTCCTCTACCGGCCAGCTGCGGACAAGCCCTCGTGTATCGCCCTACACTGGACAGGCGAGCTTTCGGATCCCTGCCAACCTCAAGGTCATCCCCCTAAGGAGTCTCCACGCCCATGATCGATCGCCGTCGATTTTTACAGGGGATCTCCGCGTCCGCGCTTGCCGTTGCGGCAGCACCGGCTGCGTCGCCGCAGGGGCAAGCCGATGCGCGATCGGCGCGCCAAATCGAAAGCCAGATCGGCCCCTCCCGCGACACCTCGCCCGTGCGCCTCGGCGTCATCGGCGCCGGCAGCCGCGGCAAGGAGGTGGTACGCAACCTGCTGCGTGTGCCGGGTGTGCGCGTGGTCGCCGCCGCCGACGTGTATGAGCCGCGCTTCGACGAACTCAACCGGGCCTGTGGCTACACCGTGGCGCCGCACAAGGACTACCGCGCCTTGCTCGACCGCAACGACCTGGACGCCATTCTTGTTGCCACACCGCTGGGTTTGCATGCCGAGCACGTGGTGCCCGCGCTCCTAAGTGGCCGGCACGTGTACGGCGAGAAGACCATGGCCTACACCGTGGAGCAGGCCGGCAAGATCGTTGCGGCGTCCGGGCAGCACAAGCGCGTTTTCCAGGTGGGTCACCAGTATCGCTACTCGCCCTGGATCCGGGCGGCGATCGCGCGGGTGCAGGAAGGCGAAATTGGCGACGTGACGCACGTGCTCGCGTATTGGAATCGCAACAACAACTGGCGTCGCCCCGTTCCCGCACAGGATCCGGGTGGGCAGCTGGAACGGCTGATCAACTGGCGGCTGTATCACCAGTGGTCTCTCGGCCTCATCGCCGAACTCGGCTCGCACCACATGGACATCGGCAACTGGATCTTCGGCGCGCCGCCCACGCACGCGCTCGCCTCCGGTTCCATCTGCCGCTACCAGGACGGTCGCGAGACCGACGACAACGTACAGGTCGTGCTCAGCTACGAGGGTGGCCGGCGCTTGATCTTTACCTCCATGACCGACAACGCCAAGCAAGGCGATCAGCTGTGGGTGTACGGCACCAAGGGCTCGCTGAACCTCACGCTCGAAGACGCCACCTTCTTCTACGAACCCAAGCAAGTGGCGAAGGCGCCCGCGCAGGGCAAGGGCGAGACGAAGGGCGTCACCACCACAGCTTCCTACTTGCCCTCGGGCGAGATGCCCTACCGCGGCCCCGGCGCACCGGTCAAAATCGCGGACCCGGAAGATGCCACCACGGTCGCCGCGCGCGCGTTCATCCATTGCGTGCGCACGGGCGAAACGCCCATCGCTGACGTGCATGTGGGCTTCAACTCAGCGCTTTGCGTCATCGGCGCCGACCAGGCACGGCAAAAGCGGCACGAGGTAGAGATCGCGCAGCTGTAACCTTCTCGATCACCACACAAACGTGCCGACAGCCCCTGTAGGCAGGCTTGTCGCGAAAGTATTGCGGTGATTCATGTCCACGCTGAAACGCTCCAATTCCCTACTCGTGTTTGCGACCAGCAGAACGTGTGTGCCCTGCGGCGTTTGCCAGGCGACATTGGCCAGCTCCGGGTCCGGCTCGGAGGACTCGATCCGGCGCGATCCTGGGGGCACGAACCGGGAAGCGTGCTCGATGGTGTAGAAGGCAATGTTCTCCCCGACCTTGTTGCCGTCGAGGGTAAGAGCACCTTGGCAGACGGGGCAGCCGCCGTCGTCCGTGTGCGGGCCGAAGCTGGGGTCTGCGGCGAGGTTCCAAAGCAAGACGTTGCGGCTCCAGTTCCGCATCGCACCAATCAGCACACGTGACACCGGAACGGCGACGGGCTCAAGAGTGCCGTCGCTCGTGTTTTCCACGACCATCTGCTCGGTGAAGTAAAGATTCTTGTCCGGGAAGGCGCGATGGACCTCGGACATCGCGGCGATGTCGCCCGCGTACAGGTGAAAACCCGCACCGTCCGCGAACGCGCGTGCTTGAGGGTCGTTGAGGATGGCCATGGGATAGTCCGGGTGATCGCAGTTGTGGTCCGCGGCGAAGCCGATATGCAGCTCAGGCAGCGGTGACCTATGGAATTTGGGATAAAATGTACATGAGGCCCCGCTCGAACCATTTTGCTATTGACGGGTGTCAGGCCCTCAGATTATGAGTACCGGAGTATGCTGTTGCCAAATCTAGCAGTACCTGATCGATTTAGGCCGGGGATACTCCGAGTCGCAGAGCTTCAGCAATCTACGTTTGATGGCTTGCTGGCTGCTCTGGAAAGAGCCCCCGTGTGTAGCAACACGCGGGAGCTTCTTGCGTGGCTTACGGGTGACGTCCCGTCCATTTCAGCACCAGAGCAGAAAAACATCATCACTGCTCTTGTCTCAATGTTCCGCGTCCAGCAAGACGCAAACGTCAGGGTTCAGGACTTTGTAGACGATGTATGGGAGTCGCTCGCGTCTGGCCCGGAAGACGTTGATGAGTCGCTTTTCAAAGAACGGATTGCGAAGCTGCTCGCGCTTCCCGCGCTTGACCTCGCTAGCTCCCGCATCATGGATATCAGGACTGAGGTCGAACGTTACTTCTGTAAAGCGAAGGTCTTTACTGACCTCCGTCCCGCTTTCCGAAGAGATGACAACGAAGCTCCCACCGAGATGGCCGTAGTCCACAACTTTCAGATTGGTTATCACGACGGTATGGGACGGCACCAGGAGTTCTATATCGCCTTAGACGGCGACGACCTGGACAAACTCAAGAGAGCAATCACGCAAGCACAAAAGAGAGCACAGTCGCTTGCCAACCTGCTCGATAAGAGCAACGTACGCCTTTACAAGTGAGCGCCGTGCCGACACAAATTCACTACGCCAAACCGATACGTCGGGAGTGCCCCGTTAGCTGGGCAAAACATCCCAGGAGGACGACACATACCTCCTCTCGCGACTGGTCTTCACTCGACGAGATGGAGAGTTGGTACCACCACGCCCACAAGGCACAGTCACTTAACGTGGTGACCGCAAAAAACGCGAAGGCTCTGGACTTACGTCGTGTCTTCGATACCCTGACAACAGATTGGAAAACCGCAACTTGGCATTTGTCGTCCGTTAAGAAGCGCATCGCGCATCCGTCTTATCGAAAGATCATGGGGATGGGGCGGGAGGCTCTACCGTTCATCTTTGAAGATCTCAGGAAAGGACCGGCACTCTGGTTCTGGGCGCTTGAAGCAATCACCAGAGAAGATGTTTGCCATGGATGTACCTCTATGGCCGAGTTGAGGGGGCATGGCTTGTCTGGGCTGAAGCGAACGGATATTGAGATTCCAAACGAATATCGATCGTTGATCGAAGCGAGATTTAACGAACTGAAAGAGCACGTAAATTTTGAGTACGCCAGCGAGGTAGATCTAAATTACAACTGCCTCTCTTGGGCTTTATCTCAAAAGAACGTCCTTTTCGAAAATGAAAAGTGGGGCACATGGCCGTGGAGGGATATTCCAGATGACACGGCCGACGGGTGGGCGCGGTTTTTAGAGCGGCTAGGATACGCACGTTGCAGTACAGCGACCTTCGAGCCAGACGTAGAAAAGATTGCCATTTACGAAAACAGCGAAAAAGAGTTGCATGCGTGTCGTCAAGCATCCTATGGGGTCTGGAAGAGCCAAAACGCCGACGTGGACAGCAACAACGCGCAGATCACCGAAGTTTGGACGATCAGCCCGCGCACCATCAACGAGGCTCGTATGGGCTTCACCTACCAGGGCAACTTCTTCGCCGACCAGACCCTGGGCCAGGGCTTCCCGCAACAGTTAGGGTGGCAGTTCGCCAAGGCAGACAGCCTGCCGTCGGTTCAGTTCAACGGCTCCTACCCGTACGCCTGGATCCAGCCAAACAGCAACGCTGTGTACAAGGAGCAGGTCTTCGATCCGTCCGACGTCGTGACCATGATTCGCGGCAAGCACGTGCTGCACTTCGGTGGCGAGTTCCTGATGTACGACGATAACTCCACGACATGGGGCAACATCAATGCAGGCACCCTGCAGTTCGACGGCTCGTACACCCGGACCTGGTCCCTGGACGGGAACGGCATCGCGCACCCCACCCCGAATACCGGCCTCGACTACGCCGACTTCCTGCTCGGCTACGCAGACAGCTGGGGAGCGAAGGTGAGTCCCGAGTACGGCGCTCGTCTGAAGAGTCCGCAGGTCTTCATCCGAGCTCAGCGCGGAGATGCTTTGCAATGCATTGCCGGGCCATCTCGTTATTTTTCTGCTCTGGGTTCCGGCCCTCGCCGCCGTTCGCGCCCAGACCCCAACCGCGGCACAGCATGAGTAGCAGGCCCAAACATACCTTCGCGCGCATCAGGCCGACCTGGCGCGCAAGGAGTTCGAGGCCGTGGTGGCCAGCGACCCCAATGACGTCAACGCGCAAGCCAATCTCGGCGTGCTGCTGTACTTCGCCGGGGACGTCAAGCAAGCCGAGCCGCACCTGCAGACCGCGCTGCGCTTAGGGGCAAACCAGCCGAAGTTGCAGGCGCTCCTGGGGTTCTGCGAGGCCGTAACGGCGAGTTCGAAAAGGCCCGAACCGACTTAGCCTCAGCCTTTCCACAGCTGGCAGAGATCAAGGTTCGAAAGCAGGCAGGACTGGAGCTTGTGGAGTTGGACACGGCGGCCAACGACCTGCCGGCAGCCGCGGCGGTGCTCAATCAGCTCAAGACGGCACTGCCCACCGATCCCGAGGTGCTCTACGCCGCCTACAGAACCTATACGGACCTGGCAGGCGAGGCTATGCTCGATCTTTCTCTGGCCGCACCGGAGTCAGCGCAAATGCAGCAGGCGATCGCGCATGAACTGGTGCGCGAGCGCGATAACAGCGGTGCGATTGCGCATATGCGCCTTGCGTTGAAGGCCGATGCGACGCTGCCCGAAGCGCACTTCGAACTCGCAGAGATGTTGCATGCCTCGACCGATACGGCGGCCAAGGTCGAAGCGGAACAACAGTACAAGCTGGCGTTGGAACAAAACCCGCGCGATAGCAAAACACTTGCGGCGCTGGGCGATGTGGCTTCGGACAAAGGCGACCATCCCGCGGCAATCGGCTTCTAGCAGGGAGCGCTCGCGTCGCAGCCGGACGACGCGGACGCCTCATTGGGGCTGGCGCATGAGTTGCTCGAGACCGGCCACGCCGAGGACGCGCAGCGTTTGCTCGAAGCGGTGCTGAAGAGCGATCCAAGCAACATGCTGGCGCACTACCGGCTCAGTGCCGTCTACCGCCGGCTGCATCGGCCAGAGGACGCCAAGTGCGAGGTGGCCGAATACGAGCGGTTGAAGGCCGTGAAAGAAAAGCTGCGCACCGTCTACGGCACGATGCGGATGAACGCACCCCAAACTGCCGATGCGCGGTAGCACTCACATCGTCGGCGCGGTACTTGCCGCGGCCTTGTTTGCGGCTGCGATGCAGGCAAGCTCCGCGCAAATGCAGGCGCCGGCGAAGACCACTCCAGCCACACCGTCCGTGCCACAGCTGGTCGACATCACCGCAAAGACGGGCATTCACTTTGAGCATCTGTCGAGCCCGGAACAGAAGTACATCGTGGAATCGATGAGCGGCGGCGTTGCACTGCTGGACTTCGACGGCGATGGCTGGCTGGATATCTACTTCACCAACGCGTCTTCCGTAGGCATGGCCAAGGCTGGAGCGAAGGCGCGCAGTGCGCTTTACCGCAACAACCACGATGGCACCTTTACCGACGTCAGCGAAAAGGCCGGCGTCGCCACGCCGTGCTGGGCGATGGGCGCCGCGGTCGGCGACATCGACAACGACGGCTGGCCGGACCTCGCGGTGAGTTGCTTCGGTGGCGTGGTGCTCTACCGCAATAACCACAACGGCACCTTCACCGACGTCACGCAGCACTCCGGGTTGGCGCAGGATAAGGGGTGGGCGACGGGCCTCGCCTTCGGCGACTACGACGGTGACGGCTTCGTCGATCTCTTTGTGCCGCACTACGTCGATCTGGACATGGAGCACCTACCCAGCTTCGGATCGCAAAAGACGTGCATGTATCACGAGGTTCCCGTGCAGTGCGGCCCCCGTGGACTGAAGGGCAGCGGCGACACGCTGTATCACAACAACGGCGATGGTACCTTCACCGAGGTGAGTAAGCGGGCAGGTGTCGATGATCCACGTGGGTACTTCGGTTTGCAAGCCGTGTGGTCGGATTTCGATGAGGACGGCAAGTTAGATCTGTTGGTGGCCAACGATGGTGAGCCGAACTTCCTGTACCACAACCTGGGCGACGGTCGATTCGGGGAGATCGCGAACGACGCCGGTGTCGCCCTGAGCGAAGACGGCAACGAGCAGGCCAACATGGGCATCGCTCTCGGGGACTACACCCGCACGGGGCGAGAAAGCATCGCGATCTCGCACTTTGGCGAGGATTACGCCGTGCTGTATCGAAACGAGGGCGCGCTCAACTTTACCGACGTGGCCCATGCCGCCGGGATCGCGCGCCCGACACGGCCCTACGTGGGTTGGGGCGACGCCTTTGTGGACACTGACAACCGCGGCTTGCTGGACTTTGTGCTGGTAAACGGCCACGTGTACCCGCAGGTGGACAACGCCGCGACCGGCACCCAGTATCGGGAACCGAAGCTGCTGTTCTGGAACAACGGCGACGGCAGCTTCCAGGACGTGAGCCGCGCGGCCGGGCCAGCGTTGCAAATTCCGCAGGTGAGTCGTGGGTTAGCCGTCGGCGACCTGTTCAACACGGGTCGGCAAGACCTGGTCATCGAAAACCTGACCGGTGGGCCCATGATCCTCGAAGCGAAGAGCAACCCCGCGAACCACTGGGTTAGTTTCCAGTTAGAGGGCAGCCCTTCTAACCGGCTCGCGCTGAATGCCCGCGTCACGCTGCGCACCCGCGCGGTGCGGCAGATGAGCGAGGTGCTCAGCGGTGGAAGATACCTATCGCAAAGCGATCTGCGACGGCACTTCGGCTTGGGCGCGGCGACGCGCATTGATGAGGTAATCGTGCGGTGGCCGGATGGCAAGGAACAGCACTTCCAAAACGTCGAAGCCGATCACTTTTACACACTGAAGCAAGGTGACGGGCTACGGGTCACCAGGCCGTGAACCTGAGCGACCCCGACCCAACAGCGCGAACGCCCTTACTTGCCCTTGCGCGTCATCTCAATCACCACGACGCTCGCATGCGGAAACGTGTGCTCGAACTGCGCTCCTGCCCGCAGGTAGCTCGTCTGCGGCGTGACCGCGTCCGGCGCGTCGGCACTGTTTTCCGTGTAGATGCTGGGCGCGGTCAAGGTCTGCACCCGGGCCTGACTCGCCGCCTCAAAGCCGCGCAGGTGCACGGCGGCGCGCAGATCGCGGTTCAGACTCCGGTTCACCACAAACAGCACCAGATGGTCGCGATCCACGCCCTGCGCCGCCTCCACCTCCAGCCACGGCACCTTCGCGATCGTCGGCAGGCGCGTCACCCCATGCTCCACCGCATAGGTCGGCGACCCGTTCTCCACTGGCAACAGCCGCTGTGGCTGCGCGTTGGCATACATGCGCAGCACCCAGTAGCCCGGCGCGCCATACACCTGCCCCTCGCTCTTGGAGATGCCCGCAAAGTCCAAGATGCCCGTCATGTCCGAGATCGGCACCACATCCGCGTTGCGCATCAGCATATTCATGAAGCCAGCGGTCTCAATGCCCCCGCCCAGATTCTTGTAGTCCGGAGCAGCGCTGTTCCGGCCTCCAAAGAACAGCCATTCCGTGAAGGCTACCTTCGCCCCCTTGTGCGGGCTCGCCTCGATCTGCGCCTCGATCTCGCGCATGCGACCGCCCAGCCCCACAGGCAACGCAAAGTTCGCCAGCGCCAGGGACTCCGGCGAGGCATGCGGTGTTTGCATCTGCGTTCCGGTCACCACAAAGTGCGTCGCCATGTACTGGAAGGACCCCGGCGGCGTGGTCAACAGCTGCGCGTTCCAGTCATGAAAGGTGTCCTCATCCGCCCCGGGCGCAATCAGCTTCGCCGTTGGATCCACCTGGTGGATCGTCGCACTGAACTTAGCCACGCGCTCCCCCAGCTGCGAGAGCTCGGGATACCCCGTGTTCCAATTGCCCCAAAGCTCGTTGCCCAGCTCCCAAAGCAGACCGCCCTTGCGGTCGCCCCAGTGCGCATCCACATACCGCACCCAGTCCGCCGCTTCCTCCGGCGTGCCCGTGCCCAGATTCAACGCGACCTGCGGCTCGGCGCCGATCAACGTGCAAAAGCGCAAAAACTCGTCCGTCCCAAACGTGTTGTACTCCGGGATGCCCCAGGCCAGGTTCTGCATGCTGACCCGCTTTTCGCGCGGCCCCACCCCATCCTGCCAGTGGTACGACGACGTAAAGTTGCCGCCAAAACGCACCACCGATGTCTTCAGGTCCTTGCTCATCCGCACCACATCGGGGTCCATGCCGTCTACCGCATCGGCGGGCGTCAGCGAGACCTGATCGACCAACGTGCGCGCGTTATCGCGAACGGCGATGACGAAGTCCGCAGCCTGCAGCGGCTGCAACCGGCCCGCCGGCACCTCCAGCGTGAAGCTGTACTTCGTCCAGGTAGGCGCAGCCGCTGTCACGGTCGCATGGGCCAGCACGACCTCCGGATGATCGCGTTCCCGCAGCGAAAGTTCTACACCCTCCGGCCCCGCCAGATGCTTCACCCAAACGCTTCCCTGGTAGTGCAACTCGCGTTGCGCGGGCAGGTACACGCGTTGACGGACCCCAACCTCGCCCGCATGCGGCCCACCGGGCGACAGCGCCAACAGCGCCAACGACTGCTGCGAGTTCGCCGCATCGCCACGCCGCGGCTCGTACCGATTGCCCTCATCGGCATACAGCGGCGCCCACGGCAGCGGCAGGTCCAGCTCCGAGCCGCGCGCCAGCTCCGGTTGATTGTGAATCATCTCCGCTACATGCGACGCGGACCAAAGCTCCGGCTCGAAGCTCGGATTCTCCAGCACCTCCGCCCACAGCCCGTTGTAGGTCGAGTTGCCGATTGGCTCCAGAAAGCTGCCGAACAGCGTCCGCGGGATGGGCCGCGACGGTCCATCGGCCTGCACGTTGATCACGATGGGTGCGGAGCCCTCGGGTACGGTCCCGGTAATCTGAGCACACGCCGCGCTGGTGATACCCAGAACGGACATACAGAGCACATCGACAACAGGCGAGCAACGACGCAAGGGGGATCTCCGGGGTGGGCTGAGTGGCAGGTTCGGCTGAGTGTAAGCGATTGCACGCGCCCCTGTCACTTACGGCCCCACGTAGCCCGGCCCAGCCTCCGCCGCTACCTCCGTCGTTGCGCGCGCAGGCTGAGGAAACACGGATACGCCGGATCGTCGACCTCCAGCTTGCGGCGATTGACCTCCTCCACGGCCGCCCCATGCAGCCCAGCCACGGCCGCATACACATTGCCATGCGCCTCCACCTGCATTTCTTCGGGCTCGAAATGCTCCGCAAACAGCCGCTCGATGGACGTCTTTGTGAACGACCAGCACCACTTGTCGGCCCACTCCGACCGCTCCAACTGCCGAATGCCCGGCGCCGTCAGCAACAGCACCCCACCCGGCTTCAGCGTCGCGTGCAGACGCGTCACGGCCTCCCGAAGCTCGAAGATGAACTGAAGCGTCTCCGTCAGCACAATGCAGTCAAAGGCATTCTCCGGAAGCACCCCCGGCACTGTAAGATCGCCGACAATCGTTACGCCCGGCCCCGCTTGATACATATGCAGCACGTCCTGCTGCGTCACCCTCGGCCCGCCAAAGCGCCGGCTGTAGGCGTCATCGGCCACCTCCAGCACGCGACCGGCGATATCAGCCCGGTGCTGTTCCAGAAAGCGCTCAATGTAGAACCGATCGATCGGCGTTCCGCGATCCCAGCCAAAGTCCATGCTAATCGGGGTCGTCGTCTCCAGCGCCCCAAAGCGAACCGCACCCACAGGCGGCGGCCACACCGGAAACAGCCGTCCCAGCAACCTGTGCGCTCGTCCGTTGCGCAGCTTCTCCTTGACCCTTCGCGCAAACATGCGCACCATCTTGCGAGTCCTCCAAGCTAAGCTTGCCTGCATCGCGGGCGTGTCCCACTCCCAGTACTGGCCATTGGTATACCACGCACGCCAAAGCGCTTCGCCCTCGTGCCAGGCCCGTCGTCGCGTCGGCGGTTGGTCGCGATGCCGGTCCAGCACGCCCAACGCCGCTTCGAGCATAGCGGCCGTGTCGGTAGACGTGTTCGCGCCGTGCCAGCGGTACTCGGCGGCAACCTCCGGGTAGGCCACCACCGGGTGTTGTCGCGCCAGTCGCAGGTACACCTCGTAGTCCTCACAGTAGCGCAGGCTTTCATCGAAGCCCCCCGCGTCGATCAGTGCCTGCCGCCGGTACAGCACGGTGGCATGCATGCCGATGTAGTTGCCCCGCAACAGGTCGGCGTACGGGTCGTCGCCGACGGGCCGAACCGGGTGGGCGCTGAGCACGGCACCGGCCGGTCCGATGCGTCGGTGCGCGCCGTATACCATCACCGCCTTTGGGTGCGCGGCAAAGCAGCGTAACCCGTTTTCAAGCGCCTGCGGGTCCAGCCTGTCATCCGCGTCGAGAAAGGCGACGTAGTCCGACTTTGCGCGACCGAGACCGTAGTTACGCGCGTTTGACACACCTCCGTTATGCTTCCGTAGCAAGCTCACTTGCGGAAAGGCGCTCAGGATCGTCTCGGGACTTCGCTCGGAACCGTCGTCCACCACCAGAACCTCATCGGCCGGACGCGTTTGCGCCAACACGCTTTCGACGGCTTCGCGCAGGAACTGCGGATCGTTATACGTGGTAACGATGACCGCGACCGTCGGTACCGTAATGCCTTTTTCTGGGTAGGGGTAACCCTCGGTAGTGGTATGGATCAAACCCGAGCCGTCCTTTACGTTTGGCCAGAGTATACTTGTTCGCATCTCCCCCGTAGAGCTTGCAAGGTACTCTCACGCTTGCCATGTAGCTGGTTGACGGCCATGGTTGCGTCCCGGAGGAAGAGAACGGATCGTGCCGAAGTTCGCGTTGTTTAGATCACGAGAAAATCTCGCGCATCTCGGGCGTAGTCACGCCGGGACGGCGGCGGCCATCACCGGGTCGGCCATCGCGGCGGGGCTGCTCGAAGGCGCCGGCATCGGCCTGCTCATTCCGTTTCTTTCCAGCTTCAGCAGCGCGCCTTCGGCCCCGGCTCAGGGACGTCTGCTCGGCTGGTTGCAAAACATCGCTGGGGCGCACTCTCGCGAGCAACGGCTGGCCCTCGTGGCCGTGTTCATTCTGGCCTGCATCGTCCTCCGCTGTTGCATCGCCGCCGTGCAGGCCGTGCTCACGGCGTGGCTGTACGGTCGCGTCGGTCACCAGATCCGCTGCGCGCTGTCGGAGAGGCTGCACAACGCGCCCTATACGTTCTTTCTCTCGCAAAAAGAGTCGCGCCTCGTCAACATCCTCACCGAAGAGTCCTGGCGTGTGACCGAGGCGGTGCGCGTGGTGCTCACGCGACTTGCTTCCACGGCCGTTGTGCTCGCCTTTGGAGCGCTGCTCTTTCTTGTCAGTTGGCGACTCTCCCTGGTCGTGCTGCTTGGCGCCCTTATCCCTCGCCTCTTCCAGAGAAAGATCAAAGCCCGGCTCAGGGCAAAAAGTCAGCATGTGGTCGGCACCAACGAGAAGCTCCTGACACAGATGTTGTTTTCCATCTTCGGTGCCAGGCTTATCCGCATCTTTCACACCCAACGCCTGGAACGCACCCGCTTCGCGCAAACCTCGGACGATCTGCGCAAAGCGCTCTTCAGCACGGACCGCCTTTCCGGTCTACTGGGTCCTACGCTCGAGGTCAGCCACGGCATCTTGTTTCTTGCCGTGCTGCTGGTGGCTGTGCTGAACGGCTTGTCCATCCCCGTTCTTGTGACGTTTCTGGTTCTCATGAACCGCATGCAGCCCCATCTTCGCAATCTGGAAGACTCCAGGGCCTCCCTGGCGTCCCTGTCCGTTCACTTCGACGAGATCGAGTGGTTGCTGGCCCAGCGGCCGCCGGCCCCCGTCATTCAAGGTGATACCGCCTTCCGCGGTCTGCGCGACGACATCACCTTCCACAACGTCACCTACGCCTACCCGGGCGTAGCCGAACCCGTGCTCCGGGAGGTGTCCTTCACTCTGCGCCGGGGCCGCGCCATCGCGCTCATCGGCTCCTCGGGCGCTGGAAAATCTACCATCCTGAATCTGCTCTGCCGCCTGCTGGAACCGACCTCCGGCAGCATCACGGCCGATGGGCAACCACTGTCCCAACTCAAGCTCGAGGACTGGCTCGACACCATCGCCGTCGCCGGGCAGGACATCGAGCTGGTCGATGGCACCATCGCAGATAACATCGCGTACGGCCGTCCCGACATGACCCGGGCTGCCATCGTAGCGGCCGCAGACGACGCCCAAGCCGGCTTCATCCACGACCTCCCACACGGTCTGGATACCCTGGTGGGCGCACGCGGTCTTTCTCTGTCCGGCGGGCAACGTCAGCGCCTCGGGCTTGCACGCGCGCTGGCGCGCAAGCCCGACCTGCTCATCCTCGATGAGGCCACCAACGCCGTCGACCTCGAAACCGAGGACGGCATCCTCGATACCATCACACGGCTTCCCCCGCACACCACCGTCCTCGTGGTCAGCCACAGACCCAGCACCCTGGCTTTCTGCGATGACGCTGTTGTGCTCGAAAAGGGGCGCGTGGTCCGCAGCGGTCCCTTGGCTGCCGTCCACCCCGACACATCCCCTGCACTGCACCCGGACGAGGTGAAGCCGGAGGCCTTTCTCTCAGATCCAGTGAATTCTCTTTGGCAACACGCCTCATCCTCGACGTAAGATCTGCACAGCGTCACTCCAGCCTTGGTCAGCGGTCCTTACAAGTCAAAAACAAGTTGAAAAAAGATGAAGTCTGCAACACCCCTTTCTGAGGTTCGACCATGTCTCGTGTTCTTGTTGCTGGTGGCTGCGGTTTTATAGGTTCGCATCTGTGTGAGCGCCTGCTACGACGCGCCGATGTTGAGGTCTGCGTCGTGGTGGACAATCTTTGGACGGGTCTGATCGACAACATAGGTCGCCTGAGCGACCCCCGTTTGCACTTCGTGCAGAACGACGTCGAACGCTTCGAGTCAGATACATTTTTCGACGAAATCTATCACCTCGCCTCGCCGGCGACCCCGCCTTGGTACATGAAGGAGCCGCGACGTACGATCTCGGCCAACGTGGTCGGCGCGATGCGTTTGCTGGATCTACTAGTCCCAGGCGGCCGCTTTGCCTACACCTCCACGTCAGAGGTGTACGGGGAGTCCCACATGTCGCCGCAGCCGGAACACTACCGCGGCTCCGTCGACTGCACGGGTCCGCGCTCCTCCTACGACGAAGGCAAGCGCTGCACCGAGGCGCTGCTCTTTGAAACCCGCCGTACCCGCGGCATTGATCTCCGGGTGGTGCGCCTGTTCAACGTCTACGGTCCGCACACCCGTCCCGACGACGGACGCGCGGTCTCCAACTTCCTTGCGCAGGCGCTCGCCGGTAAGCCGCTCACCATCTATGGCGATGGTCTCCAGTCCAGAAGCTGGGGCTACATCGACGACATCCTGGACGCGCTGGAGCGCTTTTTCTGGCTGGACGCCGTTCAGTCTGCCGGTCCGCTAAACATCGGCAACGACCGTGCAATCTCTGTGCTCGAGATCGCGCAATACATCTCCGCGCTGTTTGGCGGGCTGCCTATTCAGCACCTCGATCCGGTGCCGCAGGACCCGTCGATCCGCTGTCCCGATCTGACGCTGGCACGTCAACTGCTGCCCGGTTGGGCGTGTGCCGTCCAGTACGAGGAGGGCATCCGGCGCACCGCGGCCTGGTTCCGGGCAAGGGCACGACAATCCTGGTTCTGCCCACCAACCCCTGGGACTGCGGCGTTTGAGGGTGGGATGCGCCCATGAGCGACCAACCACTGGTCAGCGTGATCGTTCCGGCGTACAACGCCGCTCCCTTTCTCGAGCGCACCCTAGCCTCGGTGCTTGCGCAAACCCACCGCAACCTGGACATCATCGTCGTCAATGACGGCTCCACGGACGGCACGCAAGCCATCGCCCAGATCTTTGCGAACCACGACAACCGGGTGCGCGTCGTGCGCACTGACAACGGAGGTGTGGCGCGCGCCCGCAATCGTGGCATGAACGAAGCGCACGGATCGTTGCTCGCGTTCGTTGATGCCGACGACCTTTGGCATCCCCGCAAGATCGAGCATCAAGTAGCCGCGCTCACCGGCGACGTCGCGCTGGTGTACACGCTCACGCGTGTCATCGATACCGGCGATCATGTGCTCTTCAACGCCAGCGTCCCCACCGATGGCTACGCCCTCGCGCAACATCTCTACCTCAAGGGTGTCGGCAATGGCAGCTCGCTTCTGGTTCGCCGCGAGGTCGCGCAGGCTGTCGGCGGCTACGATCCCGCCTGGATCGCACACGGCATCGGGGGCTGCGAAGACCTCGACTTCGAACTCAAAGTGGCCGCAGGTTACGCCATCGCCACTGTGCCCCTGTTTCTTACCGGCTACCGCGTCTCCCCCGGCAACATGTCCAGCAACAACCGCCGCATGGCAAGGGCCATGGCCGCTGTGGTTGAGACCCACCTCCGTGCTCACCCTGAGCTACCAACCTGGGCGGCGCGCCGGGTGCGCGTGGCCACCATGCGCTCCGCACTCGATACCCTCCGCAACGGAGATCATCACGCACACTACGCGCGTCTGCTGGCGCGCCTCTTTCAAGTCGACCCCCAGCGAGCCGCGGACTACGTCGCGCGAACCGCCATAAGAACGCTGCGCCAACAGAAACGCGCCCTTCGCCAACCCAAGCACGTTGCCGGCCAAGGTGTGCCCTTTCCCGCGTTTGCTCCCGAAACGGGCGCCGGAGAGAGGGTCGCGTTCTTCGCCGCCCGCGAGCGCAAACTCCTTACCAAACTCAAATCGCTCGATACCGAACTCGCCAAAGTCAAGCAGCTGCGCTGCGTCCCACTCGCCCCAGCGGCTGAGTCGCGTGAGTTGGTGAGCCTCGCCATCTGACGAGCCCGCCCCAGCCCCCGACCTCCTTGCTGCGGGGTAAAATCGGGGCGCACCCGTTGTTCGGAAAGCGAGCGTCTTTGCAGCGAACCATTGAAGCGCATCAACGATCGGCGAGTCCTTCCCGCTCTCGCCGTCTTCTTCTCATTCTGGCAGCGGTCGCTGCCTTGCTCCTCTTCTTCGGCCAGCAACTGCTCGATAATTGGGTCGATCTCCTGTGGTTCGATTCGCTCGGCTACGGACACGTCTTCTGGCGCTCCCGCATCCTGCAAATCGGGGCGTTCCTCTTTTTCGGCGCGGTCACCTTCGCAATCCTTTTCTTCGCCTTCGGCGCACTGAAACGTCTGCACGACCCGGATTTGCCCTCCGCGCGACGCATCGTCATCAACGGCCAGCCGCTCAACCTTTCGCTCGAACCGCTGCTGCGCATTCTGCGCTGGGGTGTTTCGCTCGCGGTGGCCCTGCTCACAGGCCTCTCCATGGCCGGCGATTGGCCCACCTTCGCCCTATTCCTTTACGCCCCGCACAACGCCGGCCAGCCTACCGACCCCATCTTCGGCAGGGCGCTCAGCTTTTTCCTATTTAGCCTCCCGGCATGGCAGTTGCTCCTCGATTGGCTGCTCACCCTGGCCATCCTCGTCTGCGCTGGGGCCGTTCTGTTTCTTGTGCTCACGGCCGGCTCCCGTGCACTCACTAAGTCGAACCAGCTAAGCCCGCACAGGGGCATCTCGCCCTGGCGCGGTCTCTTCTCTGCCGCGGGCGTGCTTCTGCTCGTACTCGCGGGCAAGACCTACCTCGACCGCTTCGATCGCCTCTTCGAGCACCACACCATCTTCGACGGCGTCACCTACACCGACGCCCACGTCACCCTCGCCGGCTCCCTTCTGGTGTGCCTGGCTCTGCTTGCCGGGGCGGCCATCGCCTTCCTCGGCGCCCTGCGCAACGCGGGCGGGCTGCGACTCGCGTTCGCCGTCGCGCCCGCCGCGGTCTGTTCCGTCCTGCTCGGCCTTGTGTCCTGGTATGTCAGCGGCTTCGTCGTCAAACCGAACGAGCTCGTCAAAGAGCGACCCTACATCGCCAACAACATCGCCGGCACCCGCACCGCCTTCGGCCTTGATCGCTTCCAACAGCAGGAGTTCCCGGCGGAGACCACCCTCGCCGCCGCTGACCCCGCCGGCAACCAGCCCACGCTCCAAAACATCCGGCTCTGGGACTGGCACGCCCTCCAGGACACCCTGCGGCAGGTCCAGGAGATCCGCACCTACTACGACTTCCCCGACATCGACATCGACCGCTACGTCCTGAACGGCAAGCTCAGCGAGGTCATGCTCGCCACCCGCGAACTGAACGTCGAAAAGCTGCCCGAAAGCAGCCGCAACTGGATTAACGAAAAGCTGATCTACACCCACGGCTACGGCATCACCATGAACTCGGTCAACGGTTTCACGGCCGAAGGCCTGCCCACGTTTCTGCTCAGCGACATGCCCGTCCAGAGCACCGTGCCCGGCCTCAACGTTTCGCGCCCGCAGATCTACTTCGGCCAGCTCACCGACACCGACGTCTACGTCAAGACCCGACAGCAGGAGTTCGACTTCCCCCAGGGCCAGACCAACAGCGTCACCAGCTACCAGGGCACGGGCGGCATCCGTCTGGGTGGCTTTCTGCGGCGCAGCCTGCTCGCCTTCAACCGCGGCGACCTCGGCAAAGTCCCTTTCTCGGACGACATCGGCAGCGAAAGCCGCCTGCTCATGCGCCGCAACATCCGCGATCGCGTCACCGCCCTCGCGCCCTTTCTCACCTATGATCCCGACCCCTACGTCGTCGTCGGCGATGACGGCCGCCTGTTCTACCTCCTCGACGCCTACACCACCTCCGACAGCTACCCCTACGCCACGCACTACGAGCTCGGCGACCGCTCCGTCAATTACCTGCGCAACAGCGTCAAAGTCGTCGTGGACGCCTACAGTGGCGCCACCACCTTCTACGTCTTCGACCCCACCGACCCCGTCCTCGCCGCATATCGCGGCACCTTCCCCACGCTCTTCCAGGACGCCGCGGCCATGCCCGCCGGTCTCCGCCGCCACGTCCGCTACCCGGAGCTGCTGTTCCGGTTACAAGCCGCCGTCTACGGCCTCTACCACATGACCGATCCCAGCGTCTTCTTCAACCGCGAAGACCTGTGGACCGTCGCCACCGAAAACAGCGGCCAGCCCGGCACCGACGCCGGCGGCGGCCAGACTGCCCAGCCCATGCAGCCCAATTTCGTCCTCATGAAGCTGCCCGGCGGCAGCACGGAGGAGTTCGTCGAAATCCTGCCGTTCACCCCGGCCAACCGCAACAACCTCATCGGCTGGATCGCCGGCCGCAGCGACGGCGCCAACTACGGCAACGCCATGGTCTACGACTTCCCCAAGTCGCGCCTCGTGGACGGCCCGCAGCAGATCGAGGCACGCATCGACCAGAACGCCGAGCTCTCCGGCCAGCTCACGCTGTGGAATCAGCAGGGCTCCCACGTGCTCCGCGGCAGCCTCCTGGTCATTCCCACCGGCAAAGCGCTGCTCTACGCCGAGCCCATCTATCTCCAGGCGCAGGAAAGCCCCATGCCGGAGCTCCGCCTCGTCGTGCTCGCGCTGCAGGACAAGCTCGCTTACGGCCCCAGCTTCACCGCCGCGCTGTCGTCGCTCTTTGGCGGCGCGGACACCCCCGCACCGGCGACAGCCGCATCCGGTGAGCCCTCGGCCACGGCCACCAACCGACCGGGCGCACCCGCACCCGACACCCACGCGCTCATCACACAAGCCGGGCAGGCCTTTGACGACTACCAGCGCCTCACCGCGCAGGGCAAGCTCGGCGAAGCCGGGCAGAAGCTCGAAGCCCTCAAGCGCCTCCTCGGCCAGCTGCGCACGCCAACCAAGTAGCGGAACACCGCAACCACGGCGCGCGGCGCTCTCAAAATTGACTTACCGCGCGCCACGCCAGCCGCTATCGTTTCGCTTGCATCGACTACGGGCCCGCTCGCCCATCCTTTCTCTCATGAGGCCCACCTGTGCCATCCATTCAAATCGCAGACAGCTTCTCCGCCGCCGTCGACGCCACGCTCCCCGACACCTCCGCTTTGGGCAAGACGCCCGGCTCCGTCGTCCAGTTTGCCCGCGGTGACGTGATAGCCGCCCTGTCCCTGCCGCTCGACCAGGTGCAGCTCAACAACCTCTCCCTGGACTTCACTTGGCAGCCGTCCCTCACCCTCGCGGGCGGCTCCGCCACCTTCATCGGCGGGCTTACGCAGGGCGGGGAGCTTGACCTGTACAAGCCTTCCGCCGACGGGAGGGGCCTCCTCTTCCCCGCTGACCAGTTCGGTCGCAGCATCCCCATGGGGCAGGCGATCTACCTCGCGCTTTCGTTTCACCTCTCGGCCGCAGCGACGCCAGGCGGCACCGCAGGCACCTTCACCCTCACGCTGGCAAGCGCTGCCCAAGCGACGGCCAAGCTGTATCTGCCCTTCGTCCCCGCCGCCGATAGGTCGTTCCCCACACTCAAGCACTGCCTCGAAACGCTGTTCAGCACCTACAGCCTGCCGTCTCGACTGGACGAGCTCCTCGCGCTGCCGCCCGGCGCCGTGTTCACCTTCGACTCCACCGGCTCGGTCGCTTTTACCGCTTCATTGGACCTGCTCGCCGCCGTCAACCCCACGGCCTCGCCGGGCTTCGCCGCCACCAGCGGCCCCATCGCGGTGTCGGCGGGACCGTCCGCCACGGTATCTGGCGGCTTCACGCTCTCGGGCGAGTTCCTGGTAAGGCTCTGGAAGCGTGACGACGGTACCCTTGAGCTCGGCTACTACAAACGGCAAGGGACCAGCTTCACGGTGTCCTTCGACGCGGCCGTCGGTGCCGACGCCACGGTCGGCGGCCATGACCTCATCGCCAACCTCTACGGTCTGCTGGGCGACACAGGCAAGCTAGACCCAGCCTGGCTTCAGGCACACGTCCCCGCATCCGTTGCGGGCGACGTACGCGCCGCGTACGAAGCCGCCGTGGCAAGAAAGCTGTCCATCGAGTTCGACGCCGAGTGCGACACCTCCCTCACCGACCAGGCCGCCTTCTCCTGGAGCTTCGACCTCCGTGACGCCGCGACGACTGCCCACATTGCTCTGCTTGACGCCCTGCAGGGCAACCTCTCGTCGCTCCTCAGCGGATCCCTGCCCGCCGGCGTCACCTCCGTGGGCAGCGTTCTCGAAAAAATCCGGAAGTCCAAACGCGCCTTTACCTTCAACTTCCTTGGCCTGTACGACCACGCCAGCATCCAGGAAGCGGTCTTGACCCTGTCCGCGAAAGTCTCCGAGGACGGGCAGCTTATCCTTACCGACCAGGCGCACTTGACGCGCCTGAGCGCCGAGGCCACCCCGCTCGTACGCTCGACGCCCCTCGGAAGCGTGGTTGCCGAGGACTGCGCCGCCACGGTCGGGTACGCGGTCGCCTTCGGTCACTTCGCGCCGCAGTTGCAAATGAGCTATCGCTATTTCAGCCTCAAGTCCAACAGCAGAATCAGCGACCTATCCCTGTTCCTGGATACGGTCGCCGAGTTGCTGAACGAGGACGTCACGCCGCCTTGGAAACAGACGCTCGAGGCCAGCGCTCGCAGCCAGACGACTTCCTTGCTGACCAGCCTCACCTATGACGTCGCCACGGCCAAGAGCCTTTTCCTCGATGCAAACGGAAACGCTAGGGACCTCAACAGCTATCGGCGAATCGGGCGCAAAGCCCTCCTACGCACACCCGGCCTCGGCCTCAACCCCGCTTTTGCCCAGGCACTGAGCGACGACGCAAAGTGGCAGGCGCTGGTCGACGCGGGCGCGCCCGACAACGTCTACCTCGCTCTCGGCGCAGACGCCACGAACCCCCCGCTCTGGGCCAGACTCTCCTCTGACTGGCTGACCCACGTTGTCTTCTGGGCAGCAGCTATGCACGACGCCGCGGAGGCATTTGCCGCGCTCGCCCAGTACGTCGCAGCGAACCCAAACCTTTCTCCCCTGCAGGACACCGGCTTTGCAGCGCGCCGCCAAAGCTTTGCGACCAAACTGGCCAACGCGATCAAGCAAACCCCCATGTTCCACGACGCGCTGGGCATCCTCACGCTTGCACTCGCCGCCCCGCCCGCGCACCGGAGCGCCACCGTCTCGTATGGCACGCAAACGGTCACCTACTGACGGGCGCCGGCCTTGCGTCGCACCCCACGCCATGCGCACCGGACGCTCAGCCGCCCGTACAATATCTCCAAAAGAGGTTCGATGACCCGTTTCACCGCTACACCCTTCTGCGCCTTGCTCCTGAGCGCGGCCGCCCTGCTTGGCACAACCCCCGCCGCCCCCGCGCAGGCAGGCTCCGCCGCCGCCCAGGCCGCCGAGTTCTTCCGCACTCACTACAGCAAGCACGAGTTCCACATCCCCATGCGCGACGGCGTCAAACTTTACACCGCTGTCTACACCCCCATCGCCGCCCAATTCGACGACAAGGGGCCCTACCCCTTCCTGATGACGCGCACCCCGTACAGTTGCGCCCCGTACGGCCCAGACCACATCGCCCCCCGCGTCACCGGCAACACCAACCTTCTGCACGGAGGCTACATCCTCGTCTGTCAGGACGTCCGCGGCCGTTGGAACTCCGAGGGCGCCTGGGTCGAGATGACCCCGTCCAAAGACGGCCATGGCATCGACGAGTCCACCGACACCGCCGACACCATCGACTTCCTGCTCAAAAACGCCGCACCCAACAACGGTCGCGTCGGCATTCTCGGCATCAGCTACCCCGGCTTCTACACCGCCGCCTCCATTGTCGACTCCCACCCCGCCATCAAGGCCGCCAGCCCGCAGGCGCCCATCATCGACCTCTGGATGGGCGACGACGCCTACCATGGCGGTGCCTTCATGCTCGACGCCAATCACTCCTTCTACGCCCCGTTCTTCGCCCCGCAGCACAACCCCCTCACCCAAGAGCCCGGGGCCGCCTTCAAGTTCCCCACGCAAGACATGTACACCTTCTACCTGGGCATGGGCACGCTGGCGCATCTCGACTCGCCCGCCGGCGGCACGAACGCGTACTTTCACGACCAGGTCACTCACCCCAACTACAGCGCCTACTGGCAGGCCCGCAACCTCGCCCCGCACATGCACGGCGTCAAGGCCGCTATCATGAATGTCGGCGGCTGGTTCGACGCCGAAGACCTTGCCGGCCCCGTGAAGTCCTTCCACGCCATCGCCAAGCTCAGCCCCGAGGCCGCCGAGGACACCCTGGTCGAGGGTCCCTGGGTGCACGGCGGCTGGTCTCGCGGGGACGGCGCCCGCCTCGGCGACATCAGCTTCGGCTCCGACACCGCCGTCTTCTACCGCGACAACATCGAAGCTCCCTTCTTCAACCATTGGTTGAAGAACAACACCTGGACCCCGCTTCCCGTCGCCTATACCTTCGAGACCGGCTCGAACGTGTGGAGGCAATACCCCGCCTGGCCCCCGCCCGCAGCCCAGCCCCGCACCCTATATCTGCAGCCGAACGGCGGCCTCGGTTGGTCCGCGCCCACTGCCCGCGCCAGCCAGGACAACTA
>CAXTLD010000045.1:0-31978 GCA_964245045.1 uncultured Acidobacteriaceae bacterium | reverse complement strand
CCCGCCGCTTGCAACTCGTCACCGACCCCGCATCCCGCAACACCTGCTTCCGCCCCTGCCCCCACGGCCCATTGCGCGCCGGGTCCGTTGGCCCGAACAAGGCCACAACCGGCACCCCGAGCGCTGCCGCCAGGTGCACCGGTCCGGAGTCCCCGCCGACCACCACCGCCGCCCGCCGGGTTAGCGCCACCAGCTGCGCCACATCGCTCGTCACACGCCCGGCCGCGCCCCCACTCGCCCGCATGACCTCGGTTGCGACCGGATCGTGTGCCCCCGCCGCGTTCACCAGCACCTCGAACCCTGTCGCTTTCAACGCCGTTGCCAACGCCCCAAAGCGCCCAGCCGGCCACTGCTTCGCCCCCCAGCCGGCCGTCGGCGCCAGCAATGCAATTCGACCCCGCCAACTGAAATCGCCAAACGCCCGCGCCGCCCAGTCTTCCGCCTCAGCGCGCACCGGAAGCTCCGGCGTCACCGGCGTCAACGTCACCCGCAGCGCCTCGCCCAGCAGCGCGGCGTTCTGCTCCACCACATGCACCCCATGCCGCGCCACCGTCCGCCCGTATAGCACCCGTGCTGCTGCCTCACGGGGATCCGCAAAGCCCACCAAGTTCCCACCCGCCGCCGCCATGCGGCCGATCACCGCCGACCGCAGCGTGCCCTGCACGTCCACCACATGCGTGTACCGGCCTTCGCCCAGCGCCCGCCGCAGCCCAAGCACGGATCGCGCCGTCGCCACCGAAACCGGCGCGCGCGACCACAGCCGCGTCTCCGCCACATGGACACGCGACACCACCGGCCCCCGCCCGTCCACCAGCAACGGCACCCAGCGCGGGTCGACGACCCAATCGATCGCCGCCTCGGGCCACATCTGCCGCAGCGCCGCCACCCCCGGCAGCGCGTGCAAGACGTCGCCCATCGCCCCCACGCGCACCACCAGCACGCGCCCGGGCGCTTTCAACGAACGCGCGCCTCGGTCCGCTCCTCGGCCCGCCGCGCCGCCCGCAGGCGGTTTTCAAGCGCGCGCACCACCGGCGATTCATACACAAAGCCCGTCTCCAACCGCACCACCATCAGCGGCCCCACCTCCCCTTCCAAGCGCGTCCGCATCGTGGGCGAAAGCTTGACGGCATCCTTTTCCGTCGTTACCAGGCCGCTCGCCTGCAGCTTCTTTGCCAGACGCACCAGCGTGGTCACGTCCTTCTGCTCATACCGATGATGGTCCCGAAACAGGACCGTATCCACAATGCCGCAGCCGGCCTCGGTGAGCATGGCCGCGAAGTTCTCCGGTCGCGCCAGCCCGCAAAAGGCCAACGGTCGCAGCCCCGCCCCAAACACGCCAAGCGGGGCAGGGAAGCGCAGTGTCCGTCGCACCGTCCACAGCGGCATCTCGGCCAAGGCAAGGGCATCCAGACGCTCGGCTACGGCCTCCACCTCGTGCTCGCGCACTGCAAGGGCATGGGCCCGCCGGAGCGCAGCCAGCGGCTCGCGCAAATTGCCCGCAGGCAGCAGCGTGTCCCGGAGGTCCTCCTCGGTCACCACGGCAAGCTCAAACTGGCGCAGGAGCGACCGATGCTGCATGCCGTCGTCCAGAATATGGACGTGTCGCTCAGGCCGCGCGTTGTCCTTTTGCGTCGCGGTCGAAGCTCCACGTTCCGCGGCCCGCCCCGCCGCCGTACGGTTGGCTCCTACCCACACCGGGACCTCCGCCCGCTCGGCGATCAGGACCGGTTCATCGCCGAAGCGACGCGCCGCGTCGTCCGCGCCCACGTCCACACGCTCCACCCCGCCCCGGGCGCGGCCATACCCGCGCGACAACACGTCCACGGCCCAGCCCCGCGCGGACAGCAGGCGAGCCAGGGCGATCACCACGGGCGTCTTCCCCGCGCCGCCCGCCGACACGCTCCCCACGCTGATCACCGGCCAGCGAAGAACGCGCGCCCGCGCCAAACCCGCCGCCTGTAGCGCGTCCCGTACCCCGGCCTGAGCAGCCAGCGCCGCGCCGTAGATCGGCACCAACGGGTAGGCCCATCGTCTGCGGATACTCATCGCCCGCCCTCGGCGCCGCCCACCTGCTGCGGGTGCATCGCCCGAGCCGGCCCGGGTGGGCGCTGCGTCGCCTCCAGCAGGGCGTCCACAGTGCGCCCTGTCGCTCCCTGTTCCCCTGCAAACACTTGCATTCCCCGCTGCCCCTGTTCCGCCGCCGCCGGACCGTCTTTCAGTAGACGCCGGAACGCCGATGCAAGTTCGTCGGCGTTGCGCACAATCGTTATGCCTTCGGCGGCCCGCATCGCATCCACAATCTCACGAAAGTTCTCAAACGACGGCCCCATCACCACCGGCACGGCAAACCGCGCCGGTTCCAGCGGGTTATGACCGCCCCTGGGCACCAGGCTCCCGCCCACAAAGGCCACATCCGCCACGCCGTACACTGCGGCCAGGTCGCCGATCGTATCCAGCACCACCACCTCCACGGGCCTCCGCCGGCCAACGCGCGCATCCACGTCGAACGCGCCATCCTGCCCCTGCTGGGCCAGCATCTCCGACGCGCGCAGGGCAGGGAACGCCATCGCCGCCGCGTACACCGCATCGAAGCGCTCCGGATGGCGCGGCGCTAGCACCATCAGCGCCTGCGCATCCTGCCGCATCGCCCTCTCCCATGCCTCGAGCACCACGTCGTCCTCGCTCAGGCTCGACTCCGCCAGACCGCCGACCGTGCTCCCGGCCACCAGCACCTGCCGCCCCCCGGCTGCGGCCCGGATGAGCTCCGCCACGCGGCTCTCCCGTGGCGCACGCACGTCGAACTTCAGGTTCCCCGTCACGCACACCGCGTCCGCGCTCACGCCCAACGCCCGCAACCGCTCGGCGGTCTCCCCGCTTTGCGCCAAAAACAATGTGACCTGCCGCAAAACACGTCCCCAAGGCCTTCTCAGCCGTTGCGCTCGCCGGAACGAACGGTCGCTCATGCGCGCATTCACCACCGCCACTGGAACGCGCGCCCGTGCACATTCATGCAGCAACCGCGGCCACAGCTCGCTTTCCACCAGCACCACCATGTGCGGTTGCAGCGCGCGCATCCACGCCCGCACGGCCCAAGCAAAGTCGAGCGGGAAAGAGAACACCCGCTCCGCCCCAAACCGCTCCCGCGCCAACGCTTGCCCCGTCCGCGTCGTTGTGGACACCACCACGCGCCAGCCGTCCGCTTCCGCAAGCAGGGCAGCTTCCAGCGCAGCGACCAGCGGCGCTACGGCCAGCACCTCGCCCACGCTCACCGCATGCACCCACACCACCTTGCGCCCCGTTGCCGCGGCGCGCACGCGCCCCGGCACGCGCCCCAGCCGCTCCGGCAGCCCGGCCCGGTAGCGCGACGTGGTCAACATGCGCCACATCCACCAAGGCGCACTCACCAGCAGCCCCGCCCCCAACGCCAGGCTGTATACCGACATCCACACGCGATCCCTCCTCCAAACGCTCAGTGCTCAGTGCTCAGTGCTCAGTGCTCAGTGCTCAGTGCTCAGTGCTCAGTGCTCAGTGCTTAGCGATTCCCACCGAACAACGAACAACGAACAACGAACAACTAGCCACCAGCCACCAGCCACCAGCCACTAGCCACTAGCCACTAGCCTCGCCCACATCTTCCAGAGCATAATTCCAGCAGCATGCCCCGGTCTGCACATCGCTGGCTCCTCGCCGTCACGGCGCTCTGTTTCCTCCGCTCCCCGGCCCACGCCGCCGACAAGCCCCGGAAGCCCATTCCGCCCGCCGACGCCAAAACCTACGCCCTCCGCGACAGCCACGACGGCATCACCGTCGCCGCCGACCCCGGCGACATCAAGGAGGCTCGCCCCAACACCCGCCTCGACTACTTCCACCACGGCTTCCTCCCCATCCGCGTCATCGTCACCAACGACACCGCCCAACCGCTCGCCCTGGACGACACGCGCATCCTCTTCGTGGCCGGGGACAACACCACCGAAAACGCCGCCAGCGACGACGATCTCGCCCGCCGCCTGTTCAACAAAAAGTACGTCGAAGGTACCAAGGTCCCTCTCCCTGCGCCCTTACCCTCCATCACGCTCCACCACCCCGGCATCGACAAGCAGATCACCGAGGACGACACCGACTTCGGCTTCCCCGCCACCACCGTCCCGCCGCACGCCACCCTTGCCGGCTACCTCTTCTACGACACCCGCGACATCCCGGAACCCGTCCTGGCCCACGCAACCCTCGAACTCCGCAAGGTTCGCTGGGCCAACTCCAACCGGGAGCTCCAGGCATTCGAGATCGCCCTGAAGCCAAGCACCACCAAACCCGAACCCACCACGAAATAATCAGTTCTCAGTTCTCAGTTCTCAGTTCTCAGTCCTGAGTCCTCAGTCCCGAGTGTTCGCTACCCGGTTGATGCGCCGCGACCCCGCTTACTTGCTGGCCTCCCACAAATGTGTCATCTCGACCGGAGCCTCACAGCTTTATCGTGAGGCGGAGTGGAGAGACCCCTGTATTCTGCCCGAGGGGCCGCTGCGGTTTCGGGGAAAGATGGATAAACCAGGCTACGTCTACATCCTGTCAAGCGGCTTCAAACACCTCTACACCGGCGTCACCTCAAACCTCGACGGTGAGCCTCCGGTCGAGATGACACACCATAGCGACACAACCCTCTAAGGTACCAGAGTACCAAGCACCCCTTGCACACCATCCGCCCCGCTACCCCCGCCGACGCCGCGACCATCCTCCGTTTCATCCGCGAACTCGCCCTCTACGAGCGCGAAGCCGACAAGGTCGTCGCCACCGAAGCCGACCTCCTGCGCGACGGCTGGGGCCTCGCCCCCGACGCGGCCACCCCACTCACACCCGCACCGCCACCTCGCTTTCGCGCGGTCATCGCCGACTGGAACGGGGAAGCCGCCGGCTTCGCCCTCTTCTTCCCCAGCTACTCCACCTGGGTGGGCCACCACGGCATACGCCTCGAGGACCTCTACGTGACCCCAGCCCTCCGCGGCCACGGCATCGGCAAAGCCCTCCTCCGCCACCTCGCCCAGATCGCCGTCGCGGAAGGCTGCACCCGCCTCGAGTGGGACGTCCTCACCTGGAACACCCCCGCCATCGCCGTCTACAAACGCATCGGCGGCACCACCCAGGAAGACTGGCGCATCATGCGGCTGAGCGGCGAAGCCTTGCAAACGCTCGCCTTTCGGTCAGCTACTTGAATCAACACAAGCCGACTTGTCATTAATTGGCGATCTAAGCATAGGTGAAGCGTGTCCAGTTCACGGCGCTTCGTAAAGGCGTACTTTGCCACCTCTCAAGATGGCTATTTGTCTGCCTGACGGGGAAAGAGCAGAGGTGATAAATGCGCCCCCGTCAATCCTTCCAACAAGGTCCTTCGTCGATACATCAAAGAGCACTGTGTGACTGAAACCGAAGATGCTGTCGAACATGCCATCCGAGTACCAGCGGGTTCCCACACAAGTCGCTAGGAACCGCCGTGGCAACACCTCCGAGAGCTGCCCCTCGCAACTTCCGCCGTTTTCTCCAACAAGATTAGTAGGAAAGACGAGAGAATTGCTTCCATTCTTCTCTATACGTGTGAGCTGGCCGCTCTTGAATGTCCAGCTCTCCTTTGATGAGACTGCCCAAGTACCGTCCGCGGTGCGTGTAAATGGGTCCTCTCTCACCGGCAAAGCCTCTTGGCGACCTCTGGTAGCTGGCCATCCAGAGTAAAAGTCACAAAGCTGCGTACGTTGATCTAAGGAAGAACATACTGCGAAGTCTGTACTTCGAGCAGGCGATCGATCGAGATTGATCCCGCATGTCTTTGATTTGTTGGGGCACGGTAAAGTCCGCTCGGAGTGCATCTGGTCGTTCAAAAGTTCAATCTCACCGACTTGAATTGCGGCAACGGTCCCTTGGGGACCCTTCGTGTACAGCTCTGCATGACTGTGGGCAGTCGCGAGGATCGAGCCTCTCACATCGAATAAGACTGCTTGTGCTTCAAATCTCTTCGGGTCGGTTGCGGTCGCATTATTGCAGTGAGCCAAGTATGTCGACGCCAATAGGCGAGAGTCATCTATCCACCGGATGTCTGAGAAATCAGCAGGAAAGTGAACCTTACAAACAGCCCCGTCAATCCTGACGTGCGCAATGTCGATCACGCTCCTTGGCTTGAGGGATTGCGCGGGCACACTCGAAAGGAGCGAACAGCTTGCAGCAACTTCAAAGGCGAACATCTTCGCTAAGCTGCATCCACGTCGAGGCGTATTTCGCATGCAGGAAGTGTATAAGCATTCGGTCAGTACCGCTAAACGCGCATCCCGCCCCAAAAGAGGGCAGCACCGCGCATTCCCCCAACAATCACGACATGGCCTGGGTACCCTTCTTTCCGCTCGGCGGTGCCTTTCCAGGGTGGCCCAAAGTTACGGAGCAACCTGCGGTAAGCGCCGTCGCACAACGGCTGAACGCAACACCATCGCAGGTGGGACTTGCGTGGCTCCTGACACAAACCCAGCATCTTGCTGATTCCGGGAACCGCAAGCGTCACTCATTTAGAGGAGAACACTGCCTGCGCGACAATTGTGCTTGATGATCGTTCGATGGCCGAGCTAGAAGGCTCGGCTTAGCTCACAAGCAGCAATAGAGGGAGTACATCAAGCGAACCGATCAGCAGAACTTTGACGCGGACTGGATCAGCCCCGTGCACGCGCATCTCCGGAAGTTGGCCGCGCCTTGCTGTTACCAAACGATCCTTTGTGGGGATGTGCCGGATCCCCCCGAGATGGCGACTTCACAATACTGGTGCCCGAGTGACAGGGCACCGCGCATCCTCTCCACCAAATCCCCTATCCTTGATATGTGAAACGAATCCACGTCATCGGCGGCGGCCTCGCCGGCCCTGAAGCCGCCCTGCAGGCCGCGACCCTCACCGCCGACCTCCGCTGCGAAGTCGTCCTCTCCGAGATGCGCCCTCTCCGCTCCACCGAGGCGCACCAAACCGCCGACTTTGCCGAGCTCGTCTGCTCCAACTCCCTCAAGAGCGAGACCGAGTTCAGCGCCCCCTGGCTCCTGAAGCAGGAGATGCGCCAGGCCGGCTCCTTTCTGCTCCAGGCGGCGGACCAAACCGCCGTCCCCGCCGGTCACGCCCTTGCCGTCGACCGCACAGAGTTCTCCCGCCGCGTCGCCCAACTCATCAAGGAAAACCCCAACATCACCGTCCGCCGCGAAGAGGTCACCCAGCTCCACGAGGATGACCCAGACACCCTCACCATCCTCGCCACCGGCCCGCTTACCAGCGCGCCGCTAGCGCAAGAGCTGCAACGCCTCACCGGTGCCGACCACCTCGCCTTTTACGACTCCATCTCCCCCATCGTGGACGCCTCCACCGTCAACATGGACCGCGTCTACTTCGCCGCCCGCTGGGACCGCGGCACCGCCGACTACATCAACTGCCCGTTCACCAAAGACGAATACAACACCTTCCTCGACGCCCTCCTCAGCGCCGAACGCGTCGAGCCTAAAGCCTGGGAACACATCCCCTTCGCCGCGTGCTCCTCGAACTCTGACTCCGCCACTGAACCGGGTGCCCCATCTTCACCGACAGCATCATCGTCGGTTAAGGTGGGCTTACCAGAGGCCCCCAAACCCAACTACTTCGAAGGCTGTCTGCCCATCGAAGAGCTCGCCCGCCGCGGCCGCGACACCCTCCGCTTCGGCCCCATGAAGCCCGCCGGCCTCACCGACCCTCGCACCGGACGTTGGCCGTATGCCTGCGTCCAGCTCCGCCAGGAAAACCTGCGCGCGGACAGCTACAACCTCGTCGGCTTCCAGAACCACCTCAAGTTCGGCGAGCAAGCCCGCGTCCTCCGCCTCATCCCCGGCCTGGAGGACGCCAAGTTCCTCCGCTACGGCCAGATCCATCGCAACACCTACATACACGCGCCCAGCCTGCTGACCGAAACGCTCCAGCTCCGCGCCCACCCGCGCATCCTGGTCGCCGGCCAGCTCTCCGGCGTCGAGGGCTACACCGAATCCATCGCCGCCGGCCTGCTGGCCGGGCGTTACGCGGCCGCCCTCGCTCACGGCGAACGTCCCACGCCCGCCCCGCGCGCCTCCGCCCACGGCTCGCTCATTCACTACATCACTCACGCCGACGCAAAACGCTTCCAACCCGCCAACATCACCTTCGACCTCCTTCCACCGCTCGAAGAAGAGCTGCGCCGCCAGATCCGCGACAAAAAGGAGCGCCATAAGCTCCAGTGCAACCGTGCCCTGGAAGCCTGGCACACCTGGCGCACGGCCAACCTGCAGGCCCCGGCAGTCCTCGCTTAAGCCGAGTTCGCCACGGATGCCGTCGCGCCCCTTTGCGGAACCGTCGCGGTCGTCGCGTCAGATGTTTGTTACGCGCGCAAGAAGAAGCGGCGCTCCGAAGACGGGCCCGGCGGGGGGGGGGGGGGGTGTGGGGGGGGCGGGGGCCCGTCCCGGGGGGCGCGCGGCCGAGCGCCGCTTCGTGTAGGGGATGCAAGTGGAGGGTTACGCTTCGACGGCTTCCGCCTGGGGCGCTGCCTCGGGCTGGTCGCTCTTGACGTTGACTTGCACGTGCGCGGTGACCTCGCGGAACAGGCGAACCGGCACATGGAACTCGCCGACCGTCTTGAGCGGCTCGTCGAGCTGGATGCGACGGCGCTCGACGGTGTAGCCCTGCGCCTCAAGCGCCTGCGCGATGTCGGCGGACGTCACCGAGCCGAACAGCTGACCCTCGCCGCCGGCCTTACGCTCGAAGGTGAGCACAACGGTGTTCAAGGTAGCGGCCACCTGCTCGGCCTCTGCTTTTTCCTTGGCGGCTTTGCGCAGAGCCGACTGCTTCATCTGCTCGATCACGGCCTTGTTGGCGGTTGTGGCTTCCATGGCGAACTTCTTGGGAAGCAGGTAGTTACGGCCGTAGCCGTCGGCGACCTTGACGACATCGCCACGATGGCCGAGGGACTCTACGTCCTGTTTCAGAATGACTTCCATGATGGATCTCCGTGGTGCGTTTGGCGCTAGTACTTGGCGGCGTAGGCGAGCAACGCAATGGCGCGCGCCTGCTTGATGGCGCGGGTCAGCTTGCGCTGAAACGGCGCCGAGGTGCCCGTGAGCCGACGCGGGATGATCTTGCCGCGGTCCGAGACGAACTGCTGCAACAGGCGCACGTCGCGGTAGCTGATCGAGTCGATCTTCTCCACGGTGAACTTGCAGACCTTTTTGCGACGGAAGAACTTGCGGTTGCCACCCGGGCCACCGCCGCCGGGACCGCCGGCAGGACGGGGACCGCGTGGGCCACGGGGACCGCCGGGACCACCTTGCCCCCCTTGACCCTGGGGACGATCGGAGGAAGAGGAGCCGCCGCTTGCGGCCGGGGTCGGTGCTGTGTTTTGCGTTTCGTCAGCCATGTTCTTTTCCTTTTGTGCTGTGCGGCAGAGGGCCGATCAGCGGTTCGGCGGCTCTCGCTCCAGACCCGCTGTGGGGCCTGTGGACTTGGGGAAGCGAGGATCCGCGGTTGAGAAATCGTTGCTCGTTGTCAGTTGTCCGTGAAAGAAATCGTTGTTCGTATGGAAAGTCGTACGGATCAGCCAAACCTCTCAACTAGCGCCAAAGCGACCGCACTTCCGACACGGACAACGAACAACGGACAACTCCACTTCGCTTACGCCTGGGCTGCGGGCTGGGGCTCGCCTTCCTCGGCGGCAGCGGGGACGGCGGTGACCTCCTGCGCGGCTGCCGGTTCTGCCGCGGCGGCGCTGATGTCGGCCACCTCGGCGGGGTTCTCCTGCGGCTGGGCCGAGCGCTTCACGTGAGCTGCGCGGTGCGCCTTGATCTTGTTGACGCGCTTTTCTTCCTCGTCCGTGCGTACCGTGATGAACTTGATCACCTGCTCGGACACACGGAGGCGGCGCTCGATCTCAAAGATCAGCGAAGCCGGGGCGTCCACCACCAGTAGCACATAGAAGCCGTCGTTGAACTTGCGCACGGTGTAGGCCAGTCGACGGCGTCCCATCTTCTGGTCCGGCAAGCTGTTCTTCACCACGCCGCCACCCTGGGTGACATAGCCGGAAAACGTCTCGATGATCTTGTCGATCTCGGCGTCCTCAACGTCCGGTCGGACAATAAACATAATCTCGTAACTGCGATTCATGCTGCTTCCTTCTGCGGGTTATTGCCCCGCACCGCCCAGAAAGAATCCGGGGCCGGTTTGGCTCGGGTTAGGAGGAGCTTCTAGGAACTCCTCCGGTTGAACTCATTCATCGCCGCGCTGACACCCTTAGCTAAGATGGCCTCAACGGCGCGTACAGCACTTTCCAAACCTTCGTCCAGGGTGGCGAGTTCGGCTTTGCGCAAGGGCGCTAACAGATAACTCGTACCGCCGGATTTCCCTGCGCGGCCCGTCTCGGGGGAGGGCTTGCCGACCCCGATCCGCACTCGCGTCCAAACATCCGTCCCCAACGCGCCGGTAACGGAGATTACACCGTTATGGCCGTTAGCCGAGCCGCTGGCCGCGATCTTGATCGTGCCCAGCGGAAAGGCTAGCTCGTCGTAAAGAACAATCAAGTCCTCCACGCCGAGCCCTAACTCCCTGAGCAGCATCGCCACACTCAACCCGCTCAGGTTCATATAGGTTTCAGGCTTGGCCAATAGGATATCGTGTCCCATCAACTTCGCCCGGCCGGTCTCGGCCCTACCCCGGCGGTTAGTTACGGCCACATCGCAAATGCCTGCGATGCGGTCAATCGCCATAAAGCCCGCATTGTGCGGCGTCAGCAGATACTCCATGCCAGGATTGCCGAGACCGACGATGAGCTTCATAAAGGCAGCGAGTAGGAATAGGAAGGTAGGAAACAGAAGACCTAAACTACTTCCTATTTCCTATTTTGCTACTTCCAACTACTTCGTATCCGTCTCCTGCTTACCCTTTTTGGCTACCTCGGGCTCGGCGGGCGCATGGGCAACGGGCTCGGTGCTGGCGTCCTCCTTCATCGTGGTCACATGCGCGACGAGCTCGTCTTCGCCGCTCAGGAACTTTAGGTTGCCGGCATGCGGCAGGTTCTTCACATGGATTGCGCCGTTCACCTCAAGGTTCGAGATATCCACGTTAATGTGGCTCGGGATATCGTCCGGCAGGCACTCAATCTCCACCTCATGCAGCACCTGCGAGAGCACGCCACCCTGCGTCTTCACTCCGATCGGCGTTCCGTCCAGCTGCACGGGGACACTGACGCGCATGGCGATGTTCATGGCGATCCGCTTGAGATCAATGTGCAGCAGCTTGCCCTTGATTGGCTCGTGTTGCCAATCCACGATCATCACCTTGGCTGGCGCGCCGCCCTCAATGTTCAGGTCGAAGATCGTGTTATGGCCGCTCTCGGAATAAAGAATCTTGGTGATGACCTTGGGGTCGACCGTGACCGGGACACTGGGCTGGCCGGCGCCGTAGACCACGGCCGGGATCAGGCCCTGCACCCGCACGCGGCGTGCATGGTTCTTATTGAAGGTGCCGGTGCGCGGCGTGGCGCTTACGGCCTGGACGGGGGTATTGTTTGCCATGGTGGTTTCCTTTCGGGCACGGAACTGGCCCGCTCCCTTTGCCTTGCGGCGGTTTAATTGAACAGCGTGGACACCGAAGTCTCCATGTGAATGCTTTCCATCGCGCGGCCAAGCAGCCCGGCTACGGAACGAACCTTGATCTTGCTGACCGCCTGTGCCGCCGCGGTCAACGGAATGGTGTTGGTCACAATCAACTCTTTCAGGCCGGACTGCGCGATGCGCTCCACCGCCGGGCCGGAAAGCACCGGGTGCGTGGCGCACGCATACACCGCGTCGGCGCCCTGCGCCAGCAACGCTTCGGCGGTCTTGCACAACGTCCCGGCCGTGTCGACGATATCGTCCAGAATCAGACACGTACGTCCGCGCACATCGCCGATCACATTCATCACTTCGGTCACGTTGATGTCGGTGCGACGCTTGTCCACGATCGCCAGCGGCACCTCCAGCTTTTTTGCAAAAAACCGCGCTCGCTCCACACCGCCCGCATCCGGGGACACAATCGTCAGGTTCGGCAGGTTGAGCTTGCGGAAGTAGTCCACCAGCACCGGCGAGGCGAACAGGTGATCCACCGGGATGTTGAAAAACCCCTGGATCTGCGCCGCATGGAGATCCACAAACAGCGCGCGGTTGGACCCGGCGGTGACTAGCAGGTCGGCTACGAGTTTCGAGGTGATCGCCACGCGCGGTCGATCCTTCCGGTCCTGGCGAGCGTACCCGTAGTACGGCACCACGACCGTGATACGGCCGGCCGAAGCGCGCCGCAGCGCATCGATCATGATCAGCAACTCCATCAGGTGCTGATCGGTCGGAAAGCAGGTAGGCTGCACAACGAACACATCGGCGCCACGAACGTTCTCCAACAGTTGGAAACGAATCTCGCCGTCGGAAAAACGGCGAAAATCGGTTTGCACGAGCTGTACGCCTAGAAACTCGGCGATCTCCTCCGCCAACGCCGGATTTGCGGAACCCGACACGATTTTGAAATGTTTGTCTTCGCTCAGCTTCGTGACACGCTTGGGCGTCGCGGCCGGTTTGCCGTCCGCTCCACCCTCACCGGGGAGCTTGCCCGTAACGACAGAACCGCCGGCGCTCGCTCCCTGGGGGGAGGCGAAGTCCGGCGTTTGCTGTAGAGGCTCGAGGACGGCGGTCTGCGCGCTGGCCTCGTTGCCTTGATTTTTTGAACTCGGGAATGGAACCGCTGTCATACCGTTCTCGTTCGCCACGCTTGAGACTCCAAAGGTTGGTTGACCTGATGAGAGTTTCCTACAGCCTTGGTTGAGGTTGTGGCCGGCTCCCCATTGCGGAGGTGCCGGAACTGCGGGTGTTGCGATCTTGGTGCCACTGCTGGTTCCAACGCGACCGGCGGCAGATCGTTGCTCTTCGCCTCCGGCCGTGTACTTCACTTCGCTCTATCCGTCTGGCGCGCTATGCGCCGTAAACAAATCTTGCTCCGATGTCCTGCCGCTCGGTTTCTAGCGAAAGTCCATCTCGAAAAGTCTCCAAAGATTCCTGTGTTCACGCGGCGTCGACCTCGAGGTTGGTTGGGCGACCAGGATTCGAACCTGGACTGAGTGCGTCAAAGGCACTTGACCTACCGTTAGTCGATCGCCCAGTGACCCTCCGGCCAAAGCCGAAGAACACCGCTTGCGAACCATTCCTGCACGTGTGCCGTGGAGCAGGGCGCGCGGTCTGTCACCAGCTTACGCGAACATCTTCTCCCAGTACTCGCGGCGCGCAAGCGTTTCCGTAAGAAGCGCCTTGATACCGCGAAACTGCACACGCTGTTGAGCCGCACGCGCCGCTTCGGAAGATCCGTAGATCCCAAAGAGCGCCGAACCGGACCCCGAAAGCGCAACATACAGCGCAACGGAAGCCCCACCAACGGAGGATCCAACCAGGGCGTGCTTGATGTCGCGGAGGGAAGGGTGTTGCCGAAAGGCAACCGACTCAAAGTCGTTTTCTACCCCGGTGCGGACAAGCGCGAGAAGGGGATTCTCGGCCAGATCGCCTAAGTCCCCATTTAGGGAGTGGACGATACCGGTTGGATCTCGACTGGCCCCGGTGGATGTCCACGCGGAAGCCAGAACGCGGCTCAACTCACTCAGCCTATCGCCTGAGGCCGATGCTGTCAACTCGCCGGCTTTCCCCTCGATCTCCCTGGCGTTCATTTGGGCATCCAGGTCGCGAAACGCCTGCGCCGTGGACACCCCCACGCTCGGCACCGCCACCACCACCGGCAAGGCCACCCCATCAGGCAGCGGAAAGACCGACTCGCCCCGGTTCAGTCCCACAACCGTCCCGCCCAACAGGAACAGAGGCACATCCGAACCGACCTCCGCGGCAAGATGCAGGCGCTCCGGGCCGGGCAGCGCCGTCCCCAACTCCCGCTCCAGCCCCAGGAGGGCGGCCGCCGCATTGGCCGAGCCCGCCCCCAATCCGCCCTGCACCGGCAGACGCTTCTCGATGCGGATATGCACCTCGGCCGTCACCGCCAGCCTGCTGAGGGCACCGTACACGATCTTGTACGCGGTGTTGCGCTCGGCATTGCCCGCAAGCGTTGAAGGCACACCATACCGATCGGCCTCGATCGCGATCTCCGTCGCAGGTGCACGCTGGGCACTCACCGTGACATGCTCGTAAAGCGCCAAGGTCTGATAGCAGGTTGTGAGCCCGTGGAAGCCGTCCGGGCGCGCGGGACCGACGGCGAGCCCAAGGTTGATCTTCGAATAGGAACGGACGCGGGTGGGCACATCCCTATTGTAGGGAGGGCTGAACTGCCCTGAATCCTCACAGGATCATCGCAAACCGTTCCAATTTGGGACAAACGCACGAAAGTAACGCTGCCGAAGAGGGATCGGACACCACCACAGGGGGATGGAACCTCCATCGCCGCCTCCCTAAACTTCGACTTAAGTGCCGAGATCGGGTGCGCTGGAGAAGACACAATGAGAAAGGCCACTGACCGGCTGGAACTGGCGATCGCCGCATTGCCGCGGGATGGCGCTCCCTTTGCGATGTTGCGCATTGGCCTCGATGACTTCGGGGTTGTCAACGAAACCATGGGCGTCGCCGTCGGCGACGAGGTCCTGGAACTCGCGGCGAAACGTTTGGCAGCGGGCGTTCGCGAACATGAGATCGTTGTTCGGCTGCCCGGCGATGAGTTTGCCGTGCTGCTGCACTCGGTCGAGTCGGTGATTCGGGCAGGTGCGGCGGCAGATCGGCTCAATGAGCTCCTTCAGCGCGTGTACCTCGTGGGAGGTGAGGTGATCAACATCACCGCCTGCATCGGCGTCGCGCTCGCGCCCGAGGATGGCACAGACGCGGAGCAGTTGCTGGGCCGCGCTGGCGCCGCCATGGTCTGCGCCAAGGCCGCCGGCACAGGTATGGTGCAGTTCTTCGAGCCCGCCATGGAGGAGAATCGCAAAAAACTTCACGCCCTCTCCCTCGACTTGCGAAAAGCGCTCCTGTTGCAACAGTTCGAGGTGCATTATCAACCGCAGATCGACGTCCATGGCCACCAGCTCGTCGGGTTCGAGGCGCTTCTGCGCTGGCGACACCCCAGGCTGGGGCTGGTTCCTCCCCTGGAGCTCATCCCCTTGGCTGAAGAAGCAGGATTGATGGGCATCATCGGCGAATGGGTCCTGCGTACCGCCTGCGATCAAGCCGCGCAGCTGCCGGAGCACCTGGTGATGGCCGTAAACGCCTCGCCCGTCCAGTTCAAGAATGGGCAGTTCGCGTACTCCGTCGAGTCGGCTCTCCATCGCGCCGGCATCAGCGGCAAGCGGCTCGAGATCGAGGTCACCGAAGGCCTGCTACTGCGGAACGAGGCGGTGGTCTCAGCCGCGCTTCAACACCTGCACGAGATGGATGTCCGGTTGGCCATGGATGACTTCGGGACGGGCTACTCGAGCCTGGGGCAGCTGGCCAGGCTGCCCTTCAGCAAGATCAAGATCGATCGCTCGCTGGTGGGGGGAACCGAAAAGGAGCGCGCCATCGTCCGTGCCATCGCCACCCTGGGTGAAGGGATCGGCATGGCAACGCTGGCTGAAGGGATCGAAACCACGACACAGCTTGCCTGCGCCGAGGCCGACGGCTGTAACGCGGTGCAGGGCTTTCTCTTCGGCAAAGCCGTGCCTGCAGCCGACCTCAACGGCGTTCTCGACCGGTTCGCCATGGTCGGGGCCGCGAACTAGCAACGGGACTTAGGGGACATGCGAGCCAACAATTCCCTGGCAATCGTCCCTGCGGCGCGGTCCCTAGCGCATGAGCGCAGGCAGTTCCGGCGTAGCCGCGAGCAACTGCTGCGTGTAGACCTCGCGCGGGTGCTCGCACACCTGCTGCCAGGTGCCTTCCTCCACCAGTCGACCGCGTTGCAGGACCGCAACACGGTGGCAAAGATAGCGCACCAGCGGCATGGAGTGCGAGATGAACAGGCACGTGAGGCCGAAGCGCGCTTGGAGGTCGCGAAGCAGGTTAATCACTTGAGCGCCCACCGAAACGTCAAGGGCGCTGACCGGCTCGTCCAACACCAGGAACTCGGGTCGGAGCGCGAGCGCGCGGGCGATATTGATGCGCTGGCGCTGCCCCCCGGAAAACGCGTGCGGGTAGCGGCGAAGCGCCGAGTCGTCAAGCCCGACGTCCGCCAGCAAGCTCACCAGGCGAGCGTCGAGACCCTCGGACGGTCGCTCGCCGTGGATCCGAAACGGCTCCGCAAGCGCTTCGCGGACGGTCATACGCGGGTCCAGCGCGGCGTATGGGTCCTGGAAGACGAGGGCAAGACGGCGCCGGAGGCGGCGCATGTCCCGCGGGCGCACGGCCAGGAGGTCGAGGCTGGGTGCGTCCTGCGGAAAGTACGTGAGTTGGCCGGCGGTCGGCTCGATCAAACGCAGAATCATGCGCGCCACGGTGCTCTTGCCGGAACCGGACTCGCCGACCAGACCCAGCGTTTCGCCGCGAAACACGGTAAGCGAAACGCCGTCCACCACGCGAACCGCACCGTAGTCCTTTACCAGGTTGTGCGCTTCGAGAAGTGGTGTGGCCAGGCTTTCTGGAGCGCGATCAAGAGTCACCCTCTCAGGGTACCGGAGCGGCGGCCGGCTCTACGTGTTTTCGGTAAAGACAAGCTTCCAGCCGCTGTCGGTCTTCTCGAAGATCTCGGTGAAGTTGCCTTCAGCATCCCCACCGTTCTTGCGAGACCGGATGAGGCGGTAGTGCCCCAGCGCCAACGCAAAGTTCGGGCCGAGTTCGCGCACCTCCACCTCGCTTTGCTCCAGCGTACCCATCGCCTCGCGGTTTGGGAAGCTGGTGTGGTACGCGTTGCGGATTGCTTTGACGCCACGCACGGGACCGTTCAGGATGGCCTCCGTGTCCTCCGCCTGCTTGAACTGGTCCAGGTACGCGTCCAGATCGCCTTTATTCCAGGCATTCTCCTGCGCGAGCACGACCTTGGTGACGTCGAGTTGCTCACGGCTGGCCGTATAAAGCTGATTGGGACGCGACTGCGCAACCAGAGACGGTGCGCAACAGAGAAACAAGCCGAGCAGGACGGTCAGATGGCGCATGCGATGATCCCTCGCAAGATCACATCCTATGCAGACGCAAAAACGGGCACCCGCGTTCCTCGATCGCAGATCGCCCAAGTTCCAGACTCCCGCCTAGCGAGCCGCGGCGGGAAGGCTGGTAGTGTCATCGCGCACGATCTTCCAACCTGCGGCGGTCTTTTCAAGCACAAGCAGGAAGTACCCATCCGCATTGCCGCCACCCCCGGCGGTTCGCTGGAGGTGAAAGTGCCCAGTTGCGGTGGCGAACCGGTCATCCAAAGGCTGCACCGCGAGTTCGGAAAACGTGAGCGTCCCCATGCTCTCGCGTGTGGGGTAGTGCGCCCGGTAGCCGGCCAGCATGCCCGCGTACCCGTGCTCGACCGTGCGCCCGATGAACAGGGTGTCGGGGGAGTTCTTATAGCCCGTAGCGAACGCGTCGAGGTCGCCGCGGTTCCAGTCAGCGGCCTGCCGTTGGAGCAGAGCGGAAATTTCTGTTTGAGGCAGCAACGGGCCGGGCTGAGCGCGAACGCTGATGGCAAAGACGAGGATGGGGATGAGACGGAGACGCATAGGACGATCCTTGAGTGCAAAACGAACCCGGAACGACAATCAGCGGTGCGGCTCTCTCACCTCGCCCTGGCACATCTGCACACCCTGCATCAGCTTGCTTTGCTCGTCCGCAGTAAAGTGATTGCCGTGCATGGCGATGCTGGCGAGCTCCGAGTTCGAGAACTTGCCGAGGCCTTCGGTGGCAAAGCAGTCGCAGTATTTGTTGATCTTCGCGTCAATGCCGGGCAGCTTGGGAGCCTTCCCCTCGGCGCTCTGTACGCAGGATTTGCGAGCGCTATCGATAGCCGCTTGGCGCATCTGCGGGTCGCTGTCCATCGACTGCTTCACCTGCTGCTTCACGTGGTTACAGCCCGTAGCGGCGGGCAACAGGACAGCAAGAGCGCCGAGCAACAGGCTCGCTCGCACATTGGGGCGCATGGGGCCGGCGGCGCGGGGGAGGTTTGACAAGCGCATCGCGATCACTCCTTGGGGCAACGTAGCCCGGGAACTAAAATCTTCTCATGGGAACGCGTCATGTTCACGCCGTTTGTACGCTCGATTGCCCTGATTCCTGCGGTGTCCTGGTCACCGTGGACGAGCTGACCGGGCGGGCGGTGAAAATGGCAGGCGACCCGGCGCATCCGGTCACGCGCGGCTTCCTTTGCGGCAAGGTGGCGCGTTACCTCGATCGGGTGTACTCGCCGGAACGCCTGCTCTACCCCATGCGGCGCCGGGCGGGGGTGGTGAAGGGACCGTTGCCGCAGGATAGGGAGGCTGAGGCCTTTGAGCGCATCTCGTGGGACGAGGCGCTCGCGGAGGTGACGACGCGCCTCGGACAGATCGGTCGCGAGCATGGGCCGGAGAGCGTACTGCCTTACAGCTACGCCGGAACCATCGGGCAGCTGGGCTTCGGCTCCATGGACCGGCGGTTCTTCCACCGGCTCGGGGCCTCGCAGCTGGACCAAACCATCTGCTCGACCGCGGGTACGGCGGCGCTGAATGCGGTCTACGGCACCCGGCTGGGAACGGTGCCGCAGGACTTCGCCCATGCCGGGCTGATCATCGCCTGGGGTGCGAACATCCATGGCAACAACATCCATCTTTGGCCGTTTATCGAACAAGCACGTCGCCGAGGAGCGAGGCTGGTGGTCATCGACCCATACCGGACGCGCACAGCGGCGCTAGCCGATGACTGGCTCCCGATCCGCCCCGGAACCGACGGTCTGCTTGCCCTGGCCATAATGCACGTGCTGTTCCGCGAGGGGCTGGAAGACCGGGCATACCTCCAGGCCTGCGTGGGCGAGTGGGAGCAGTTGCGTGAGCATGCGCTGAAGTCCGAGCACAGCCCGGAGACCGCGGCGAGGGTCACCGGGATCGCTGCCGCACTAATCGACCAGCTGGCGCGGGCGTACGGCGAGGCTGGGCGCGAAGGTCGCGGTCCGGCCGTGATCCGGATGAACTACGGCATCCAGCGCAGCGAAAACGGTGGCACGGCGGCCCGCGCCGTCGCTATGTTGCCTCTGGTAACAGGCTCGTGGCAGCAGCGGGGAGGTGGGTTGTTGCTGTCCACTTCGGGGGCGTTTCCATTCGCCACCAAGCGCCTGCGCATGCCGGAGTTGATGGCCGCGAGCCCGCTCCAGCGGCCGTCCCGCGTGGTGAACATGAACGAGCTGGGGAACGCGCTCACGGAGCTGCAGGACCCCCCGGTCAAGGCGCTGTTCGTCTACAACTGCAACCCGGCTGCGGTGTCGCCGGACTCGAACCGGGTGTTGACCGGGTTGCGGCGGGCGGACCTGTTCACCGTCGTGCACGAGCATTTCTTTACCGACACCACGGACTACGCGGACATCGTGCTGCCGGCGACGACGTTTCTGGAGCACAAGGAGCTGATGGGCGCGTACGGACACACGATGCTCCAACTCTCTGAGCCGGCGATCGCGCCGCCGGGGGAGGCGCGGTCGAACGTCTGGCTCTTTCGGGAGTTGGGGCGGCGGATGGGCTTCGCCGAAGCGGCGTTTCAGGACGGGGAGGACGAGTTGATCGAGCAGGCGCTCGGTTCCGGGCACCCGTGGTTCGCGGGGATCACGAAGGAGCGATTGGAGACTGAGAAGATGCTGCCGTTGGCGCTGCCGGCAAATGCGCTGCCCTTCAGCGACGCTTCCTGGTTCCAAACCGCTACGGGCAAGGCCAACATCTTGCCGCTTCCGGAGTGGCGACCCCCGGTCGAGTCCCGGTTCGGGGCCACCTCCAACGCCAAGCAGCCGTTCCCGTTGGAGTTCCTATCGCGCAAGGCGGACAACTACATGAACACGACCTTTGCGAACCTGCCCGGGCACCAAACCATGGAGCGGCGGTCGGCAGGCGTGCTCGAAATGCACGCCGACGACGCAGTCAGCCGCGGGATCGCGACCGGGGACGCGGTGGCGGTCTACAATGCTCGCGGCCGCATCGAGCTGGTGGCGCGGGTTGGCGGCAGCGTAACAGCGGGCGCCGTGGCCGCGCGGCTGGACTGGCATAAGCTGTCGCCGGATGGGCACAACGTCAACGCGTTGACCAGCCAGCGACTGACGGACCTCGGGGGCGGCGCAACGTTTTATTCGGTGCTGGTGGAGGTCGAGCGGGCACACAGTCCGGCAAGCGATCTAGCCATTAGCCACTAGCCACCGGCTCACCCAAACGACTTACTTCGGCGCCGGGCCTCGCACCACCTGCACGAACTGGCTGGGGTCCACATGACGCGCGAACGCGGCCTCCACGTCGGCGGCGTTGAGTTGGATGTAACGCTGCGCGGCGCGCGTGGGTTCGTCCAGCGGCAGGCCGAGTTGCGCGCGCGCGAGCATGGCGCCGGCAACCGCGTCCTCGCTGGACTCACCCAGGGTGATCGAGCGCAGCAGCAGCGCCTTGGCCTGATGCAGTTCCGCCGGGGATACCTCCTCGTTCCGCATCTGGTTGAGGTCGCGTTCCACCAGGGCGCGGGCCTTGGAAACGTTGCCCGGATCGCAGCCGTAGTCGACCGAGTACGTCGCGCGGGTTTTATCGGCGCTTAGGCCGACGTCGACCGTGTAGACCAGCCCGGCGATCTGGCGAATATCGTGGTACAGGCGCGTGGCATAAAAGCCGCCGCCCAGGACGTGCGTGCCCAGTTGCAGCGGGTAGTAATCCGGGCTGAAGCGATTGAGGTCGATGTGCTCGGCGAGCACGACAGAATCCTGCACCTGCTGCGGGTCGGGGACGGACTGGGCGGACGGCTTATTGACCGGGACCGGCGGCAGGGTCGTCTCCGGCTTGGGACCGGTCGCCTTCCATTGCCCAAAGTTCTGCTCGATGACGCGACGGGCCTCGTCTGGGGTGATATCGCCGATCACGACGATCGTGGTGAGGTCGGGGCGAACCGTAGCCGCGTGAAAGCGCTTCACATCGTCCAGCGTCACCTTGTTAATGGACGCGGGCGTAGCCTGGCGGAGGGTGGGATCGTTCGCGGGGACGAGCGAAACCTCAAGCGCGCGGCTGAACTTGTATCCAGGGCTCTGGAGGTTGCCGGCCTGCAGTTCGGCGCTCTGCCCCTGCGTGACCTTGAAGGCGTCGCCGGGCAGCGCCGGATGCAGCTCGTTGTCGGCCAGCAGCTGCACACCGCGGGCGAAGTTTTCCTTCAGCACCGTGAGGGAAAAGTGCGCGCCGGCGGTCTCGTTCGCGGCGATGTCGTCCAGGGCCTTCTGGAAGGCGATGCGGTCCAGGCTGGTGGTGCCGTAGCTGTACAGCTGGTCCAGGAGATCGGAGACGCCCTCCTGCCCCGCGGGTGTCTGCAGGTCGGAGTTCGTCTTCACCGCGCCCACCAGCGTCACCGTCGGGCTGGTGTGGTCCGTGCGCACGATCAAGCGGATGCCGTTCGGCAGCATCGTGTCCGAGGGCGGCGTAAGCGCTTGCGGCACTTTGAGTTGCGCTAGCTGCGCGCTGGCCCAGTCGGGTAACGTTACCGGCTTGGTGGGGGCGGAGGTGGGCTTTTCGGCGCCACCAAAGCCCGTCTGCGAGACCGCCGCGCCACTGGGCGAGGGCTTCAGCGTGGCGGTGATGGTGGGCGCGTTCAGCAGGTACTGTTTGGCCACGCGGTTCACATCGGCCAGCGTCACCTTGCGGATGGCATCGACGTCTTCCTCGGGCGAGTTACGGCCCTCGGCGGCAAGCGCGTTGGACCACACATTCGCCAGGCCAGGGATCGAGTTGCGGCTGAACTCGGCCTGCGCGATTTCGGCGCGCTTGGCGGCCTCCACCAGGTCACCGGGGACGCCGTTCTGGGCGTACTTGTTCAGGATCCCGCGGGCCTCGGTCAGCGGCGGGTTTACGTCCGCGCCGGCCGGCACGGCCACAAAGCCGAAGCCGATGCTGGCCTTGGGGTAGCTCTCCACCGACTGAAACTCCGAGGCAAGCGCGTGGCCGGCCGGCACCATGGCATATAGGTCGCCGCGCTGGCTGGCGAGCACGTCGGCTAAGATCGTGCTCGCCGCAAAATCGGGCGAATCGGTCCCGGGCAGCCGGTAGGCGATGAACCCGAGCACGTAGGGCAGGTTGCTGTCCAGGGAAAAGGTGTCCGGCTTCACGGGCTGCAGATGAATGGCCGGGTGCGCGGGCAGCGGATGGCTGGGGATGGGCTCAAACAGCTGCTTGATGCGGGCTAGCGAGGCGGCGGGGTCGACATCGCCGGAAAGCACCAGAATGGCGTTCGCGGGCGTGTACCACTGCTTGTAAAAGTCGCCGAGCTGCTGCGCGGTCGTCTTGTCAAAAGACTCGCGGGTGCCGAGCGGGTCCGTCGCATACGGCGTTCCGGCGAACATGGCCTGGTTCAGCCGCGTGAGGAACTTGTAGGTGGGGTTGGAAAGATCGCGGGAAACCTCCTGCTCAATCGCCCCACGCTCCTGATCCCACTCCGCCTGCGTATTGTCGGCGCCCTTCATGCAGTCGGCCTGCGCCTCCAGTGCGACCGAAAGATCGGTGGCGGGGACGGTGGCATAGAACTGGGTGATGGTCTGCTGGGTGTCGGCGTTGTTATTGCCCCCGAGCTGCGCATAGATGGCGGCGGTCTGGTCGGCGCTCATACCGGTGCAACCGCGAAAGGCCATATGCTCTTCCGCGTGGGCCATGCCCGGAAAACCGGCCGGGGTCTCGTCCCCACCCACAAGAAAGTTGGTCTCCACCGTGGCAACCGGGGCAAGGGCGTCGCGAACGATAACGACACGCATCCCGTTTGCCAGCGTCGCACGCGTGACGTTGGTCTCCGCCGGCCTGGAGGTTTGGGCGGCGGCGGAGGCAAGAAGCAGCAAGGGGAAAGCGGAACGGAGGGAAAGCGGCACGCGAGTTGGACTCCTAAGACCTTCTATTGTCTCAGGCAGTCGCACGTCCCCACGCATCGGGCGTTTTCATCACACCAACGCGAGGCGAGCTGCGATCGTGAGCGCTGAACGCAGTTCCGCCTTCACGAGACGCAGGCCCTCCGCAAGGGCCTGCAGAGCGGCAGCCCTGTGCGATACATTGGCCCTGAACGGAGATCTCCCATGCCCCTGCGCGCGATCACCTTGGGCGCGACCCTGCTTACCCCCTTTCTTCTGCTGATCCAAACCGGCCAAAAACTGGCGGCCCCGGCATCCCCGGCTCCCGATCCGGCCGCGAACGTCGCCTTCTACACCGGCCATGTGCAGCCCATCCTGCAGGCCAACTGCTACCGCTGCCACGCCGGCCTCAACCATCGCGGCGGTCTGGTCCTGGACTCCCGCGCGGGCATGGAAAAGGGCGGTCACGATGGCCCGGTCATCGTGGCTGGGCATCCCGAGCAGTCCCTGTTGGTCAAGCTGATCCGTCACGAAGGTCCCGCCAACAACCCCATGGCCATGCCGCCGAATGGCAAACTCTCTGACGCCGATATCGCCACGGTTGAGCAGTGGATACGAGCTGGCGCCGTCATGCCGTCCGATTTTGGGACAAATTAAGGCAGCTTGCGCGCGAAAGTGGCAGCCGTTGAACCCAAAGCGGTACTTTCAACCGGCCCACTCGTGTCCTAGTCTGAAGAGGCTCAAGCGCCTTCGCGGCCTTCGTAACGTGCACTCATGACCAACCCTCGGCTGGGCCGGCGGCTGCGAACCAGGCTTCGCAGCGCCACATCGCGTACGGTAGTGGCCGTCCTCGGAGCCTTGTGGCTCCTTGCCGGAGTCGCGGCTGCGGCGCCGCACAGCCATGCCCGACGCCCGCTGCCTACGCCGCTTCACGCCACGGGCGTCGTCTCCACGCGGCCCGCGCCGCACAAGGCAGCACCCCGGCGCAGAGCCGACGGCCGCGTCGCTGGAGCTACACCCGCCCCGCACCGGGCCAAAAAGGGCAAAGCGCGCGCTCGACAGACCGATGCGGTGGAACCGCTCGTCCCGCTGTATCGCACGGAGCGCCGATCCACGCCGCGATCTCGCCAGGACGCCCACGCCGGCCGTAACCTTACGCCCCAAAGGGCGCGCACATTGGCCTCTACGCCGCGATCGAGCGCACCCCACTACCGTGCCTACGCTCCCGCCGTCGTCGCACAAAAGGCAACTCCAGCTCCGCTCTCGCGTATTCCTCCCCAGCACCTCCCATCCACGAACACACCCGAGGTCCTGGCACAAGGCGTTTCACACCCGGATGATGATCGGCTGCCCCTTAGCCAGTCCGCTGCGGCAATCTCTGCACCGCCGCCAACCGCGCGGATGTCGGCCACCCCGGCCGATCCCTCGCCGTCGAAGCCACAAGTGGTGCAGGGCTTTGGCCCCGAAGTCGCCGTTCCGCCGTCCGCCAACACCGATCGTCCCGGGGGCACACACCGCAGGGAGCACCCCTCCACCTGGACGCCGCAATCCATGGCCGCGCCGCTCGAGCCCCTGGAGGAGCGTGAGGCCATCACGGAAGCCGCCGTCACGCCCGCTGTTCTGCCCGCGATCTACGACCGCAACGGACGGCTCGCCATGCCGGCCCCCCTCAAAGGCTCGCACGATGTGCTCCTGCACCAGAACGTCATGGCCGCAAACGACAAGCTCGAACGCATCCAGGACGATACCGACCTGGAGCGACTGCGCGCGGCGCACCTGCTCGTCGCGCTCCCGGAGAGCGAAGCCCTGCACGTCAACGACGATCTGCCCATGAACCGCCGGGTAGCCCGCCCCTGGACGGCGCTGTTCGCCGTCGAGCTTGCGCATGCCTTTTACGCGCGCTTTCGGCAGCCCCTCTACCTCACCTCAGCCGTGCGCACGGTCCAGTACCAAGCCCGGCTGCAACGGGTCAACGGCAACGCCGCCGCTACTGCAGGGGAGGCCGCTTCGCCACACCTGACCGGGCAGGCCATCGACTTCGGCAAGCGCGGAATGAGCTCCGCAGAACTCGCCTGGATGCGCTCGTATCTCTTGCCCCTCATGCAAACCGGCAAAATCGACGTGGAAGAGGAGTTCCGGCAGGCTTGCTTCCACATCAGCGTTTACCGCAGCTACGTCGCAGACCGGGCAACCTCGCGGACCTTGCAAGAGGCGCATGCCTCCCCAGTCACCGGCGTGAGCCCCGCCACATCCTCCGCGCAACCATAGCGCGACAACCACGCCGGTCCGACCCGTCAGACCGTCATCACTTCCTTTTCCTTCGTCTTGAACAGCTCATCCATGCGCCGGATCTGCCCATCGGTGAGCTGCTGAATCTCCTCATTGGCACGCTTCTCGTCGTCGGCGGAGATCACCTTATCCTTGGCCGCTTTCTTCACCTGATCGTTGCCATCCCGGCGAATGTTGCGCAGCGCGGTCTTATGATCTTCCAGCGTGGTCGCAAGGCGCTTCACCGCGTCCTTGCGCCGATCTTCCGTCATGGGCGGAATCGGCACGCGGATGATCCTGCCATCGTGCATGGGATTGAAGCCCTGGCCGGAGGTGCGGATCGCCTTTTCCACCGGCGGCACCATGCTCTGCTCAAACGGCTGCACCAGAATCAGCTGAGCCTCCGGCGTGGAAAGCTGAGCGACCTGCGAAAGCGGCATCTCGGAGCCGTAGTAGTCGACCTTGATGCCGTCCAGCATGTGCACCGAAGCGCGGCCTGTGCGAATGCTGAGCAAATGAGTCCGGAAGTCCTCGACCGCCTTGTCCATCCGCGTCTTTAGGCCCTCGTACACGCCCTTCAGCCCCACAATATTTTCCATTGCTATCGCCATCGCCGCTCTTCTCTCCTCGTGCCCCTGATTTTACAAGGGTCGTCCTTCTCGGACGCGGGCGTGGCGGGCAGGTTTGCCCGGCAGAGAGCAACTCAGCTGCCAAATGCCTTCATTGCCGTAGAGACCACCGCCAGCAGCTTCTCGCGTGAAGCCCCATCCCGCGCCAACGTAGACATCCCTTGAATCACGGCCATGGTGTGTGCCGCCAGGGCGCCTGCATCCGAGTCGGGGCGGAGCTCCCCCTTGCGGATCGAGTGCTGGATTTTCTCCTTCAGGCGGCTCTCGATGGCAAAACGTATGCCCGCCAGCACCTGCTGGACGTCGGCGGCCGCCGCGGAACAGCTGATCGCGGAGCTGGCCAGCAAACATCCCCGCGGGGTATCGGTGCCGGTGAAGCCCATGGCAGCGGCCTGGAGAAGTCGCTCCGCCGCCTCCAGCCCCGTCCTCGCCTCGTCGATGATCGCCTCAGACGTGACAGGACCCGAGAGGTAGAGCTGAACTGCTTCCAGAAAGAGCCTTTTCTTGTCCCCAAAGGCGGTGTAGAGGCTGGGCGGCGTGATGCCCATAGCGGCGGTAAGCTCGCTTACCGACGTCGCCTCATACCCGTGCGCCCAAAACAGCAGCATGGCCTGCTCGAGCGCAGCCCCGCGGTCGAAGCCGAGCGGCCGGCCTGGTTTGCGCGTCACATCTGCCCCAGACAGTTTTCTAGCCATCGCTACGAATTATGTTGATATGGCCTCGTCGTTCGCGTCTACTCAGTTTCATAACGACTACTAAGGAATAACGCATGCCGCTCAATACCTACCGTACCCTCGGCCGCTCCGGCCTCGTTGTCAGCCCCCTCGCTCTCGGCACCATGACCTTCGGCACTGCGCGGTGGGGCACCGACGAGCAGAGTTCCCAAGCTGTTTTCAACGCCTACGTCGACGCCGGCGGCAACTTTGTCGACACCGCCGACGTGTACGCCAGTGGTCGCAGTGAAGAGCAGCTTGGCCGCTTCCTTGCCGAGCGTAGCTTGCGCGATCAGGTTGTGGTTGCCACCAAAGCCGGTTTCGCGGCAGGCAAAGGCGTCCACAACGGCGGCAACGGAGCCAAACATCTCCACGCTGCGCTACACGGCTCGCTGCGCCGGCTGCAGACGGACTTCGTCGATCTTTATTGGGTGCATGTGTGGGATTCCGTAACGCCGGCCGAGGAGTTGCTGGAGACCATGTCCGCGCTGGTGCGCAGCGGCAAAATCCGCTACTGGGGCATGTCCAACGCGCCGGCCTGGTACGTGGCAAAGCTCGCCACGCTGGCCGCGGTCCGCGGTCTGCCGGGCCCGATCGCCCTGCAATACTTCTACTCGCTCGTGAATCGCGACATCGAAGACGAGCATGTGCCTCTGGCCGAGGAGTTTGGGATGGGCATCGTGCCCTGGAGTCCACTGGCGTACGGCCTGCTTACAGGCAAGTACAACCGCGCGGCTGTGGAAGCGGCAGCGCCCAGGCAAGGTGGGCTCCCACGCGACGCGGCGGTCGGTAACGAGCAGCGCCCGGAAGACGATAAACGCCTGGATGGGAACAATCCATTTGGTGATTCGCTCTTCACCGACCGCAACTGGAAGATCGTTGACGTGCTGCAACAGGTGGCGGGTGAAGCGGGGGAGACACCGGCTCGGGTTGCGCTGGCCTGGGTCCTCGGCAGGCCCGGCATCACCTCCACCCTTATCGGCGTAAGCCGAACGGAACAGTTGGTAGAAAACATAGCAGCGCTAGACACCGTGCTGTCCGCAGAACATCGCGCCACGCTGGACGCAGCCAGCGCGCCGTCCGACTCTAAAATGATCTACGGTTTGTTTACCCCGGCGCTTCGTCAACATGTCGTCTTCGGCGGCAGCGCGGTAAATCGCTAAGCCACACCGCCACGGCGGAGCAGCTGACCGGTTGGGAGCTGAATACTCAGCTCCCAATCTTGCTGTTGTTCCATGGCGGGAGGGTGCAGGCAAGCTCCGGGAAGAAACAGGCTCACTGCATGGCAACTGGGGTTCTCCCACACAGGCATCTTGAGATAGCCTGCCAATCAAGCTCGGCAACCAGCGCGCGGAAGAACAGTAACCGAGCCGACGTGACACGCAAGCCCAGGTCTAAACGAATTGATAATAGACGCCCTGTAAGTGCGGCGGTACGCTTGGGCAAGAAAAGCGGACAACGAATCCTTTCCGGTTTTCTGAAATGAGCTGTCTGCAGTCAGGCCTACATCTTTCGAAAACATCCACTGTCATCTCGATCAAGTCAATGCAGCAGTGCACAGCGCTGGCTTTCGAATCTGTCGCCACGTAGGAGAAGCCTATGGTGTAGCAGGTCGATAGGGTGATCGCGACGAATTGACCTACCGCGCTACACCTACGCTTGGCCCTTGAAGGGAATCCAGATGCGATTCACCGGTACGCTTCATCCATCCTCATTACGCCGCCTGCGCGAGTGCGTGCATGGCACCCTTGCTACGTTCGGCGACGCGTCCTACGACCGGGAACGCACTCCCTGGCTGCAGGTCCTCGACCAGCACCCTGCCGCGATTGTGAATGCCGCAGACATCGACGATATCCGCCTCGCCATCCAGGTCGCTTCGGAGGAGCATCTGCCGCTTGGCGTGCAGAACACCGGGCACGGCATCGCTCGTCCCTGCGATGGAGGCATTCTCCTTCGCCTCAGCGAGATGAAGCACATCGATGTGGACGGGGCTACCCGAAAGGCAACGGTTGGGCCCGGCGTCAGCTCCGGAGAGTTGCTCGCGGCCACAGAACCGTACGGGCTCGCGTATGCCTCCGGTCAGGTGTCGAACGTGGGCGTGATCGGTTATACGCTTGGTGGAGGCGTGGGTTGGATAGGACGCAAGTTCGGCGCGGCCTGCCACGCCGTGCTCGCCGCCAGGGTCGTTCTGGCAGATGGTTCGGTGGTGACCGCAAGCCAGGACAAGCATCCGGAACTGTTCTGGGCCTTACGCGGCGGCGGCGGCAACTTCGGCGTGGTCGCCTCGCTTACAGTGTCGCTTGTGCCTCTCAAAAAGATCTTCGGCGGCATGGCGTACTACCGCATGAAGGACGCGCCCGAGGTGCTGCGCTTCTACCGCGACTGGACTGCGGGACTCAGCAACGACACCAGCACCACCCTTCGACTGATGAAGCTTCCGCCGAAGCTGGGCTTCCTGCTGCATGGCCTTTCCGAAACGTGCGCGATCGGCATCTGTCATGCCGACCAGGCCACAGCCGAGCAGTTGCACAAGCAGCTGACAGCCTTTAAAAAACCCGTCGCCGATGAGTTGGAGCTACGCCCGCTTTCTGAGATGGCCATCTTCGATGAGGCCTCCACTAGTAAAGGTTCGCCCACGTTCGGCAATGTGGAGTGCCTGCGCGCGTTAACCGATGACGTACTGGACGGGCTGGTGCGCCTCGGCCGCGAAAAGATCCCACCGCTGATGCAGATTGAGTTGCAACACCTCGGCGGTGAACTCAGTGCCGAGCGGGACGGTTCGACCGCCTACACAGCACCGCAAGCACCCTTCATTCTGCACATGGTCTCGCCCGCGATGAACGCCACGCTGGAAGAGCTTGCCCTCGCGACCAGGGAGGCCTACAGCTCGTTAGGATCTGTGTACACCGGCGAGGTCTCCTACAACTTCCTGCGCGGCGATCAGCAAGCGCGTGTGCCGGCCGCCTTTGGCCAAACAAAGTATGCCCGCCTGCAAAGGCTGAAGCGGCGTTACGACCCTGAGAACCTCTTTCACCTGAACATGAACATCCCGCCCTCATCCATGGAGCCGTTACTGGTCGACGGGTAGCCGACCCGGACTGTTGCGAGTGAGGAGAGGGCAATGAAGCAGGCGCAATACGATGTGATTGTCGTGGGTGGCGGTACGGCCGGATGTGTTCTCGCCAGCCGCTTGAGTGAGGATGCGTCACGAAGCGTTCTGTTGCTCGAAGCAGGGAAGAGCTACCCTCCCGATGGCTATCCGGCGGACCTCACCAACGCACGCAGCCTTGGCATCGAGCCCACGCACACCTGGGGATACCAGGCCGTCCCGGGAACCGCGGCGCACAGCATCGCTGCCTATGCTGGCCGCGTGCTGGGCGGCGGCTCCGCCATCAACGCGGGCATCGCGCGGCGCGCGCGACCCAATGACTTCGCGCGGTGGGAGCGGCATGGCTTGCCTGATTGGACCTACGCCGACACGCTCCCTTTTTACAAATCGCTGGAGAACACACCCACGGGAGACGCTCGCTGGCATGGCCCATTCGCCAAACTACGCTCGATGAACTCACGCCGGTGGTACGCGCCTATGTCGACGGCGCGGCCTCCTTGGGCATGCAACGCGTGCAGGACTTCAACGCACCGCACCACGGCGGCACCTGGTCCGAGCTCTCAACCGGCACGACACGGCTGCCCTGATGAGCGAGGTCCTTGGCAAGCCGGTCAAGGTCGCTTCCGTCGATTCCGCGAAAAAGGCCGGCATGCCGCCGAAGCTTGCACGCATGGTGGCGTGGTACGACAAGCACCCGCTGCTCGGCAATAGTGTCACGCTGCAAGCCATTCTCGGCCGTGAACCGACGACCCTCAGAACCTACTTTCAGGAACTCAACGCGAGTTAGGAGGACTCCCATGACACAGACCACAGGACTCGAAATCCCCACATTCCGCAGTGAAACCGCCCTCGTTGGGACCATCCATATCCACTACTGGATCGGTGGCAACCCCCATGGAAGACCAGTGCTGCTATGGCACGGGTTCCTTGGCACCGCGCATAGCTGGTATAAGGTGATGCCTCTGCTAGCGGAGGCAGGGTACTCCATTCTGGCACCGGACATGCGCGGCTATGGAGACTCCGATAAATCCGCCGGCACCGACGGCTACGATGCCCGCGCATTAGCCGAGGAGTTTCGCGCGCTGGTGCGGCAACTGGAGTTCGGCGCCGGGCAAAAGCTGCTGTTAGCTGCGCACGACATGGGTGCACACCCGGCCCTACTGTGGGCCGCCGATCATCCTGAGGAAGTCGCCGGGCTCGTCTACATGGAAGTTCCCACCATGCTCGAAGAGTTCCTGACGAAGGTCATCGTGTACACGCCGGAGGCGATGGCGAAGGGTTCCATGTGGTGGTGGCTTTTGCCGCTTGCGCCCGGTGTGCCGGAGCGGCTCATCGTGACGCGCGAACGGGAGTTCCTGACCTGGTTTTATGAAGGTGACACGGCAGACCCGGCCTCCATCTCGGAAGCCTCGATCCAGGAAACGCTGCGCACGTTCAAGGGGAACGAAGGCGTACTGGGTGCGCTTGGTGTTTACCGCGCCGCCTTCAAGACGATCGACCAGACGACGCCGCTCAAAAAAGCCAAGGTGGAGGTGCCGATTCTTGCGATTGGCGGCGAGAAGGGAGTTGGGGCAAAGGTTGCGGAGATGGTTTCTGCGGTTGCGAAAGATGTGACTGGCGAAACGATCGCCGCGTGCGGGCACTTCATCCCCGAAGAACAGCCTGCAGAGTTTATGCGGCTATTCCAGGCGTTCGCCGACAAGGTCGTCTAACATGGCGCACGTAACCCGGCGTTCGGTACTCGCCCTGGCTGCCGCCGCCGGTGCTCAGTTGTCTTCACACGTCCTGTGTGCTTCCGAGATGCCGGGAAGCCTGCCCTACCCCTCCCAGCCAGAAGATCACCACAGGAGCAACGCGATGTTTGAATCAACCCCGCAGGACCCTCCCGTTCCAGCCGACGACCTGCAACGCACCCTCACCATTGCAGAGCCGGACAAAGATCAGAACCTTCCCCATATCGGCCTAGTCGGCGACACCTACACGATCGCCGTGTCGGGCGACGACACCAACGGCCGATTCTGCGTGATCGATATGCATATTCCGCCGGGTGGCGGACCGCCCCCACATCGCCACGACTTCGAAGAAACGTTCATCCTGCTCGAGGGCGAGATGGTGGCCACGTTCCGCGGGAAGAATTCGCTCGTACGCGCAGGCGACACGGTCAATATCCCTTCCAATGCGCCGCACCAGTTTCACAATGCTTCGTCGAAGCCGGTCCGTACACTCTGCATCTGCTCACCCGCGGGGCAGGAGAACTTCTTTCAGCAGGTAGGCGTCCCTG
>CAXTLD010000044.1:0-32320 GCA_964245045.1 uncultured Acidobacteriaceae bacterium | reverse complement strand
GCCAATGCCCACCAAGCCCCTCCCCTCCCAAGACCTCGCCGAGATTCTCACACACGCCCGCCCCAGCTTCGAAAGTCTTCGCCACGCCCGGATCTTCATCACCGGCGGCACCGGCTTCTTCGGCCACTGGCTGCTCGAATCGCTCCTCCACGCCGACCGCGAACTCAGCCTGAACCTCCGCGCCACCGTCCTCACCCGCAGCGCCGGCGCCTTCCGCGACCGCTCACCCCACCTCGCCACCCAACCCCAACTCACCCTGCTCGAAGGCGACATCCGCACCTTCACCTTCCCGCCCGAACCGCACACCCACATCGTCCACGCCGCCACCGACTCCGGCGGCCAACAGTCCACCCGCCCAGCCTACGAGCTAGCCGAAAGCATCCTCGACGGCACCCGCCGCGTCCTCCAGTTCACCCGCGCCACCGGCGCCACCCGGCTTCTCTACACCTCCACGGGTGCCGTCTACGGCCGCAGCACCACCCTGCTCCACACCCCCGAAACCTACCCCGGCGCGCCCGACCCCCTCCTCCTCACCAGCTCCTACGACGAAGCCAAACGCATGGCCGAGCACCTCTGCATCGCCTACGCGCACGGCACGCCCCTGCAACCCGTCATCGCCCGCCCTTTCGCCTTCGTCGGCCCCCACCTCCCGCTCAACGCCCACTTCGCCATCGGCAACTTCCTCGCCGCCGCCCTCCGCCACCAGCCCATCCACATCAAGGGCGACGGCACCCCGCGCCGCTCCTGGCTCTACATGAGCGATCTCGCTACCTGGCTCTGGACGCTCCTCACCCACGGCCAACCCAACCGCGCCTACAACGTCGGCTCCGACGAGGCCTACACCATAGCCCAAGCCGCCCAGCTAGCCGCCAACACCCTGCACCCCAACGGCCAGGGCAGCTCCACCCTCCCCATCCAGATCGACGGCGTTCCCAACCCCAACGCCCCCCTAAACAGCTACGTTCCCAACATCACCTGCGCCCGCGACGAACTCGGCCTCAGAGTCACCGTACCCTTATCCGAAGCCCTCAGACGCACCGCGGCTTGGCACGACCCCAACTTATGAAACCGGAACCGAGTAGCATGCGACGTTTCCTTCTATCCGCTCTTACCTGTACGTTGCTTGCCAGCCCGACCTTCAGTCGCGGCGAGCTAACACGTGCCCTGTTAACGGTCGACGCTCTAAATATTCCTGCCGACCACTCTATCTCCTCTTTCGAAATCGATACATGGGATGTGTCGCTTTTGGCCTTTTGTCAGATACCGTTGGAGTGGGACATACGGGCACACAAGTTCATGGAGCCTGGAGGAATCCTGATCGGTCACTCGGATCCGCACGGCGCACCCATGAGACAACTGCACCAGATGTTTTTAGTAGACGTTAACGACTACCAACCCTTACCAAAGGGTGATCCCAAAGGCCAGTACCGCCCAGCAACTTTCACCGGCTGAGTCGAGATCGCAAAGGAAAGCTGGACATGCACGGAAAGCGACGCCCACTTTGCGCCAACGACTTCCATCTAACGCAGCTACGAACTGTCCCGTAGCAGCGCAAGCAAAGCCTTGAGATCTTCCTCACAATTGGAGGGCGGTAAGGCTTAGGATCGAGCCGCTTCTCGCGCATCTTCTCTGCCGCGTCGTCATAGTCTCACGGCCGAAAGCTGGAGGCCCCATGCCGTTGGTACTTTGTTCTTAACACGCACCGTCCCGCCTAAGCAACGGATGACGTGATGCGGCGTAAGCCAGCAGATTGCGTACGCCGGTCGCCGGTAGCTCGAAGACTTCGGCGATCTCGTCCGCCGACATGCCATGAGCGTAGTTCGTAACGATACCCTCGGCGAGCATGCGGCTGTGTTCCAAAATCGGGGTACCACCCAGCTTCTCGCGATCGCTCTCAACGTCCGGGCAGCCGGTCCAGTCCATACTTCTCACGACAGGGCTTTGCTGTAGGTGAGCCACACACCCAGCATAGGCCTGGACTAGCCTTAGATTCAATGCCGACACGAGGGGCATGGTCGTGTATTGCTGCCCCAAGCTGCTTCCGTTACGAACAATGATCGGCATCCGTAGGTGGAGCTCGCTCAGGACACCGATGGTTGTGTAACCCGACCTGTCGGGGGGACGTGCATGTATACCGTCCAGACGGTATACATAACCATGGCACAGGAAACGCGGCACAGGCTTCTCAAAGCTGCAGCTGATCTTGTAGTGCGGAGCGGAGCGGCCCATCTGACTCTCGACCAGGTCGCCGCGACCGCCAAGGTCAGCAAGGGTGGTCTTTTGTATCACTTCGCAAGCAAGAGAGCCCTTATTGTTGCACTCATTGAGCAGGAGATAGATAAGTTCGATCAGGCATGCGATGCTCTGCGCACCTCAACAGAGCCAGGCAGCTACACGCGCGCCTACCTGCATGCGACCTTTGCGGATAGTGCGGTCACTGCCACAGGCGTGCTGTCCGCCATCGCTAGCGATCCGTCCCTGCTTGAGCCATTGCAGCGGGCATACGTCCGTTGGCAAGCCGCGCTAGAGACAGATGGCATCGACCCCGTGATTGGCACTCTTGTGCGGTTCGTCACCGATGGATTTTGGTTCTCTGCCTTGGTCGGAGCGCCCCTGTAAACCCGACTCTACTTACGAAGTTGATCGCAAGACTGGATGCATGGACGGAGGACAACCGTGACAACAAGAACTCTTGACCGGCAGTTTGGAAAGCGGGTCTACGACTGGCTTGGGCGACATCCTCGTGTGTACCGGACAATTCGTTGGTGCGTATGTTTTGGCCGTGAGCGCCATTTGCAGCGGACCGCAATGGAAGCAGTGGGCAGCAAACGCGGGGACACCGTGCTGGATCTGGCCTGCGGAGCGGGATCGAATCTGGCGTCCCTTCAGGATATGGTCGGGCCAGAGGGGACCATAATTGCGGTAGATTACAGCACTGGAATGCTGGAACGGGCCAAACAACTAGCCAACGAGCACGGCTGGAACAACATTCAGTTTCTCGAGGCGGACGCCGCCGAACTGTCGTTGCCCGCAGCATCCCTTGACGGCGCTGTCTGTACCTTTGCCCTGAGCGCGATGCCTGGTGAGCAAGCTGCTATCCACCGCGTGGCTTCCGCACTGAAACCGGGCGCTAAGTTCGTTGTGCTCGATGCAAAAGCATTTACGGGGTGGGCTGCTCCTTTCAACCCACTCGTAGGACCGCTCTTCAAATACACAACTGCGTGGTCGTATGAGAAGGACGTGCCACCCATGTTGCACCGGGCGTTCGGGCACGTTGACGTTCGGGAGTTTCATTCCGGTTGCAATTACATAGCTGTAGCGAGTGTTTGAAAAGACGGATCGCTGGTGAACTAGCTAGGTGTGCGTAAGTGGAAGTAAAAGTGGCCGAAGGCGTTCCTATGCAGCACCTTGCGACCTCCGAACGTCGGAGACCACGGGCGAGATCGGGGCCTATCGCCTTTAGGTGATGTTGGAACGATAAATGGAACTGCCTTGCCACGAATGGAGTCGCGACGGTCTCCACGGCCTACCGCCCCGCCCCAACCTCCTCCAACACGTTCAACCCAGCCTTCGCCCCTGCGACAAACTCCGTAATCACCTTCGCGATAAAGTCCAGCATCTCCGTCGTCAACCCCGGGAACGTTCCGATCCAAAAACTCTGGTTCATCACAAAGTCCGTGTTTGTCATCTCGCCGACCACCCTGTACTCCCAACCCTCATACGCTGGCTGCCGCAGCAGGTTTCCCGCAAAGATCAGCCGCGTGCCGATCTTGTTCGCCTCCAGCGCCCGCGTTAACTGATCGCGCTTGAACGGAGCATCCTCGCGCACACTGAGCGGAAACCCAAACCAACTGGGATCGGCCCCCGGCGTCGCCTCCGGCAGCATCAGCACATCGGCCAGCGGCTCCAGCTTCGCTCGCAGATAGCGGAAGTTCTCCTTCCGCCGCTCCACAAAATGCGGCAGCTTCTCGATCTGACTCACGCCCAACGCCGCCTGCATGTCGGTCGCCTTAAGGTTGTAGCCCACATGCGAGTACGTGTACTTGTGGTCGTACCCGCAGGGCAACGTGCCCAGCTGCCAGTCGAATCGCTTGCCGCAGGTGTTATCCACGCCCGGCTCGCACCAGCAGTCGCGGCCCCAGTCGCGGAAGCTCTCGATCAGCGGCTTCAGCTTCATGTTGCTGGTCATCACCGCGCCGCCCTCGCCCATGGTGATGTGGTGCGCCGGGTAGAAACTCACCGTTGCAATATCGCCAAACGTCCCAACCTTCTGCCCCTTCCACGTCGACCCCAGCGCGTCGCACGTGTCTTCCACCAACCACAGTTTGTACTTCTTACAAAACGCCGTCACCGCATCGACGTCGAACACGTTCCCCAGCGTGTGCGCGATCATCACCGCCTTGGTCTTCTCGCTGCGCGCCGCCTCCAGCTTGGTCACGTCGATTTCGTACGCCGGCAGCGTCACATCTACAAACACCGGCACGCAGCGGTTTTGGAAGATCGGGTTCACCGTGGTCGGGAACCCAGCCGCGACGGTAATCACCTCATCGCCCGGCTTCAGCGCCCGTTCGCCCAGCTTGGGCGAGGTTAACGCGCTCAGCGCCACGAGATTCGCCGACGACCCAGAGTTCACCAGGCCGGCAAACCGCACCCCGACAAACCGCGCCAGCTTGCGCTCAAAGTCCTTGGCCCAGCGCCCCGTCGTGAACCAACCGTCCAGGGCCGCCTCCACCACCGCGCCGATGTCGTTGCCGTCCACCACCTTGCCGGAGACCGGCACCGCGGACTCCCCCGGCGCAAACGGCTTGGGAGCAAACTGCTCCGCGTGAAACTCGTGTACAAGGCCTAAAATCTGTTGGCGAAGCTCGTCGGAGCGCTGGCTCATAGGTGTGCCCAGAATACCAAAGCGGCCCCCGCTCTGCGCTACCATCAAAGCAGCACAAACCCAGGTTTCCGGCCCCCACTGTCCCGTTTCCGCACACAGAGAGGCCTTAAGGACGTTGAAGCGCACATGAAAGCAGTCATCCTCGCCGGCGGTCTCGGTACCCGCATCGCTGAAGAAACCACCCTCCGCCCCAAACCCATGGTCGAGATCGGTGGCCGCCCCATCCTCTGGCACATCCTGAAGATCTACTCGCAGCATGGGATCAGCGACTTCATCATTTGCTGCGGCTACAAGGGCTACATCATTAAAGAGTTCTTCGCCAACTACTTCCTCCACACCTCGGATGTCACCTTTGACATGAAGCAAAACAGGATGGAGGTGCATAACTCCGAGGCCGAGCCCTGGCGTGTGACCCTCGTCGACACCGGCGCCGACACCGGCACGGGCGGCCGCCTGCGCCGCGTCGCCAAGTACCTCGGAGGCGAAGACAGCTTCTGCATGACCTACGGAGACGGCGTCGCCGACGTCGACATCCCCGCCTCCATCGCCTTCCACAAGCAACACGGTAAGGCCGTCACCCTCACCAGCGTGCAACCGGTAGCCCGCTTCGGCGCGCTCGGCCTCCAAAACACGCAGATCTATTCCTTCCAGGAGAAGCCCAAAGACGAAGGCGGCTGGATCAACGGCGGCTTCTTCGTCCTCTCCCCAGAAGCCATCGCCGCCGTCACCGACGACGCCCAAATGTTCGAGCGCGAACCCATCGAGAAACTCGTCGCCGAGGGCGAGGTCCACGCCTTCTTCCACCACGGCTTCTGGCAAGCCATGGACACCCTCCGCGACAAGCAACACCTCGAAGACCTGTGGAGCAAAGGCAAAGCGCCCTGGAAAACGTGGTAAGCCAGTAGAAGGACCAACCTTCAGATTATGCCGCCGAAGGCTGGGGTGTTCGCACGACAACCCATTGTGATTAGTTCGGCCGGCATGCCGCTAACGTGGCAAAGCCATTCCGGAAGGTCCTTGTCATATTGGGCTCAGAGTTCGAGGGTGTTAGGCGTATGCTGCTATTCCCACCGCTGTCGGGTCGAAACCTCGAAGCAGCTGGGCCATGCAGGAGTAGGCGTTCGGAGATCCACCACAGGTAGGCGCTCCTGGCGTCAACGTTGGCGCATATGGCAAACTGGGGCACGTGGTGGTCTCGTTGCTCCCGTACGTAAACCTCGACGAGGTCGCCTGCACTCAATGTTCATCGCTAGTAAACAGCGGGTTGTTGAGCCTCGGGACGGTACCGAGAAGACGTACGATCCGCGCCGGCAGCAGGGCGTCTCCGTATACCGCGAGGAACAACGTGTGTTCTCTACTGGCGCCCGAGTACAGCTCACCGCACCCTCCCCGGAGCTGAAGCTGGCCAACCGCGAATTGGGTACCGTGGAGAGCATCGGCCAGGGGCGTATGGCGCTCAAGATGGATGCCGGACGTTCGGTCGAAATCGATCCGGCCCGGCATCCGCATCTGGACCGCGGCTATGCGGTTACCAGCCAATCCATCCAAGGGCAGACCGCCGACCGTGTACTCATCCCCGGAGACACCGAGCTTGGCGCCAAGGGCCTGCTCAACAACCGCATGGCCTACGTCGTCGTCTCGCGCGCGGAGCGCAGGATGCCCAACTGTTTACCAATGACCGGGAGGGCTTAGAGGTGGCGCTGGGGCGGGATGTGTCGCATCGGAGCGCCTACGTGCCCGAATTAAAGCACAAGCAGGCGATTCCTCCAGCGCAGGAGATCGCTCCAGAACCGAGGCACTTCTATGGCACGGGCATCGGCAGGTAATCAGTCGACTAGTTGACTTGTCCTAACCTGCTCCCACATTCTTAACTAGTCATACCTAGAGTTTCTCGGTTAAGGTTTGGCTCCGAGATTATGTCGTAGCCTAACGCTCGCCGGAACTCCTGAGACGTGCGGTGGTCCAGACTACTGTGCAGCCGCTCGCATTTGGAGTCCTCGCGCCACAGAACCAGGGTGGAGCGAACATCGCTGAGGGTACGGAACCAGCTGGGCGTTCAGGCACTCATCGCACAGCCGGCCGTGGAAGTTTTGGACACCCGTTTTGCATGGGCGCACGGACCATCTTGTCTGACTTGAGACTGCGTGAACACCACCTAACCGAATGGTGATAGAGATACGTCCTTGCCTTGTATAAGTGCGAGCTTCGCAGCCTTTTCCAACTCTCTAAAGAACACAAGGCCTGAAGCACCTTTGCATCCCTGGCGCCCGACGGCAATCTCGCGTAACAGCTCTCGTACATCTTCTGACTTGATTGTTGAATGGTCTATCTGCATCTGGATCAACTCCGACAGGACGGGAAACTCCGGGGCGACCGGGATTAAATTACCTTTTACCCACTCCGGCTGCAATTTGTCTTCAGCATCTTCTGCAACGCCAAGCGCCTCCCAGAACGCTGGAATTCCTTCCAGCGGCAGGAGAGCGCAAGGTTCGCTGTAGGTGCTTCCGCTGAATAGCCGCACGGTAATGAAATCCGCCCAAGTCGACATAATACCCCGGAGAACATAGTAACAAATCGATTGAGAGCTTCATCTCATGGCGCTATCGGATACGAGGTGACCACACTACAGCGATCGATGCTAAGAACAAAATGGTTTGTTGAGAGCTGATTTCCGGCTGCATCTTGACCTAGAACACCGAACGTCACTCCCATCACTGTTTTGGCAGGAAAGGTGTAATCGATTCCTCCACCTTTACCAGGGTGACCCTTAAATAGGGTTTGCCGATTGTAGTTCTGTACAGTTGAGAACAGGAAGTCGACACTTACGCCAGGATTGACGTAGACCGTGGTCGGAGGAGGACCGAAGCTTGCTGTATTTGAAATATGCCTTCTTATTATATGCTGGCGAGGAGTTTCGGTTACACCCTCGGCCCTATACAATATCGCAGTATCGTAGTCGGGCCAGATACCTAGGCAGGGTATATGGGGTAAGGCATAACAAGCAGCGGCCGTTGCGCTGGCAACTGCAGAGGAGGCGTTGGTCGTAAAAGATGGATCTGCAAACGAGTGACTCACAGCCCCTAAGGGTGCTACACCCTGATAGATGATGTATGGCCCGAAGGCTTTGGCGCTCAACCCGTATTGGAGGTACTTGGCGGAGATTACTGCGGCGACGTTTGATGCGATAGAACTAGGGGTAGAGTAGGCCCCGTAAGTAACCGTTGGGTTCACGTTTGTGAAAGCGGCGCCACTAAATGAAACGGATAACGTTCCACCACTACCGGTCCTTCCGGTTGACACGATGGAAGCAAAACCCACCTTTGGGCTCGAAGTTACAGCACACGTGTCTGCGGGAAAGGTCAGACTAGCTTGTGCAGCCACCACCGTAAACGACTCGTAGTCGCTTTCCCCCTCGTTGTTGCTTACAGAGAGAGTGTACGTTCCAGCGGGGGACCCTGTGAAGTCGTAAGAATACTTGGCCGTGCAGGAGGAGGTGCACACAGACGGCGCACTGATGAGTGGGTTGTTACCGCCATGGAAGTTAAGGGTGAGCTGATCTCCTGAGTATTCGATGAAGTTGGTGCCGGAGACGGTTAATGTACCTTGATCTCCCTGGGTGACACTTGACGGACTAACGCTGGAAATGAGCGGGGGAGGAGACTGGACATAAACAGTCGCATACACCCCTCCGACATATTGCAAGTCGCAAGTTCCTTCCCCACCGTCGTTACAAACGTAGCCTTCGGAGTCTAGCCCGTATTCGTGGCCCGTAGCTACTGGGTCATTTGACTGTAGCTGTACCTCAGCAGGCCTATAGTCGTCTCCGTAACCGGAGTCAGAGTAGTAGGGTTGCTCATCTTCGTCGGCCTGGGCATCCACTTCGATGTAAACGATGTACTCATAGAAATCGAACTGAACTTCCATATAGCTGTCGCTGTAAAGGTAGTAGTTGCTATCGACATCAACTGATGAGTCGATATAGAAGGTTCCGTCCTCGTAAGGGGGCTGAGTCGATTGCTGCGCGTGGACAGGTCTGCTCGCGAGCTGATGCTGTGCGGCGAGGAGTATGAGGATGGCGCAGATTATGGTCATTCCAAGGCGGTGTGAACGCTTCATTGCGCCTGCTCCTTGTCTGCGCGGCGCGCCTGTAACGCCACCGAATGAATTGGCGTGGAGGAGACCGAGGCGGCCATGGGACCTTGGAGATACGTCTGCATCTTCTTGGTCGCACCTGGCCCAATAACTGCATTTAGCTTGTCGACCTCTCCCTGTACATGGGTGTTGAGGTCCGTCTGCATTTTGTGCAGCGTCGCGCGCCCGGCGCTCAGGGTATTTGCGGACAGTGGGTTGTCGCGGCGGGCAGCACGATCCTGATCGGCAAAGCTGTGCGCCTGGCTGGATGCTTCGCGGGTGTACTGTTCAACCTCGACACTTTGTTGGACCAAGATTTGCCATTCACTGGGCGACAGGCCTAGCTTGTTGCGTAGGTGGTCCTCAATTTCAGCCATGTTGACGTGACGGTTTGGATCGTCCGCCAATCGATCACGCTCCATATGGGCGATGTGTGTGAACAGGGCTCGGTAGAGCGTGAGTAGGGGGACTGCGGGAGTCGTAGCTGGAGCCGCGTCCGCTATGGAAGGATACGGACTGCCGTAGCGAAGCTCGGAAAGGTCGCTGACCACACTGTCGCCGCGGGTATTGCCGCTTGCCATGTGTACCGTCAAGCCCAGCGCCGGGGAGAACCACGTCTCCAGCGTGCGAGTGCGCTGGCCGCTGGCGTTCCGAAAGATCATCCGCTTTCCCGTGGAAGGCAAACCGGAAATCTGCTGTGTGCCCAGGTCGGTTTGCTGCTCTAGGGTCTCGCTGCCCGGGTGAGCTAGCGCCTGGGGCAGCGCCTGGGTCGCGGTTGGGCTCGTCAGAACGTGTTCTAGCGGAGCCGTCGTATCATGTTCCAGCCCTCTTGTGGGTCTGTAAATCTCGGCGTGCACCTTACCGGAGGCATCGCGGCTGTACACCGTGCGCCGCATGAAGTTAAAAGCCTTCCCCGAAGGGGAATGCAACGTTGTCGTAGTCCAGATAACTGCGGTAAACGCGGGGGCGGGCTGCTGTGGCGCTTTGCTCGCCGTCGCGTGCGCGTCGGCTCCGGCTATGCTGAGGAGACAGAAAGAAATCAGTCGCTTCATGGTTCTGAACTCCTGGAAGCCTGAATGGCCAGTCGGAGAGAAACAGCTTTAGTGGCATCTACTGAAGCGTAACGGCTGCTTCGATAACGCCGACACCTGAGTCGAGGTGACCCATGGCTTTGCCGAGGACAGCTCCGATCATGCGAGTCCGATCGGTGCCTTTCATGGCATATCCGGGCCTCGATGAGGTCACAAGCAGGTCGCCGGGCTTGATCGGGCCATTCTCAGCGCTGACCTTAGTAGGCACGATGCCAGTCATCGCCATGGGCACCTCTTCCCGCATGTTTGCTCTGGCGGTGAGTTGACGCCTGCCTATAAGGCCCGGCTTCGTGGAGTAAATGCCGGTGACAGCAGTGGAGTAAGGAACCGCGGATTTGAGGAAACTGCCTTCGGATGTCGGATCAATGACAAGCACGTCACCTGGTTCGTATGCCTTACGGTCACCCGACACCTTTACTGACTCCGCATAATCTCCCCCGGAGAGGACGCCATTCCAAGCCGTCGACTGTACTGTCCCGTCTGGGCGTGTCCGAACAGATTACCCATTGCATGGCCAGCGTTCGAGGAATCCGCCGGCGCGGTAGCCACAAACCAGCCTACACTACTCACTCAGCCTGATGATGTTCGCTTCGAGAAGAACCTACACCAGATTGGGTTTTCGGTGCCCACGAGCGCCGCGGAAGGCAATCAGCTTGCACTGGTGTCTTTTGCGGTCTCGGCGACACCACCTCACCGCAGGCGACGAAGGCCACGGCGGGCTGCGGCGTAGGCTTCACTTTCATCCCGCTCCCGTTTCCGCTCTACGCCGAGGTTGGCGTCATGGGCCCGCAAGCGAATCGAAGTTCCTTTTCCGGCTACGTTTCTGTGGACACCAGCGTGCCGCTTGCCAAGACGACCAGCACGTATCTGCCCGTCGCCCTCTTCGGCTACAGCCGCCTCTTTGAAACGGGCCACGCCCTCGACTACGGCCTCGCCCTCATCGTTCCCAAACCCAACAGCCGCCGTGAATCTGGCGAGGGCAACCTACGGGTGGAGCTCAGAGACTACTGGACCTTCGCCAACCCCGCTCAGCATAACGTCATGCTGCGGGTCGGCCTCATCACGTTCGAATCGGACTGAGCTCGTGCATCTGCGGCTGTGCGCTTGCCCTTCTTGCGTACTCATTCCCGCGCTCTCGTGGTGCCAGCGCAGGACGACCCTCTTGGGCTTCGCCACAGACTCGATAAGGCATTGGCAGAGCACCAAATGATGATACTCTGCGTGCATAGACATGGAGGCGTGATGCGCACAACGATTGCACTCGATGACGAACTGATTGAGAAGGCTTCGTCCTTCACAGGTCTCAAGGAAAAGTCGGCGCTGATCCGGGAGGCTCTCAAGGCGCTTATTGAACGAGAAAGCGCGCGCCGCCTAGCACTTCTGGGCGGCACACAGCCCGATCTCGAGGACGTACCACGCCGGCGGTCGGCGTAGCAATCCAGTGATCCTCGTAGATACGTCGATCTGGTTTGACCACCTCCGTCATGGGGATCTCCACCTTCGTGACTTGCTTACCGAAAGAAGGGTGCTCTGTCACCCTTTGGTCGTCGGCGAGCTTGCGATGGGCTCTCTGCATCGTCGCGAAACTATTCTCGCTGATCTCCAGGCTCTCCCCTAGGCGAGAGTCGCCATGCACGACGAGGTTCTGCATCAGGCCTCAGCGGAACGGATGTTCGGGCTTGGCATCAGCTACATCGACGCGCACCTTCTTGCGTCTGTACGGCTTATGCCAGGTACCCTCCTGTGGACGCGGGACAAGCGCCTGCATCAGGTCACCACCACACGCCCACTCGCGTTTGTTCCAAAAACTTAATTGAGGAACTGCTCAATAAACCAAAGGACGGCCCGCTCGCTATGCCAGAGAAGATGCCCGCAACCAGCACGATTCCAGATCTCTGGCGCGGCAAGCGCGTCTTTCTAACCGGCCACACCGGCTTCAAGGGCGGCTGGCTCGCCCTTTGGCTCGCCTCCAAGGGCGCCGTCGTCCGCGGGTACTCGCTGGACCCCTACACCGCGCCGAACCTCTTCGACACGGCCCGCATCGGCACCGTCGTCGAAGACCTCCGCGGCGATATCCGCGATGGCGCGCGGCTCGAAGAAGCCCTCAGCTCCTTCGCTCCCGAGGTCGTCTTCCACCTCGCTGCGCAGCCCCTCGTCCGCTACAGCTACACGGACCCAATCGGCACGTTTGAGACCAACGTCCTCGGCACCGCCCGCGTCCTCGACGCCGTCCGCCGCACGCCGACTGTGCGCGCCGTCGTCTCCGTCACCACCGATAAGTGCTACGAAAACAAGGAGTGGCTCTGGGGCTACCGCGAGACCGACCCCCTCGGCGGCCACGACCCTTACTCCAGCTCCAAGGCCTGCGCCGAGATCGTCTCCGCCGCGTACCGCCAAAGCTACTTCCCCGTCGAGAGGCTAAAGGAACACGGCTGTGCGGTTGCCACCGCCCGCGCCGGTAACGTTATCGGCGGCGGTGACTGGTCAACCGATCGCCTCATTCCCGACCTGGTTCGCGGGTTCGCGGCCGGGGAACCAGCGCTGATCCGCCGCCCAAACGCGATTCGCCCCTGGCAGCACGTCCTCGATCCCCTGCACGGCTACTTGCTGCTTGCCGAAAAGCTGCTCACAGGAAACCCGCGCTTCGCGACTGCTTTCAACTTTGGCCCGGCGGACGACGACGCACGGCCCGTCGGTTGGATCGTGGAGCGTATGGTCCACTTCTGGGGCGATGGCGCGCAGTGGGTCCTCGACCCCGAGCCGGGCGTTCATGAAGCCGGCTACCTGAAGCTCGACGCCAGCCGCGCCCGCGCCGAGTTGGGCTGGCAATCGCGCCTACGGCTCGAAACCGCGCTGGATTGGCTGGCGACCTGGTACAAGGCCCATGCTGCAGGTGGGGACATGCACCAGCTCACCTTGAACCAGATCGCGGCATACGAAGCGCTCGGCGCCACACTCTGAAACTTCTCTATGACGACAGTGCGAGACCGCGGATCATCTGAAATCCGCGGCTCTTCGCCTGCACTAAACGGTACGCGTCGGTCGCGGGCGGGCGGGCGCAACCACCTCGCCATCGCTGTACACCCGCACGGTTCGCCCACCAAGGATTACCTTGTCATGTACCTCGGTCGTACAAAACGGATTGGCAATGCTTTCCGTATCCAGAACCTGACGCCACGGGGCCTTGTTCGGCGGCTCCGGCAACGTGTACTCCACGCCGTTGTCGGAGGCATTGACGAGGACCAGAAAGCTGTCGTCCTCCACGGGGTTGCCGTCGTCATCCATCACGCCAAGCGTCTTGCCGTTGAAGACGACGGCGATGGTCTTATTGCCGGCGTTGCTCCAAACCTCGTCGGAGACCTCGTTGCCATCCGTACCGAACCACGCCACATCGCGCACTACAGAACCACGGATTTTGCGGTCCTGGAAAAACTTGCGGCGGTGTAGATTTGGGTGATCTTTACGCAGCTGGATGAGCCTCGACGTGAACTCCAAGAGACGCTTTCGCGGTGCATCTAAGGCCCAGTCGTACCAAGTCAGCTCATCGTCCTGGCAGTAGCAATTGTTGTTGCCCCGCTGCGACCGAGCAAACTCATCGCCGCCGGTCAACATTGGGACGCCCTGACTTAGCATCAGGGTAGCCAGGAAGTTACGCGTTTGCTTCTCCCGTTCGCGATTTATGGCTTCGTCATCGGTTGGGCCTTCTGCACCCATGTTCCAGGAATCGTTGTCGTTGGAGCCGTCGGTATTGTTGTCCCCATTTGCCTCGTTGTGCTTCTCGTTGTAGCTGACCAGATCGCAGAGCGTAAAGCCATCGTGAGCCGTGATGAAATTGATAGAAGCCGAGGGCGCGCGACCATCGCTCTTATATAAGTCGCTCGATCCGGTCAGGCGATAGGCGAAGTCGGACAACTGCGCCGCGTCCCCCTTCCAGAAGCGCCGCACCGTGTCGCGGTACTTGCCGTTCCACTCCGCCCATAGGATGGGGAAGTTGCCAACTTGATATCCACCCTCACCAACATCCCAAGGCTCCGCAATTAGTTTTATGTCGGCTAACGTCGGGTCCTGGTGAATGGTGTCGAAGAACGCACCCAGCTTGTTCACGTCCGCGAGTTCGCGAGCCAACGTCGAAGCCAGGTCGAACCGGAAACCATCCACGTGCATCTCGCGTACCCAGTAGCGCAGGCTGTCCATAAGCAGCTTCAGCACCTGCGGGTGATACACGTTGAGCGTATTACCCGTACCGGTGTAATCCATGTAGTGACGCGGGTTATCCTGCACCGTCCGATAGTAAGTCGTGTTATCGATGCCTTTCATGGACAGCATCGGGCCCTTCTCGTTTCCCTCGCAGCTGTGGTTGTACACCACGTCCAGGATGACCTCGATACCTTCCCTGTGCAGCCGCCTCACCATCTCCTTGAACTCGGTCACCTGTCCGCCGGCGTCGCCGCTTGCACTGTAGCGAGCCATGGGCGCGAAGTACCCTAACGTGTTGTAACCCCAGTAGTCACGAAGTCCGCGATCGACCAGATGACCCTCATCGATGAAGTGATGAACCGGCAATAATTCAACGGCAGTGATGCCAAGCTTTTTCAGGTACGCGATGCTTGAGTCGTGAGCCATCCCGGCATACGTTCCACGCAGGTTTTCCGGCACCTCTGGATTGCGCTTGGAAAAGCCCTTCACGTGGACCTCGTAGATGATCGAATCAGCAATCGGCGTCTGCGGCGGGCAATCGTCTTCCCAGTCGAATTTGGCGCCGACCACAATGCTCTTCGGCACAAAGGCCGCGTCATCCGTATCGTCCTTCTTCAGGTCGTCTCCGGACACAACATCGTAGGGGTAAATCGGCTGCTTCGGGTCCGGCAGGCTTGGCTTGCTCTCATCAGGGCACTGCCCTGTGATCGCTTTTGCGTATGGGTCGACAAGGAGCTTCGCGGCGTTGAAACGCAATCCCTTCTCCGGCTCCCACGGGCCCTCGACACGGTACCCGTAGCGCTGCCCGTGCTTGATGCCCCGCACCAAACCGTGCCACACAAAGGCGGTGACCTCCTTTAAGGCAACGCAGTCGGTCTGACCGCCTTCCTCGTCGAAGAAACAAACATGCACGGCGCTCGCGTTTTCCGAGTACAGCGCGAAGTTGGTTCCAAGCGAAGTCGTCGTGGCTCCAAGCGGGTAAGGTTTTCCGGGCAGCAGAGTTCGTTGCATTGTTTTTCACACTCTTTCAGGGTTCCCCGGAGCACGAGTGCCCCACATCGGATGGAGCCCCCACCTACTTCAGGGATCAAGGAATCAATCGATAGATGCCGGTCAACCGGGGATGAGCTGCTTTGCTCATTCTGAGCCGACTGCCTCACGAAGGATCATTGCGTCACCGTGAGCGAGAGAGGCGTCGAGTGCGTTACTACCACCCCGGCAAGGTTGGTTGCCGTTCCGGTCACAGAAAGGTTGTAGCTCTGCGATAAAACACCCCCGGTAGCCTCACCAACTGTTCGGGCACCGCAGCCAGCGAGGAAGATCAAGCAACCGAGAGCACACGCCCACGTAGCGCGAGGTCGGCGCCGCCGTAGGCTCACCAACACACACCCAACTAGCGCAAAGGCTACTCCCCTTCCAGGTCCGTTTCGAGGCTTGATGAGACTTGCTGCGTTAGGTGCCGAGGTCTGCACTGACACCGTCACGGTGGCCGAGGCGTTGCCGGGAACAATTGCCGGAGGCGAGAAACTCAGACTTGCACCCTTCGGTAGACCGGTGGCGCTGAAGGTAATCGCGCCTGTGAACGGTCCCGGTGCCGCGCTGACCGTGAGGTTGTAGGTCGCCACCCCACCCGCCGACGTGCTCGCCACCTCCGATCCGCCCGGCACGATCGTGAAGTCTGGAAGCGCCAGAACGCTGATCTGGGCGGGCACGGAGCTACTGGGCAAAAAGTTTGAGTCGCCAAGATACTGCACCGAGATCACCCGTTGTCCCGTAGGCGGGGTCGGGTAGGCTGCGCTCGTGCTGCCGTTGTTGAGGGTTGCCGTGCCCACCACGGTGCTGCCGTCCAGAAACTGCACCGTCCCTGTAGGCTGCCCGCGGGTCGACGAGACCACCGTCGCACTCAACGCAATGGGGATACCGGTGAACGCCTGCGCCACGGTACCAAGAGCCGCTGTATCGCTCGCCTTCGTTACCGTCAGCTGGCCGGACGACGGGCTCATGGTCACGCTGTAGTTCAAGGCTTTCGGCCCCGCTAACGTCGCCGTCACCGGATAGGTACCCACAGGTGGCAACGAGCCCGTAGTAGCGCCGAAGACGGCGTTCACCGAAGCGGCGTCCCTCGGCAAGACACCCGAAATCACTCCACTAATCTGCGGGGTGGGAAGGCCGTAGGCAACCGACGCCGAACTCGCCGTGGCTGTTACGGGCAACGCGTTTACCTTGAGTGCTCCAACGGCGCTAGAGGCCGCAGGATTGAGCCCATCGCCAGGGAAACGTACAGATAGATTGTGTGACCCCGCTCCCAGATAACCGAGATCAAGCGTTGCCGATCCGCCGGCCAAACTTGCAGACGCCAGCGTGACGCCCGCCTCGGTCAGTTGCAGCGTGCCCTGCGGCACACCGATCGGGCCCGTCACCAGCGCAACCGCACTTCCGTTGCCATAGGTCTGCGCCGGGGCCATCTGCTCCTGCACGGCAGACGTCCGAGCGCTTGTGAGCGCTGCAGGTAGGTACAACGTCGTGCCATCCAGCACGCGAACTCCGCCGTTTAGGGTGTCCGCCAGCACCGGCATACCGAAGCTGGAAACTGCCACGGACCGGGGCGCGCGCAATGCGGCCCCAAGCTGCTTGGCTGCGTCCGTGCTACTGCCCTCGACCCCACTTCCAGCGAGCGTTGTGATCACGCCGGATACTTCAATCCGCCGGATACGCTCGTTCCCTGAGTCCGCAACCAGCAGGGCGCCTGCCCCGTCTAGCGCCACAGCGCGCGGGCTCATCAACTGCGCCCCAAGCGCCGCGCCGCCGTCGCCGGAAAACCCGCCCACACCGTTGCCCGCCACCGTTACGATGGCGCCGGTAGCCGTAACGACTCTGATCCTGTTGTTGCGGGTGTCTGCGATGAACAGGCGGCCATCCGCGGACGCAGCCACGCCGACCGGTGAATCGAGTTCCGCAGCGGTTGCAGGTCCGCCATCCCCGCTAAAGCCCTGCACGCCGATGCCGGCAGCCGTTGCAATCACGCCTTTGCTGACTCGCCGTACACGGTGGTTCCCCGTGTCGCAGATGAGCAGCGCACCGCCGGTGTCTACACCCAGGCCGGTCGGCGATCGCAGCCGAGCCGCTGCGGCCAACCCACCATCGCCACTAAAGCCAGCCACGCCCGTTCCGGCAAACGTTGCAATGGTTCCGCCCGGCGTGACCGACCGAACGCGGTGGTTGCCCGTGTCGGCGATGTACAGTGTCCCGTCCGGCCCAAAGGCCAGCCCTTGCGGCTCGTTTAACTCCGCCATGGTCGCTGGTCCACCATCACCACCGAAGCCCTGCACGCCCGATCCCGCCACCACCAGCAAGGCTCCCCCCAGCGTCGCCTCGAACACTCGATGTGCGCTTGCGTCGGCGATGTACAAATTGCCCGTGCTGTCGTAAGAGATAGCCGAAGCTTCGCGCAACGGTCCAGAGACCGTTTGCCCTAAGCCGATCCCGTCCGTGAGCCAGCAGCAGAGCCAGCCGAGCCAGAACCCAACACAGCGTCGCCGCACCCACGTCATGGGACGATCCCGAGCCATCCTGAAACTGTCTCCTCTCCGACCGCCTAAGGGGGCGAACAAAGTGCGTAAGTCATTTCGTGCTGATCATACGTCAGCTTATAGCGCTTTCCTCTACACCTATTGGGGCATCCCTCGCGTACTCTGGTGCATGTCGCACCACAACTGACCTAATTGACTACAGCACCACACGAAAGGCGTCCCCTGGATGCAGCTGACAGCACTTGACTGGATCGTGATCGCCCTTTACTTCCTCCTCAACCTCGGCATCGGTTTCTTCTACATGCGCCGGGCCTCGGGCAACGTCAGCGAGTTCTTTCTTTCCGGCCGCAGCGTCCCCTGGTGGCTCGCCGGCACCTCCATGGTCGCCACCACCTTCGGCGCCGACACCCCGCTGGTCGTTACCGGCTTCATCTATAAGCAAGGCATCATGGGCAACTGGCTCTGGTGGAGCTTTGCGCTCTCAGGCATGCTCACCGTCTTCTTTTTCGCCCCGCTATGGCGCCGGTCGCAGGTCCTCACCGACATCGAATTCGTGGAACTTCGCTACGCCGGCAAGCCCGCCAACTTCCTCCGCGGCTTCCGCGCGCTGTATCTCGCGCTGCCGGTAAACACCATTATCATGGGCTGGGTGAACCTTGCCATGGTGAAGGTCCTCACGCTCACCCTCGGCCTGCACACCACGGCGCAGCAGCTTACCGCGGTCTTCGTGTGCTTGGCGCTTACACTCGCGTACAACGCGATCTCCGGCCTTTGGGCGGTGCTTTGGACCGATGTCGTCCAGTTCATCCTAAAGTTTTCCATGGTCGTCTTGCTGGCGGTGTTCGCCGTGAGGGCCGTCGGCGGCATGCACGCCCTCACCGCGCAGGTGCACGCCTTCGACGTCGCCCACGGTCCACGCGACACGCTCTCCTTCGTGCCCGCGGTCGGCACGGGCTTCTTTCTCAGCTTCTTGGTGCTGCTCAGCCTGAACTGGTGGGCCAGCTGGTACCCCGGTGCCGAGCCCGGCGGCGGCGGCTACATCGCCCAACGCATCTTCTCCGCCAAGGACGAAAAGAACTCCATCGGCGCCACGCTTTGGTTCAACATCGCTCACTACGCCCTGCGCCCCTGGCCGTGGATCGCCACCGCCCTGGTTGCGCTCGTGCTCTTGCCCTCGCCCACCGACGCCCAGGGCGGCATGGAGGGCGCCTACGTCTGGGTGATGGTGCACTACCTGCCGCCCAGCCTGCGCGGCCTCATGCTGGCCGGCTTCGCCGCCGCGTACATGTCCACCATCGGCACGCACCTCAACCTCGGCGCCTCCTACCTGGTCAACGATCTCTACGGCCGGTTCCTGCGCCCCGGTCAGACCGAGCACCACTACGTCGCCGCCTCGCGGATCGCCACCATTCTTGTGGCGCTGCTGTCTGCGGGCGCAACATTCTACATGCAGACCCACGGCGCCTCCATCGCGAACGCCTGGAAGTTTCTGCTCGCCTTGGGTGCCGGTGCCGGCCTCGTCTTCATCCTGCGCTGGTACTGGTGGCGCATCAATGCCTGGTCGGAGATCAGCGCCATGCTCGCCGCCGCCACGATCTCCCTCACGCTGGAATCCGGCCTCGGCATGCCCGTGGTGCGCGCCCTGCATGGGATCGACCCGCAGCTGACGCTCGCGCCGCTCAACACCGACGACCCACACGCCTTCGCCTGGCTCATGCTCCTCACCACAGGGCTGACGACGCTGATTTGGCTGACCGTAACGCTGCTTACCCAACCGGAGCAGCAAGTCGTTCTGCAGAACTTCTACGACCGCGTTCGGCCGGCCGCTCTGGGCTGGCAACGCTTCGCCCCGGCAAGCACGGGCGACGAGCACATCCTGGCATACAACACCTTCCATTGGCTGCTCGCGTCCACCATGGTGTACCTCATGCTCTTCGGCTCGGGCAAGATCCTCTTTGGCAGCATCGCGCTAGGCATCAGCATGGTCGCCGCAGGTGTAGCAGCCCTCCTCCTACTTTTCTGGAGCCTGAACCGGCAAGGCTGGAGCGCGTTTCGCTAACTAGTCTTTCTCCTTCCTTCCGGAAGGGGCACGGCTTTAGCCGTGCCAACAGTACCTGCATCGCAGCGCGCCTTTAGGCGCTGAGGTGAGCTTGGCGCTGCTGGAGCGAAGCTTAGGCGCTTACGTGTAAGAAGATTTGCCCACGAATTTGGCATCCGGGGTGCAGAACACTTCCCGGCAACGCTGAAAATGTTATAGCCATCCCCTAAATCCTCTACTCTAACTCCATGCAGTTCCACACCGAATTCCTACTCTCGGCCATGAGCCCGGAGCACTTCCCCACCGCGCAACGCACAGGCGACGCGCCCGAGGTGGCTTTTCTCGGCCGCTCCAACGTAGGCAAGTCTTCGCTGCTCAACAAGCTCGTCGGCTCCGCGGCAGCCAAGGTGTCCTCCACGCCCGGCCGCACCCGTGCCATCAACTTCTTTGCGCTCTACGAGGGCACCCAAAGCAAACACACGTTTCAGCCCGGTCTGATTTTTGCGGACCTCCCCGGCTACGGCTACGCCAAGATCTCGAAGTCCATCTCCGCCGAGTGGCCCAAGTTCATCGAGCCCTATCTCGCCGAGCGCGAACACCTGGCCCTCTGCATCTGCCTCGTCGACTCCAACATCCCGCCTCAAGAGAGCGACACCATGCTGATCAACGCCCTGCGCCAGATGCAGCGGCCACACGTGGTCGTCGCCACCAAGACCGACCGCCTCTCCGGCAATGCACTCAGCAAGTCGCTCGCGGCGCTGAAAGAAGGTCTTGGCGAGGAGCGGATTATTCCGGTTTCGTCGAAGTCGGAGAACGGCGTCAAGGCGCTTTGGCCCGAGATACTGAGCGTCCTCAGCTGATTGCTCTTTTGCTTGTCATTCCCGAATGGAATCTGCGTTCTGCCTACTTCGGTAGCTACTTCCTCCACCACCATTATCTCGACCGAAGCGCAGCGCAGTGGAGAGATCTGCAGTTTTCACACCGCCCTACTTGGCAACTTACTTGCTTCCGATATCGACTGAGCAACTTACCTATCAACTCGTTAGCTAACCCGACGAGGACTCTTCCGGAAAGGCGCCATAGTCGCGATAGTGCCTCTCCAGCGGAAACCGCAAGTCTCTTCGGTGCTTGTTTCGGAGGTCCTCACTTGCTACAAGCTGTTGAATCACCTTTTGCAAGAGCGATACATGAACCCCAGGGTTGAAGAAAACAACGCCCGTCACCTCACGCTTATCATCCCAGTAGAAGATCCGTTCGACCATCTTGCCGTTTACGAAGTCGTTCCAAACCCGGAAGTTCCACCGGCGACCTTCCTTGTCCGTCCGACTCTTGTTCAGGTTTTGTCGATCCCACCACATGCTGCGATCCTCTCGCCGCCTAGTCTCTATGTTCCTGTGCGTGGACCGAGTTACGGTGAAAGGCGTCTCTCTTTAGCCGCGCCACTCGCTCCATCTCTTGCTTCTTGGCGGCGTAAGCGGGATCGTTCTTGCGAGTAAGCGTCAGCTCATCTCTAAGTGCTACATACTCTGCATAAAGGGACCAGCCCTCCTGTCGCAGCTTCGCACACACTGGACAGTCCATCGCTTCCTTAGCCATCATGTCACCTGTCACTCTAACAAGCAAAGCGAGCCAGCAACCCAACCCAAGAAACCGCTGACTCGCTGACTCGCCAACACGAAGCGCCAACGCGCAGCGCTAACCACAGCCAACGCGCAGCGCCGCGGGCTGCGCCCGCCTACTCCCCGTAATACTCCAACCCCAGATGCGTAATCAACTCCTCGCCCATGATGTGCCTCAAAGTGTTCTTCAGCTTCATCGACTGAATAAACAGATCATGCTCCGGATACACCCCCGGCGCAGAATCCGGATCCTTGAAGTAAAAACTCAACCACTCCTGGATCCCCAACCCACGCAACGCAGGCGTACGCGCCGCCAAGTCCATAAACAGGCAAAGATCCAAGGCAAGCGGAGCGGCAAGAATCGAATCCCGGCAAAGAAAATCCACCTTGATCTGCATCGGGTAGCCCAGCCACCCGAAGATGTCGATGTTATCCCAGCCTTCCTTGTTATCCCCCCGCGGCGGATAGTAGTTGATCCGCACCTTGTGATACAGGTCGCGATACAGATCAGGGTTCTTCTCCGGCTGAAAAATATGCTCCAGTACCCCTAACTTCGAGACTTCCTTGGTCTTGAAGTTATCCGGATCGTCCAGCACCTCACCATCCCGGTTGCCCAGAATGTTCGTCGAATACCACCCGCTCACACCCAACTGCCGCGTCTTGAACGCGGGCGCCAGTACCGTCTTTAGGAATGTCTGCCCGGTCTTGAAGTCCTTGCCGCAAATAGGCGCATTCATCTTCTTCGACAGCTCGTTCAGCGCCGCAATATCCACCGTGAGATTCGGCGCGCCGTTCGCAAACGGAATGCCTTCTTTCAAGCAAGCCCACGCATACAGCATCGACGGCGAGATATCTGGGTCATCCTCAACCAGGCCCTTCTCAAACGCCTCCAGCGTCTGATGAACCGCCTTCGGTTCCAGGTAGATCTCGGTCGACCCGCACCAGATCATTACTTGCCGGTCGGTCTTGGTCTTGAACTCAGCAATGTCGTTGCGAATCTGGTTGGCCAGGTCGCACTTGTTCTTGCCCTGCTTCTTGTTCTTGGCGGTCAGCCGCTTTACGTAGCGCTCTTCAAACGCGGCCGGCAACGGCTCAATCGACTCCAAAAACGGCCGCATGCTGTCCAGCTGATCGCGCTCCAGCACGCCCGCCGTCTTCGCCGCGTCGTACAGGTTGCCGCCAAAGATATCCCAGCCCGTAAAGACCAGGTCGTTCAACGGCGCGATCGGCGCGAAATCTTTGATCAAGGGCGTGCGGTCGTCGGTACGCTTGCCCAGGCGAATGGTGCCCATCTGCGACATCGACCCAATCGGCTTGGCAAAGCCGCGGCGCACGGCTTCCACGCCGGCGATCAAGGTCGTAGCTACGGCGCCCATGCCGGGGATCATGATGCCAAGTTTTCCAGTGTGAGGCGTAATGCTCGCCGCAGACGGCTGCTGCTGCTGCGCGGCGTCGGGTGTAGACATGTCTTGTTGCGTACCCTTCTATGGAGCAAATTTCCGTAAACGCGGACAGGTTAGTATCGCGCAACGGAAAGCTGAGGCGCAACGCCCTGCGCGCCAAAGAACCAACCCTGACGCAAAGACCGCCAAGGGAATGCCAAGGAATGCCACGAAGGCCTTCGCGAACCTTGGCGCAACCTTTGCGCCCTTAGCGTCAGAAGTCTCGAATCAGACCGCTTCCGTCCCCGTCCGATTCTTCCAATGCGTCCACACAAACCAGACGATCCCCACCACCAGCACCACCTCAACCCCCACCTGGAACCGATGGAACACGGCCTTGAACTGCGGGTCCGAATCCCACCGGCTCCCCAGCTTCATCCCGATGTACGCCAGCGCAAAGCACCACGGCCACGAGCCGATAAAGGTGTACAGGTGAAACCGCACCTGGTTCATCCGCGCGATCCCGGCGGGAAACGCGATAAACGTCCGAATGATCGGCAACATGCGCCCCAGCAGGACCGCCGCCGCGCCAAACCGGTGAAAGAACCGGTCTGCAAGATCCAGATCGCTCCGCTTCAGCAGGATGTAGCGCCCATACCGCTCCACCATCGGCCGACCACCCCTGGCCCCCAGCCAATACGCCGGAATCGACCCCAGGTTCGAGGCCAGTGACGCTACCGTTGCCAGTACCGCAAGCTGCACCCAGTCATGCGCCAGCTTATAGCCCGCAAACGGCATGATGATTTCCGACGGTATCGGAATACACGCTGACTGCAAGGCCATCAATAGAAAGACAATCGAATACGCTGCGCCCGCAGACAGGCCCAGCAACGCAGCGCTGAGTTTTGTGACCATTCCAGCCCAGTATAGCGACTATGCGTGCGCAGCCTACACAAGAACCCCGTCGAACCATCGCGTTGCCTGCTCCGCCGGAACACGCACCGCAACAAAGAACTGGCCGAACGCAGCATAGACCGCGCTCACCTTGTCGAAGCGCATCTCGTAGATCAGCTTTTTGAAGATCACCGGGTCGTCGGCAAACAGATCGACGCCCCACTCCCAGTCGTCCAATCCGATCGAGCCGGTGATGATCTGGCGCACCAAGTCCGCGTACCGCCGCCCGATCAGGCCATGCTCATGCATCATGGCGCGGCGGTCACCCATCGGCTCCGTATACCAGTTCACTCCCTCGCCGCGCTTGCGGTCCATGGGATAGAAGCACAGGTACTTCGCCGTTGGAATCGCCGGAAAGAGCCGGCTCGCAAGCGAGGCGAAGGTGCGTGCCGTCCCTTCCGTAATCCCTGCGTTCCACGCCGCCGTTCCCGGCTCCAAACCGCGCTCGAGAAGGCCGGCGTAGATCTTCTCGGAAGACTCATACAGACCCAGCTCCACCACCGAAAGGTAGGAGTGCGTCGGTTGCAGAAAGGCGTAAATACCGCTCTGTGCCAACTCCAGCTCCGCCCGGTTTAGGTCCTCGATTGAATCGCGAAAATGGATCAGCGTGAGATCGCCCTTGTGGCCGATCTGCGAGAACAGCGCCGACTGATTGGGATGACTTCCCGCGCCGGGCACGCCCGCCTCCCAGCGGCGCAGCAGGTCGCCGAACTCCGCGGCCAGGGTGTCCCGCTTTTCGGCAGGCAACTGCTTCCACGCAGCCCAGTCGAAGTGGAACATCTGGTGCAACACGCTGGAACCTTCAAGGGTGATGGGAACCGGGGGCAACTCTGGCACGACGACACTCTCCGTTCAGAAGTCATTATCGACGATGGCAGCCCCCGCAAACCATCAGAAGCTTTCTCCTTGACCGCCCAGAACAGAGCAAGACAAACTAGCCGCACCCCATGCCTTGCAAATTCGCAACCTTTGCTCTTCTCGCCGTATGCAGCGCTCGTGGGCAGCGAGCTCAAGTTCCCCTCGTCGGCTGCCCTTCTTACGGCATGTCCGGCCATGTCAAAGCACCACCGCCGGCCACCAAGAGACTCGCGCTCTCTACAGAAATAGCAGAGCGGCTTGCATACTACTCGGTACAGCCCGACTTGGCCGTCCTGGCTCCGCGTGGCTGGCATTGCATTAACATCTACGGCTCTAACGGAGCAGACCTCATCGTGTCACCTCGCCTGCTAACGCCCTCGGCGGCAGTCAGGGTGCTCCGATCCAAGTCTCTTGCCGGCCCCGCGGTGGTTCTGGCCTTCTCAAACGGCTTCACCTCCGGCCGCGACGAGGTTGCCACCGTCGTCTCCCGTGCGTTTCCCGCGCACAAGAAGCTCGTCGATGAAGCTGCCGACGAGTACGACCGTCCGCATCCCGCCCCGCAAACACCATTCGCGACAGACAGGCTTCATTACCTCTCCCCGGAACTCGTCGAATTCGAGACTCCCCAGGGCGAAACGGGCCTCGGAAACCTGCTAGCACCGCTCCGTTCCGACGATGCACTTCCAATCAGCGGCGCTCACATCCTGGTCCCGGACCGGGGCGACTGTTGTGATCTGGTTTCTGTTTCCGCACGCCTGGCGGCAGCTGATTCTTCGCTTGCGACGTTCATCACCCGCCAGGCAGAACGAGACGCAAAGGCCCCCTAGCTGCATGTCGGACATAGCTGCCTGGCGCTAATCTAAGCCCTATGCCGACGACCAAAGGTGAGATCAGCAAAACCCGCAAAACCGCAGCCTCCCCCGCCGAAGCTCGTGCCATCGCCGCCTCCGAACCGGTCGCCCCCAAAAAAGACGCCGCCAAGAAATTCCCCAAGCGCAACCGCACCGCCAAGCCCCTCGCCCCCGAGCGCATCGCCGCCATCCTCGACGCCCTCAAACAGGCCTACCCCGACGCTGTCTGCGCGCTCAACCACACGGACGCCTGGCAGCTCACCATCGCCACCATCCTCTCTGCCCAAAGCACCGACGCCGGCGTCAACCTCGCTACGCCCGAGCTCTTTCGCCAATACCCCACCCCGCAAACCTTGGCCGAAGCCAACCCTGCTGTCATTGAAGAGCTCGTCCGCCGCACCGGCTTCTACCGCAACAAGACCAAGAGCATCATCGGCGCTAGCAAGGTCATCACCGAGCGCTTCAACGGCGAGGTCCCGCAAACCATGAACGAGATGATTGAGCTCCCCGGCGTGGCCCGCAAAACCGCCAATGTCGTCCTCGGCTCCTGGTACGGCATCCCGTCCGGCGTCGTCGTGGACACCCATGTTCTCCGCCTTTCGCGCCGTCTGGAACTCACTAAGTCCGACGACCCCGTGAAAGTCGAGCAGGACCTCCAAAAGATCATCCCGCAGGACCGTTGGATCGATTTCTCGCACGAGCTCATCCACCACGGCCGCCGCATCTGCGTCGCTCGCAAGCCCCGCTGCGAACAGTGCGCGCTCGAGACCGAATGCAACTCAGCCGACAAGACCTGGAGCTCCCACTAGCTCGTTGCTCGTTGCTCGTTGCTCGTTGCTCGTTGCTCGTTGCTCGTTGCTCGTTGCTCAACGACGGATCGTCCTTACACTCAAATGGGCAGCCTGAAGTGCAGTTCACCCGCAGGACCATCGTCCCACGCTATACCAGCCTGAGCCGCAGGCCTAGGGGGCTCGCAGCCATCGAACGAGGGCTAAAGTAAAGGCCCAACCTAACGATGAGCAAGGGCCCCTACTTCCAGCACCCCAGCAACCGCCGCACCACCACCAACTCGCCCGTGTGATACGCGTTGTGATCCGCGATCAACAACGCCTCCCGCAGCAAGTTCTGCCCATCGCCCCACGCGAACGGCGCATACAGATCCACGTCCGACCGCGTCAGCAACGCCTCAAAGCTCTTCCGGTCCGCCGCAATCGCCGCAACCGCCTCATCCCACGCGGTCACACTCGGCGGCTCCGGCGACTTCGGCCAATAGGCCTCCGGCCATGGCAGGTGCTGATACCCGCCTGCGGGCGGGTCGGAGAAGTCGAGAACGTCTTTCTGCGCAAGGCGCATATGCTCCACAATCTGCCACGCCGAGTACGGCAGCCGATCCGGCACTACCCCGCGCAGCTCCGCCGGGAAGTTGTCCACCGCGGCCGCAAACGTCGCATGCGCCTGCCCGCCCGCCAAGAAGGCCAGTAGCTGCTTCACCAAAGCATCGCTCGTCATGCCCTCTGCTCCGGTTCAGGCGTCCAGTTCCGCAAACACTTGCTCGATACTCACCGCGATCGGAGTTCCCTCAATCCGCCATACCCCACCTTGAGGCTCCACAAATTCTTCACCACGGTACTCATATGCGCGCCGCTTCCACGGGTCAGCCGCCCACACATGCCGCACACCCATCGCCCAGTAATCCTCAGCACGGCGCCGGATGTCCGAAAGCGTGTCTTTTTTCGATAACACCTCAATGCAGAGTAAGGGAGCCCGCTTCACTATAGAGTCGTCCGGCGTGGAGCGCCACTCCACACACACATCCGGAACACGATAGCGTTCCGGGCGGACTTGCACCCGCTGCTCCGGCGTAACGCGAACACCCCACAACTCGCGGTTCAGACGGAAAACAAGAAAGAAGTATCCCTGGATCTTCCCGTGCTCCTTTTCGCCCAAGTTCCTCTCCACCACACGGCCTTCTAGGAAATCGCAGTCCGGCCGGTACGTTGCGTTCAGGTACTCACTTACGGGAACAAGCGTTGTGCTCGCCATGCGCTCACCTCACGTCTCGCATCATACCTCGCCCCCCAAAGCGAAAGCCTCAGCATCTCGCCGAGGCCTCCTAAACCCGAACAGCAGCCCGCGCAGGTTTACGCGTGCGCTCGCCCACTATGCGCATGCACGAAGTGGTAGGGCGGCCACGGCCCGGACAACTGCATCGCGCAGTCCTTCATTTGCAGCGTCGCCGAGCTGTACTTGTTCTGGTAGCGCTCCACCGTCTTCTTATCCACCAGGTGCGCGATGTCCAGCAGCATCTTGCCGCTGTCGGTGCGTTTGCAGGTGATCTCTTCTTCGATCGGCAGAAACATCCGGTGCATCTGCAGGCTCAGAGCCCGTGCCCGCGATTGCCGCTCCCGCTGCCGCGTAGCCGACTCCCGCAGGTTGGACAGATACGCCTGCCCTGCCGCATGCCCGCCTGCAATCTGCGCCACCTTGGCCGCGCACACGTCATCCACTAGTACCTTGAGGTGCATCTCCGCCTTGCCGCGCAGCCGCTCCACGTTCGCCATAAAGTGCCGCTGGTTAGAGCGCACCGATCGCCGCAGCGCGTCGTCATCGTCAAAGCAGGTCCCAAACCGGAATGGCAGCACCGTCGACCGCAGAAATGTCGCCGCGATCACCTTGGCATGTTCGCGGGCCGCCCCGCTCGCCTCCGGCCCGGTCAGCCGCGCGGCATCCTCGGGCAGGTGCTCGGATACCAGCACCGTCAGATCTGCAGCAGGAAAGAGAAAAGTTTGGCCACCAAACAAACCCGCCACCCCCTCCAGGGGCACAGGCCGGCGATGGTTGGCAAGCTCAGGGAAAGCAGATCGTTCCGCGATGCAGTAGGCGTACCAAGCCATATTTCGTAGCTCCTCAGCTCTGCCGGCCTCTGGTCGGCAGCGTAGTGTCCAGGACTCACAGGCACGTCACAACCAACCCTCAAGGTGCGAGAATTTGCTGCAGAACAAGTGCACTGTTCAATGCGAGGCCGATACTATGCCTGGCTTTGTACCGTTGGCAAGAGGAACCTTGGTCGACAGTCGACGACACGCGTCCGCCTCCGCGGAGCCTCCGCCACCCCCGTCTGAACGGACACTGCTAAACTGAAACGATGTGTGGCGCACTCGCGCCGGCAGCCCTTTCACGACACCCAAGGACGGACTTACCACGTGAACACCGTAACCACGCGCGACCCCCAGCAGACCGACCCTCTCGCGCTTGCCACAGGAAACACCCTGAACTGGGCCAGCAAAAATCGCCGCTCCACCTTGTTCTTCGGCGGCCTTGCCCTGCTGCTGATTCTGCTGCTCGTCGGCGGCTACGCCATCTACCAGCACCGGACCGCCGCCGCGCAGACCGCCTTTGGCGAGGCGATGCAGGTATACCAGACGCCCATCGTTCGGCCCGGCCAGGCGCTTCCCCCAGGCCTGAAGGCCTTCAACACCGCTAAGGAACGCGCCCAAAAGGCCAACACGCTGTTCACGGCAGCAGCTAGCCAGTACGCCTTCACCGAGCCCGGCAAGCTCGCGCAGTACTTCGCAGGCCTGACCTACATGGAGGCTGGGCAAAACGGTCCCGCCGAAGAAACGCTGAACAGGGTCGCCTCCGGTTGGAACGGCGACACCGCTGCCCTTGGCAAGGATGCCTTGGCCCAGCTTTACTCCCAGACCGGCCGCGAGCCCCAGGCCGTCAGCCTTTATCAGCAGCTCGCCAAAGGCCACGCCACCACCGTTCCCCCGGAGCTCGCCCAGCTCCAACTTGCCGACATGTACGCCGCGGAAGGAAAGACCGAGCAGGCCCGGCAGATCTACGCCGAGATCAAGGATCACGACAAGGACGCCAAGGGCAAGCCGGGCATCGCCGCCCAGGTTGCCACCAAGAAGCTCAACCCCGAGGCCCCTGCAACGCCCGGTCCGCGCTAAGAGGCGGACCCTTTGAGACCGCCCTCAAGTCCGCGGCTCTCCTTCGTGCCGCTCCAGATTCACCGCCGTGGAGCGACCGCTCACATGCGTCGCAAACTGCTCACGCAATCCCTGCGGCGATCGCAACCCAGCCACAGCGTTCCATGTGTCATTCTTCTTCGCCGCTGCCGGGGGCGCCACCCACGCCGACAGGGTCATCTTCAGGTGATCGGCCAGCGCGCATGCGTACGGTTCGTACAGCAACCGCATCGCCGCCAGCCGCTCCAGGCTCTGTGCATCGGCGCACAGGGACAATCCAGCGCCCTGGAGCGCCTCACACAGTCGGCTGAACTCATCGGTAGGCAAACGGGTGGATGGCGCGGCACGCACCCGCTCTGCCGCCGCCTCCAGACGAAACACATGCACCAGGTCGACCAGCGTGTGCCGGCCCATCGCGAAGGTCAGCTGCGCCTGTCGTGTTTGTTTCCCATCCAGCAGCGTGATCAGCAGCGCGCACGTATCCAAAACGGCGGTTAGCGCCGAAAGCCAGCTTTGGTTGTCGTGCTGCGACCGATAATAGCAAAGAATTGGGTACGAGATATGCGTTTCCAGCATCTCCGCGCACCATCGTTCCCACTCGCCCAGCAACGCCCGCAGCACCTCCGGGCCCTCGTCAAAGCTGTGTCGCAGCAGCAGTTCCGCAGCCGTGGGCGGCGACCCGGCACGCGCATCCAGCAGAGCCACGGACACCTCGCGCTGCGAAAACGTGGTGTACAGCACCGGCACATAGCCGATTACCAACGCAATAAACCCTAACCCCGTCCCGGCCTCCAGGACAGTCAGCACGCGCGCGATCTGCGTCTCGGGGGGCACGTCCCCCGTGCCCAGCGTAAACAGCGTCGTTCCGCTCACATACATGCATGTGCGCAGTCGTACCCAGATACCTGTCCCCGCCGCCAGGGAATCGTGAAAGCTAGCGTGAAGCCCAAAGAACACCAGACCGAAGCCAGTTACCAGAAGCATGGCCCAAACAAAGAACAGCAGCAGCAGCGACAGCGGTCCATACACGCTGTACGCCTGTTCCCGCCATGTTCGGGACCGAAGAAGCCCCGTTAGGCCGCGCCACGGTTGCCAGGTCAGCAAATAAAATAATCTCGTGATCCGAAAATCCCCCACTGGCCGGCGCGGCAGGATGATGCTTTGGAATGCGTCCAGCAACACCAGCCCCAGCAAAAGGACACCCCCGCTCAACGCCACTACGTGCATGCAACGTCCCTCAATCCCAACTTCGATTTCGTGGAATCCTGCCACTTTCGTTGTAATCCAATCGAAAGCCCATTTTCGCTTGACGTAAACTCCACCCATCGGCCCACTGGCAGTTGCGGTGTTAGTCGACGCCGTCCTCTCACGAACGCCTCAACCCATCGCTCGCCGCGCTACCTCCTTGGCGCACGAAAGGTGTCGCATGAAGACCCGCGTTCTTGTTATCGATGACGATCGTCTAGTTGCCGATACACTTTCTCTCGTCTACAACGCCAGCGGCTACGAATGCGAGGCGCGCTACTCCGCCGCGGAAGGCTTCGAACGAGCCATAGAGTTCGCGCCGGCCCTGCTTCTCTGCGACGTCACCATGCCCGACGAGAGCGGCCTGCAACTCGCCGTCCGCATGCAGCAAGCGATGCCGGACACCCGCATGCTCATGCTGACCGCCTACGCCAGCAACGCCGCGCAGGTAAGGTTGCAGTCCAGCCGCATGCAGCGACCGCTGAAGCTGCTAAGCAAGCCCTGCCGCCCGGATGACCTCCTCCGCGAAACGGAGGCCGTCCTGCTGGCCTGACCGCCGCGCGTCCCGCGAAGTACACTGCTTAGGTGGCAGAGTCGGACACACCGTTGACGCTGGCCGGCATGCGCCGCAGAGGCGCGGTGCGGCGTCCCATGCCAAGTTTGCTCGACGGTCCCGGCCTCTTTGACCTGCTGACGCCCATCCAACCTCCGCCCGCACCCGCCCTCGTTCCCCCAATCGCGGATATCCGCCTTCCGCAGCCACATCGGGAACCCGGCCCCGCGCCGGTCCCGGAAACTTCCCCAGAACGTATCCCAGAACATCTCCCGGACACCTGGACCGTCACACAACTTGTCCGCCACATCCGCGGCCTCGTCGAAGGCGGCTACGCGCGCATCACCGTTGAAGGGGAGATCTCGAACTGGCGCCCGGCCGGCAGCGGCCATTGCTACTTCACCCTGAAGGACGCCGGCGCGCAGCTCTCCGCCGTCCTCTTCCGGCGCCAGGCCGCGCTGCTGCGCTTTGCCCCGCGCGACGGCGACATGGTCAAATTGCACGGCCAGCTCTCCGTGTTTGAGTCCCGCGGCCAGCTCCAGGTCATCGTCGAGTGGATGCAGCAGGCCGGTCTGGGCGCGCTGCTTGCCGAAGTGCAACGCCTCAAAGAACAGCTCCGCCGTGAAGGCCTCTTTGATCGAAAGCGCCCCCTGCCGCCGTTCCCGCGCTGCATCGGCATCATCACCAGCCTCCAAGGGGCAGCTCTCCGCGACATCGTTAAGGTCTGCCGTCGCCGTCACGCCTCCGTGCAGCTGCTTATCTATCCCGCGGCCGTTCAGGGCCCGAACTGCCCGGCGGAGATCACCGCCGGCCTCCGCTGGTTCAACGCCCACCCGGATCACGCCGAGGTCGTCCTGGTCGCCCGCGGCGGCGGCAGCTGGGAAGACCTCCACGGCTTCGACCACGAACACGTGGCCCGCGCCATCGCCGCCTCCACCCTGCCCGTCATCACCGGCATCGGCCACGCGACGGACACCACGGTCGCCGACGCCGCTGCCGACCTGTGCGCGCC
>CAXTLD010000043.1:0-34181 GCA_964245045.1 uncultured Acidobacteriaceae bacterium | reverse complement strand
GGGTGAGCCGGCGGGTGCGCGGGTTGGGGAGTCGACCAGTCAGACCGTTCCGGCGGCAGGCGCGTCGGTGTCGTCAGTGACGACACAGGATGCTGGGGCGGCTCCGGTGGTGCGGGTGGACCCGCATGCGTTGAAGAGCACGGGGAGTCAGGTGTCGTCGTTGCCGCCGATGGCGGTGACGGATGGCAGCGCCAGCTTTGGCCTGCCGCCGAAACGGACGCAGGCGGCGCTCACGGCGAGCAGGGACGTGGTGCGACAGCGGGTGGTGGTGTCGGCGCAACCGACGGCGGCGCGGCCCGTGCCGAACTCGGTAAGCTCGGCGGCGCCGCGCGCCAACCGCGAGGTGGCGGCGGTGAGCGAGGGGCCGGGGGTGATCGCCGCGACGCCGTTGCCGACCAGCCAGCCGGTGGTGGATAGGGCAGGAAGCAGGAAGCAGGAAGTAGGAAGTAGGAAGCAGATGGCGCTGACGGGCGACCGCAAAGAGCAGCCCGCGACCGCCGTGGCGGGAGTGCCAGCCGCCTCGGCGCCGCCCACGGCCGATGGGCAGAGCACGCTGATGCGGGCGCTGGGGCTGAAGATCGGGCGCATCGTGATTGACCCTGGGCATGGTGGGCATGACTCCGGCACGCTGGGCGCGGATGGGATTGAGGAGAAGGACGTGGTGCTGGATGTGGCGCTGCGCCTGGGCAAGCTGCTGCATGACCGGCTGGGGGCGGAGATCGTGTACACACGCGCCGACGACACGTTTATCCCGCTGGAGACGCGGACGGCGATCGCCAACAAGGCGCAGGCCGACCTGTTCATCAGCGTGCATGCCAACAGTTCGCCGGACCCGAGCGCGCGCGGGGTTGAGGTGTACTACCTGAACTTTACGAGCGATCCGGAGGCGATGGCGGTGGCCGGCCGGGAGAACGCGGTGAGCTCGGGGCGGGTGAACCAGCTGAGCGATCTGGTGAAAAAAATTGCGCTCAAGGACAAGATCGATGAGAGCCGGGAGTTGGCGTCCGACGTGGACCAGTCCTTGTATGGGGGGCTGCGGAAAGGCAACGGCGGGCTCAAAGATCGCGGGGTGAAGAAGGCACCGTTTGTGGTGCTGATCGGGGCCAATATGCCGTCAATTCTGGCGGAGATCAGCTTTGTTACCAACCCGGACGACGCGCATCAGCTGAGCCGTCCGGAGTATCGCGAACGCGTGGCGGAAAGCCTATACGGCGGGGTGGCGCGGTACGCGGCGACAATCAACGGCGTGCCGGGCGAGGTGAAGGCGCGGGCGACGGAACGGGCGTTGCGGTGAGGGTGGGAGGTCGTTGTCCCTTATCCGTTGGAACAGATCGTTGTTCGTGGAAGGAGTCGTTGTTCGTGGAAGCAGTCGTTGTTCGTGGAAGCAGTCGTTGTTCGTGGAAGGAATCGTTGTTCGTGGAAGGAATCGTCGTTCGTTGGCGTGTGGTCGCGTTCGCGACCAAGCAACCCACAGCCACCTCCCTTCCGAACAACGAACAACGACTACTTACAACGAATAACGGATAACGAACAACGATCCCCGCCCCTGCGACCTTTTTCCGCCTCCTGCAGTCATACCCTGTATGCGCCTTCGCTTCGGTTTTGCTTTGAGCGCGCTGCTTACGACGCTCATTGGCTCCTCTTTTCTTTCCGCGCAAGGTACGGGTGCGCACGCTGGACAGACCTCCGTGGTGCTGCAACCTGACCTCCTGCCTGCCTCCGGATTTGGAGACTGGAAGGCCGCGGGTTCGGCCGCTGCCGGGTCTGAGCCGGCATTTTCGCTGGTAAACGCTAACAAGCAGGCTCTCGAAGAGTGCAACCCGGAGCGCTCGGCGGTAGAGAATTACACCAACGGGCAGGGGAAAACACTGCACGTGGAGGCAGTGGAGTTCCACGACGCCTCGGGCGCGTTGGCGGCGTTCTCCGTGCTGAGCCAGCCAGGGATGCGCGAGATGAAGGACCTCGGCACAGAGGCCAAAGAGGGCGAGGGCGGCACGCTGGTGCTGAGCGGCGCGACGGTGCTAGTGGCCTTCCCTTCCAGCCTGGCCGAGACGCCTGCGAGGCTCGCAGATGTGCCGACGCTGAAGGCGTTGGTCGAGGTCTTGCCCAAGCCGGTCGGCAGCCAAGCATTGCAGCCGATGTTGCCTACCCTGCTGCCCACGCGTGGTCTGGTTCCAGGCAGTGTGCGGTACGCGCTGGGGTCGCGGAGCTATATGGCCGAGGGCGGCGTGCTGCCCGCAGCGGACTTGGGCTGGGACAAGGAGGCCGAGGCGGTAACGGCGAAGTACAACGACCGCCGCGGGGCCGAAACGTTGACCCTGCTGTTGTATCCCACGCCGACGATCGCGGGGCCGCACCAGCGTGGCGTGGAAGCATTGCTGCCTGGCCTGGGGCCGTCCTTCCAAAACGCCAAAGCGCGGCGCGAGGGCGCGCTGGTCGCGCTGGCGAACGGGACGTTCTCGCCCGATGCGGCGCAGGCGCTGGTAGAAAACACCCATCTGCACCAGGTAGCGAGCACCGACAAGGCCATGCCGACGCCGGAGGTGGTGGAGACGCGCAAGACCTTTGGTTTGCTGGCCAACGTGATTATCTTTTCCGGTGTGCTGGGAATGGCAGCCGCGCTGCTGGCATTGTTTCTCGGCGGCGGGCGAGCCCTAGTCCGCATCCTTCGGGGCAAGCCCGCGTCCACGGAAGCGGAGTTTTTGAGCCTCCACCTGGAGCCGCAGAACGCGACGCCCATCTTCTCGAAGGAGTAACGGCGTTTTGCACACCGGTGCACGTCTTGCGGCACTTTGCATTGCCGCGGGTTCCCGGTAGAATCGCGGAGAGACGCCGACGTAGCTCAGTTGGTAGAGCAGCTGATTCGTAATCAGCAGGTCAACGGTTCAAGTCCGTTCGTCGGCTCCATCGTTTTAACAACCTATCCTCCGATTGTCAGGCACCTGCTGTACAAGCGATTTCTTCTAAATGTGCATCGCCTCCTGCGCCACTCATGGCGCAGTTTTGTTACTTCCCCAGGAAGCGAAGAAGCTCCTCTGCTACGCGCGCGGGCTGCTCTTCGGCGAGGTAATGCCCGCAACTGTCGATCATCACGCTGGTGAGCGTCTCGACGAGCGGCTCTATCTGGCTCCTGAGATTGGCGCCGAAGCTTGCGGCGCCACCCATCGTCATCACGGGCATTTGCAGTTTTTGCCGGGCGTTTTCACGATTGTGCTCGGCGTCGAGCGTGTGTGCGCGGAAGTAGCCGATGCCACCACGCAGCGCGCCCGGCTGTGCCAGGCAGCGCGCATATTCGCGGATTGCGTCCTCTCCCGGTCCTTCTGGATCGAAGGTCTGTTGACGCATGAAATGATTCACAAACATTTGCTCGCGCCCGGCGATTAGTGCCTCGGCGAGACCGTTGGGCGCATCGAACAGCGGCAGATGGTACATACGCGGGTATTTCGCCGCATCGTATAGCTCCTCGAGCCCGAGCCCGGGCAGCGCTGCCTCCATGAGCACAAGCCGCCGAACGTTGCCGGGGTAGGCGCAGGCGTAAGCGTAGCCGACCATCATGCCAACATCGTGGCTGACCAGATCGATCGGGCCCACCCCGAGCTGACGTACGAGTTCGCGGATGTCCGCCGCCACCGTGCGCTTGTCGTACCCGGTCTCGGGACGGTCGGAGGCTCCACAGCCGCGCAGGTCGGGCGCGATTACGGTGTAGCGCTCCGCGAGAGCGGGCATCACCTTGCGCCATGCGTAGGAGGTCTCGGGAAAACCGTGCAGCAGGACCACGGGAGATCCGCTGCCTGCTTGGCGATAATAGAGCCGAAGACCGTTTACTTCAGTACGGCGATAGCTTTCGCAATGAGAGTAGGGGCCGTTCAACGTACGCGCCTCGCAAGGAATTTGTAACACATCGCGACTGAGATGAAGGACCTTGATTGTTGGGGGTGCAGGCGCGGCATGCTCCTTCGTCGCCGTAATTGGCCCCTTGGTCTCGCTGGTTCCTATAGTGCAGCAGCGCAAATACTGGAGGCTCAGCTCCAGCTCCTGGCAACTTTAGCCTTCTGTTCAAAGCTCTGCCAAAACGGAGCTCCTATACAAATCTAGTCTCATCTCTCACGCCTGTTGGAGGCGTAGCCTCATGGTCGTGCCCGAACCGGGGCGAGCTCTGCACCGAGAGAGCTGCCCCATGAGCGGTCGCAATCCATTGAGCTATTGAAAGGCCCAAACCAGTTCCCTCAGGAACGACATAGCGGGCGTTGGGAGTGCGGTAAAAAGCGGTCAAAGATCTGGGATAGATGCTCAGGCGCAATGCCGATGCCGTTATCGATGACTTCAAGAACCGCGTCCTGCCCTTGCATCTCTAAACGGAGCCGGACGCTGCCGCCGCTCTTGGTATAACGACACGCGTTTTCTATCAAGATGAACAGCAGGCGCCGGAGATACGTTCTGTCTCCGCGTACCAGAACTTGTTCCGCGGGCATCTCTGAAGACCAACGGAGGCCGCAGCTTTCTGCGAGTTTTTTTGCCTTTAGGGTCGACCTCCTGAATAAGTTCAAGCATACCCATAGGTTCCAACGATAGCTGCCCGGTCTCCGTATCTGCCCGAGCAAGTGTGAGCAACTGTTCAATCAGCGCGCTTGTGGACTCAGCTTCCACGAGAATCTGCCTGACCATCTCCTTGTATTCTTCCTGCGAGCGGTCCTTTTCAAGAATCACTTCGGATGTGGTGCGGATGACGGCGATCGGTGTGCGCAGTTCGTGCGAAGCGTCGAGGTGAACTGCACGATGCGAGTGAAAGCCGATTCAAGCCGGTCGAGCATGGCATTCACCGTGGACGCAAGCTCGTGCAATTCATCCTGAGCCGCCGGCAGTTGAAGCCGTTTCGACAAATTGCGTTCCGAGATCTCTCGCGTCGCGAGCACCAGATGATGAACCGGCTCCATGACTCGTCCACTGAGCCAGTACCCAACCAAGCCCGCCAACGACGCGATCAGCGGCAACGCAGTCAGAGCCCATCCGCGGAAGGTGTCTAGCACCTCGTACAGTGGACTGACCACCATTGCAACCTGGACCGTATACTCGTTTCCATCGGCCCGCACAGCTGATGACAGCACACGGACATCGCCTCCCTTGTGGTAGTACGTCGTGAAGTTCCCCCTGTCACGATGGTGACGATAATGATCGCGCAACCGGTTGGTTTGCAGCGGAACTCGCAGTTCCCGCATCGCAGTCGATTTGTATAACACGGAGCCTGAGGCGCTGCTTATTTGGTAAAGTTCATCGGTCGGCGCGACACCGACAGAGGGTGGAAGCAATTGCGGCGCGGAGGTAATTTGCCCTGGGGGCTCCGTCTGCTCATTCGCCTGGTCTTCAGAGTCCGTTTCTTGGCCGCGTCCAGACGTAATGAATTGCTCGATGTTGTCGCTGCGGACCTGCAGCTGATGATCCACGGTGTCTTCGATCGCTCGTCGCAGGCCGAAATAGGTGCCTACGGAGAAGAGCGCAAGTGACGCGAGCAGAACCGCAAGGTTTCACCCGGTCAGCCGAAGTCTAAGCGGAGGCGGCCTCATCGATCAGACCCAGGATCCAGACGATACCCAATGCCCCGCACTGTTTGTATGAGGCTTTTCCTCGATTGGGATCGATCTTTGCGCGGAGGGAACGAATGAACACCTCCAACGTATTCGATTCAACCTCAGGATTATCACTCCAAACGCGCTCGATGATCGCCTCGCGGGTTAAGCCATGGCCGGCGCGTCGCATGAGGCACTCGAGCAGAGCCAATTGCTTTCGGGTCAGCGCCAAAGGAACACCCTCGCGGCTGACTTGGCCGCTTGCGGGATCGAGCACAAGGTCGGCTACTTTCAGCTTCACTGCTTGAACAGCGGGCCCCTTGCGCGCCACGGCTCGGAGCCGCGCCATGACTCTGCCATCGCAAACGGTTTGGTGAGATAGTCGTCCACGCCAAGATCGAGGGCAGCCACGATGTCCGCGACCGTATCGCGTGCCGTTAGAGCCAGCACGGGGAGAAGATGCTTTCCTTTACGTAACCTCTTGATCACTTCAAGGCCGTCGATACCCGGAAGCATGATGTCGAGCACCATCACGTCGAACGATCCTGTCTGGGCATGTGAGAGACCTTCCCTTCCGTCAAACGCAAGCACCACCGTGTGCCCCTTTTCTTCCAGGCTTTTCTTCAACACGGTGGCCAGGCTCTTCCGGTCCTCCACAATCAGCACATGCACTGAGAAGCTGCTCCTCGGAAGCGTACTCTTCCTCACAATCGTACTCGTCCTTACGCCCTTACTCGGGTAACTGTGTCCGAGTTACTAGCGCATGCTGCTCATGCTGACAGCCTTAAGGGCCTATTTTAGGCGTGGCGTTGGCCTCTGACTTCGTGGACGCAGACACCGCCGACGGAACCCGTTTGTTCAGCAGATCTTCAGCCTAGCCGTCTAGCTTGGAATTCGCTCTGGGTGACCAGTGTGCCTAGGCCGGGTTATGCCCGGTTGGAGATTTCGATGTCAGTAGATCAGCTTCCGAGGGGGAACCATGCCACCCGGTCGCAATCGATTCGGGCTATGACTTCGCTGTCCGCCCCGAAGGCGAAACCTGTCCTGTGGTCGCTCATGGCGCTCGCCGGTATTTCCGTCATTTTCTCCACTGAACTTCCAATTCTCCGCGACACCTCCGGCCCCAACCATCGCTTTTATCTCACGCTTATCCGCGATCGCTACTTATTCGTCCCTCACGCTTTGGGCGGGGTTTTGGCTACCGTGATCGGCCCAGTCCAGTTCTCAAATCGTCTTCGCCGTAAGGATCTCAAGCTGCACCGTATTCTGGGTCGCGTTTATGCGTACTCCGTTTTCGTTGCGGCTGCGCTGGCCCTTGTTATTGATTGGCATCGACCACTCTTCGCAGGAAACGCAGTCCAGGCAATCTCCTGGTCTGTTTGCACTCTCCTGGCCATCCTGACAGCTCGCAACCGCCACATCGTCCAACATCGCCAATGGATGATCCGTTCCTATGCGATGACCTTCACTTTCGTAGCTCTGCGTTTTCTTAACTTCCTGCCTGCCTACGCCGACATGTCCGATGCGACATTCAACGTTGTTGACATCATCGTCACTTTTGTCGCCGTGTCGACTCCAACCATCGCGTTTGATTGGCGTGCTCTCACCAGCAAGCGCGGGTGAGGAGAGGATGTGGTGCATTCGAACTAAGCCACATATCCCGACCACATATATGCGGAGCAGGCCCGGCATCGATCATGGCTTGAAGTGGGACGACCACGGCACGGAGCATGTGACACCCTACGCGGCGTTCTCCGGTTACTGCTGGCGACCGTCATCTTCGCCAAGTAGTAGACACCCTGCATCAGCAGAAGCCGCCGGACTGTTTGGGCGATTGAAGCCAGTTCCTCCGTTCGAGTCGGCTTCGTGCTTGATCGCGAAGCAGTAACCGAAGTGATCGGGCCTGCCGATTGGCCAGCGACCTTTCGCTCTCTTAGAACTCATGCCCTCGTTCACACCCTGTGACGCTGTGGGAAGGAATTTCTTCTTGACAGAAGACTCTTTATTAAAAGATACTCAGTCCTGCTAAGGGGGGTCAAAGATGCTGCGTAAATTGTTCGCGACGGAGAACAACTCCGTTCTCACCGCTGTTCGCGTGGTCTTGGGTGTGGTGATGTTCGCTCACGGGGCTCAGAAGATGTTTGGGTGGTTTGGAGGCAAAGGGTTTGACGCTGCCATCCATGCCCTTGTGCCGGGCAAATACGTCCCACCGCCTCTTGCGTTCATGGCGGTATGCACGGAGTTCTTCGGGGGCTTGGCCTTGATCGTCGGCCTGCTCACCAGGCTCGCGGCATTGGGCATTACGGTGGACATGATCGTGGCCGTGGCCATGGTGGAAGGCCATGAAGGCTTTTTCATGAACTGGGAAGGACAGAAGCATGGAGAAGGCTACGAGTACCACCTCCTGGTGTTCGCGATGACGTATGCGCTGATGCTCAAGGGAGGCGGCGCTCTGTCGGTCGACCGGCTGTTGACTGGATCGCAGCAGCTGGAAACGGCATGAGCGGCAGCACGCGGATCCCAGCGCCCAAACTATGGGTTGTGCTGGCGAGATGCCATCGAGCGATGAGCTCAGTGGTGGAAGAATCGATCGCCAAAGTGGGGCTGAGCCTCAGCGACTTTCAAGTCATCGAGACGCTGTTACACAAAGGGCCGCTCACGATCACGGAGCTTCAGGGCAAGGTTCTGCTGGCCAGCGGCTCCATGACGGCCGCCGTCGACAGGGCTGAGAAGAAAGGTCTGCTGGTCAGGACGAACACCACTGCCGACCGCCGGGCGCGACGCCTGGAGCTCACGGCGAAGGGACGACGAGTGGCGCAATCAGTTTTCAAGGCGCATGCCGAAGAACTGGAGGCGTTGATGGGTGTCTTGCAGGATGAAGAGATGCGGGCGCTATACGGTCCGTTGAAGAAGCTGGGGCTGTCTGCGGCCGAACTGCTGGACAGAAAAAAGGAGTTGGAAAAGTGAGAGTCATCGCGCTGATCGCACGCATCCTGTTGGGATTGGTGTTCACCGTCTTTGGGTTGAACGGGTTTTTGCACTTCATCCACGTGCCTGTTCCTGCCAATCCGCTTGCGGTTGAGTACATGACCGTGCTGACCACATCGCACTACTTCGTGCTGGTGGATCTTGTTCAGTTGGTCGCCGGCGTTCTGCTGCTGATCGGCCGTTTCGTGCCGCTCGCCCTGATGATGCTACGCCCGGTGCTGGTGAACATTCTGCTGTATCACAGCCTTATGGACCCAGGCGGTATTCTCCCAGGTGTCGTTGCGACCATCCTTTGGTTTGTCGTCTTCTGGATCGTTCGCGGCGAATTTCAAGGCGTTTTGCGACTGCGCCCCGCGACCCTCCAGGTCTGAGCACTTCCCTCCATTGGTCCACTTCAAAACTCGTTGAACTCCATCCTGAAAGGAACGGAACGTGATGAAAGCTGTCGTTGTGCGTGAGTACGGGGATATCAGCAAACTGCTTTATGAAGAGGCCGAGCTGCCGAAACCAGGCGCGGGCGAAATCCGCGTGAGGATGAGGGCGACGAGCATTAATCCGTTGGACTGGAAGATGCGTTCCGGTGCGGCGAAAGAGCAGTTTCTCATTGACTTCCCCGGAATCCTTGGTGTCGATCTCTCGGGTGAGGTGGATGAAGCGGGCTCCGATGTGGAAGGCCTGCGCAAGGGGCTGCGGGTGATGGCCAAGGCGAACGGAACCTACGCGCAGTATGCCGTCGCAAAGGCCGAGGTGCTCACACCGATCCCGGATGCGTTGAGCTTCGAGGCCGCCGCCGCGGTCGCTAATAGATGAGATCGCCGACGATGGCAGCGTCACTCTCATCGCTCGAAGCGGACACTACCCGCCAGAAGAGAACCCGCACGCGTTTGCGGCGGCTGTGCTCGACTTCATTTGAGGAATCGTTTCACATCAGTGCCTAACGTCGGGTGAGCGAGTCGAGAATTTGCACGATATGCCCTGCGGCCCATACAGCAGCTTGGCTGTGTGTAGTCGCTTTTCCCTCCTGCAAACCTGGAGTAGCTTCGCAGAGTTCCGTGTACGCATCTCTAACGCTGGAAAGCAGCGTCCTCGCAGAACTGCCGATGGCATTGGTTGAGATTTGCTGAAAGGCGTCACTCACTGCCACACTGAAATCTTGGTAAGCCCGGGACACCGCAGGCGGTGTTTCTCTAGACGAAAGCTCGCTCCGGTAGTGCAGAAGCAGCAGCTCGAAAAGAAAGAAGGATCGCAGGGGAGGGTCCCAGGTCCGCAACCGCTCGCGCAGCGCGATGTTGCGATGCCGATCCGGACCTAATTCAAAGAGCACGGCATCCCCTTGGTCTGCCACGGTAGCAAAGTTGTTCCTGATCTTCTCCGCCGTTTCATTTAGTCGTTGCAAGTCGATCTCACCTTTCTCCTCGCCAGAGCCGTGCCGAGCGAGTTGGGCAAGAAGCTTCAAATTGCGAGCAAACACCTCCTGCATAACAGCGATCGCCGACTTAGAGCCAAGTGCGTCAAAGACGAACCACATCGCCGCCAAACCAAAGACGATGCCCATCAGGTTATCTCGCGCCGGTTCAAGACTTGTTTCGGGTGCTGGTATGCGTAGCTGTATCAAGTAGAACGCCAAACCGACCTGGGCGCCGAAGTACGAGATCCTGGGACTGGCCGTAAGGAACCACGCTGCAAACGCTGTGACGGCAACGAAGAGCACCGTAAATCCGGCAATGCTGTCCAGCAACGGAATGATGAGGATTTGCGAGCCGATACCAAAGAAGAGGCCGCCCACCATCGCCCCAGAAAAACGCAGCAACTGGCGCTGTCGCGAGCTCCCGATGCTGGTCGTGGCAGTGACGACGACGGTAAAAAGTGAGGAGCCCAAGCCGTGCCAGTCCACCGCGTTCATGAAGACGTAGCAGACGGTGGCGGCAAGGCATCCACGCAAGGCAAAATTTAGGTGGTCCGGGTTTGTCCATGCGTCGGGTGCAAAGACCGGAGCAGGCGACGTCGTCGCGCGGCCGAGAGGTAACAAAGGACCAAGGTTGTGCGAAAGGCTGCCGTTCAGCAGCTCAACCGTCTCTTGGAGCTCGTCCACAATGGAGAATTGCTGCGTAGCTGGCCGAAACACTAGTGACGAAGGAGAAAGCTGGGACTCCGGCACGGCGAGGGTTACTCGCCCGATCTGCTCGGCAAGCTTTTTTAGCCTAACTTTGTCGGAGTCGGAACATTGGAGATCTTCAGCTAGCGCAGCGAGGTCCAGCAATCGGCCAACCAGCGAAACGACAGTGCCGCGGCGAGCTTTTTCCGCCGCGCTGAAATGCCCGCTCAACGCGAGAAGACGCAACCGCGATACACCGACCACGGCAAACTGCTGGACCTTTCTCTGGGCAGCTTGCTCCATAGCGCCCCTAGCCCAGTGCTGCAAAAAGGTTCGTAGGGCGGCTAGCCTGTCTTCAAGTCCCGCTTCCAACGGATCTTTCGTCTGGAACGCGAAAAAAGTGAACTCAACGGCGGCTGTCGCGATGACTGCAATGACGATGCTGGCGGCTGTCCAAAGATTGGCGATCACCAAGGCTGCAGTCGGCACAGTGAGGTCCCATGCGGGTACAGCAAGCGAAATGAGAATGACGAACGCAGTGGCGGCGGTCTTATCGACCAGAACACTCAGCAGAAAGAAACCCACAAAGAAGCTGCTGACCACCCAGAGGAAGTGTGTCAGTGGATAATTCGCAAACACCATCCCGCCTAGCAACACGGACGCGAGCGAAAGCAGGACAGCCGAAAGCAACGTGAACGCGGCGCGCGCCTTGCCCGTTGGGGACTGCCGCGGAAGCGAGAGGCTATAAAACCCACCCACGGCTGCCCCCGGTATGCGAAAGGTCGTGATGATGAGCATCGTGAGTGTCGCGGCAAGGACATACCGAAGCACAAGCCGCACGCGACCCGGGTATGGTCGAATCTCGTCGCGCAGAAACGCGGGAAACCACACAGAAAATGGAACAGGCGTGGCTATGGACGCATTGCCACGCGCCGAGCTGCCGCTCGATCGTTCAGATGCCGCGGCAACACTGCCCATCGCTACCGTCTCTCACTCGGCGTGGGATGGACCACCGCAACGGCGCTTTGCCCGATGCGCAAAAGATTGGGCGGTGGCGCCTCAACGCGGATGCGCACCGGATACCTCGCCGCAAGATGGACCCAGCTCAACGTGCGCTGCACATCCGGAAGACTGGGAGTGAGCACGCCGGCAATGCTGGGGTCCGGCGTGACACCGTACCCGATGCTCTCCACTGTGCCATGCAGGGGAAGGCCTTCGCGCTGCAGCAGGAACAAGTCCGCAGCGGAACCTGGAACGACATGCTTGAGCTGTGTCTCGCGGAAGTTCGCAACGACCCACCATCGCCGTGCATCGATCATGGTGAAGACCACTGCGCCCACACGAGCGTATGCGCCGAGAGACGTCGTCAGCCCGGTCACGTATCCATCAAAGGGCGCGTACACCCTACAGTTGTTCAGGTTGTACTGTGCCAGACGCACCGCGGCGGAGCGCTCTTCGCGTTGATTGGTGAGAGGCGCCAACGTTTGCACGCCATTGGCAGCCTGGTCGCGTTGCGCACGGCGTTGCCCGACATCTGCATCGGATTGGTCGAAGCGCGATTCGTTGCTTCGCACCCGTGCCTCGGCAAGCGCGACCTGTGCCTCCGCCTGTTGCACCGCGCGCGTGCGGGTTTCAACCAACGTTCGCGCCTGCTCCACCTGATCTGCGGTTACGAACTGTTGGGCGAGCAATGGTTCCAGCCGATGCAGATTGTCGATGGAGTACTGCAGATCTGCTTGATCCCGGCGCACCGCCGCCTTCGCGTCGACAACGTTGGCGTTAGCCTCTGAGATCGTCGCCGCTGTGGCATCGCGATTAAATGCGCTGCCATAAATATTTGCCGTCGCTACACGCACGCCACTGATCTGCGCACGAATGGAGCGCCGGCGATCTTCAACCTGCCCTTCCAGCGCCGCTTGGTCGGATTCCGCACGCTCTAGTGCGTATTGGTACGGCCGTTCGTCGATCACGAACAGCAGATCTCCGGCTTTCACCAACTGATTGTCGCGGATGGGCAGTTGCGCGATGGGACCTTCCACCTGAGGCGCCATGCCGATGAAGTTTGCCAGGACCTCGGCATCGTCAGTACGGGGATTCCAGACCGCCCGTGCGATCGCCAGGGCCGCCACGAACAAGGTAAGCACCACGGCCGCGCCGAGAACGAGCCATCCGCCGAGCGACTTCCCCTCCTTACCGCTTGCAGCATTGTCTCCCTGCGGCTCTTTAGATTTTCTGTCAGGAGGTTTGGCTTGCTCGCCTTCGGATTCGTGCTGCGCGGCGGCTACCTCCGTGCCGTTGTTCGCTTTGTCACTGTGCGGGGCCGGGTGGTTCTCATGGTTCCCGTTCGTCGGGTGATCGCGCTGCTGGTCATCGGCGGGTTCACTCACAGGATCTCCTTTTCTAAGTTGCGTTATTCAAAGACAATCAACCACGTCAGACAAGACACAAGGACGGCCACGCAGAGATACAAAAGGGGCGCGTACGGTACGGAGCGAGCCCAGTTCAAGCGGTTAAGGATTAAGCGACAAGCCGCAGCCGCGAGGCCGCCAACGATCATGCAAGCGATCCACCCAGGAAAATAAGAACCCAGAACGTCGAAGGACGGCGCACGCGCGCAACCACCAAGCTCGGGACATAAAACCAGTGTGACCGAAACGAGAGCGACAGAACGGAAGTTATGCCGGTTCATGGATGTGCCTTTCGAGGAGCCGTGTTCAGCAGGTCCCCCGTACGGTAGGCAAAGTTCGCTAACCCCGTCAGCAGATTCGTGCGTGCCGAGACATCGCTGCTCAGAGCTTGTGCCAGGGTACGTTGTGCCGTCACCACGTCGACCGTGTTGCGCAAGCCAAGCTGGTAGGATTTCAGCGCAGCCTCGTAGGAGGTCTGAGATGCCTTCAGAAGTTCCGTAGCGGCCGTGCGCTGGTAGAAGGCAGTGCGCACGCTAACGTAAGCACTCCACACCTGCTGCTCCACCGTATCCCGCGTTTCATCGATCTGCGCCTGTGCCCTACGCTCATCAGCGTGCGCCTGGGTGAGCCTACCTTCACGGCGTCCACCGTCGAAGAGTTGCCAGCGAAGATCCAAGCTTACGTTCCACTCTTCCTTAGGTCCCAGGTACACGCCCGCGAGCTGATCCTGCTGTCCGTACGCTCGGAGTTCGCCGCCTTGTCCCTGAAGATTCAGGTCGGGCAGAAAGGAGGATCGTGCCTGCCGTATCGAGGCTCTAGCCGCCTCACGTTCCGCCATCTCTTCCCCAAGTTCCGGACGCTGTGCCAGGCCGCGCTCCGTGGCCGCCTTCACATCAAGGTTGAACTTGTCTGGCAGCGGCAGCTCGGCAAGCGGCTGTACGTCCAACGGATCGAGTGGCGAAGCTCCCAGGAGCGAAAGCAGATCGCCACGCGCGGTGTCCACCTCGCCGATCGCTGCTTGCAGGGCATAGTTGGCCTGGGCTGCTGCGGCTCGCGCCTCCAGGGCGTCGGGCAGTGTGGCCAGCCCCACCGCGAGCCGCGCTTCAATGGCCTTTCGCACGGCCTCGGCATTGTCCAAGTTGACCTGGGCGGCTTTGCTTTGCCCGATTGCGTTTAGCAGACGGTAGTAACGCTGGGCTGTCTCAAAGAGAACATCCAGCTGGGTTCGATTGAAGGTATAGTTCGCTGCCAGCAACTGTTGGCGCGCTGCTTCTATCTGCCCTGCGCGCTCACCGAAGTCGAAGATGAGATAGTTCACCTCAAGCATGGCTTGGTAGAGGCTGACAGTCTGGCGCACAAAGGTCGACCCGAACAGAACACCCTCACGGGTGGTGTTGGCCATCGCTGCTCCCGTTAAGGCCGGCAGCAGATCGGCGCGCGCGATACGCAGCCCCGCGGCCCGGCCCTTTGCAGCCTCCCACGCCACGCGTGTCGAGGGATTGTGTTGTTCTGCAAGATCTACCAACTCCGGCAGGGTATAGCGGTGTGCTGCATCGATCGAAGTTCGCCGATCTTGTGCGACAGCAGCCCGCTGCTTCGCTGCAAGCGCAGACGATGCCAGCCACGGTTTATCCGGAGCCGGAGGCGCTTGCTGTGCCGTGCCATGGGACGCAAGGCACAACATGCTGATGATCCATCGCCGATGTTGCCCGAAACACCGGCGGTTTTGGAAACGGTAGATCGCGTTCTCCTTCAATCGCAGCCGCACAAGACCCTCTTACTTGGTCATCGCCTTTGGTGCATCGAGCCCTTTCTCTTCGATGGTCTGGAGGACCTCCGGCGAGGACAGGTACGTTAGTAGGGCCTTGGCAAGATCAGGATACTTGGATCGCTTGGCGACCGCACCGGAAAACATGGTGAGCAGCTGGACCTCGTCGGGCAGCCTACCGACGAAGTGGATTCCCGGCACCGGAAGAAGTTCAGCGACCTCTTGAAATCCAAGCTCGGCCTGCCCCTTGGCCACGATCTCTCCTACAGGAGTCGCGGGAATCTCCTTCGCCTTACCCTGCACCTGCTGTTCGATACCGAGCTTCTTGAACAATTTCGTCCTCAGGTACTCCCCGCTGGCGCTGTCGGAGTACGCAATCGATTTGCTCGCCAGCAACGCTCCTTTCAATTTGTCCACAGTACTGATGTCAGGCACGGCGGCATCTTTGGCCACGGCGCAGCCGATGGGAGAAAGCGCCAGATCGACCTTCGACCCCGGCAGGACTTCGCCTTTCTGATCAAGCTTGTCCAACGCCGAACCCACCATGATGAGCACGTCCGCGGCTTCGCCGCGATCGAGTCGTTGCGTGATCGCGTCATGGGTGTTTCCTGCCGAAGGTCCAGGATCCATGGTCAGGTGTGCCCCGGTGGCTTGTTCAAACGCCGGCGCCAAAGCCTGGTAGCTGGACCGGAAGCCACCCGAGATCATTACGGCCAGGTCAGGGGCCGGATGAGGCCGGGGCTGGGCAGACAGCTTGTCGAGAACAGCGGAGTGGATTGTGGTGGTCATCGGATTGCCTTTCTTATCGTTTGGCTGGAAGTGCGTTGCACATCCTGGCTGTGAACGTCGATAGCCTCAGCCGTGCTATTTCACGAGGAAGATCAGCAGAGCCACGCTGCCGATCGAGAGCAGGTTGGAATACAACAGAAACGAAGCATTTTCCTGCTCATCCGTTTGGTATTCCAAGGCCAACGTGATCTGCATGGCGGCGGCGGGCATGGCCAGGGCCAGAACTGCCGTCTTCGTCAGTTGATGGTCCACATGAAGCAGTCTTAGGATAAGCAGCGTAGCCCCAGGAATCACGAGATTGCGGGCCAGCGTTGAAATTGCAATAGGCCATGAAATCGTCGGCTTCTGCGCTTGAAGAATAATGCCGCTCGCAAACAGGGAGACCGCTCCCGAGGTGCTTCCAAGAAACGTAACCGCCGTCTGCACCGGCTTGGGTATGGGTACGTTCAACAAGATAAGAATCAAACCACAGACCGGTGCCCACACCACGGGCTGCTTCAGCGAATTGAGGATGATAGCCCCGATACCTTTTGGCTGAGCATCGCCCTTCTTCGAATCATCGCCCTCCTTCGTGCTCTTGCCCTGCTTGGAATCATCGCTGTTCTGTGCCGCTGGCTTCGCGTCAGAGGATTGGTCCTTCTTTGCATTTTTACCTCCACCACCTTTTCCTTTCCCGAGGGACAGAAGGACAAACGCAGGAGGGACCAACAAGAGATTGATAATGCAACCACCCACGGCGACGACGATGGTGGCGGCAGGTCCGATCAGCGGTGTAAGGATCGGAATGCCGACAAACGGGATCGCAGGAAAGCCGAATCCTAATGCCTGCAACACAGAGGCGGTCATATCGCGGCTGACAAGATACCGGACTCCAAAGGCCAACACAGCAGGCACCAAGAGTCCGACAAGCAGGATCAGCGCCAGTGGTCCTTGTGACAGGAGCTTGTCACGCGGGTTGGCCACGGTGGCGGCAAACAGGGCCAGCGGCAGGGCGTAGCGCAGAACCATCGTGTTGATGGGCTTTGCCGTGCTCGGGTTCTCGTCATGGCGCCAACCTGCGAGAAAGCCCAGCAGTATGGTCAGCACAATAGGAATAATTGCGCCTACAACAGTCTCCAACATGGCGTTCCTCTGATTCGGTTGGCATGCAGCAACGCGACCTGGCCGAAGATGCTCAACGAAGACGGCGGGAGATCCTGAAAAGCCTTTCGCGCGGCGCGGAGCAGGATGGCTACCTGGAAGAGAGCTCCTGCTCCGCTCGCGTTGCGACGCCCCGTGGGGTTAGCTACGTTTGGCCAGTACCGTATCGACCATCACGCCGGAGTTGCCGAGGTAGTTAGTAGGATCAAGCAGTTTCTCGAGAGCCGGGCGATCGAACACCTTGCTGATCTCGGAATCCTGTGAGAGCAGGTCAATCAGTTTGCCTTTGCCTTGCGAAACAGCGATACAGATTTTCGACAGTCGATCGTGTGCTTTTTCACGGCCCATCTTTGGTGCCAGCGCCATCATCACCGCTTCTGTATTCACCAGACCATCGGTGAGCTTGAGGTTCTTCATCATGGCGTCCGGATGAACCACGAGGCCGCCGAGCATATACTTCGCCTGGGCCAGCGCCCCGGCCGTGTAGCAGAAGATCTCGGGAAGCACGAGCCATTCAATCTCCCATGTTCCGGTCGCGCGCTCAAAGTCCGCGTTCATCGCGTTCAAGAGCGCCGCTGTGTGTTGCCGCACAACGCTGCTGCACGCCGTTATGTATGCGCAGGAGATCGGATTACGCTTCTGCGGCATCGTGCTGGACGCTCCGCGGCCACCGCCGCCGTCCGGCTCCTGTACCTCCGCCAACTCGGTAGCCGCCATGATCTTCACGTCGGTCGCGATCTTGTCGAGCGAGCCGCAAAGATTACCCAGAAAACAACCGACTTCGGCGATGGTGTCCCGCACCGTGTGCCACGCAATCGGCGGCTGCGCTAGACCGAGCTCTTGCATCATGCCTTGCTGCACGGGGAGGCCATGCTCTCCTAGCGAAGCCAACGTGCCTACGGCACCGCCGAACTCCCCTATCAAAACTCGCGGCTTCATCTGCGTCAGCCGCTCCGCCTGCCGCTGCAGTCCAGCCAGCCATACGGCCACCTTGTACCCGAAGGTCATCGGAACGGCCTGCTGGATGTTGCTGCGGCCGATCATGGGGGTGTCGCGATGCTTTTTCGCCAAGTCCGCGAGGGCCTGCATGGTGGCCTTCAGATCCTGCTCCACCAACTCCAGTGCGGAGCGAATCTGCAGCACCGTCGCCGTATCGGTGATGTCCTGGGTCGTCGCGCCCCAATGGCACCATTGCCCCAGCCCATCTTTGCAAAGCGCAGTCAGCTGCTGCACCACCGGCAGCACGGGATAGCCGATGTGCTCCATGGCGGCCTTCATCTTGGTGAAGTCCATCTCCGCCACATTGCAATGACTGGCGATCTCGTCGGCAGCTTCTTGAGGAATTACTTTGAGGCGGCCCTGAGCGACGGAGAGCGCCTTTTCCGCGTCCAGATAACGCTGGATGCGGGTTTGGTCGGACCACACCTCACGCATGGCTGAGGTGCTGAAGATGTCACGATAGATGATGGAGTCGATTGTGGTTGCATTGGGTTCCACGGTGTTTTCTCCTTGAAAGCATTGAACGAATGAGGGATACGTTGCGGGCAAGAAACAGAAAGGCTGGGTTCCGCTATTCCTGTTTCGGGTAGAGCAGGTAGACGGCCAAGTCTCAGCGTGAAGCGCGGCGGATCGTTGCCGGGGTACGGTGGACGTCTGACTTGAGAATGACGTTCCGTTCTGGTAGACAGGCTTGCGTCGGCACAGTATGTTGGAGAACGAACACTTGATCGCCTGTTGCATTCTGTCGTTTCACCCAGGTCTGTCGTTTATCGGTGATGTGAGCGAGACGTGCTCAGCCTCATCCCAGGCTGAGCACCCTATAGAGCCGTACCGTCGCACGTCGCTCGGTGGATCAGAACGCCGGCAGCAAATCGTTGTCCCAGCGCGTGGAGGATGCGATGCCCGTCAGCAGTGAACCCCTGTACCTCAAGCCGCCATCGGGCGGATCTTCGGACCTCGTCACGAGTGATTGGGCTGGTTGGACGTCGCTTCGGCTGCGCCTCGCCGAATCGGTAGCCAACGGGGATGAGTACGAAACGGCGCCCAAAAACGACCTGACGATCCGCATTGTCATGGAACGTGTGGTCCACAGCGAGGTTCGGCTATCTGGACGATGGAAGCCAATTGAGGGTCATCGTGGCTTAGTTGCCGTTACTCCGCCCGCGCACACATGGCAACTTCGGTACAACAACGGCCAAGACCACAATGTGGCGAGGTACCTGCATTTGTATATTCCTTCGACGACATTGAATTTGGCGGCCGAGCAACTGCTGCCACGAACCCCGTCAGGCGTTCACTTGAACGCTGCTATTTTCGAAGATAAAGCGACAACCGACTTCGCATTGGTTCTGCTGCAGAGTCTAAAAGACGGAGTATCAGACTTCTACGCTGAGACAGGCGCTCAGTGGTTGTCAGCGCATCTTCTCTCCAAGCGTCAACGGCTCGACGGTTGGTTAGAGAGGATCAGTCGGGCGTGTGTCACTGACCTTAGGATCTTGCGTGTGCTTGAATATATCGAAGAGCATATCGGGACTAAACTTTCCCTGACGGTACTCGCACACGAAGCAGGAATAAGTCCGTTGCAGTTTGCAATGTCCTTTCAGAAGCAGATGGGTGTGTCGCCGAACAAACACGTCCATACACTCCGCATGCAAAACGCGTCGCGCATGCTTAGCGAGACCAACAGTTCAAGTGCGGAGATCGCTCTTCTTTGCGGCTTCAAGACAGCCTCCCACTTTAGCGTGGCGTTTTGCAAACACTTCGGTCAGAGTCCTCTGGCCTTCCGCGCGGCAAAGAAGTGGAATCGTCTCTCAGTCGAGAACCGGATGTTGACTGGGCGAACCTTATGCTCCCAAAGTTCGAAAGAGATCGACAGAATGCTGGTGTCGTAGATTGCAGCTGACCAGCATGCGCGAATGCGTTTGACGCTGCGGTCACAGTCACTGTTGCGATATCGCGGTCACGTAGCTGGCCCAGAGGGCCGCCTTTGAGTAACTCCACTGAACGCCGGCAGGCAACTTCCAAGCGACACGAAAAATATTAGGACGGTCGAGTGTTCCTTATTTAGCTAATCTGCGGGAAGGTCACCCGCAGCAGCTTGGCTGTACGAAGTATGCCGTCCGGCGGTTGAGTCGTACCTCCATCGGAGGTGAAGTATGCCACTCTCCCGTAGTCCTGAAGCGCACGCGACCACACTCCACTTGAGGGTCCAACTAAGATATCCGTAAAAGGATTTCCGGCCGCAACCGCAAAGCCATCACGGTTGCCGTCAGCCTGCATGACGACCCGGTCAACCGTGTCTTCACGATGGGTCGTTACATAAGCTATGCCGGCCTTTTCATCCAAAAGAAAATCATCCCAAAAGCGCCCACCGGCGACGTACTCCGGGAGGCCGGCAGGCTCCAAGGTAGTCCGATCTACTGGAACTCTCATCATGAGCTGCTGCGACGTAGATGTGTAGTAGACATACCCGCTTTCCGCGGCATACCGAATACCATTGACCCCCGGCTGCTCCGGCTTTTTCTCACCGGGGCGATTCTTCATATTGTCGTGCTGAAGCCAAACACGCGCTGACGCTTTCTGACCTCCGTCGGCTAGATCAACTCTCCATATAAGATCGCTAAATCCTCCCGCAAGCAGAACTGTCGGTGAAAGCATGCAGCCGCCGTTTAAAGCCACTCTGGGCTCAGGAAACTTAAGCACGAGCTCAGGACTAATTGCTGCACCCGGTTCCCAGCCGCGAAAATCGATACGGTATAATTCAGACTTTTTTGTATCGTAGCAGTCGGCGGAAGTGAGATAGAAGATGTCCGGTTCCGCTTCCAACACATTGAGGGTCATCATCTCGAAGGTATGGAGGAGGGCTGGCTTAACGGGCAGGACCCCGCTCGGAGCCGGTGCATACCAAAGTTCCTTCCTATTGGCGGCAGTGGTCAGGATGGAACCGTCGGGGCGGACGGCAAGGTTTTCCAGTAAGTAGCCTTTCGGGAATTCAGCGACAATCTCCAATTTGGCTTGCTCGATGTTGATCATGACGTACCCTGCTCCTAGCTTTCGTTCGAGAGTAAAGGTGCCGGGACTTCGAAAGCCCGAAGTGAAGCGCACACTGTGAGGTAGCAGCCCGCAAGCAGAACCATTTCCACCAGACCCCGATCGCCGAAAAATCCCTGGGCCGTCGCATAGGTGACATCATCCACCGTGTGTTTGGCCACCAACTGGTGAACGAAGCGCTGCGCTGAGCTCTCCTCAGGGCTTATGTCTTGCGGCAGCTCGCCCTGAGACAACGAATCGATCTGCTGTGGGGTAAGTCCAGCCTTGGCCGCGACAGCCGAGTGTGCGTATAACTCATACGGGGCTTGCCACACGGACCCGACCGTCAGAATCACCACCTGCCGGGTGCGCTGCGTGAGCGATGTATTCCCCTGCTCTTTAGCCTGGGTCGCTGAGAAGCTTCCCCACATCTCAGGGCTATAAAGTACAGCGTTGAAGGGTCCAATAAAGCGGCCCATATCGTCCTGACATGCAAAGCCTGACGACTTGGCCCAGGGCAGGGTGCCCGAGACCATCTCCTGATATTGCGCCATTTGCGCCTGGTCTAGTCCATCCATACTCAGCAACGGTAATCTGCCCCCGAGTGCATGCTTCGGGACTGTCATAGGTCTACCCTCTATCTCCGCAGCCTTGCGGATCTACTGATCTAGGCCGAGAGCGTCGGCCGGCACGTCATAGACTGCTAGCGTCATGCTGACCATCGTGAACCAGCCGATAAGAACCGATATGTCGACCAGGCCGGCGTCACCCAACGCGTCCTGTCCGCGATGAAACAGGGCCGCCGAGACAATGCGCGGTTCGACTAGTGCGTACGCAATCTCATACACGATCTGCTGCCGTTTGTCCTCGAACTGGACCGGCAGGCCGGCAATCAGACGTTGCAAGATGTCCGGGGCTAGATGCCCTTGTTCGGTACCAATCTTTTCGTGCTCGTAGCTGGCATAGGCTGACCGCCACCGCGCGTTAATGAGATTCGTTACGATCTCGATCTCAGCTTTGGTAAGCGTCGATTTCTTCTGAAAGTACTCGCCGATCGGAACGATTGTTTTGGACAGTTCAGGATTCGCGACCCAAATCTTGTGTGGACCAGGAACGACCTGCCGCAGGTTCTTGGTGAAGTCAAAAGCATCTTTCATTGCCGGGTTCATCTCGGCAACAGGCGTTTCTTTAAATCGACCAAAGGTGCCGAAGTCTTTCGGGTCAGAATAGGTGCTTTTTACCTGAGGCATTGTCAGTTCTCCCGTGCTTATGTACCTGAGCCTACCCTGCGGGTCATCGACTGCCTATTATCATTTCGTTTAGAGGGTGCAAGTCACGCGCAAGTCGTTGGCCTCGAAGCACTCCCATGACTCAGGTGCCAGCTACGGATGGCCGCGACTGCATTTCCGCAAGAAAGCAAGAAGGAATCGCAGCTGTTCACCGAGATCCGCGCTGCGCAAGACAAGGTGAAGCATCTCTAGCGCCAGATGACCCCACAAGCGGTGGGCGCAGATGCCGCCTCGAACGCCGATAGAGATCACGGAGGAACTAGCGGTCTAATCGCGAGGTTGAGCCCTGTGGGTGTAGCTGACCTCCTGTGTCGGAGGCTACACTCATTGCTTACCAGCCAGGTAGCCTGGGCGCCTCTACAGCCCGAGCTCCCCTGCCCGCGCCTGCATCGCCGCTAGGCAGTTGCCGATGTGCACCTCAAGTGGCAGCCCGAGCAACGCCGCTCCGCGTTCCATGTCTTCGCGCTTCACCGCCCGCGCGAAACCTTTATCCTTCATCTTCTTGCGCACCCCTGCCACCTCCACGTCGCCGATGCGCCGCGAGGGCTTGACCAGCGCACACGCGGTCAAGAAGCCCGCCAGCTCATCGCACGCGAACAAGGCCCGCTCCAGATGCGTCTCCGGCACCACGCCGGAGTAGTCCGCATGCGCCAGGATGGCCCGCAGGATCTCCTCCGGCCACCCCTGCTCGCGTAAAAAGCGGACACCCACAAACGGGTGCTCCTCCAGGCTCGGGTGTCGCTCATAGTCCATGTCGTGCAGCAGCCCCGCACAGCGATAGCAGTCGGCCATTGCCCGCGCCGGCTCGCCCGTCAGTCCCTGCCGCCCCGCTTCGCGCATTCCGTAGCTTTCCACGCAGGCGGCCACCGCCAGCCCATGCTTCACCAGCGACTCCCCGGCGGTCCACTCCCGCAGAAGAGCTTCCGCCGCTACCACATCGCATCCTTCGAACAATTGCGTTCTCCTGTCCCCTACGCTGTTCAGCGACGACTGATGCCGCCCCTCGCGTTCCCTCATAGTCTGCCAAAGAACCTCGTAGCAGCGCTCGATTCGACCCAACACTTCATCCAGCACATCACCCCACCCGTTACTTTCTTGGTTCCTCCCCGCTTTTTTCCGGGTTGCTTGCCCTTACCTTACGGAATACCCCTTGACGCCCCGTGTACCCAGTGTCATTGTGGTTACATCACCTATTTGTTCATGCAACAACAGGTGCTGCGGCGCCTCGCTCTGGCAGCCGCCCGCAACACACATCATGGAAGTAACTCTGGCACCCGTCAGCGCCGCCACCACGGCTGAGCGCGAGGTCCTCAAGTGCGAGCACTGCAAGCTCGTACAGTTCAGCACCCCCGTCAACACCTGCCGGCGCTGCAAAAAGTCGCTGCTTCCTGAGCAGCCCAAGCTCCAGCCGGCTATCGCGCTCGTCCCGCACGCGCCCACCCCCGCCGCCGCCGAGCCCAAGGGCGACACGCTCCAGGTTGCCGACGCCGTGCGCGATCTCCGCAAAGTGCGTAACCTGTCGCAACGCCAGCTGGCCGGCCGCATGAATGTGCCGCGTACGTACATCTCTAAAATTGAAAACGGTAAGGCCATGCCCACGCTTGGTTCGCTCGACCGTCTCGCCAAGGCGCTCCAGGTCGACATCTCCGCGCTTCTGCGCGATGCCCCCAAGCGCCACCAGACCGAGGCCGACCTCCTCACCGCGGACCCGTTCCTCGCCGAGATCGCCAAGTTCGCCCCCCACCTTACCTCCACCCAGAAGTCCATCTTCCTGAACCACGTGCGGGAGATGGCCCAAACGCGCACCCGCCGCACAGCCTAGCTTCACACCGAGCCACGCGCGCCTCCTCCAGCAGGGCTGTCAAAAGCCCTGCACCTCCCGGTGCTGTTGCCGTTGCTTTCGCCCCTAACTCCGCGCGAAATTCACCCCCCAGTTCCCTCCCTCGCTCTTTTTCCGTTACCCTCTCCTCTGAGGCAACCGCAGTGCCCGCGCCCACCTCCGTCCGCACCTACACGCGTTCCCATCGGGCGCACGAACTCTCCCCCGAAGAGCGCGCCCTTTACGACACGCTCGACCCCGCCCGGATCCCGCAGCACGTCGCCATCATCATGGACGGCAACGGCCGCTGGGCCGGCAAGCGCGCCTTGAAGCGCTTTCTGGGTCACCAGCAAGGCGCCGAAAGCGTCCAGTTCGTCGTAGAGACCGCCTCGCGCATCGACCTCCCCTGGCTGACGCTCTACGCCTTTTCGCTCGAAAACAACCTCCGTCGCCCGAAGTCCGAAGTCGGCTTCCTGATGAAGCTGCTGAAGACCTACCTCGTCTCCAACCTGCAACGCATGCAGGACAACAACATCCGCATCGCCTACATCGGCCGCACACACGAGCTGCCCGCTGAGGTCCAGGACACGATGCTCTGGGCGCGCGAGAAGACCGCCAAAAATACCGGCACCACGCTCACCCTCGCCCTGAACTACGGCTCCCGCACCGAGCTCGTCGACGCCGCGCGCACCCTCGCCCACCGGATGCTGGCCGAAGCCGCCCACCGCGGCATTTCGCTCGAGGACATGCTCGCCGCCGAGGGCGTCGACGACGCGGTGAACGCCCGCATCGATGAGCCCGGCATCAGCTCCGCGCTGTACACCGCCGGCATGCCCGACCCCGACCTCGTCATCCGCACCTCCGGCGAGCAGCGTATCTCCAACTTCCTGCTTTGGCAGATCGCCTACGCTGAAATCTTCGTCACCGACCGCCTTTGGCCCGACTTCCGCGGCCCCCATCTGCTGGAAGCCATCGCCAACTTCCAGGCCCGCGAACGTCGCTTCGGCGGCCTCGGCGAAGGCTCCGACGAGCACCTGTCCAGTACCCCGCCGCCCGCAGAAGCTCACCTCGCCCGCCGCTAGCACCGCTCAACCAGAGGGGGACGCAAGTTGGCACGCCCGACGTCTGCATGGGTCGTCCAGCCCTTGCCGACCCAGCACAAATTTATTGCTGGCGTATCTCAAGCACCGTGCTACGCTCGGGTTGTCCCTTCAGAGATACAGATAAGTCGCCCGTAGTGGGTGATGTAACCCACCGCGCAGCCGCTTTTTTTGCAGGACAGCAGCTCCCGGGCCCCTTCCTCTTGTTGCCTCGGTGCCGACATACTTCGCGCGCCGAAAATCCTGCTTTTGCCCTAAGGAGATAACACCATGAAAGCCATCAAGCTTCTTGCACTCTGCATTGCCTGCGGATGCATCGCACCAGCGGCGCGCGCCGACTACGCCTTTAGTGGTTCGGGACCGAACGGCACGCTCGTGAGCCCGACCGAACGCTGGAACTTCAATGCCGACGGTAACGCTGCCGCCACGGGCTACCTCAACGACTGGGGCAGCCCCGGTGTCGGCTTCGGCGTCACGGCATACGGCGAAGCCAACCCTGCCTACGGCTTCGTCATCAGCTTCACCGGCGGAGGCGCCATAGATGCGGCCTCGATTGCCATCGGCAACTCGTCCGCCTGTAACGGCGCCATCGGCGGTGGCACCACATTCTGCAATACTACCGCTGGGCTTGAGCCCTTCGAGGCGTTTCAGACCGCCCCGGATACCATCGAGTTTCTCGCTCAGGACCCGTCGTTCAACCTCGCCACCGGTAACGATTACTTCGTCAACGTCTTCTTCGACGGAGCCACGCCGACCGCCTTCACAGGCGATTGGGTCACCACCTTCCAGCCGACACCCGTGGCCACGACCCCGGAGCCAGACCCGTTGGTGCTGACGATCACGGGCCTGGCACTCGGGGTTGTGGGTCTGTCCATGTGCAAACGTTGGGTCGCTCAACCGAACCTCCTCGGCTAACACACGGGCACCCACCCTTCCGCCCTCTTCTGACGCCTGGGTGGGTGTCCGCGCAGTTCTGGGCCCGGCCTTCCCCGGCCTATCCCGCCCCTTCGAAGACACACTCGCAAACTTGCCACGTCCCGCGTACACTCCCCCATCATGGTCAGACTCCGAACGCTTCTCGCCCTGCTTTTCATTGCGCTTGCCGCTGCTGCGCAAACGCCGCCACCCACCGTCTCCGGCGTCTGGCTCGGCACCCTTGCAGCCGGCCCGCAAACGCTACGCATCCAGTTCCATCTCCAACCGGACATCACTGGCCCCGGCGCCTGCGTTCTCGACAGCATCGACCAGGGCGCCTTCGGCATCCCTTGCCAACTTGCGGTCATTGGCAATCACGTGGACGTCAAAGTTCCTGCCGTCAGCGGGGGCTGGAGCGGCACGCTGGGCGCTGGCGGCAATAGCCTGACCGGCACGTGGTCGCAGGGCGGCGGCAGCCTGCCGCTCAACCTTGCCCGTCAGCAGACGGCCATCCCGCCCAAAGCAGGCCCCAAAGCGGCCGTAGACCCCGCCCTTCCGCCCGTGCCGCTCGCCGACCTGCAAGGCGTTCTCCAGAAGGACCTTACCGCCGCGCTTGACCACGGTGCCCTCGCCCCGGCCACCCATGCCGGCATCACGGTCGGCGTCGTGCAGCACGGTCAACGCCGCATTCTCACCTACGGCACAGGGGAGTCGGGCTCCGTCTTCGAGATCGGCTCCATCACCAAGACCTTCACCGGCCTCATCCTCGCGCAGATGACGGAGCAGGGCCTCGTCCGCCTCGACACCCCTGTCCGTGAGCTCCTTCCGCCCGGCATCGTCGTCCATCCGGGCGCAGTCAGCGAGACCGTGGTTTCCACCGCCCTTCCGCCCGGAAACGTCGGTAACCCCACTCCTTTGCGCGAGATTACCCTGCTCGACCTGAGCGACCAGCACTCCGGCCTGCCCCGGATACCCGATAACTTTCACCCCGCCGACCCCAAAAACCCCTACGCCGACTACAACGCCCAACGCCTCTACGAGTTCATCACCAAACAGGGTCTAGCCCTGCCCTCCAACGCGCCATTCGGCTACTCCAATGTCGGCGTTGGTCTGCTCGGCCAGGCCCTCGCCAACCGCGCCAAACTTGCCTACCCCGAGCTCCTGCGGCAGCAGATCACCGGCCCGCTCGGCATGCACGATACGGCCATCCAGCTGACCCCAGCCATGCGCGCCCACCTCATTCAGGGTTACGACGGCGATCACCAACCCACCGCCAACTGGGATTTTGACGCGCTCGCCGGCGCCGGCGGCATCCGTTCTACCGCCGCCGACATGCTCACCTACCTTGAAGCCCAACTTCACCCAGAGCGGCTGGCGACCGGAGCCGCGGCCACCCCGCAAGGCAAGACGCTCGCCGCGGCCCTGGCCGCCTCGCACGTCCCGCGCGTCGCGTTGGACCCTGATAACCACATCGCCCTCAACTGGTTCCTCATTGACGCGACGGGGACGTACTGGCACAACGGTGGTACGGGCGGCTACTCCTCCATGGCTATGTTCAACCCCGGGCAGGACTTCGCCCTCATCGTCCTCTCCAACACGAGCCCCGGCCCAGGCTCCATCACCGACGCCCTCGGCTACCACATCGCCCAGCGCCTCAGCGGCAAGCCCGCCGTTTCCCTTGGCCCGCTGTCCTGAGCTCGGCTCCAGTTTGGTGCCCTTTTGAGAGAGGGAGGCTAGGCAATGCGGCAGTGGTACAAATACCCTAAACTGGGCTACATCTTAGCGTGTTTATTCACCATACCTTTTATTGCCAGATGTAAGGCGCAGTCTTGCTCGAGAGATAGACCGGAATACCAACATCTTGCAGAACAGCTGATTACCAAGACGAAAGTTGATGCGAAGCGACTCGCCCAGAACGGCGGTATTAGCCCTTTAACTTCAAAGTTGCACACACTGGTGCAAACGCAAATACGCTATCAAGTAAGTTCAGGCCAGAGCGATTCCGACATTCGCCAGTACCTGGTATGTCTTCAAAAGAGTGCGGACTACGATCTCTGGGATGAGGAGACGAACGTACCCTTTGTTTCTCAAGTAGGTGGCGCTGTACGGCTACGGGTTGTGGCGTATTGGTTGATCAGAGGAGGGCTGGGCATTCCAAGCACGAAGCCATATCTCGAGGTGTTTCGAGAAACGAGTCGAGGCTGGATTTTGCAGGCGTCCATTGAGCCCGATTTTGTCGGCTCTACATTCTTTGCTCATTCTTGACGTCTTCTCAGGGGGCAAGCTTGTTGATACTCAGCGGCTTCCACATTGGTGACTCGCAAACTGCGCTAACTATACAGATTTTCGCAAATACACCTTCAGGGCTCAAAAGTGTCTACCGCAGTGACCCTCTCCCCCGAACCACGATAAGGTCGATAAGTTCTGACGCCATCACGGTCGAAAGAGATATAATCAGCAGCCAGTCAACTAAAGGCGAAAACTTGGTGCGCGAAACCTTGTTTTATAGAGACCTCATAACAAACAAGCCGTAGCGACTGATTCGCTTCCAGCCTCATCAACACACCCACCCAGAACCTTGAGCATTTGCGCCTCGATTCCCGCATTCCTAAGCCCTACGCTCGGGCTAACCGGGACCTGCCTGTATCCTCGTCAGAGCCCATGAAACGCATCCTTACCGGCGCGGTCCTTGTCCTCGTCGTCTTCGCGCTGGTTTACTTCGAGATCCCCTGGCTGATCACCGTCTTCAGCGCCGTGGTCGCCCTGCTCGCCGCGCTCGAGTTCCGCGGCCTCACGGCGCAGGCAGCCAGCCCTGTCCCGCTCGCCTGGACCCTCCTCGCCATCGTCGCGCTGTTTGCCTTCACCGCGAACGCTTGGCTCGATCCGCTGGTTGCCGTCTCGATCCTCACGCTGGGCCTGTTCACCTGGAACAGCTTCCGCTCCCCGCTGCCACGCGTTCTGTCGGCAACCGGCGCCGGTCTGCTGCTGCTGGTCTATGTCGCCTGGCCGCTCACGCTCATCCCACGCATCCTCGCCGCCGAGGACGGCACCGCGCTGCTGCTCTTCCTCTTCCTCTGCGTCTGGTGCGGCGACATCGCCGCGCTCTACATTGGCCGCGCCTTTGGCCGCCGCAAGCTCGCGCCCACGATCTCGCCCAACAAGACCTGGGAAGGCTCGATCGCCTCCGTCCTCGGCAGCGTCGCCTTCGGCATGGGCCTCATCCTGCTCGGCGACTGGTTCAGCCGCCACAACTCCACTTTCACGCGCCTACACACAAGCTGGCCATGGTGGCAGTTCGTCCTGCTGGCCGTAGCCCTGAACCTCGCTGCCCAACTGGGCGATCTCGCCGAGTCCGCCCTCAAGCGCGGTGTCGGGGTCAAGGACTCCGGCACCCTGCTGCCCGGACATGGCGGCATCCTCGACCGCATCGACGCCCTCCTCTTTGCCGCGCCGGTGCTCTGGTTCGTGCTGCTGTTGCGGCAAGCGCTGTAAAGCCCACGACCCTCGTTGACAGGGCTGAATACGCTCTTCTATAAGAGAGCGGTTGTCAAAAGATAGCCCGAGGTACATTTTGAATCCGAGTCACTCCAGCCGTCGCTTCGGACGCCGTCTCCGTAACGGAGCTGCTGCCGCCACCACCGTCGTGCTTGCCACGCTCGGCGCCGTCGCCCAAACTGCATCCGTGGACAGGGCGTTGCCGGCGGACACCCGGTTCTTTGTTCCGCCCCCGGCACAAGGATCGGTGCAACAGATCCTGGGTTTGCTGGAAGCGAAGCAGGTGCAGAACGCCGCGCTGCTTGGCGCGATGGAACTGACGCCACAAGCCGTCTGGCTCACCAGCGGCACGCCCTCGCAGGTAGCCCAGACCGTAAGGACCACCCTCGGCGAGGCCGCGTTCCAGAGCGCCGTGCCGGTCTTTGTGCTGTACAATGTCCCGGGGCGCGACTGCGGCAGCTATTCGGCCGGCGGCGCGCAAAACACAACAGACTACGAAGCTTGGCTCGACGCCATCACAACGGCGATCGGCACCCGCAAAGCCGTGATTGCTGTGGAGCCGGACGCTCTGGCCAACCTGCCCAGCGACTGCGGCTACAACCCGGCCCAGGTCAACATTCCGCAGGCCACCGCGGACCGTTACACGCAGATCAACTACGCGGTGACTGCGCTCGAGGCCAAGCCCGGCACCTCGGTCTATCTTGACGCCGGCAACAGTGGATGGCACGCGGTGGGTGACATGGCCGCGCGGCTCGAGGCCGGCGGTCTGGCCAATGCGCAGGGTTTCTTCTCCAACGTTTCGAACTATTTCGCGACCGAGAACGAGGTGAAGTACGACACCTGGATCTCCGAATGCATCGCCTTTGCTAACAACGCGCAGGACGGCGGTTGGCGTTTGGGGCACTACAGCTGGTGCGCCAGCCAGTACTACTCGCCCCAGGGTCCGGTCGATCCGAACAACTTTGCAACCTGGGTCTACACCGATCAGTGGTTCCAGATGAACCTCGGCAGCGCCGCCCCCTCTACGCACTTCATCCTGGACACCAGCCGCAACGGGCAGGGCCCGCTCGATACCAGCGTGTATGCGAACCCGCCCTACAACCAGGCCCTGGCAACGGTGCAGACCCTGACCAACGGGCGATGGTGCAACCCTCCGGGACGCGGCCTCGGACTTCGTCCGACGGCCAACACCGGCACGCCTCTTCTGGACGCTTATCTTTGGGTGAAGACGCCCGGTCAGTCCGATGGCATGTGCGACGCTCAAGGGGGTGTACGCGCCTGGGACTACACCCGCTACACGCAGCCGAAGTGGCCAACCACGGCCCAAGGGCAGGCGACCTTCGACCCGCTCTGGGGTTTGACTGACCCCACAGCCGGCGCGTGGTTTCCCCAGCAGGCCCTCGACCTGGCCCAAAGGGCCAACCCCAAGTTGACGTTACCTTTGGCCTTGAAGTAACGGACCCGGCCCCGGGTGGAACGGTCGTTCCCCCGGGGCGCTTCGCCCGGAGCCGATGCCGACTCTGCGAGAATACTTCTGTGAAGAAGATCGCCCTGCTCGGCTCGACCGGCTCCATCGGTCAGTCCACCCTGAACCTGTGCGAGACCTACCCGGAGCGCTTCCGGCCTGTCGCGCTTGCCGCTGGCGCCAACCTCGACCTGGCGTTCAGCCAAGCGCAACGCTGGCGTCCCGAGGTCCTTTCCGTTGCCACGGAACCGCTGGCTGACCGGCTCAGCACACGTCTTCGTGATGCCGGGATTACCGGTACCGAGGTCGTGCATGGCACCGCAGGCACTGTTCGCGTCGCCACCTTGCCCACGGTCGATTTCGTTGTTTCCGCCATCGTCGGGGTCGCCGGTCTCGAGGCCACCTACGCCGCCGTCCTCGCCGGCAAAACCGTCGGCCTGGCCAATAAGGAGTGTCTCGTCGCGGCGGGCGACCTCATCCTCGCCGCCGCTCGCCAGCATGGCGCTGTGCTTCTGCCCATCGACTCCGAGCACAACGCCGTGCACCAGTGCCTGCGGGGTGGCGAGGCGAACGAGGTGAAGCAGATTTGGCTCACCGCCTCAGGCGGTCCCTTCCGCAACACGCCGCTCGCGGACTTCGCCCGCATCACGCCCGCGCAGGCGCTCAAGCACCCGACCTGGACCATGGGGCAGCGCATCACGGTCGACTCCGCCACCATGCTCAACAAGGGCCTGGAGATTATCGAGGCCTGCCGCCTCTTCAATCTCCCTCCGGAGCGCGTCCGCGTCACCGTACACCCGCAGTCCACTATCCACTCGCTGGTCGAGTACGTCGACGGCTCCATCCTGGCGCAGATCTCGGTTACGGACATGCGCCTGCCCATCCTTTACGCCCTCAGCTGGCCCGAGCGCATCCCCTCTGACCTTACCTTCGACCTGACCGCCCTTCGCCAGCTCGACTTCCAGCCACCCGACTTCGAGCGCTTCCCTTGCCTCCGCCTGGCCTACGAGGCTGCGGCCGCAAGCCAGGCCCACTGCATCGCCCTGAACGCGGCTGACGAAATAGCCGTAGACGCCTTCCTGCACGGGTCACTGCCTTTTCTGGGCATCCCGCGTACAATCGAAGGTGTTCTGGCGCTCACGTCCGCGGCTTCCCCGCAGTCCATTGCGGAGGTGCTGGCGCTTGATGCGCAGGCCCGCGAGCAGGCCCGCGAAGCAGTCCGTACGGTCGCGGGAGTCCCAGCGCCAGCCTAGCAGCAGCCAATTTACGAGGTTTTGTTCGCCCGCATGCATCTCCTTCAGGTCATCGTCGAGTTTCTGATTGTCCTCGGTTTCATGGTGCTGGTTCACGAGTTCGGCCACTTTGCCATGGCCAAGGCCTGCCGCGTGCGCGTGGAAGCCTTCGCTATCGGCTTCGGGACACGCCTGTTCGGCGTCCGCCGCGGCGGCACCGACTACCGCCTCAATCTGCTGCCCTTTGGCGGTTACGTCAAGTTCGCGGGCGACCAGCCCGGTGAGGCCGCCGCCGACCCCGGCGACTTCAACGCCCATCCGCGCTGGCAGCGCGTACTGATTGCCCTGGCCGGTCCGGTTGCCAACTTCCTGCTGTCCTTCGTTTTGCTGGCCATTGTGGCGCACTTTCACCACGAGATCGGCCAGTTCCTGAACGAGCCTGCGGTGGTCGACTATGTCCCCGCCGGCACGCCCGCTGCCCAGCAGGGCGTCCGCGCCGGCGACACCATCCTGAGCCTGAACGGCCACGACACGCCCACCTGGCTTCGATTTCTGGACGAAAGCGTCTTGCGCTCCAACCAAAGTGTTCCCTTCACGTTCCAGCACAATGGCCAGGACCGCACCGGCACCCTGACCACCCCGGCCCTGGACGACGCGGGCCCGTCCGGCAGCGATCTCTTCGGTCCCCTCGGCCTGCTTCCTCGCGAGCAGACCGCGCCCATCGTGGTGAAGCAGGTCGCGGCGGACACGCCGGCGGCACAGGCCGGTTTGCTCCCCGGCGATCGCATCCTCCGTATCGACAGCTTCGCCCCGCACGGCATTCAGGCGCTGCTCGCCTACCTGAAAGACCGCGCCGGTGCGCCGTCGGTGCTCGTTGTGCAGCGCAACGGCCGGGAAATGCAGCTCCCGGTGGTACCCCGCAAGCTGTCCACGCCCGGCGCGGAGCCCACGTACCGCCTCGGCTTTGAAGCACAAAGGCCGCCGATCGATATCGTCAAGCTTCCACTCGGCCAGTCGATGAAGCAATCACTCCAGGACAACGCCGATGACTCCACCCTGATCCTGCGCGTGCTGAAAGGCATGTTCACCCGGCAGGTCGCGGTTAAGTCCGTCAGCGGCCCTGTGGGCATGGCGCAAATGATCGACGTCGCCGCCCGCGACGGCCACTGGACGCTGCTGCGGTTGATGAGCTCGATCTCCATCAACCTGGGCATCATGAACCTTTTGCCCTTCCCCGTGCTCGACGGCGGCATGATCCTGTTTCTGCTGATCGAAGCCACCATGCGCCGCGACGTCAATCAGGTCATTAAGGAACGCGTGTACCAGGTTGCCTTTGTGTGCCTGATCTTGTTTGCGGTGCTGGTGATGTTTAATGACATCACCAAGCTGCACTTGAAGTTATAGGTTTCCCAGGGGTTCGCTAAGAACGCGCCCTGTGGGATCCTTCGTCGTGATCACGTCTATGACATGGTTCAGACAGACTATCGAATGGTGCTGGAGTGGCCCTGGCCCAGGGTATTCGTCTGAAGCATAAGTAGCTTTACGCGTTAGATCGAGCAGGTAAGACCAAGAGAAGATACGAACATTCCTGCCGTCAAAACGTTCAGGGGCTTCCGGATAGCGGCCATAGCTCTCGTTCACCATCGTCACGGAGGTAGGGTCGTCGTAGACGATCTCAAACACGCGGCACAATCTGTCCGATTCAATCGGCCTAGCATCCGCCAGGAATGGTAGGTCAACTGGTCGGTCCAGGAGATTCACAAGGTCGTTCTGGACTCGGGCTTCCTTGATGGTTAGGGTCAGCTTTAGATCTTCTAATCCTGTAAGGTTGCATAGATCGAGATACTCACAAGCATTGAGCATCGCCGCTATCTCGCGCCAGTCTTCGTTCACTGCCCCCGCAGCTCCGCCACGATTTGCGTCGCCGCCGCTCGCGCCTCAGCTGCCTGGTGTACCGGGAAGCTGATCGCCCCTACCCGCGCGTGGCCCCCCCCGCCCCAGCGCAAACAGATAGCCGCGATGTTAGCCAACTGCTTGGCCGGCACCCTAGTACACGGGTTCGTCCCCACCGAGACAGTGTTGCGT
>CAXTLD010000042.1:0-34324 GCA_964245045.1 uncultured Acidobacteriaceae bacterium | reverse complement strand
CCTTCCCCCCACCCCGCAAACACCCAAACTCAAAACACCGCCTCCACCGACGCCCTGCAAACCGCTGTTGTCCGCGCCCTCCTCGCCATCAAAGGGCAAACCTCCGCAGCCGAGCAGCTCGAAGATGCCACCTGGACTCTCGTCGACTCGACACTTACGATCCAAACCACGCTGTCTAAGATCATGCTGCCCGCCGTTCTTAATGCCGAGACCGCCCGCATCCTAAAAGGCACACTCCGCGACCAGGGCGTTGCGCACCTGCAGGTCAAAATTCTTCCCGGCGAGCCCACCAACGGCAATGGCGACCCCAAGAAGGCCCGTCCCGCCGCCCAGGGCAGCGCCGCGGAGCTCGCCGAAAAACATCCGCGCGTCCAGGAAGCAAAACGCCTCTTCGCCGCCGAACTCTCCAACGTCATCGACCTTAGAAAAGGGTGATGCCGTTGTTCGTTGCGGCTTCGCCGAACAGCAACAAGCTCAAGCAACAAGGCAACTTCGGAAGCAAAGCACCGCTCACCTAACGAACAACGAACAACGAAAGGCTGTATGGACTTCTCCGAAATGCAAAACATGCTTTCTCAGGCCAACGCCATGCGCGACAGCATGGAAGAAAAGCTCGCCCAAACGATCGTGGAGGCCTCTTCCGGCGGCGGCGCCGTACAGGCTCGTATGAACGGGCGCAAAGAGCTGCTTAAGCTCACCATTACGCCTGCCGCTGCCTCCGCCGCTGCCGGGGACATCACCATGCTCGAGGACCTTATCGTCGCGGCGATCAACGAAGCTGGCCGCAAAGCCGATCAAGCCGCCCAAGCCAGCGCCGGCGACATGCTCGGCGGCCTCGGCCTGCCTGGGTTCTAAGTGGCTAGTGGCTAGTGGCTGCTCACCCGCGTCCGCCCTATCCCAGACCTTCGCCCCATCGCAGGCACACCACTGACTACTAGCAACTGACAACCGACAACTAGCAACTGACAACTAAGAAATGTTTACCCGCTTCGCTCCACCGATGTCGCGCCTCATCGAAGAACTTCGCAAGCTCCCAGGCGTCGGCAACAAGACGGCGCAGCGCTTCGCCTTCCACATCCTTCGCTCCTCCGACCACGATGCCGGCGCGCTCTCCCACGCCATTCAGGCCCTCAAACAGGCGCTGCGCCTTTGCTCGGTGTGCAACAACGTCACGGACGTGGACCCTTGCAGCTTCTGCACCAGTCCGTCCCGTTCCCATACCCAGATATGCGTTCTCGAAGAACCCACCAACATTGCCGCCATCGAAAAGACACGCACATGGAATGGCGTGTACCACGTCCTCCATGGCACGCTCTCGCCCGTGAACGGCGTCGGCCCCGACCAACTCCGCCTGACCAATCTCTGGCCCCGCCTCGCCTTCGCCGAGGACGCATCCAACCAAGGCGAAATGGGCGAGCTTATCCTCGCTACCTCCCCCACCGTCGAAGGCGAAGCCACCGCCCGCTATCTCGCCGACGAAGCTCACAAGCTCTACCCCCACCTCAAGATCACCCGCATCGCTACAGGCGTCCCTGCCGGCTCCGACATCGAATACGCCGACGAGATCACCATGACGCGCGCCCTTGAAAACCGTCGCCAGCTCTAACCGGTAAGCAAAGCAAGGGAGTGACGCATGACGAAGATCCGCAAAGTGCTCATCACCGCCTTTGGCGATGAATCCAAGCTCGCCATCGTCGAGGATCAGATTGCGCCGCCCAGCGCCAAAGAAGTGCAGCTTGCGGTCGAGTACTCCATTGTTTCCGGGTCTGACGTCAACATGCGCCGAGGCATCTATCCCTTTCAGCGCAAGGCTCCTCTTACCCCGGGCTACTCTGTCCTCGGCACAGTAGCGGCAAACGGCAAAGGCGCCACTCGCATTCAGCCCGGGGAGTGCGTCGTCTGTCTGTCCAAGTACGACGGACAAGCCGAGCGCATCAACCTGCCCGAACGCTTTCTTGTTCCGGTGCCGGATGGTATCGATCGGCAGGCCGCCGTGGCTCTTCCACTCGATTGGGTAACGGCCTACCAGATGGTCCACCGATCCGCTCGGCTTAAGCCGGGTCAGGCTGTCTTCATCCATGGCCTCAGCGGGGCTGTTGGCGGCGCTCTGCTGCAACTCGCCGTCCTTCAGGGCGCAAAGGCTTTCGGGACAGCGAACAAGGCCAAGCACGAGGAACTGCGGAAGCTCGGGGCCATCCCGTTCGACTACGCGAACACCTCTTGGACTGCGGACATGCAAGCGGGAGGCGGCGTAGACGCCGTCTTCGATCCTTTAGGGTACGAGAGCTTCGACCAGTCCTACTCCATCCTGCGCCGGGGCGGCATCCTCGTTGCGTACGGCCTCAATCTGCCCGTGCTCAAGAAGACCCCACGTGGTCATCCGCTTCCGGTGATTCTCAAGCTGTTCGCCCGCAACCTGGCCTTTTGGTCACGCAAGCGCACCACGTTCTACGGCCTAAGGCGCAACTCTCGGCACTACCTCGCGGACCTTGCGCTTCTGCTCGACTGGCTCGCTCGCGGCGTCATCTCTGTACCGATCAAGGCCGTGTTTCCCATGGACCAGATTCAGGCCGCTCACCGCGAGTACGCCAGCAGCGCGGGCATGGGCTCCATCGTTCTCCGCGTCGCCGCCGCACCGCAAACCGAATAGGTCTCACCCAAGCGCGACCCGCAGGTCCCCACCCGTCATCTCGCTCGGCAGCTCCAGCCCCAGCAGCCCCAGCATCGTCGGCGAAATGTCTCGCAAGCTCCCACCCTCGCGCACACCCACCTTCGCTCCCCCATCCGTCACCAGCACAAACGGGACCGGGTTGGTCGTGTGCGCCGTGTGCGGGCCGCCACTTATCGGATCGATCAACATCTCGGCATTGCCGTGGTCGGCGGTGAGGATCCAACTCGCCCCGGCAGCCCGCACCGCGTTGTAGATGCGCCCCAGCTGCGCATCAACCGCCTCCACCGCGCGAACCGTCGGCTCGATCTTCCCCGAGTGCCCGACCATGTCCGCATTTGCAAAGTTCACAATCATCACATCGAAGGCCCGATCGCCTAACGTCCGCTCCACGATGTCGCCAATCCCCTCCGCACTCATCTCCGGCGCCAGGTCGTAGGTGGCCACCTTCTTCGACTGCACCAGCTCCCGATCTTCGCCCGCAAACGGCGTCTCAATCCCGCCGTTGAAAAAGTACGTCACATGCGCATACTTCTCCGTCTCCGCCACGCGCAGGTTGCGCAGATCATGCTTGGCCATCACGTTGGCAAGCAGGTTGTCCATGCTCTCCGCCGGGATGATTCGCGGCAGCGCAAAGTTCTTGTCGTACTGCGTCATTGTCACAAAGTGCAGCGCCTCGGGAACACCCACGCGCGGGATCTCCAGCTCCAACTCCGCGGCCTTGGGCAGATCGAGCCCTGCGTGTTTCGTCAGCCCACTGCGGCGCGCCAGCACCCGCGTAATCTGCCGCACACGGTCGGCGCGATAGTTGAAACAAATCACCGCATCATGATCGGCTATGCGCGCCACCGATTCGCCCGCCTCGTTCACGCACACGAACGGCTCCACAAATTCGTCGGTCACGCCGTTGCCGTAGCTTTCCCGCACCCGCGCAATGGCGTCCACGTAGGCGCCACCTTCAGCCTGCCCGCGCACCATGGCATTGAAAGCTTTGCGCTCCCGCTCCCAGCGCAGGTCCCGATCCATTGCAAAGTAGCGCCCGCTCACACTCGCCAGCTTGCCCACACCGTACTCTGCAAAGCGCGCTGCAAGCTCCTCGAGATACCCAGCCCCCGAGGTCGGCAACGTATCGCGTCCATCCAGAAACGCATGCACATACACTCGGCTTAGCCCGCGCTGCGCAGCCATTCGCAGCAACGCGTAAAGGTGTCGCTGATGGGAATGCACCCCACCATCACTCAGCAAGCCAATCAGGTGCAGCGCGCGCGCCTCCACCGCCGCATGCTCCATGCCAGCCACAATCACCGGGTCCGCAAAGAACTCACCCGTTGCAATCGCGGTGTCAATGCGCGTCATGTCCATTCGCACCACACGACCCGCGCCTAGGTTCAAATGGCCCACCTCGCTGTTGCCCATCTGCCCATCTGGCAAACCGACGAAGTGCTCACTCGCCCGGACCAGCGCGTTCGGATACTCGCGCAACAGCTTGTCATACACAGGCTTGCGCGCTAACGCAATGGCATTGCCATGCGTCTCCGCACGGTAACCCCAACCATCGAGAATCGTCAGAAGCACCGGGTGTTTCGCCATTCTCTGACGATACCAAGCGCGCCGCCCAGACTACCAGCTACGTCCATCTAAATTGATGGTCACCAATGTTCGCGGTAATACTTGCTTAGCGCAGCAAGACGTTCTTTGCACGCTGGATCGAAAGGGATTTGCAGAGTACAACTGTCACAGAACCACGGAGACCGCTTTACGCTGCCTGTAACGTATCGAGCCCTTGGATCTCAGCACCGACTTGCTTCTCGGCTTCTTCGAGATCGAAAGAAGTCTGAAGGTTTAGCCAGAAGAGCGCAGAGGTCCCGAAGTAGTGTGCGAGCCGGAGCGCAAACTCTGCGTTCACGCGCTCTTCTTCAGCAAGAATAGCGACAACGCGGTCGCATGGCACATGCAGCTTCTCCGCGAACTCTGCGGCGGTCATGTTCAATTCCTTCAGTTCTACCTGCAAATGCACGCCGGGATGAAAAGACGTTCTCTCCATGAATCACCTCAGTGTCGCCAAAAGAAACGATCACTTTCCTAGCCCCCGCAGTTCACCGCAGTCCGCCCCAAAAACATCGCGGCTCCACCAAGCTCTTCTTCAATACGCAGCAGCTGGTTATATTTCGCGATCCGGTCCGTCCGCGACGCCGACCCCGTCTTGATCTGTCCCGCGCCCGTGCCCACCGCCAGGTCCGCGATGAACGTGTCCTCAGTCTCGCCAGACCGATGCGAGATGATCACCGTGTACCCATTGCGGCGCGCCAACTCAATCGCGTCCAGCGTCTCCGAAATCGTCCCAATCTGGTTCACCTTCACCAGAATCGAGTTCGCCACACCCTCGTCAATGCCCCGCTGCAGGAACTTCATGTTTGTCACAAACAGGTCATCGCCCACCAGCTGCACCTTGCGGCCAATCTTTTCGGTCAAAGAACGCCAGCCGGTCCAGTCGTTCTCGTCTAGCCCATCCTCCAGCGACACAATCGGGTACTGCCGCGTCCAGCTCTCCCAGTAGCTCGCCATCTGTTCGCTGGTCTTCTCGCTCTTGTCCGACTTGTGAAACACATACCGATTCTTGGTGCGATCGAAGAACGAACTTGCCGCCGGATCGAGCGCAATCGCGATCTCCTCACCGGCCTTGTAGCCCGCCAGCTCAATCGCCTCCAAGATCACCTCGATCGCTTCTACATTGGACTTGAGCGACGGCGCAAACCCGCCCTCATCGCCCACCGCGGTGTTGTACCCACGCTTTTTCAACACGCCCTTCAGCGTGTGAAACACCTCTGTCCCCCAGCGCAGCGCATCGGAAAAGCTTTCCGCGCCCACCGGCATCACCATGAACTCTTGAAAATCCACGTTGTTATCCGCATGCGCGCCACCGTTCAAAATGTTCATCATCGGCGTGGGCAGAATGCACGCATTCACCCCACCCAGGTAGCGGTACAACGGCATGCCCAGCGTCTCGGCCGCCGCTCGCGCGCACGCCATTGACACCGCCAAAACTGCGTTCGCGCCCAGCCGCCCCTTGTTCTCCGTCCCGTCCACCGAAAGCATCGTCGCGTCGATCAGCCGCTGGTTGCTCGCGTCCAATCCCTTCAGCTCCGGCGCAAGCACACTCTCCACGTTCTCCACGGCCTGCAGCACGCCCCTGCCCAGGTAGTGCTCCTTGTCCCCGTCGCGCAACTCTACTGCCTCATGCTCACCGGTGGACGCCCCGCTCGGCACGGCCGCACGCCCGCGTACGCCGCCTTCCAGCACCACATCGGCTTCCACCGTCGGGTTGCCGCGGCTATCCAAAATCTCGCGTGCGTGTATGGACACAATCTCAGTCATACGTTCGTTTTGCCTTCCATTTTTCTTTTTTCCTGCCCCCGTGCGGGCGACCCGGTGCTGCAAACGCTCGTCCAACCGCGGCCGCCGGTCTACCAGAACGCTTGCCCCACGCAGATTGGTGATGCTCTCGATCAGCTCAGCCAAGGGTCTTCCGCCGCCGCGCTCATTCTAGCAAAGCGCGTTCAACTTCCACCCGCGTGCGCCACCGCGCCTGTTCCTGCAGCGGGCAGCACACCCACGCCACGCAACTCCACGTCCTGCCGGGTCAGCGCCGGCAGCAGCAGCCGTATGCGCGTTCCCCGCCCCGGCCGGCTGGTCACCTCCACCTCACCGCGTCCGCCGTATAGCACCTCGAGCCGCTCCCGCACGTTGCGCATGCCGATCCCCATGCCGTCCGAGCCCAACCCCGTAGCTCCAGCGTCGGCGATCCGGTCCGGTGCAATGCCCACCCCGTCGTCCTCCACTTCGATCAGCAACTCACCGTTCACCACGCGCCCGCGCAACGTCACTGTTCCCCCATGCAATCGCGGCTCCAACCCGTGCTTGATGCTGTTTTCGATCAGCGGCTGCAGCAGCATGCTCGGCACCTCCAGGTGCATCGCCTCTTCCGCGATCTCCTTCACTACGCGCAGCTTGTCGCCGAACCGCACCACCTCGATATCCAGGTAATCATCGGTAAACGCCAATTCTTCTTCAAGCGCCACAAGCGCATCGCGCTCCCGCAGCAGCGTCCGCAGAATGCGCCCCAACTTCACGATCATCTCTCGTGCCAGCTCCGGCTCCAACCGAATCAACGATGCAATCGAGTTCAGCGTGTTGAACAGAAAGTGCGGGTTGATCTGCCGCTGCAGCGCCAGCAGGCGTGCCTCCAGCAACAACCGGCTCTGCTCTTCCAACTTCCGCTCGATCCGCACCGCGTTCCAGATCTTCAGCGGTATGCCCACGATCACCGGCGTGCACGCGCACACCAGCGCCTCCAGCCACCAGTTATCGGGGTTCAACTCGAAGTAGCGTCGCGGTTGCATGTCGGACAGTAGACTCGCGGCCAGCTGCGTCACCATCAGCAACACCAGCAACGAGATCTGACGATCCAGGTTCGGCCGGCGCAAGGTCCGCCGCACCCACCGGTACACGCTCAGGTCGATCAGCGGCGTGAACGACCAGATTGCCTCCTCATCCGCGAAACGCCGGAACGTCCCAAACAGGAGCCCCACGCCTACGTTCACGGGCAAAGCAAGCCACTCATGGTGGCCCATCGCCGGCACCGAAAGCAACGCTCCGCCCAGAGCCGCCGGCTGCGCGCCCAGCAGCAATCCAAGCAGCGCTGTCGCCTGCAAGGACAGATCCGCCGCCAGGAAGTTCGGCACGCGCACACGCACCCACACGCCCAGCATCAGCGGCACACAGATCCAGGCCAACAAGCGCAACATCTCCGGCCGGGTGCGGTCTTTCAGTAGCAACAAGCGCTTGAAACGCACCGAACGCGCCAGCGAACTGGCTACCGCGGCCGCCACCCCCAGCTTCACCAGCAGCGTGATCAACAGCAGTTTGGTATCGACGCCCTGCACGCCTTTACTTTACGCTTCGGGGGCTAGTGGCAAGTGGCAAGTGGCAGGTGGCAGGTGGCAGGTGGCAAGTGGTCAGTGGCAAGTGCTCAGTGGCTAATGAACGGGTGTTGGTTTGAGTGAGGAGGTTTCCGGGCGATCTCGTTTTCCAGAAAGCGACATAGTCCGTTCAACATGCGCCCGATGTCTCGCATAACGTGTTCTGCCCCTGCACTTTGCTGCGGGTTACAGTACCCTAAGCGAACAGCCACCATTAGCTGTGTTTCTAACTCACACAAGCTCCCTCGAGCTATCAACACGAAGTGCTTGAAATCTTTGCGGGTGTTTCGTCCCGCACCCTCTGCGATGTTGCTGACAATGGACACGGAGGCACGGCGCATCTGCGCACTCAAGCCATAGAGTTCATGCTGCGGGAAGTTCCCGGTGAGCCGATACACCAGCACCGTCAGATCCAACGAGGCCTGCCAAACCTTTAGCTCCCGGTACGACTTCTTCATCCATCGAAACCTATGCCAAGTAGCGACCGCCATCAATCACCCAAAAGGCACAACACTGCCACTGGCCACTTGCCACTTGCCCGCATCCTTCTTCCGGCCCTGCAATCTAAACTGATGCCTATGCCGTTACTCAGCCTCACCAAGGTCGCCGAGGCCGATTTTCCAACCCGCTGGGGGCACTTTCGCATCCTCGGCTTCGAGGGCATTCCCCAGCCCGATCCCTCCCGCAAGGCCATCGAAGGCGCCGTCGCCCTGGTCATGGGCGATGTCCACGCCGCGCCGCCCATCGTCCGCGTCCACTCCCAATGCCTCACTGGCGACGTCTTCCACTCGCTCCGTTGCGACTGCCACGACCAGCTCCACCTCGCCCTCAAGCGCATCGCCGACGAGGGGGCCGGCATCCTGCTGTACGAGCAACAGGAAGGCCGCGGCATCGGCCTCATGGCCAAGTTGCGCGCCTACCAGTTACAGGACACCGGCCTCGACACCATCGAAGCCAATCACCAACTCGGCTTCCCCACCGACCTCCGCGCCTTTGAACTCCCCGCCGCGATGCTCGCATATCTCCACGTGCCCGCCGTCCGCCTCATCACCAACAACCCCGACAAGGTCGCCGCCCTCGAGGCCGCCGGCATCCACGTCACCGAGCGCCTCGACGCCACCGTTCCCTCAGAACCCACGTTTCAGCGCTACCTGGAAACGAAACGCGAGAAACTCGGTCACTTTGTCGGCTAAGTTCTAATCCACACATCCGCGATGAAGAAGAGCGCGCTCCGGCAATTCAGGCGGCTGCACAGTAGTCTTCCCACAACGCACCCGCGTCGATACACTCACATGAATCCGATGCGTTCCGCCTCGAATCTGCTCCGATTTGCCTGTCAACTCACGGTAGCGGTCGTCCTTGCCGTTTCGTCCTTCGCCCAACAGCCTGTCGATCGAGTGACCGAATCCGCAAACCGGTTCCTCGGGACGCTCACAGACTCGCAACGCGCAAAGGTCGTCTACGACTTCAACGACAAGGCACAACGGGCCCGCTGGTCTAATTTTCCAACCGGCTTCGTGCCACGCGGCGGGATAAGCCTGAAGACCATGAACAGCGCGCAAAAGGCGGCTGCGCTTGCGTTGATGAAGGTTGTTCTCAGCCCCATGGGCTACCAGAAAGTAGACGAGATTCGGTTGGCGGACGACGACTTCAAGACGAACGGGTCCAAGCGGGGTCCTCGCGGTCAGGGACATCCACCGGGCGGCGGTCCGCCGCCAAACCCCGGTGGAGGCCAACCGCCTTTCGGGCCGGGAGGTCCACCGCCAGCTGGAGGCCAGAGAGGCCGCCCACCCTTTAACAGCGACGACATGTTCGGGAGCGATCTCTACTACATCTCTTTCCTCGGCAAGCCGTCCGTGACGAACCCGTGGATGTTGCAGTTCAGCGGTCATCACCTCGCGTTGAACATTACAATCATCGGTAGCAAAGGCATTATGACACCGTCGTTGACGGGCGCCCAACCGGCGCACTTCACGCTCGCGGGCAAGACCATTCGTCCGCTTGGACGAGAGAGCGATGAGGCGCTCGCCTTGATTCATTCGCTCGACGCAAAGCAGCGCTCGCAGGCCGTGCTCAATTATAAGGTCGCCGATCTTGTACTCGGTCCCGGACAGGACGGCAAGCGGATTAGTCCGGAGGGGCTGAAGGTTTCCGCGATGAACGGCCAGCAGAAAGCGCTTTTGCTGCAGGTGATCGCAGAGTGGGCGGGCATCATGAACGACACCATGGCCGCAACACGTATGGCGCAACTCAAGGCCGATCTGAATGAGACGTGGTTCGCCTGGAGCGGTCCCACCGACTTCCAACCTGGGGCCAACATCAGTGCGTACTACCGCATTCAAGGACCGCACCTCGTCATCGAATACGCGCCGCAGAGCGACGAGCCGACGAACCACGTGCACACAATCTACCGCGATCCGACAGACGACTATGGCCAGGGATCTGTTCAGAAGTAGACCTTCGCGCCTAGTGAAGGGACTGCTGTTCGTAGTTGCGCTAAGCATGTTTACAAGGCCAGCCCTGGCGCACCGTCTTGACGAATACCTTCAGGCCACGATCCTCTCCATCGAGCCGGCAACGGTACAGGCGACGATGCGCCTGGTGCCCGGCGTTGCCGTCGCTCCCGACGTCATTGCAAGCATCGACAGCAACGGCGACGGTGTCCTCTCGGCGGGGGAACGGCGTCGCTATGCGGAAGCGGTGATGGCCGATCTGCAGCTAAAGGAGGACGCGGAGGTCGTCCCACTTCACCTGACGTCCGAGCGCTTTCCTTCGCTCGAACGCATGAAGCTAGGTACAGGGGAAATCGAGATCGGCTTTGCCGCAGATCTCCCCTTTAGAGGTGGAAGGCATCACCTTACCTTCGAAAATCATCATCAGCGCAACCTCTCCGTTTACCTCGTCAACAGTCTTGTGCCGCACGACAACAGGCTTCAGCTAGAAGGGCAGACGCGCAATCAGAACCAGTCCGTTTACCAGGTCACGCTGGCTGAAGGGGATGCCGGGGCCTCGCACGCGCCTACATGGAGCGGGTTCAGCGGAGCGTTCCGACTAGGTGTTCGCCATATCGCGGAGGGCACGGATCATCTTCTGTTTTTGTTGACGCTTCTGCTGCCGGCTCCCCTACTCGCGCTCCGTGGTCGATGGCGAGAACACGCATCGCTCCGCCGGACCGTGGTGCAGACTCTACGAATTGTGACGGCCTTCACGCTCGGACACTCCCTTACGCTTGCCCTGTCGGGCTTTGGCTTGGTTCGGCTCCCCAGCCGACCCGTCGAAATCTTAATCGCGGTGTCGATCCTCGTCTCCGCCCTGCATGCGCTACGCCCGCTATTTCCTGGGCGTGAGGCAGGGATCGCCGCCGCGTTCGGTTTGGTCCACGGCCTTGCCTTCGCTTCCGCGCTCAGTGAACTCGGGGTCACAGGATGGTATCGGCTGGTCACCGTGCTTGGCTTCAACATCGGCATCGAAGCGATGCAGCTTGCCGTTGTGGCCATGACACTGCCCGCGCTGATCCTGCTGAGCCGCACGAGCTGGTATTCCGCGTTCCGGATTGCCGGCGCTCTCTTCACAGTGGTCGCGTCCGTCGCTTGGATGATCGAAAGGGTGCTCAACAAACCGAGCGTAGTTGGCGACGATATCGCCGGGCTCGCACACCATGGCGAGCTGCTCGCTGGTGTTCTATGGGCGTTCACCGTACTCGCTTCGTTGCGGCAAGGGAGCTTGCCCATGCTCCGGGTCGACAGACAGCTCTCTGATACCTGAGCTCGCTCGAACTGTAGCGGAGAGCCCGGTCGCGCAAAGGAGGGGCCCACCTTGAGCGCAGTGCCGGCGATCTCGGCAATGCTATTCGGATCAGTGTTTGTCGATTGGTAGCGATATCGGGGCTCGAACCCGAACTCTTCGCCTTGAGAGGGCGACGTGTTAACCAGTTACACCATATCGCCACAGAACGGGAGGGAGGTGGATCGGCCCGTTGCGACTTGTCCACTATACCAAAGCGGAACCGTGCACGGAAGAGCCGCCCGAGCTAATCTTCCATTTGCCTAACGGCTTCCCAGTCGATGAACGCGTTGCCGCTTTTGAAGCGGTGCACAGCGAGGCACGGCGTGAGGCTACCGCCCTGAAACCGGAAAACCTCGTCGGCCTGTGGATCCACTACAAAGATCTCCGCAATTCCCATGGCGGCATAATCCCGCAGCTTACGCAGCGTCCGCTCCATGCGATCTTCGGGGCTGAGCACTTCAAACACGGCCAGCGGTGGGTGCGTCAGGATCTGTTCCACGGGTCGGCTGCGATCGAAGACGACCACGTCAGGCACACGGTACCGGGTCGCACTGACCTGAATGCGCAACTCGCACCGAACACGCACGCCCCACGCGCGTCCATGCTGAAGAAACCATTGCTCGATCGATTGCTGCCACGTCGAGTGGTCGTACTCGCCGGGTGGCCGCTCCTCGATTGCACCGTCGACGTATTCGGCATCGGGCTCGTACTCGCTGCAATGCAGGTATTGCGCAACAGACACCATCACCGCAGTTGCCATGGCCACCTCACCTACGCACGCCAGCTTTCGTCTTCGCCTACAGACCCAGCTTCTTGACCTCGTCGTTGTAGTACTTGCGGTACAAGATGTCCCACTCCTGCGAGCCTTCCAGGATGATCTTGCGCTGCGAGCTAATCTTGAGCCGAGCTGCCTGATCGATGCGCAGCTCCTCCGTCAGCAGCTTTTCGAGCGCCTTGCGCGCCTCCTGCCGAATCGTATTGCGGTCTTCCAGAAACTCGACTGCCTCGATGTCCGCCAGGGTGTCGGCCACCACGTGCGCCAGCTTGTTTAATTTGTCGCGGCTGATTCTCATAGCACCGCCTTGTACTTGCGCGCGAGTTCGTTTTTGACCTTCTTGAACATCTCCGGATAGCTCGCTCCACCCTTCAACATGTCGTCCTGGAACGCTTCCAGAATGACCCGCACCTCTTCGTTGATGCGATCTTCAAGCGACATCTCGTCGATGATGGCCTGGGCGACGCGCTCGTCCACCTGCGCTGGTTTTTCGGTCCGGATCATCTTTGCCGCGACCAGGTGTTTGGTCGTCTGCCGCGAAAGATGGCCGAGGTAGTCTCTTGAGAAGATCATGGGCCTTCTTAGGTTAGCAGAACCTGCTCGGCTTCCGGCTGCCGCAGCCCCGCCGCTTCTGCGACAATGGACACCGATGACCTTTGACGATCTCAGCACGCTGAAAGACGACATGATCGCCTTTATCGCCGGCCACGGGTTGCGGCGCATGAATGCCTTTGTGCCGGAAGACGTGCCCAGCGTGGCCTTTGAAGACGACGACCTGGACAGCTGGAAGGACTTTGTGGAGCACGCCAAAGCCGCCAGCGTTCCCTTCGTCACCATGAACTCCGTTTTGCTGGAGCCCGAAGACGTAGCCGCCCTGATCGCGCAGCTGCGCGATGCCAGCTTCCCCGACCCGGACGCCACCGAGCTCGAAGAGGCGCAGGCCCTCATGCGCCACGTCGGCAAGACGGGCTACCTGCAGCTGGCCTTTGCGCATGGCGGCGTGATGTTTCTGTACGAGACCGCCACGGAGTGGTACGACGGCTTCCAATCCCTGCTCGACACCGTGCAGGAGCTGGGCGGCATCATCGTCGACGACCACGACGACGAGTAGGCGGCCCGGTGTTCGCAACAGCCCCGAGCCCTGAACTCTCCCCCGGGGAGCTGGCCGTCAGCACCGGTCTGCCGGAGGCCCTCGCCCGCGTCCTGCACGCGCGTGGCCATCGCACCCCCGAGGCCGTCGAGATCTTTCTTCACCCCGCCGCGACCCACCTCCACGATCCGCTGCTGATGCACGGGATCCGACCCGCCCTTGCGCGGCTGCGTGCCGCCCTGCTCGCCCACGAGCCCATCCTCATCTACGGCGACTACGACGTGGACGGCACCGTCGCCACGGTGCTGCTCAAGACGGCTCTTGAGCGCGCCGCCGCCTCGCTCAACGTCACCCCGGACGTCCGATACCACATCCCGCACCGCATCCGCGAGGGATACGGCATGCGTGAAACGCGCCTTGCGGACGCCGCCCAGGAAGGCGTTCGCTTGGTCATCTCCGTCGATACCGGCATCCGCGCGTTTGCCGCCGCCGAAGAGGCCGCCCGCCTCGGCCTCGACCTCATCGTCACCGACCACCACCTCCCGGACGCCACCCGCAGCATGCCCCACGCGCTCGCCGTGCTGAACCCCAACCAGCCCGGCTGCCCCTACCCCTGCAAGGACCTTTGCGGGGCCGGGGTGGCCTTCAAACTGGCGCAGGCGTTGCTGGAGTCCTCCGCCCGCGACGCGGCCGAGCTCGACCGCCTCCGCGAGAAGACACTTCCTTCCTTCCTGAAGCTCCTCGCGATTGCCACCGTTGCCGACGCCGTCCCGCTCACAGGTGAAAACCGCACGATCGCGGCGCTTGGGCTGCAGGGGCTGCGCCAACCTGCCCAATCCGGCCTGCGCACCCTGATGCAGCTGGCCGGTATTGACCTCAACCGTCCCATCTCTGCCACCGACGTCGGCTTCCGCCTTGGACCGCGCATCAACGCGGCTGGCCGCATGGACGTCGCCTCCGACGTTGTCGAACTCTTCCTTACCCGTGACACCGACCTCGCCCGCACCCTGGCGGAGAAGCTCCATGCGCTCAACGACGACCGCCGCGCCACCGAAGCCCAAGCGCTGACGGAGATTGAGGCCCGCCTGGACGCCTCCGCCGCCACCGGCCACCCGCCGATCCTTGTGCTCGACGACACGCCCGCCGCCCCGTGGCATCGTGGCGTTATCGGCATCCTAGCGTCGCGCGTCGTCGACCGCACCGGACGCCCCGCGCTTGTGCTCACCCATGAGGCCGGCGAGGCGCACGGCTCAGGCCGCTCGGTGCCGGGCTTCCATCTGCTCGACGCCCTTACCGCCGCCCACGCCGTTTCCGATGCCCCGCTCTTCCTTCGCTTCGGCGGCCACGCCCACGCCGCCGGCTTCGCTCTGCCCTCCGAACGCGTCCAGCTGCTTCGGGAGCGCATGGAGCAACAAGCCGCGGGCATCGACCCGAACGCCCGCCCCGCCGGCCCCGCCTTCGATGCCGAGATTACCCTTGCCGAGCTCACCCCGGCCTTCTTTCGCGCTTACGAGCATCTAGCGCCGTTCGGCAACGGCAACCCGGAACCATTGTTCCGCCTGCGCGGTCTGCGCCTTTGTGCGGAGCCGAAGCCGCTCAAAGAGCGCCATCTCGCCCTGCAACTTACGCAGGAGGGTAGCCCGCGCTCCTGGCGCGCCACCGCCTGGAGCCGTCGTACTAACTGGGTAGAACGCGCGCGCACCGAGGCCTGGGGCCCCGACTCCCGCTTCGACGCCGTAGTCCGCCTCACCCGGAATTGGCACCCCGAGTTCGGTGGCTGGGAGCTCGAGATTGACCAGCTCCAAACCACTTAACCACTGCCAACTCCCAGCCAACGCGCAGCGCCAACCTCAGCCAACGCGCAGCCACTTACCGTCGCAACCGGGCCCGGACCGAGTTGCGCACCCATCGCCCGCCCCACGCGACCCTGTGCTGCAGCAGCGAGATGCTGTGCAGGACCGGCTCGGAGCGCTCGCCAAACACCCGCAGCGCCGCCGTCCCGACCGCCTCCTCCGCATAGGCCCCAGCCTCGCCCAACCGGCTGCGTCCCGGCGTAGGCGCGGCATGCACCCGCCACCCTAAGCCCGTGCCCTCCAGCAGCACGGCCGCGCGCGGCAGGTGCTCGGCGGAGCTGATCACCTCCAACGTTGTCCACCTGTGCGCGCGCAACAGCGCCGCGGTGTTGGCCACGTTCTCAATGGTCGTATGCGCCTGCCGCTCGCGAAAGATCGCCGCCGCGGGCACGCCCAGCGCCTGGGCGTAGGCCCCCATCACGTCGGCCTCCACGAACCGGTTGGCCGCCGCGCCCCCGGTGAATACGATCCGCCTGCCACGTCCGCGCCGGAGCTCCGCCACGCCTTCCTCCACACGCCAGCGCTGCATTGCCGTGGTCGAGCCATCGGTGTCCGCCGGCGTCCCCAGCACCACCAGGGCATCCACCGGCCCTAGCCCCTCGTTGCTCTTCGGCACGGTTACGTAGAGCACGAAAATCGCAAGCGCGCCTAGCAAACCGAGTGCCGCCCCGCCCCGCAGCCATCGGCTGCCCGCCCCTGGCCGCGTGTTTCCATTCCTATGCATCGGCAAAGTCACGAAGGCAGGGCCACCAACTCCTGCGCCAGCCGCACATACAGCTCCACTGCCTCCAGCAGCTCGCGCTTGGCGACCCGCTCCTGCGGCGTGTGCGCCACGTGGATGCTCCCTGGCCCCAGCAGAAACGGCTCACCCCACCGCGTCAGGGCCGGGATGTCGGTCGTGAACTTTGCCACCATCGTTTCAAAGCCCGGCAGCGCACGCATTTGCACAAACGGCAGCTCGAGCGAGAACTCCACCTCGCACCGCCCGGCCACCGCGGTCGTGAGGGCGGCCCGCACGGGCGCACCCGGCCCCACCAGGCGCACCAGCAGGTGTGCCTCCGCTGCGTCCGCAATCACATTCGGCGCGCGCCCGCCGGAGATCAGCCCCACATTCACCGTGCAGTCCCCAATCCCCTCTACGACCGGCAGCTCCATCGCTTGCACGTCCCGCAGCACTTCCAGCAGCTTGTCAATCGCCGACTCGCCCAGCTCCGGATACGCCGAATGCGCCATGCGGCCGTGCGCCCGCAACTCCACCCGTAGCGCCCCTTTGGACGCCACGGCCAGCCGATTATCGGTCGGCTCCCCGTTGATCAGATAGCGCGACCCACGCGGCTGCGTGTTAGCCACGGTTGCCCCGGCCGAATCACGCTCCTCGCCGACCAGAAATAGGAGCCCTATCGCGACCCCGTCCGCGCGCAGCCGCTCCCCCGCCGCCACCATGGCGGCGATGATCCCCTTGGCGTCGCACACGCCTCGCCCGTACAGGAAGTCGTCGTCTTCCCGCATGGGCCCCAAAAACGGCGGCACCGTGTCCATATGCGTGGACAGCACCACAACGGGCGCCACGCCCGGCGGGTACGCATACACATTGAAGCGCTCGCCCGTACCGGCCCCCGGCGTCCGCGCCGCCTCCGGCTGCGGTACCGCCATGCGCTCCACAGACCAACCCTGCGCCTCTAGGAACGTGTGCAGAAATTGGCCGCACTCGCCTTCGTGGTACGTGGTCGAGTCGATCGCTACCAGCTGCTTCGTCAAGTCAATCGGGTCAACAGGCATGCCTTCCCAGCATACCCGTCCGCCTCCAAGGCCGGTCACGCGCCCTTATCGGGCGCGGCATCCCATGGTGATCAGCCCCGCGGGCATGTCATGCACGTGGCACAGCCACTGAGGAAAGAGGGCATCGTAGACCGGCGTGGCACGCGGCCTCTGGTACCCGTAGCTCGCAGCCGCGTGGACCTTCGGCGCAAAGCGGTCGACCACCTTGGCCATGCAGGCGTACGCGTTCGGGGAGCCAGCGCACGCCGGTGCCTCGGGCGTGAAAGGAGCCGCCAACTGCGGGTTCTCCCCCAAAATATTGCTCCCGAAGCGGAACGTCGAGTTGGTGACGCGCTCCCCCTGCCGATCCGTCACCTGCAACGGGTTCCCGGCAGCGCTATACAGCCAATTACCCTCCACCGCGTCCAGTTTGCTGCCGGCTGCCACCTGAAACGCCGGCATGAGATCGAAGGTCAGGTCAGACCGGCGCGGATACTTGTCGCAGTAGCGGTACTTCTGCTGCGCCACCGCCAGATTGGCAATGAACCTGATGTTGTCGGCAGATTGAATCTGCAGCTCTCCCCCGTCTCGGCTCCCAAAGGCGGCGCAGCCTAGGCCGTTGTTCCACGCGGTGTTGTGGCGCGCAATCTGCAAAGAAAACTCCGACGGTCCCGGCCAGGCGCCGCACCCTCCGTTTGGGTAGTTCTCCGCACCGCTGTACTCCACGCGCACGCCCACGCCGGCGTTGCTCAGGGTGAGATTGTTCTCGATCAGAACGCCCCCAGTAAACGTCTCCGAACAGTGGTGGGTCGCGATCCAGTCCGAGATGATCCCGTTGCCGTCGTAACAGGGCTGGGTGCCATGCGGGTTTTCCGGATTCTTGGTCGCCCAAACAAAGTTTCCCGCCACGTAGATATGGGTTCCCGGTGCATGGTCCAGCGGCGTCGGCGCATACACGTCGATGCCGCTATGGCAGTCCTTGTTGCTGGTTGCGGAGTCGTAGACGATGTTGCCGATCACGGCCGCATAGTCGACACTGGCCCCGATCCCCGCACCGCCGCAGTGGTTGGCCACGTTGTTAGCGATCACAACGTGGTGTACGCCGCCCGCCACGTCGATGCAGGCCTGCGTATCTGGGGCGGTCGTGGGGTTGGACACCTCCCACCCAGTTACCCCCCAGTAGCTGTTGGTGATCCGGATGCCGGTAGCACGAAAGTTGTAGCCGGCGTCTCCGCCACGGGACGGCACGGTGATCCTGCAGGCGTCAAACTGCGCACACTTCAGCCAAGCCACATCGTCGTTGGCCGCGCACGACACTCGGCCAAACTCCTGGAAGTTGCCGTACTGGTATGCCGCGCTGGGAGCGGCCACGATCGTGTCGCCACAACGCACGGCATGGTTCGGCGTCAGCCACGGCGACGTCGCCGCAAGCCCCGCGTTCGTATCCGACCCGGAAGGGCTCAGGTAGTACGTTGTCGCGCGTGCCCGACCCGCCAGAACGGCACATATTAGCAGCAACCACAGCCCAGATCGCGTCGTCGATCGCATCATCAGTCCCTCGTCTCAGGGTAGATGGATGACGGCGAGCCACGCCGATCAACCAATCGCCCACTTCCCTACAATGACACCAGCGCTGCCCTGCTAACGACATGCCACCCCCGATCACAGTCCAAACCATTGACGACCTGCGCGGCCCCGCTGGCCGCCTGGAGGCCCTGCTGACCACGGGCGTCCCCGACGCGCCCTTTGCCGCGCTAGTCGCGCACCCCCACCCGCTCGGCGGCGGCACCATGCACAACAAGGTTGTGTACCACACCGCCAAAGCCTTCTCGCACTTTGGCTTGCCGGTGCTCCGGTTCAACTTCCGCGGGACCGGCCTGAGCGAAGGCGCCCACGATGAAGGCCGTGGCGAGGTGGCGGACGTGCAGGCCGCGCTCAACTGGCTCGCCACGCGCTTCCCCGGCAGACCGCTTGTCTTTGCCGGCTTCAGCTTTGGGTCCAACGTGGGCCTTCGCGCCTGCTGTGGCGACCATCGAGTAGCCGGTCTGGTCGGCATCGGCCTGCCCGTTCGCGCCGCGGGTCGCAACTACACCTATGACTTCCTTGCCCACTGCGGCCCCGTCCCCAAGCTTTTCGTGTCCGGCGACACGGACGAGTTCAGCCCCCGCGGCGTGCTCGAAAGCTTCCTTGTCGCCGCCCCGGAGCCCAAACGCCTCGCCTGGATCCCCGGCGCGGACCACTTCTTCGCCGGTACGCCCGACTCCCCCGGCTCCAAACTCGACCTCTTCGTCGCAGAGCTCCGCAGCTGGCTCGCCTCGACCTTTAATCTGCCGCACTGAGCGAGGCTTTCGGCGTCAACGCGGGCAGGCGCTCGATCCAGTCCTCGATCATCGCTGCGCAGAGCTCCGGTCGCTCCTCCGCCGGCCGATGCCCCACTCCGGCGAGGACCTGCAGCTCCGACCGCCGCAGCCGACGTCCCAACGCCTCCGCCGTGTCCACGGGCACTGCCCGGTCGTGATCCCCCCAGATCAGCAGCGTCGGCAGCCGGAACGGCGCTTCCAGCAAGAGTCGTAGCTCCCGCATGTCGCTGTCCCACGTCCGCAACAGGCGCAGCAAGTGGCCGATCGTTCCGCGCGTCCGCAGGTTCTGCCGATACGGTAGCAATCGCTCCGTGGATTCCCAACTCTGCGGCCCGGCCATGCGCCGCAGACCCAGCATTTGCAGCCACTGCGGGTACCACGGCAGGGTGTGCGCAAACGCCATGCCCAGCGGTGAAAGATAGAACCGAATGAGCTGATCCGCATGACGGAAATACGGATGCGCCGGCGCCAACAGCACCAGCGACCGCAGTAAACCAGGCTCGGACGCGGCCAGGTGCAACCCCACCGCCCCGCCGTGCGAGTGGCCCAGCAACACCGGGCGGTCCAGCTGCATCGCTTCCAGGATCTCGCCGACGCAGCGTGACGCGGACGACAACGTCGCGCTGAGGCGTCGGTTGCGTTCAGACTGGCCCGCCCCAGGCAGGTCGATGGCCACCGCGTGCCGTTCGGCCGGTAACGCCTCCAACAGCGGCCCAAACGTCGCAGCCGTACCCATTAACCCATGCACAAGCACCAGGGATGGCCGATCTGGATGCGGGCTCCCCTGCTCCAGGCAGGAGATCCGCCACCGCGACAAAGCCAGCTTCCGCCGATGCACCATCTTCCTTCGCTACGCCGTTGCGGCAGCAAACTCCCTGCTTGGTGGCGCGGCGTCGGTGGACGCCTGGTCCGCCAGCAGCTCTCCCAGCAATGCCAGCACCTGATTTGCGTGTTCGCGTTCGAATAGGAACGAAGGCAAGAAGCGCAGCACGTTACCCTGCACCAGATTGAGTAAGAAGCCCCGCTCCAGTGCGGCCTCGGCGGTCGGGCGCGCCGCCTCGTTCAGCTCCAGGCCGAGCAGCAGGCCGCGGCCCCGCGCCTCCACCACACGCCCACTTGCCTTGGCGAGAGCCTGCAACCTTGAGATGAGGTATTCTCCAGTGTCTCGAACGCGTTCCAGCAGTTGCTCCTCTTCCACAACCGCCAGGAACTCCAGGCCAAGTCTGCAAAGCAGCGGACTTCCCCCTAGCGTGCTCCCGTGCTTGGCGACTCCGAACGAGTCGAACAGATCACCGTTCACGAGCAGCGCGCTCAGCGGCAGACCGCCGCCCAGCGGCTTGCCCAGCAACAGCATATCCGGCTGGACACCGCTCGCCTCAAAGGCGAACCAGTCGCCCGTCCGGCCCAGCCCACACTGGATCTCGTCAAAGATCAACAGCGCGCCATGGCGATCAGCCAGCCGTCGCGCCTCCTGCAGATACTCCGGCGTCAGCACATGCACGCCGCCCTCGCCCAGGACCGGCTCCAGCAAGATAGCTGCCGTCTGCGGTCCCAGCGCTGCACGCAGTTGGGCGAGGTTGTTGCGCTCCACAAAGCTCACATGTGGGATGCCCGGCCCGAAGTCCACGCGGTACTTGTCCTGCCCTGTGACCGACAACGCGCCGTAGCTGCGACCGTGATACGACTGGCGTAGCGCCACGATCTCGCGCTTGCCCGGTCCAAAGTTTCGGCGCGCATGGGTGTGGGCCAGCTTCAGAGCGCCCTCCACGGCCTCCGTGCCGCCGGTGGAGAAGAAAGCGCCCCGCATTCCCGCCAAGGCGCAGAGCCGCTCGGCCAGCTCCCCGGGATACCGGTGTGCGTACTGCGGCGACACATGGATGAGTTGCGCGGCCTGTTCGCTCAGGACTTTCAGCAGCCGCGGATGTGCATGCCCAAGCGCATTGACCCCGAGGCCGGCCATACAATCCAGGTAGCGATTGCCAGAGGTATCCCAAAGAAACACGCCTGCTCCGCGGTCCATCACCACCGGGAAGCGGGCGTACACTGGCAGCAGCACCTCGGCGTCGCGGGTGAGCATCGCCAGCGCCTCGGGACTTTGCCGGAACTTAGCCGTCATACCATTAGTTCACAGGAGATGTTCCGCCCGGTCAAGATGCTAAGTGTGCCCGACCCGGGGCAGATACCTCCTCCAATGGAGGAATGGCGCTCCTCCGGAAAATGGGAGAGCGGTATGAAACCAGAGAACCGCTCGCGGTTGGGCATCCGTGATCTCGAGCAGGGCGGGCCCCTTCTTTGGCCCCTGACGTGCTCATAGGACTGTAAGCCTGCGCAAGTTCGGGATGAAACGACTCTTTCAAACACGATTATTTGCCGTTCTGCTGGCCGTGCTGACGCTTGCCGCGCTCGGCCTTGCTATCGGCAACCTCGTGCAGGAGAGCAGCTTCGACATACCGACCGACGGCGTCTCGTGGACAGAGGTCCAAGGCGGTCTGCGCGCCTACCGCGTCCCGGCTGATACCCAGGGCGATCGCGCCGGCATCCGCAAAGGCGACGTCCTCACGGCCATCGATGACACCCCGATCCGCAATCTCGCCGCCCTGCAGCGCGCGCTGCCCGGCGTGTGGCAACACGCGACCTACACCATCCTTCGCTCCACGGCACACACCGGCCACACGGCGCAGCTTGAGGTGAGCGTCATCCTCGCACCCGCCGATCGTAGTGACAATCAGGTCCTCCGCCTCATCGCTTTGGTGTACCTGGCCATCGGCGTGTACGTGCTGCTGCGCCGCTGGACCGCCCCGCAATCCACGCATTTCTTTATCTTCTGCCTGGCGTCATTCCTTCTGTACGGCTTCAAATACACAGGCGTCTTCGACGGACTAGACATCGCCATCCTGATTGGCAATGTCCTCGCGATCGCCTTGCAGCCGGCGCTGTTTCTTCACTTCGCGCTCAGCTTCTCCGGCGAGCGCAGCCGTCCAGCGCTGTGGCGCACCTTGTACACGTTGCTCTATGTGCCCGGAGCCGTGCTGGTCTGCCTTCGCTACCTGTCGCTGTTTCATTGGGCGCCCACCGGCCGCCTGCAGCATCGGCTGGATCAGATCGACCTCACCTACCTGGCTACGTTCTACCTGCTCGCCGCTGCCGTCTTCTGGATCCGGTATCTCACTGCGGTGCAACCACTTGTACGGCAACAGCTAAAGTGGCTCTCGCGGGGCACGCTGCTTACCGTACTGCCGTTCACGGCGCTGTACGTCATCCCCTTCCTCGCCGACCTCACCGTGCCGGGCGTGCTGGGCAAGGTCGCCGTCCTCTTTCTGCTGCTCCTGCCCTTGACCTTTAGTTGGGCGATCGTCCGCTTCCGTCTCATGGATGTCGACCTGATCTTCAAACGGGGCGTGGCCTATACGCTGGCCACCGCCGCCCTGGTCGGCTTATACTTCAGTGTCATCGCGATCGCGGCCGAGCTGGTCCACAATCGTTGGCAGCACCTTGGGCAGTGGGGGCTGATCGGTGCCGTCATCGTCACCGGCCTAGTCTTTGATCCGCTCAAGCGCGGCATCCAGGGCCGTGTCGATCGCGTCTTCGACCAGAAGCGCTTCGACTACCGCGAAACCCTGATCGAGTTCGGCCGGCGGCTCAACGCGCAAACCGAGCTTGCTCCCCTGGTCAACTCCGTCGTCGAACGACTTCAGCAAACGCTGTTGATCACACGCGTCGCGGTCTTCCTCGCCACCGAGGGCAGCACCCTACGCCAACAGCGCTTCACGCTGGTTGCGGCGCACGGCCTTTCCGCGACGCTGCCCACATCGTCCCTCGACCTCGGCTTTCTCACCTTTGGACCCTTCGACCAGGACAATCACCTTTTCTTTGAAACACCCGAAAACGTTCTGCGCCTGCCGGACGCCCAAAAGGCCACTGTGGCCGCGCTGGACCTGAACTACTTCGTTCCCTGCCGGGCCGCGCGCCACGCCGGCGGCGGCCAAGGCACAGTCGCCGTTCTGGGCCTGGGCCGCACGGGCCAAGGGGACTTTCTCACCAGCGAAGATATGGAGGTGCTCGAATCCCTCGCCGGCTACATCGGAATTGCCATCCAAAATGCGCAGCTTACCTCCCGGCTCGAGCAAAAGATCCTGGACTTCGAGCGGCTGCGCGACTTTAACGAGAACATTGTCGAATCCATCAACGTCGGCGTCTTCGCGCTGGACCTGGACAACTGCTTTGAAAGCTGGAACGCACAGATGGAGACGATGCACGGCACACCCCGCGCCGAGGTCCTCCGCCTCCCCGCCCGGCAGGTCTTCGCCCCCGAGTTCGCTGACGAGCTAGAGCGCCTCAAGGGCCAGAACAGCGTCCACACGCTCTACAAGTACCGGCTCATGCTACCCAGCGGCGAGGCCCGCACCGCCAACATCACCATGGCGCCGCTGCTCAACCGCGACCTCGAAACTGTCGGTCGCATCGTCATCGTCGACGATATCTCCGAGCGCGTCAGCATGGAAGCCCAGCTCACGCAGGCCGACAAACTTTCCTCCATCGGCCTGCTTGCCGCCGGTGTAGCCCACGAGGTCAATACGCCGCTCGCCGTGATCTCCAGCTACACGCAGATGCTCGGCAAGCAGATTCGCATGGACGAGACCGCCCAGGCCCGGCTCGGTCCCGTCATCGAGAAGATCACACAACAGACCTTTCGCGCGTCTGAAATCGTCAACGGCCTACTCAACTTTTCGCGTATGAGTACCGTGGATCTCGCACAGGTCGACCTCAACCAGATCGTCAATGAAACCGTGCTGCTGCTGGAACACCAGATGCGCGGCTCCGGCGTGTCGGTCACCTCCCGCCTCACTCCTCAGCTGCCTCTGATCGCGGGTAATCGCGGCAAGCTGCAGCAAGTGCTCGTCAACCTAATCCTCAACGCCCGCGACGCGCTCGCCGGCTGCGCCCACCCGGCAATCGATCTACAGACGCAGCACGCAGAGGATCGTGTGGAACTGCTCGTTCACGACAACGGCGCGGGCATGCCGGATGAGGTCCTTCGCAAGATTTACGACCCGTTTTTCACAACCAAAGCCCAGCCCCGCGAGGGACAGCGCAAAGGCACGGGGCTTGGTCTTGCCGTCTCGTACGGCATTGTGCAGGAACACGGCGGCCACATCGACGCCACCAGCGAAGTCGGCCACGGTACCACCTTTCGCCTGTCCTTTCCCGCTGCCCCGGAGCCCACCGCCGCCGCGAGAACGCTTCCCCAGACCGCCACTTCCTCACGAGAATCCATAGCCGAAGGAACGATCGTCCATGCCTGATTCCGCACTCGCCGAAAGCCCGGCGCATCCAGCGTCCCCACGCTCCTCCGGCCCTGGTGCCCGAATCCTGATTATCGACGACGAGGCCGGCATCCGCGATTCGCTAGAAACCTTACTGACACTGGAAGGCTTTCAGGTCGATGCTGCCAGCAACGGCGGCGCGGGCTTCGACCACCTTACCCGGCACAGCTACGATCTCCTTCTGCTTGACCTTGCCCTTCCCGGTGAGACAGGAATCGATCTCCTGCCGCGCATTAAGAGCCTGGCTCCCCGCCTGCCCGTCATCATGATCACCGCCTACGGCACGGTCGGCAATGTTGTGGATGCCATTCAGGCCGGCGCTGCCAACTTCGTCCAGAAGCCCTGGGACAACGAGAAGCTCCTGGCCGACATACGCGCCGCCATCGGTCGCAGCCGCGCTGAAGAAGAGGTCCAACAACTCAAGCGCACCCTCAAACAGCGTTACTCATTTGAAAACATCGTCGGCAAAAGCGATCCCATGCTGCAGCTGTTCCAGCTGGTGGAGCAGGTCGCCCCCAGTCGTTCCACCGTGCTCATTCAGGGGGAAAGCGGCACCGGCAAGGAGCTCATCGCCAAGGCTATCCACGCCAACTCGCCGCGTCGCGATCGCCCTTTCATCCCCGTCAACACCGGCGCTGTGCCTTCGGAGCTCCTCGAATCCACGCTCTTCGGCCACGAGCGCGGCGCGTTCACCTCAGCCGTTGCCGCCAAACGCGGTCTCTTCGAGGTCGCCGACGGCGGTACCTTGTTCCTCGACGAGATTGGCACCATGCCCATCGAGATGCAAGCTAAGGTCCTCCGCGTACTGCAGGATCGCCGCTTCATGCACGTCGGTGGCACACAGGAGATCCAGGTCGACGTTCGCATCGTCGCCGCCACCAACGTCAACCTCCAGCAGGCCGTAAAAGAAGGTCGTTTCCGCGAAGACCTCTTCTACCGCCTCAACGTCATCACCGTCGAGCTTCCGCCGCTGCGCCAGCGCCGCAACGACATTTCCCTCCTCGCCGCTCATTACCTGAAAATTTACTCGGAAGAGAACGGCCTTACTCCTCGCGAGCTCGCGCCCGACGCACTCCGGGTCATGCTGGACTACGAGTGGCCCGGCAACGTCCGTGAACTCGAAAACGCGATGGAGCGCGCCGTCGTGCTCTCCCGCGGCGTCCACATCACCTCGGACCTGCTGCCGGCGCAACTTCGCGGCCAAAGCTACTCAACGGCGATGCTCGAAGAAAACAGCCAGGCCTCGCTCTTCGACGTCATGGAAGAGATTGAGCGGCGCATCATCTCTGACCGCCTCGAGCGCTGCAATTGGAACCAGACTGAAGCGTCCGAGTACTTTCGGATACCGCTGTCGACCCTCAACCAGAAGATCAAGCGCCTGAACGTGGAGGTGCGCCGCCGTCACCGCGAGGCCTAAGCGCCCGACTTAAACCTCCTAGCGCAAGCGAACACCGGCCCAGCCAGACCCGAGCTCAGCGGCTGCCACGACCTTTGACGACCGACTTGGCCGCTGTTTTCGTTGCGGGTTTGGCGTCTTTGAAAGCAAGGGTCGCTCCTTTGGCTGGCTGCTGTTTGGCAACAACCTTGATCGAAGCCGTCTTGACGGCAACCTTCTGCGGCGCTACTTTCTTCGCAGGGGATGCCGGGGCCTTGACGGGCTGTGCCGGAACTTTAACGGGCTGTGCCGGAACCTTAACGGGCGGTGCCGGAAGCTTGACCGGCGGTGCCGGGGCTCTAGCGGCAGCCTTCCTTATCTCCGCTCCCTTGGCAACGGCAACAATTTTTATCGGTGTTTTGCTCAGCACTGCGGCTTTGGCCAAAGTCTTCGCGCTCGCACTCTCTGGCACCCGAGCAGCACCCTTACCGCCCGGTTGGCTTCTTGCCAAGACAGGCTGAGCGGCGATGGCCACCTTGGCCGATCCAGCTGACTTGGCCGTTGCCTTACTTGCGACCGGCGATGAGGTGGGCTTGGACGTACGCTTCGGCTCCCGAGCCGGAGAAAGAGCCGACGGTGCAGGTTCGTCCGTGGTCACCGCCTCTTCCGCCACAGGTGGTTCCGTATTGGGTACGGGCTCAGCCGCGCGATCCTGGTCTTCTGCCTCGGCCTGTATTGGGTCCTCAATGTCATTCGCATCGGCCTCTTCGTCGAGCATGCGCAGAGGAACCGGCGTGGGTAGACCGAGATCGAGATCGCTGGCGTCCTCCTCAGCTTCTTCATCCTCCGACTGATCATCCGGCTCGGTTGCGTCCTCAGGCTCAACCGAGGCCTCAACCACGCGCTTGGAACGGCCACGGGCCGCCTTTGCCGGTCGACGCCGAACGCTTACCTGGGGGGGAGCCGGCGGGGAAAACGGCTCTAAAAAGGCCCGCGTCGCGTCCGGTGTGTCCAGCTTTCCATCTATCAGGGCGAAGAACAAATCGTCCAGCAGGGCATCGTACCCTGGCAGATCAGGGGTAATTCGCATTTCCTGCATCAAGGCATACGGCATCTTTTGGCGCAGCTGGGGCCATTCTTTCAGAAAGGCCTTCAACCGCGTCTGCACGGCCCCATTGCGTGAGTGATACGCCAGCCACAACACCAGCTCCGGCTCGGCTTGCACCAGCAGCTTCCAAGCATCTGACGGCATGGGCGTTGTCTTCGCCGCGAGCTGAGTAGCAAGCTCCTTGCTCCGCGCGTCAAGTGTCTCAATCTGCTGCACAAAGCCTGGTCGCACAAACAGCTTCTTCAACGCTGCTCGATCGCCGTCGCTCATCTTGGCCGTCACCAGCAGAAAGTGCATCGCCGACAAGTCGGGATAAAGCCGCTGACTTTCCAACTGCCCGCTCAGATCGCGAACCTCATCCAAGCCCGCCCGGTCGGCGTCCGCTGCTTGCAGCGGCTTAAACAGCACATCGCGCCAGCCTTGGGCCTCCATGTGCTCCAGCGCGGCAACGGGATCCTCCTCATGAAAGATCTGCTCGAGCTCGTAGCCGCGATCCCACGCCGGAAGCGCCTCAATATGCCCCTCCTCCTTGCTGGTCTCGTAGCGCGTCTGCGTCCTCTCTTCCAAGGACCAGCCCAGCCGTTCGCTCAAACGCGACGCTCGCAGCAACAGCGCCGGCTGCTCGATAAAGCCGTAGGACGACACCAGGCGAAGCTGCCGGTTCTCAATGTCAGCCGTGCCGTTCAGCGGATCCAGCAGCAGGCCGTAGGATCCCTCGTTCAGCGAAACGGCCATCGCGTTTGCAGTGAAGTCGCGTCGCCGTAAATCCTCCAGGATGGCCGCTGGTTGGCTCTCGGGTTGGCCCGGCTTTGGGTAAGCCACACGGAGCGTCGGCGCGATCTCTACCCGCACACCGCCTCGAAAGTTCCAGTAGAGCGAAGACAGGATCGGGTTCTGCCCCATAAACGTGGCACCCACGTTCTCCAGGTCGGGGCGCAGCGTACCAACCTCGCCTTGCACCGCAAAGTCCAGGTCGCGGACCGGGGCTCCACTGGTCAAGTCGCGGACGGCGCCCCCTACCAGGAACACGGGCATACTGTGGGCGCGGGCCGCCTCACGCACCGCCTCTAGCGCACGCCATTGCGCCGGGGTCAGACGATTCTGCAGCAGATAGATATAATCAGCCATAAGCTCGCTTTGGGACTGCTCCGGCATCGGCAGAAACACTTCGTAATCAAGCGTTTAGCTGTCGATCGTAGCTCAGTCCGACACCCGATTTTACAACACCGGGGCACCTTCCGCGCGGTTCGGCTGCACTATATTTGTTGCGTTCAAAAACACCCCGCCCGCCCCTATTGTCGCCACCCGCTACAATCCTCATGGCATGACCCTCGGCGAACTCGCCTCCCTTCTCGACGCAGATCTGGTGGCCTCGGCCGACCCCGGCGAGCCGTCGCCCTCTTTGCGACCCGTTACCGGCGTCGCCGCTGTCGGAACCGCTTTGCCCACGGAAATCGCCTTCGTCGCAAACCCCAAGTACGCCGCCGCCGCCCGCCAGACGCGAGCCGCTGCTGTCATCGTCGAACGCGGGTTCCCTCAACTCACGGTTCCGACGCTGCGCGTCCGTGATCCCAAGTATGCCTTCACCCTTGCCGTTGCTGCCTTCCACCAAGCTCCCGCGTATCGCCCGGGTGTCCACCCCACCGCCATCGTCGCCCCCACAGCCCAGCTCGGTGCCCGTGCACACATCGGCCCGTATGTCGTGGTCGGTGACCATTGCATGCTCGGCGACGACGCCGTCGTCCTCGCCCACGTGGTCCTCTACCCCGGCGTTCGTGCCGGAGACCGCTTCTTTGCTCACGCGCACTCGATTGTTCGGGAAAACTGCCGCCTCGGCCACGACGTAACGCTCGGCAACGGCGCAATCGTCGGCTCGGACGGCTTCGGCTTCGCTCGCAACCCCGAAGGCCGCTGGACCAAGACGCTCCACCCTGGCCCGGCCGTGCTCGAAGACGAGGTCGAGATCCAGGCAAATGCCTGCATCGATCGCGCCATTGTTGGCGAAACCCGCATCGGGCGCGGTACCAAGGTCGACAACCTGGTCCAGGTAGGGCATGCCTCGACCGTCGGAGAGAACACCTTGCTTTGCGCGCAGGTCGGACTTGCCGGCTCGACTCATGTTGGCCATAACGTGACGCTTGCCGGTCAGGTCGGGGTTGCCGGCCACCTCACCATCGGGGATGGCGCCATCGCCACTGCCCAAACCGGCATCCCCTCCGACATCGCGCCCGGGGCGGTGGTCAGTGGCTACCCCGCCATGGACAACCGCGCCTGGCTTCGTATGGTCGCCGCCCTCCAACGCGTACCCGAACTCCTGCGCCGCCTGCGCGCCGAGGGATCAGCATGAAACGCACGTCCACCCGCCCTTTCGCTGCCGCTCAGTTGGCTATTTTGGCTGGCACCGCCCTCAGCGGTTGCCACTCGGCGTTCATCCAGGCCACCGTAGAGAATCACAGCGGCGGCCCTATCCACGTCTTCGAGGTCGACTACCCAAGCGCGAGCTTTGGCGGGAGCGAACTGGCACCGGGCAGCGCCTTCCGGTCTCGGTTCAAGATCCTTGGCAGCGGGCCCGCGAAGCTGACCTGGACCGACAGTGCGGAGCACGAGCACCACGTAACCGGCCCACAATTGCACGAGGGTCAAGAGGGCACACTCACCATCGCCATCGAGCCTACGAACGCGATCTGGGCCGAGCAGCTGCAGCCGGCCCGGTAACACACCCGTGTCCTAGTTGATGCCCGAAGCCCGCCCGACCGATAGGGCTCCAGCGCCGTCCTGTTGCGAACCAAAGGTCACACCCGTGCTCCCTTGAGATGCCGGCTCGCGCTCTCCGGTAGACTCAGACTCTGTGAGCCAAGGCAGATTCATCACCTTTGAGGGGCTCGACGGCTCCGGCAAATCCACGCAGCTACACCTGCTTGCCGCCGAACTCGTCGCTCGCGACTTTGCCGTCGTCACCACCCGCAATCCAGGCGGCACGCCCCTGGGCGATCAAATCCGGGCCATTCTGCTCGACTCACGCTCCGAGCACGCCCTGGGCGACATCGTAGCCGAGGCCGAGATGGCTCTCATGTTTGCCGACCGCGCCCAATCGCTCCACCAGGTCGTCCGCCCCGCCCTCGCCCAGGGCGCAATCGTTCTTTGCGACCGCTACACCGACTCCTCGGAGGCCTACCAAGGCGCTGGACGAGGCCTCGGACCCGACCGCATTTTGGCCATGCACGAAGCCGTTTGCCACGGCTTTCAGCCCGACCTGACCGTGCTCCTCCTACCGCCGCTCGGAGCGTCGCTCGCCCGGGCACGTCGACGCAACCAGCGCCACCTCACCCGCGAGGGCACCGACGAGAACCGCTTCGAGCGCGAAGGTGACGCTTTTTACGAGCGGGTCTACGCCCAATACGAGGTCATCGCCGCCCGCGACCCGCATCGCGTGCTTGCCTTCCGCGACGACGCTTCCATCGAGCGCATCGCCGCGAAGATCCTTTCCGCGGTACTGGAGCGGATGCCATCCTCCGCCGGCCCAGGCCGATCCCGTCTCATGCCGCCGCCCATCTAATTCACCGTATGTACGCCGCCTCCTCCGATTACATCGGCCCTCGCACGCAGGGCGAGTTCCGCCTGCCACCAGGCTTGCGTCTCCCGCTCTACCGTTACCTCCGGCGGCCGTGGCTCAACTTCGGCGATCCCATCCCTCTGTTTGAACACCTCCAAACTACCTTCGGTCCTATAGCCCACTACCGCTTTCTTGGCATGCTCATCATCTTTGTCAACGACCCCGCGATGGTCGGTGAGATCCTTGTCAACCAGGCGCCCTCGTTCGTAAAAGAACGAACGCTGCAGCGCATGAAGATCCTCCTCGGCGAAGGCCTCATCACCTCTGACGACCCTATCCATATGCGTCAGCGCAAGCTCATCGCGCCTGCCTTCCACCGCGGGCGCATCGCCGGCTATGCCGAGGAGATTGTGCGTAGCGCCCAGAACCAAATCGCCAACCCAAGTGTCTGGCGCAACAACGCCACCATCGACATAGGCGACGAGATGATGCGCCTTTCCTTGCGCATCGTCGCGCGTACCCTTTTCGACACGGAGGTCACCCCCGACGTTCTTTCCGTTGTGGACGAGGTCAACAAGATCATGCGGCTGTACAACTTCCTTGTCGTCGCCCCAGGGATCGAGCACGTTCTGCATTGGCCGTTGCCAGGCATCAACACCTTTCGCCGTGCGCGCGAACGCCTGAACCAGATCGTTGGCCGTGTCATCGCCAGCCGTCGCGCCCTGCCTCGCGAAGAGCTCGAAGCGAGGGGCGATCTCCTGTCCATGCTCGTTGCGGCGCACTACGAGGCCGAGGACGCCACAGACAGCGCCAGCAACCCCGGCATGGACGACACGCAGGTTCGTGACGAAGCTCTGACCATCTTTCTCGCCGGCTACGAGACCGTCGCCAACGCGCTCACCTGGACCTGGTACCTCCTTTCCCAAAATCCCGCGGTCGCCGATCAGCTCTACGCTGAGGTCGACGCCGTCCTGGGCACCCGCACCGGCACCCTGGCCGATCTGCCCAATCTCCGCTACACCGAAATGGTCTTCGCCGAGTCCATGCGTCTATTTCCGCCGGCTTGGGCCATGGGCCGACGATCGACCGCACCCGTCACCCTTGGTGATTTCCGCATACCCCCGAACGCAAACTTCTTCTTCAGTCAATACATCATCCAGCGCTCGCCCACCTACTGGGACGACCCGCTAACCTTCCGACCCGAACGCCACACCCCCGAAAACAAGGCCGGGCGCGCGCGTTTCACCTACTTCCCTTTCGGCGGCGGTCGTCGGCAATGCATCGGTGAAAACTTCGCCTGGATGGAGGGCGTGCTCTCGCTGGCCACTATCGCGCAACGCTGGCGGCTGCATCTACTCCCAGGCCAAACCATCGTCCCGCAGGCAAAGATCACCATTCGTCCAAGGGACCCCATGAGGATGCACTTGAAGGCCCGTCCCGGCGCATCCGCCTGATCCACGCCGCTTCAGCTACCCTAACCCTCGTGTCTCTTCCGTCCTCCTTCGCCGCGTTTCACGGCAACCCGCGCACCGTCTCCGATCTTCGGGCGGCCATCGCCGCTAGTCGCTTTCCACACTCCCTGATCCTCACCGGACCGCGCGGTGCTGGCAAGTACACGTTAGCGCTATTACTTACGTCATCGCTTGTGTGTGACCGCCAGCCACGAGAGATCGACCCGACCGATGGCCGCACGCTCGCCGCCTTTTGCGGCCAGTGCCGCAACTGCACCCGCGTCGCCGAAGCCGCTAACCTGGACACCCGCATCGCTGACGCGGTCACCGCGCGCGAGGACCTTAAGGAGACGGACAAAAAGGAGACGCGGGTGCTCGTTCAAACCCATCCTGACGTCCTGATCATCCCGCCGGATCCCCCACAGAATCTCATCAAGGTCGGCCAGATCCGCACCGTGATCGCGCGCGCCCAATACGTCCCCACCGAGGCACCGGCTCGCGTCTTCATCCTCACCGCCGGCGCGTTCATGAAGGAGGCCGCCAACTCCCTCCTTAAGCTCCTGGAGGAGCCGCCGGACCGCGTCCACCTCATCCTTCTCGCCGAGAACACCGGTGATCTGTTGCCGACGCTGCGTTCCCGCTGCGCCGTCGCCCGCCTGGGGGCGCTGCCCACCGCGGAGATTGTCGTCATACTCGCCGAGCGCCGGCCCGACCTCAAGCCCAACGACGCACAGCTAGTCGCCCGTCTCGCCGAGGGCGCCGCCGGTCGCGCCCTCTCGCTGGACCTGCCCGCTTACCTGGGCGCCCGCAACGACGCCTTCACCCTGCTCACCAGCGCCGAGCTCACCAACGACCACACAGCCCTGTTCCGCATGACCGAAACCTATCGCGCCGGCGCCGAAGGCCAGGAGAAAACCCTTGCCCTGCTGCGCGCCGCGGCCGCTCTGCTGGAAGACGCGCTCCTGCTGCAGGGGGGCGCCCCCGACCGCATCCGCAACATCGATCGTCGCGCCGACCTCCAACGCCTCGCCGAAAGCCTGCCCTTTGCCGCTCTCGAACGCGCCCTCCGTGGTCTGGATGAGGTGCACGCCGGCATGCGCCGCAACCTGCTTCGCTCCCTTTCGCTGGACGCCTTCGCCACCGGCCTCGCCTGACCCGCGCCGCCGCAGAGAGCCCGCCTCGCAATACACACGCCGCCACCCTCGTCCGCTGCATCTCACTTACAAGACCCCGCACACGATACGGCCTCGCGCCAAGGCTTGTTCCGCCCCAAGATGCAGCGGACGACCGTCACATTGGAGTACTTTCTGTGAAATCTGTGAACGACCGCAAAGACGAGCAGGAGAGCTTCGGCGGTGCCCGCAAACTCATCCGCCCCCTGCTCTCTGCCGTGGCGCGCCGCCGCGCTTCCACGCAAACGCCCGACCCGCTCACCCACGCGCTCGTCGGCGACTCTCAGCGCGAGCCCGCCAGCTCTCACGCGGAAGCCTTCTACTTCCAGAAGCAAATCCAGCAACAGACCGAGATGACCGTCGTTCTCGACGACGGCGAAGAGCTTCACGGCGTCGTCGAATGGTACGACCGCTGTGCCATCAAGTTGCGCGCTGGACGCCACCGCGTCCTGATCTATAAAGCGGTTATCAAGTACCTTTACAAAACCAGCGACGCCCACCAAGCAGGCACAGTAATGCGCTAACGCTTGACCATCGCGCCTGTAACGCACTCGGAGCAGCGTGCAACGCCCAACCTAACGCGCTCGCGCCGCCTTGCCGAGCCGATCTCGCACCGCGTCCCGCACCCCACCCGGCTCCGGCAAGGGGCACACGATCACTGCCACACCGCGGGCCTCCAGCGCCCGCAAACCCGCAAACAGCCCCGCCGCCAGCGCCGCATCGTCATCCCATCGGCCCCATCGCTCCACGGCCACGCCTTCGCGCTCGACATTCCAATCGCCCGGCAGTAACACCCCCACGAGCCCGGCACTCACGCCCGCCTCGTTCACCGCGGCCCAAAGCGCCGCCGGCGTCCCTATCGTTAACCGCACCTCCGCCTCCGGAGCATAGTGCCGCATGCCCACCCCCGGCGAGGGCATCGATTCCGGCGCGGACGCTGTCGTTTCCGGCACAAACATCCGCACCGGCACGCCACTTGCTGCTTCCAGCGCCTCCGCCGTGACTGCCCCCGCCCGATACACCACCATCGGCGTCGTCTCGGGATCCACAACCGTAGATTCCACCCCCACCC
>CAXTLD010000041.1:0-35286 GCA_964245045.1 uncultured Acidobacteriaceae bacterium | reverse complement strand
GCCGTGCAGCGCTGCCTTCCGCTCCCGCCATGTATGCGTCGGGAATGATGTCGACATGACTTACAACCGTAATCGGCTCGTCTTTCGCCTGAGCATGCAAGAAACGAGCGGGCAGAAACAAACCGATCGTAAACATCAGCCCAAGCAAGTACCGAGCAACCACCGAAGCGCTTTTCACGCGTGCACCTGTTGCAAAGCCTGCGCGCGTTGTTGCACAGCCTGGAGGTGGGGCGCGAGGAACTCGTTGCGGTCAAGTCCCTGATTCAGCGACTTGGTGCCGCCCGCCGTAAGAAAGGTCGTATCCTTCACGCCTAGAAAACCGAAAACGGACCGGAGATATGGCTCGACAAAGTTAAACGAAGCCATCTGTGTCCCCGCGTCGTAGATGCCGCCGGTGGCAATGATGAAGGTGGCCTTTTTGCCCGTCAGGAGCCCTTTCGGCGTTCCGCCCGCGTAAGAGAACGTCCTCTCCACACGCGCAATCTGGTCGATCCAGAGCTTGAGCACGGAAGGTACACCGAAGTTATGCATCGGCACGCCCACGACATACTCGTCAGCCTGCTCGAGTTCAGCGATGAGCGTATCGGACTGCGAGAGAAGTTGCCCCTGCTGCAAGGTGCGCGACCCCGCTGGGGTATATGCCGCCCCTACCCATTCCGCCGTGACAGGCGGGATGGCCATTGTGTTGAGGTCCCTGCGGACAACGTTCCCGTCCGGGTTGGAAACGAGCCATTGGGAAACGAAAGCAGCAGTGAGCTCTCGTGAAACGGAGCGACCGTAGAGTGGGCTTGAATCGATGTGTAACAGCTGCGGCATGCAAACTCTCCTATGCGACATCTGATGGATACTCACCATGCGGTGACTCAACATATTTTGCACATGTCGCTTTTTCACCAAATGCCAATGAAGGCGTATGCTAAAGCTGCAATGGCCAAGACGCTTTCAGCCACAACCGAAGCCACCGATCCACGGGTGCTGCGCAGCCGCCGCATGCTCACCGACGCCCTGGCGCGCTTGCTGAAGAAAAGGGAGTTCGAACACATCTCCGTCCAGGAGATCGCGGACGAAGCGACCCTGAACCGGAACACCTTTTACCTGCACTACCCGGACAAGACGGCGCTACTCGAAGCTATGACGGAATCCCGGTTTCGCGACCTGATCGCGCGCCGCGGCATCACGTTTACGGATTGCAACGGAGCCCTGCAGGCGGTTGCGCTTGGCGTCTGCGACTACCTGACGCAGGTCACCAACTGCTCTGTGAAGGGGGCGTCGATACCGCTGGAAGGGGCTATCATTCCGGCCATCGAGGGCATGTTCCTAGAAGGCGTTGCCCATCATGCGATCGTGCCCGGGATCGACCCAGCCCTGATCGCGACCACGGCAGCCTGGGCCGTCTTCGGCGCCGCGCGCCGCTGGCACGGAACCCCGAAGCGCATGCGCGCTGAGGAGATGGCCGCCAAGATCGAAGCGATGGTCAAGCCAATCTTCCTGAACAGCTTCAAGTAGCCGCAGCGGGGCCGAGCTGATGCGCACACGCATCCGAAGATGCGTGCCGTTAAACGTGCTTCCGCGTATTTCAGTTTCACTGCATACGGACCCGAACCGGTCTTGCCGCGTCTTAGCCGTTCGTTTATCGTGTTCTTAGAGCGGCAATCGCACAGACGCTTACGTCAGACCCGGTTGCGGCTCACATGGAGCTTCCTCGTGTTATCCGCCGCTACCCTGCCTGCGCCGCCCGTCGTCCCCCCCCCAACACCCGCCGCTAAGCCGGTGAAACAGCTTCCCGGCGTCGCCCTGGACCAGTACGCCGGCGACCCGAACTTTATGGCCTCGCTGGCCCGCGGCCTGGTCGTGATCCAGGCATTTACGCCGCAGATGCCGCAGATGACCATCTCGCAGCTGTCGCTGCGCACCGGGCTTTCCCGCGCCGCTGTCCGCCGCTGCCTATATACGCTTTGCAAGCTCGGCTTCGCCGGCGCGGACGAGGCGCAGCGCTACTCGCTCCGCCCCAAGATGCTCACACTGGCCAACACCTACACGGCCACGTCCACCCTCGCCAACGCCGCCCAGCCCATCCTTGAGCGCATGAGCGCCGTCCACCACGAGAGCTTTTCCGTCGCCACGCTGGACGGTGACGACATCGTTTATATCGCCCGCTCCAGCGTGAATCGCGTCATGTCGGTCGACCTCCACATCGGCTCGCGCCTGCCCGCGTTTTGCACTTCCATGGGCCGGGTCCTGCTCGCCTACCTCCCGCAGGATCAGCTGGAAAGCTACCTCGCTCGCGTCTCGATGACGCCCTTCACCCCGCGCACGATCAACTCGGTCGAGAAGCTGCGCCTCGCGCTGCGCAACGTGCGCCGCAACGGCTATGCGATGTGCGACCAGGAGTACGAGGTCGGGCTGCGCTCCCTTGCCGTTCCGGTTACTGCTCCCAACGGTCGCGTTGTCGCCACCGTGAACCTCAGCGGCCACGCCCCGCGCATGCCCATGCTCGACATGCAAACCAAGTTTCTTCAGCCCCTGCGCGCCGCCGCTGCGGAGCTCAGCGTTTTCCTGCGCTGAGATATCCAGCGCATGCGCGCAGGACAGGGTAGTCGTTGCCGTTGTTCTCTCGTCTAAACTCACACAGGGGGAGAACGGTTCCGCGCATGGTCAAAACGCTTACGGTCGTCATCCCCACCTTCAACGAGCGGGACAATGTCGACGAACTGATCGCGCGGCTGTCCTCGGCCCTGGACGGCGTTGCTTGGGAGCTGCTCTTTGTCGATGACGACTCGCCCGACGACACCGCCGGCCTCATCACAGCGTACGCTCGGCGCGATCCCCGCATCCGGCTGATTCGCCGCATCGGCCGCCGCGGCCTCTCATCGGCCTGTATCGAAGGCATGCTTGCGTCCACGGCCAGCTACGTCGCCGTGCTCGACGCGGACATGCAGCACGACGAGACGATCCTTCCCTTGATGCTCGCGCGGCTGCACCGGGACTCGCTAGACATCGTCGTCGGCACCCGCAACGCCGAGGGCGGCAGCATGGGGCAGTTTAGCCGCGGACGCCAGCTGCTCAGCAGGTTCGGGCAAACGGTCAGCCAGACGGTCTGCCAGTGCCCCATCACGGACCCCATGAGCGGTTTTTTTGTCCTGAATCGCTCGTTCTTTACGGAGGTGGTGCGAGGGCTGCACGGCGGTGGCTTCAAAATCCTCGTCGACATGCTTTCCTCAGCCGATCGCCCTGTGCGTCTGGCGGAAGTCGGTTACACCTTCCGTCTGCGCCGTCATGGTGAGAGCAAACTCAACGCCAACACCGCTATCGAGTATCTTTTCCTTGTCATCCACAAGCTCACCGGCGGGTTGATCCCTACGCGCTTCGCCGCCTTTTCCCTGGTGGGCGCGACCGGCGTCGCAACGCACCTACTCGTGATGGCCACCTTGCTGTTCGGTCTGCACCAGCGCTTTTTTGTCGCGCAGATCGTCGCCACCTACGTCGCCATGACGGAGAATTTTTTTCTGAACAACTTGATCACCTGGCGCGACCGCAGCCTACGACGGCTGGGTCTGGTCTCCGGCCTGGCGTCCTTCTGGCTGGTGTGTTCGTTCGGAGCCTGGGCCGACGTGTACTTCGCGCGGACGCTGCTGCAATCGGGCATCCGCTGGTATCTGGCGGCCACGGCCGGCATCGTCCTCAGCGCGGTGTGGAACTACTCCATGGCCAATCTGTTCACCTGGCAAAAGCGTTCCCCGGGCTGCGCCGTCGACGCAGCGAGTCCGAACTCCGCCATGACGCTCGACTAGTCTCCCGAGCCGGCCGTAGCCATCGAAGGTTCAGTCCGGAAAGCGATCGACCCTGGGGCTTCTATCCGCCGCCCCAACCGCCAGCACCCCAGCGTGAAGCAGCTCAGCAGCAACACACACTCGGTCGGCTTCCAGGCCACCACCGCCAGGGCGTTTGCCAGAACAAACAATGCCCCAAAGACCACAGCGGCCCGCCCGGAGCTACGGCCTTCCGCACACCAACGCCACAAGATCAATGCCATGGGCAACGCGATCGGCGCCGCGTCGTACTCCATGATGCGCGGGTTCAACACGATGACCCCCACCAGCAGCACGGGGGCCCACTGCTTTATGGTCAGGTCCCCTTGCACGAGCCGCCGCGAAAACCACCACAGCGCCCACACCACCGGGATCGCGTAGAGCAGGTAGCCCACCAGACTTACGACCTTGTAGGAGGTCACGTTGTAGAACAGGTTGGCTAGCACACCGGCAGGGCTGCTGCTGAAGTCTCGATTGAAGCGAAACTGTAGGTCCACCGCTTCCAGGTAGTTCCGAAACGCCACGGGCCAGATATGCGGTTGCACCGCAAACAGCGCCACGCCCGCCGCTGCGCTCGCCCCCGCTGCCCATCCCTGCCGCCGCGCGGAAAATACTGGGATGGCCAAGAGGCTCAGCAACGGAGCCTTTAAGCAGGAAGCCGCGACCACGGCCACGTAAAACGGCCACCACACCCCGCGCCGCCATCCCATCCACGCCGCACCCAACGCTGCGCCGTAGCACAGGAAAGCCACGTTGCCGCTCAAGACCGTGTCATGGTGCAGCAGCCCCGGGAAGAACAGCGACACCGGGGCGAACACCGCGAACCAGACACGCTCGGCGCGCTCACTCATCCACAACCCGACCCGCACCATCACCCAAACGGACGCGATGTACCCTACCCAATACACCGCCGTACTCCACGCAAACGTGAACCGTCCCACCCACCGCAGCAGCGGCAACGTGATGGGCGAGTACACGTACGAGTACGGTGGGGTCGCGTTTGGGTGCGAGGCGAGGGTGGCATGGAATGCCCGTTGCACCGCCATGGCGTCCATGTACGGATCATGTCCACGTTGCAGCGAAACAACGGCAGTCTTGTAGATGTCCAGATCCCATCCAGCCTGATCCAGCGGCACAATCACCAACACGGCGATACTGAGCAGCATCGCCGCCCACACGGGGGCCGCCAAGCGGTCGCGGCGGGCAAACAACCCAAACCTCATACCCAATCTTCTCATCCCGTGCCCCCGGGTGCAGCTTCTCGTACCCGTGTGCCCGGACGCTCCTGCGACTTCCGGGGCAGGTGACAGAACTCTTACACACACCGCGCGCGGTCTCCTCTACGCTAAAGATCGAGGAGAACCGACGTTTCATGAGCTCCAGCACACTTCCAGATCCCACCTTGGCGGCCGACGCGGACACCGCGGCCACCATGAGCTCAGCGCAGCTCGCCGCGCTGAAGATCAAGCAGGACCTCCGCATGGGCCGCGAGCACCAGCAAGGCCGCATCAACTGGATTACCAGCATCTTTATGGGAGCCTTTCACGTGGCCGCCATTGCCGCCCTCTTCTTCTTTTCGTGGAAGAATCTCGCTGCCGGCGTGATCATGTACTTCCTCGCCATCAACGTCGGCATCGGCATGTGCTACCACCGCCTGCTTACCCATCGCGGCTACCGCGTACCCAGGTGGCTTGAGTACTTCCTGACGGCCTGCGGCACCATGGCGCTGGAGGGCGGACCGATCTTCTGGGTGGCTACGCATCGCGTTCACCACCAGAACTCCGACGACGAAGGCGACCCGCACACGCCGCACGACGGCACCTGGTGGGCCCACGCGGGCTGGATCCTCTCCGGCCGCGCCCTTCACTCCGAGACCGCGCTGCTGGGCCGCTACGCCCCCGACCTCACCCGCGACCCCGGCCAGGTCTGGCTGAGCCGCTTCCACTGGCTCCCGCTCACTGTTTGCGGCGTTTTGCAGGTCGTTATCGGCGCGGCTCTTGCGCCCAGCGGGCACCGGATCGTCGGCGCGGTCGGCATGCTGCTCTGGGGCACCTTCCTGCGGACGACCTTGGGGCTCCATGCCACCTGGCTCGTCAACTCGGCCACGCACCTTTGGGGTTCGCGCCGCTTTGAAACCAAGGACGACTCCCGCAACAGCTGGTGGGTTGCCCTGCTCACCGGCGGCGAAGGCTGGCACAACAACCACCACGCCCACCCGGTCAGCGCGCGCCACGGCTTTGTCTGGTACGAGTTCGACATCAACTACTACGGCATCTGGCTCATGGAAAAGTTGGGCTTGGCCAAGCGCGTGCAAACCGCCAAGTGGGATCCGAGCAACCCTCGGCCCGCGGGTGTGTAGTGAGAAAGCGCTGCGCGTGGCGGCTGCGCCGTTGGCTGAGGTTGGCGCTTCGCGTTAGCGAGCAGGGTAGCTGAACTCAGATTTGGCTTCAACCGGCCTCATCGCTCGATGCCTCGTCGCTCAAAACCTGAACACCAACACAAAAGCCGCCCATTTGGGCGGCTTTTGGCTGTACCCGCTCGGGCTTACATCCTTAGTGGTGCATCCGAACGCCGCGCAAACTGCCATACTGCTTTCACCATACGGACGTGACTGTGGCGCGCGATCTCATGGCACGCCACATGGAGGCTACGTCTGGGCTGCGGCTCAAGTTGGGGGTGAAAAGGTCTGCCTTGACAAAGCAGATGCCCCAGGGCCGTGAACCCCTGGGGCGATCTCCAGTTCGAAGGGTGGTGAATCCGCGTGAAGCCCTTACGGGTTCGCATCGGACGTTCATCCATTGAGTGCCCTGGGGAGTACATCCCCCTCCTCATTGGATCGAGTGTACTGATTGGCAGCAAGCTGGTGCATCTTCTGCTCCGGCTGCTCCATCGGTGATCACGCTACAACCCCGGGCAGATGTCACCCGCCCGGGCCTAATCGATTGATAAGCCTTGCTCTCCCCCTTGTCAACGGTACGTTCGTCTACCCTGCAGCCCACGTCACCCTAGGCGTGAGAACGGCACGGCGCGCCCGGGTCTTTCTCGTGTTTTCTGAGGCCTACTGCACCGCTGAGCAGTATGAGCTATCCTCCACCCCTGTCAGCTTCAAGTTCGCCGCCGAGAGCGCCCGGAAGGAGCAGCTGCCGTTCGCATCCTTGCTCCCAAACGTGGACTTGGCCGCGTTGTTGTCGTGATACAGCAACGCCCCGTTCGCGCCGTAGTGCAGCGTATCGCTGGTCTCCACCGTTTCGTGTGTCAGCGCGGGCGGCATGGAGGTCCCGTTCACTGTTACCTGCGTCTCCTCCACCTTCTGCTGATGGACGTACGTGGCCACAAACAACCCGCCGTCGTTGTTGTCATTGTTGGCTTGGGTGAAGTCCACTACCAGCGGGAAGCTCACCGTGTGCACCGTCTGCGTCGTTCCGTTTGGCCCGGCAACCGTGGTCACTTCCTGCTGATCGGTCTCCTGGTTGATGTTCTGCTGGTCGATCGTGTCTCCCACGTCGTTGGTTTGCAGGTTCTTGAAGCTGTTGGTTGCCGTCACGGTCGTGTCCGTTCGCCCCGCCGCGGTGACAACATAACCCGCAATCTGCCAGGCGCGGAAGCTTTGCACGTTGACCGGCCCGGACACCGTCCCGTCCGCCGCCGTGCCCACGTAGGCCTCCACTTGCGGCATCGGCTCCGGCGCGAGCGTGTCCTGTGTCAGCCCGCCGGTCACCACTGTTGTGTTCGGGTCCGTGTACAGCAGCAGATTGGACGCGACCGAGAATCCAACGCCCGCGTTGAACACCGACACCGCGACGGTATGCGCGTTGCCGTCCGACAACACGCCCGCGAACGGACTTAGGTCCACCCGGTACGGCTTCAGATTCAGCGTTTCAGTGCCCGTGATCGGCTCCCAAAGATACGGGTCGATCCCGCCCGTATAGATCCACGGATACACTGGCGCGACCCCGGCCGGCATGCCGTCGACGGTCACCTCCGTCTCTCGAAATGCCGTGTTGCCGCAACTCTCCAGGGGCGCGGAAAGCGAGGTCGGCACACACGTGTACCAAAACTCGTCATTAGCCTGCGACTGCGAGATCACGTCCAGATACGCCCGCACCACGTTGCGCGGCAAGGCCGGAAACGTAGCGCTCTGCTGATCCGTCGTTGTGTTCAAGAAAGTCGTTCCGTTGCCGGACAGCCCCAGCACTTGCGACGCTACCGCCGGTGCCGGGTTCGCCGTGTCGGCCGGGTAGAACAGCAGCGTCGCGGTCCCATACACCACGCCCGTGTAGGTCGAGTTCACGGTGTTGCCCAGCAGCGCATTGCCCGTCTGCGCCTGCGTGAACAGGGCGGTGTAGTCGGTCAGATCGCGCTCCACATGCCACGAGGGCGAGAGCGTCGCACGCGGCTCCGCTGTGGTGCCGAAGTAGACGTTTGCTCCGCCCAGGAAGATCGTCCCGGTTCGATCGTATTGCCGCCCAGCCGACACCGTGAAGTCCGCCGTCAGCACAATGCGCGCCCACGGGCCGGGGCACGCGGCCGGCGGCGCAAACGAAATCGGCTTGGGGCTGTAATCCTTGAACGCGAGGTTCGCAAACAGCGTGACCGCGCAGGGTGTCGTGCCGGGCCGCGGCACATTTCCCTCCGCCGAGACCGGGTTCGACGACCCCAGCTGCGGCACGGCGGGCGCCGTCACCACTTGCGCCTCCGCAGAGGGCGGCAACAACCCAAGGCAAAGGCCAACAGCACAGACAGCAGGCCATACACGGAACGTGGACAAAGACATAGAACTCCTGGATCAGGCTTGGGGAAGATGACGTGAGAATACCTCACGGAACCATTGCCAGTGAAGCGCCCGGCGGCCCGCTCCGCAGCGTCCACGCGCCCGCAGCGCTATACTCGCTGCAACCAAATGCACGGCACCTTCCGCCTCGGCAGTCTTACCCTCATTCTGGCTACGCTCCCGTTCGCTCACCCGGCTTACGCTGCGCCGATGCCACAGGATCGTCTCCCGCTACCCTGCCCCATGGTCATCGGGATCACGGCCGACGGCACACTGCGCACCAACCGCTTTCAGGGCTGGGTCCGCACCAGCCCCACAACCCTCGAGTCCGACCTCAAGAACGGTTGCTACCCTGAGGGCGGCCCACGGCCGGTCTCCTCGGTCCAGGTGCTCGTTTCGCGGCGCGCGGCGTTCACAGACCTTGTCGCCGTGCTAGACCTGCTTCAGCGCGGCGGTTGGTCTAAGGACAAACTCACGATAGCAACGTGGGACAACGCTCCCAAACGTCCGGCTGTGCCGCCCCGCTAGAACGCGTACTTCAGCGAGAGTTGGAGTTGGCGCGCCGGCGATCGGCTGGAGGTTATCTGCCCGAACGTGGACGACGTTGCATTGTTACTTGGATTGCCGAGCGAGGTGATGTTGAACACGTTGACGGCATCGGCGCGGAAGCTTAGCCGCTGCCCTTCCACGATATCGAAGTCCTTGAAGACGGACGCGTCGGCAGACTGGTAGCCCGGTGCACGCTCGGAGTCGACCGAGGCTGTGCCGAACGTTCCATTGGCAGGCTGACCGTAGGCACAGGTGCCGTTGTCAATCCCTGCGAGGCAGGTGTTCACCGACGGATCGGTGCCAAACCAGTGAAGAGCCGACTGGTTCACGATACGCAGTTTGCGGTACGCATTGGCGCGCTGCGACCGGTTCTGCGTGTCGCTGTTGTTCGCCGCGGTGATATTGACCGGGAAGCCGGAGTAGACCAACGCTGTCACCGAGACCTGCCAGCCGCCGACGGCCTCATCCAGGGCCCGGTTCATATGGCTGCCAAACTGCCGGCCGCGGCCGACCGGTAACGCATAGGTCAGGTAACCATTCAAGTTATGGCGCACGTCCTGTGCCGCAGGGCCGTACTCGGCATGGTAGTTATAGAAGTTCTCGGCGTAGGCCGAGTTTCCATTGATACCCTGCGCGCCGAAGAAGCCGGTGCTGTTGGTAAGTGCCTTGGCCCAGGTGTAATTCGCCGTAAACGCGAGCCCGCGGTTCAGGCGCTGCCGAAAGGTGGTCTGCAGGGCGTTGTAGTTTTGGTAGCCTTCGGCGTAGGTGTAGACGACCGATCCGTTCTGCCCAACCAGATTCGCAAAGGGCGTGGGGAAGTTTGCCGTACAGAACGCACTGGTCAAGTTACTCTGCACAACGCCGTTTTGCACACAGGGTGCCGGCAGCGCATTAGCCGCACCGGCTGTCACCAGGTGTTGGCCAAGTTCGCCCACATAAGCCACCGACATCGACGCGGTGTTATTGAGTTGGTACTCGACGGCTAGGTCAAATCCCTGCACAAACATCGGCTTGATATCTTGCTGCCACGCGCGGATCTGGGTTGTGCAGGGCGTGGTGCTGGTCGTGATGTCGCAATTGAGCGCGGGCGAACCGAAGCCCTGGCTCGGCGTGTAGAAGACACCGGGGCTGGTGGCGGTCGGCGCAAAGCCGGTGGCGGAAAACGAGTTCTGGAACGGATAATTAAAGTTCAGGCGAAGGTTAGCGCCGGTTCCTTCAAAATAGTTCGTGATTCCGTACCCGCCACGGACCACAAAACGCTGCGTAACGCTATACGCGAAACCGAGGCGCGGATCGAAGTTGGTGTACACCGGATTGTAGAGCGCGCGACTGGCGCCGTTCACCCCGGCAAGCACCACGGTTTTGGTCGCGAAGTCGATGTTAGCTTCCTTGTTATGGACTTCATAGATGGGCTGGTCGTATTCCCAGCGCAGCCCTAGGTTGACGGTGAGGTTGGGCGTAACTTTCCAGTCGTCCTGGAAGAAGGCCGCGTCGCGATACGACCGCTGTCCCGTCAAGCCGGTAACGCCGCCGATGGCGCGCGTGATGATAAACCCCTTGTAGAAATCGGCTTCACTGTAACCGCCGGTCGTGCCGGCCTGGGCGGTGAACACACCGCTGTAATCATAATGACCTACCGCACCGTCGTTGCCTGGGTAAAACGTGTTCTGCTGGTACCGCAAAATTTGCACGCCGCCTCGTAAGGTGTGCCGGCCAGCTTGGTAGGTCAGGTTGTCATAGTAGCTAAAGGTGTTGTCATAGAAAGTGGTGCCGGTGGACGAGTTCCCGACGCCGCTGCCTGAAAAGTTGCCGTTCTGCCCATTAAAGTTCTGTGCGATGAAGCCGGGTTGTTCCTGTGTGATCCCGGTTAAGCCGACGACCATGTTGCCATTCAGCCCGAAGAGCCCTGTGTTGTCGGTCGGAATGCCTCCTAAGTTCACGATGCGCGTGAAACCGGCGGTGAACTCATTGATCAGCCGTGGCGAAAACGTGTGTACGGAATTCAACGTGAAGCTCTGAAATGGATAGATGTTCTGCCCGGGAAAGGTAATCCCCAGCACCGGGACGATGCGGTCGCCGGCTTTGCCATGCGAATAGCTGCCGGAGATCTTGTCCCGTTCGGTTGGGTTCCAGTTCAGCTTGACATCGAACTGATCGTTATACCGATTCGTCTTTGTGGGCGCGGTGTAGTTATTCTGGATGACCGTGCCGACCGACGCTTGGTGGTTGGGCAGCGGGTAGATTTGTGGGTTAGCGAATAGGTACGCGGCGACCGGATTGCTCACCGCGCCGAGTTGGTTGTTCACGTAGGCGGGCTGTCCCGCAGCTTGCGTGTTATACAGCTGAATCGGCTTACTCGACAGGCTCGGATTCAGCAATTCACTGAAGTCGCCGGAACGCATGGCCGCATCCAGCACGGTGGCCAGGCCAACGCCGCCCGAGTGGAAGCGCGCACCTTCGTAGTCCGCGAAAAAGAAGAGTTTGTCCCGCAGGATGCGGCCGCCAAGCGTAGCACCGAAGATCGTCTGGTTATAGGGGGTAATTGGGATAAACTGGCTCGGCGAGGCAAAGTGCTTATTCGCGTAGGTGTTGGCATCCATGTTGTAGTTCGATAGATAGCCGAACGCGCTGCCGTGAAACGCATTCGTCCCCGTTTTCAGCAGGGTGATCACGTCGCCGCCGCTAACATTGCCAAACTCCGCCGGTGCATTCAGTGCGATGACGCGCACCTGACCGATCGCGTCCGGGCTGGGGTTATAACCCACCCCGTTGTTGATGGTTTCGTTTACGTCCACGCCTTCCAGCAGGAAGTTATTCGTCTCCTGTCGGTTGCCGTTCTGCGATGCGAGCGTGCCATTGCCGTTCCGCTCAATGGCGCTCGATCCCGTAAAGGCTGCAGGGTTGGCGGTAACCGCACCCGGCGCAAACAAGGTAAGCTCGGTGAAGTTGCGACCCACCAGTGTGATGGAGTTCACGGCATTGGTGTCCAGCGTGGCGCCAAGTGTGGCGTTTTCGGTGTCCAGCAGCGGCACCAAGTCACTGGTGATGGTCACATTGGTCGCCGCGCCTTCCACCCCCAGCTTGGCGTCTAACTTGGCATCCTGACCGGACTCAAGCGTAAAGGGGCCGATCACCTGATTTGCAAAGCCAGCCGAGGTGAACGACAGCTTATAGGTCCCTACCTGCAGGTTGCGAATAATAAAGACGCCGTCGCGGTTCGTCTCTGTGTCGAGGGAAACATTGGTTCCGGTGTTGGTTGCCGTTACCTTCACGTTTGGCACAATCGCCCCCGAAGCGTCCGTCACCGTGCCGTTGACTCCGGCTGTAATCGTCTGCGCGCACAGCGGAAGCACACATCCGATCGGCAAACACAGCAACGTCTTCCAGGATCTTGCATGCATAGGGACAGCTCCTCCAAACTGAAACGTTTCAGGGGTTCGTGAGAACGGTTACACGCTGGACTGTGCAGCGAACGCGATGGATTACTCTCGGGGTTTAGCCAACAATACTCGCCGGTCGGTCGCAGGGCAAGTCCTTTCGGTATCTGCGCCGATCGCCGGAACACGATCTATACTTCCACCCAGGCCATGAACCTCACCCGCCGCCGAGCCTCCCAGGCCTTCTTCCTCACGCTCGGCATCCTGCTAACCGGCCTCGCCATCACGCTCAACATCACTTGGATCCAGCACAATACCAGCCGCCTGGCCTGGGTCGTTCTGGGTGTCGTCCTGTTCGCGATCTTGATCGCCGGCGTCGTGCTCAACACCATCTTTCTGCTTCGCGAGATCCGCCGCAACGAGCGCCAGGACAGCTTTTTGAACGCCGTCACCCACGAGCTGAAAACCCCGATCGCCAGCCTTCGGCTTTACCTGGACACCCTTGAACGCCGCCCGCTCCCCGAGGAGCAACGCGCCCAGTTTTACCGCACCATGCGCGCCGACACTGACCGCCTCCTCGCCACCGTCGAGCAGGTGCTCAAAGCCGGCGAACTCGGCACCCGCCATCACAGCCGCCGCACCCGCGTCGACCTCCACGAGCTCCTGTTGGAATGCACCGCCATTGTCCGTGATCGCCACCATCTTCCTGCCGAGGCCGTCGTGGTGGAAGACGTTCCCGGCCAGGTCCGCTTGCACGCCTGGGGCACCCCCGAAGACCTCCGCACCGCCATCCTTAACCTCCTGGACAACGCCGTGAAGTACTCGCCCGGAGGCGTCCACATCCGCGCCAGTCTTTCTATCGAGAAGTACACGTATGCCGTGCTCGCCATCACCGATCAGGGCCTGGGGCTGCCTCCCACCGAGCTCAAACGCATCTTCAAACGCTTCTACCGCGCGAATACGACGGATCGCGTCAAGATCAAAGGCACCGGCCTCGGCCTGTTTCTCGTGCGCACCATCGCCCGCCAGCACGGCGGCGACATCCGCGCCCAGAGCGAGGGCCCCGGCCACGGCACCACCATGCTCCTGAAACTGCCACTGGCCTTGAGCTAAAAACGCACTTCTGGATCAGTCATCGCTCGCCGCAGTCATTGCCTGTTCTTCCGCCTTTGGACTACCCTGTTGCCCTCAGCTTTAAGCCGCCGGGGTGTGCTCGACGATGCGTTCTTCCGCTTCAACAATCTGTGGGCTGCTTCTGCTCCTTGCACCCTCCTCGTTCCTGGGCCAAACCAAGCCTAAGTCGGCTTCGCCTACGGCTCCCGCGCCCTTGCAGGCGGAGCTGATAGCTCCTTTGGATCTCACCCACGTACACCCTGGCTCTGTCTTTTTTGCGCGCGTGCAAACAGGCTGGCATGACGGCTCCTGCGTGTTAACCCCGGGCAGTGTGGTCAAAGGGCACGTAGCCAGCCTGAGAAAGCGGTCCAAGGCGGACAAACATTCCTCTTTAGAGCTCGCCTTCGACGGGGCGGACTGTAAATCGCCGGATGCAGTCTCCCCTTACTTCGCCCTGCTCGCCATGGTCGGGCCGATTGCATCCGCATCCCACAACGGGCAGGACGGCGTCTCGGAGGCAGCGCCGCTCTCCAACGACCTGCCGTTGAGCCTGGGAGGCAGCGGAAGTGCTGCTGGACAAAGCTCCTTCCGGAGCGCAACCAATGCAACCGCGATCACCAACAACATGGTGCTCCCTGTGCGCAATCTCCCGCCCAACATTCTGCCCGGAGAGGTGTTCGACGTTCCTAAAACCCACCTCGACGTGGGCGCCGGTACTGACGGCGCTACGGTGATTACGGCCGACGGCAGAGATGTGCGGTTGGAAGCCCAAACCACACTGGTCCTTTTGCCTAAGCGGGAACCCTCCTCTCACACGCAACAACTCGCCATGGGCGGCACCGGCGGTGGCCTACGTACCCGCGCCACCCTTTCTGTGCCAACGCCTGCTTCCCCCGCGGTAGCCCTCGCCCCACAAGCTCCAGCGGAGCCTCCCGACATCACCGACCTCTGCACCGGCAGCTGCACCACTCTGGCCCAAACGAGCGCTGTGCCGTCGACGCCAAGCACAGTGTCCGGAAGCGTTCCGCTGAACGCCCTCGGTTTCTTGCCGGCCAGCGGACGTGAGCGGACCCGTTTCAGCCAGGACCCGGCAGTTGTGTACCTCGACGCCGGTCATGTGCTGTGTACGTTCGACCCACACCGCCTGCGCGAACGTACAGAGTTCGACACAGAGGCGTCCCGCACGGTACGAGCCGTCATGGTCAACACGTCGAACTACAAGGTAGAACGCGTCTTCGACTGGCGTGTCCGCGGCAGCGGGCAGTACCTCTGGCAGCTCTCCTCCGGGCATCTGCTGGTGCATCTCGGCCGCGATCTGAAAGAGCTTGATGCGACCCTGAATGCTGTACGCATCGTTCACCTGGACGGCCCTGTGGCATGGGTAGTTCCTTCACCGTCCGGAACGCATCTTGTCGTGGGGACGATCCACGAACGCTACTCCGCTGTCTACCGCAACGCCCTTACAGCGGTGTCGGACGAGGAACCGGAAGAAGATGTAGAGGTCCGCTTATATGATGAGCGGCCCCAGCCCCTGTTTACGGTAGTACGCTCCTCGAAGCTGCCCCCGCCCGTGCTGTCGGACACCGGAGAGCTTCGTGTGGAGCGGGTAGGGGCAGGTCGCTGGAGGATCACAGAGGTCAACTGGCAGCGGCAAGAGCACCTCCTGGCTGTCTCCCACTCCGCATGCCGGCCCTCGCTCTTCGCACCCGAGCACGGTCTGATTTTTATGCTCGGCTGCACCGCCAGCGGCGAACGCTGGTACAGGATGTTGCGCGCGGACGGGCACCCGGTCCTGAAGGGTGCGTCATCCTCAAAGGAGCTGGCGCAAACAGCCCAGGCCTCGAGAGCAAATGCCTTTGCGGTCCGCACCGTGGAGGCCGAGCGTTCGCGCAATATCGGTCAACCCTTCCGGCTCGCGGACCTGAAATCGGAACACATCACGGTCTACAACAGCACCACGGGCGCGCGTTTGTCTTCGCTCACCACCCAAGATTTCGCCCTTTCCGAGCAAGATTTTGCTCTGTCGCCCAACGGCGATCAAATGGCGACTGTTGGACGCGATGCCGTTCACTTCTACCCGATAGCCCACGTCGCCCCATAGCGCAGTCCCGGAGCGGATAATAAGGCCACCACTAACTTACTGCTCCGATACCCCATGCCCCAGCCCCTCATCGCGCTCATCGAAGACGAAGACCACCTCGCCAAAGGCCTCATTTTCAACCTGGAGGCCGAGGGCTTCCGCACCCATCACGAGTTGGACGGCGACGCCGCCCTCGCCTATCTGCTGGACGGAACAGACCCACCCGCCGCGGTCATCCTCGACGTCATGCTTCCCGGCCAGGATGGCTTCGCGATCACCCGCGCGCTCCGCGCCGCCGAACGCTACACCCCCATTCTCCTGCTGACCGCCCGCGGTCGCACCGAAGACATCCTGGAGGGCTTTGCCGCTGGCGCCGATGACTTTCTGCCCAAACCGTTCGACCTGAACGTTCTGCTCGCGCGCCTCACGGCCCTTCTCCGGCGCACTGCCTGGCAACAGCCGCCAACCGATACCCCCTCCCCCACGTCACCACTGGACGAGTTGCGCGTAGGCGACCGCACCGTCGACTTCGCGAGCTTGGAGATTCGCGGCGAGAACCTCACCGTCCACCTCACCGTCATGGAGGCCGACCTGCTGCGCTACCTCCTCGTCCACGCCGACCGTGCCATCTCGCGCAAAGAGATCCTTGAGGAGGTCTGGCACGTGCACTCCGATACCGATACGCGACCCATCGACAACTTCATCGTCCGCCTCCGCCGCTATCTCGAGCCCGACCCGACGAACCCGATCTTCCTTCTCACGGTGCGCGGCGTCGGCTACCGGTTTGTCCCGGTGTCCGCAAATGATACACATCCCTAGCGCAGCACGCAGGATATGCCTCGTTTGTGGCATGGTCTCACTCGAGTCCTTGGTGCAATCTGGATTGGAGGCGAGGAGTCTGCGCGTTGGTCGATGGAACTGTTATCAGCGGGACAAGGGAGCATACCGGGCAACGCTCGGGTAGAAATCGCGGTCGCACCGGCGCAAAACGGGTACAGGCCAAACCTGCTGCTCTAATCGCCGCGCAGAAAGCCTTCCAGCGCGGCAACACGCGGCTCATCGACGGACGCTGGCCCGACGCTCTCAAAGCCTTTGCAGACGCGCTCACGCTTTGGCCTGAGTACCCAGAGGTGATGAACAGCATGGGCCGCACCCTCGCCGAAATAGGGGAACACCAGCGAGCTGTTGTCTGTTATGCCAAAGCGTTGCACCTACGGCCAAGGTACGTCAAAGCTCTTAGCAACATGGGTTACTCGCTGCTGGCAATCGGGCAAACCGGCGAAGCCGTGCAAAGCCTCATGCTCGCCATCGAGTTCGAGCCGCACTTCGCCGACGCCTACGTTCACCTCAGCAAAGCGCTTCTGCTCTCTCGCCGCTATCAGGACGCCATCGACGCCTCTGTCCGGGCTTTACAACTACAGCCGGACTCCCTCGATCCGCTGCTGAATACAGGCTGCGCTCTTATGCAGCAGGGCAGACAGGCCGAAGCCGTCACTCTGTTTCAACAAGCTCTGGATCTCCGTCCGACGGAGCCTCGCTTCCTAAACAATCTTGGCCAACTTTTGCTGGAGCAAGGTCGCGTCGCGGAAGCCATCGCCGCGTACCAGCAGGCGTTGTTGCTGCTTCCGGACTATCCCATTCCCTACAGCAATCTCCTGTACGCCCACGCGTTCACCCGCAACGTCTCCGCAGCTGAGGAACTGCGCGTGGCCCGTGGATGGGAACTTGCTATGGTTCCCCAGGAGCAACGGGAGCAAGCACGGCGTCTACGCACGACGCCGGGAGCGTTTTCCCGCACGGCCCGCAGTGGCCGCCGCTTGCGCCTGGGCATTGTCTCCGCCGAACTGGGCACACACGCCGTCGCAGAGTTCCTGGAACCCCTGCTAGCGCATCTGGATCCGGAACGCTTCCACCTCACCCTGTTTCCAACCGTCGGCCGCAGCGGAACGCGAGCGCAGCGCCTGCGCGGTTTGGCGGACCAGGTGATTCCCTTGGTCGGAACACTGGACGACATAGCCGCAGAGCGTATTCGGGACGAGTCGATTGACGTGCTTATGGACACCTCGGGGCACACCGCCGGGAACCGGCTCGGCATCTTCGCCCGCCGTGCCGCGCCGGTTCAATGCACCTATATCGGCTACTGGAGCACAACCGGGCTGACCGAGATGGACTGGTTTCTCTCCGATCAGGACGCCCCACAGGATGCGGAGGAGGGCTTCAGCGAAGGCCTGTGGCGGCTGCCGCGCATCGCGGTCTGTTACCACGGCGACCGCTCACTCCGAAACGACCTCTGGACCCCACCCCAGGACGGCACCCTGCGCCTCGGCTGCTTCAACAAGCTTGCAAAGATTCGCGAAGAAACACTGGCTCTCTGGGCCGGCGTGCTGCATGCCCTGCCGCACAGCCGACTTGTGCTAGAGGACCAAGGGAGCCATCCGGGCGAGGCGCAAACCCGCATTCGCTCCACTCTCGCAACACACGGCATTGCCCCCGAACGCACCTCGTTCATCCCTTACGAGCTCGGGCACGAACGCCACATGCTGCTGTACAACGGAATCGACATCGCCCTGGATACGATCCCATTCAACAGCGGAACGACAGCCTTCGATGCTCTCTGGATGAGTGTTCCCCTCGTGACCATCGAGGGAACCTGGATCGGCGGCAGGATGGGGGGCTCCATCCTGCGCTCGCTTGGCCGACGCGAATGGATCGCCGCCGACCCGAACGAGTTCATCAGCATTGTTGCCCGGCTCGGCGCGGACACCGAACGTCTGCAAGCCATCCGTCGCAGCCTTCGCGAGGAGATGGCCGTCAGCGTCCTGTGTCACGGAGCCGGTCTGTCCGCAGCGCTTGCGGACGCGTTCGAAGGCATGTATGACCGCTGGTGGGCCGGGCAGACCGACGCGCACGGCGAACCCGCTCGCCCGCATGAGAGCAGCCCTAACAAGAGGGGTGGGGCTTCGTGCGGCTCGCTCCGGGAGGCTACACTCACCTAAGACCCACCGTGTACCTCCGCCCCCGCATTCTCACCCGCTACATCCTGCGCGAGATCCTCGGCTACGCCCTGCTGGGCGGTCTGCTCTTCACCTTCGTTCTTCTTATCCGCTACCTGCTCCCGCTCCTCGAGCTGTTCGTCCGAGGTATCGCCTCACCGCTCGACTTGTTGCGACTGTTCGGCTATCTGCTCCCGAACTTCCTCACTCTTACGCTGCCGATGGCCGTGCTCATCGGCATTCTGCTCGGCCTTAGCCGGCTGGCTGCCGACAGCGAAGTCACCGCCATGCGCGCTTCCGGCATGGGCGTCACCACTTTTCTGCGTATCGTTAGTCTCCTTGCTGTCGCGGTCTGGATATTCGGCCTGTACAACGCCCTGGTCATCGCCCCGCGCGCGACCCAAGCGCTGATTCGTTATGAGGAACAAGCAAAGTCCACGCAGGCCTCCATCGCCGTCCAGCCTCGTGTCTTCTATGAGGACCTTAAGAACTACGTCCTTTACGTGCAGGAGGTCATGCCCGGCAGCAACGGATCGGCTCTCTGGCGTAATGTTTTCCTGGCCGACGTGTCCAGTCCGGCCAACCCGCACATCATCACCGCCAGGGACGGCATCCTCTTCGGCGGCAACGGCCAAACGCTCCACCTCGAGCTCGAAGACGGCGCGCGCCACGATACCTCGCCCAGTCGCGCCAACGCCGACCCTGCAGAATACGACCTCGCTACCTTCAGCTCCACCGTCCTCCCGGTCCAAACCGGCCAGCAGGAGGAAACCGAGCACATCACGCGACGCGACGCTCCCCTGCAGGCCCTCCCCACGCCGGAGCTTTGGCAACTTGCCCGCAATCCAGAACGCAACCCGCGCCGGCACGGAGCCGAGCCGAACGCGCAGCCGTACAAGATCGAACTGCAGCGCCGCCTCGCCACGCCCACCGCGTGTCTTGTACTCATGCTGGTCGGCGTTCCGCTCGGCCTCAGCTCCAAGCGCGGCGGCAAGGGCGCGGCTTTCGTCCTCACCCTACTGATCGTCTTCCTGTACTACTTCGCCTCCTCTATGGGCATTGCCCTCGCCCGCGACGGGAAGGTGCCCGCCGTCTTTGGCGTCTGGGCCGCAAACGTCCTCTTCGCCGCCGCCGGTCTCGCCCTCATCCAGCAGATGTCCAGCGGTAACTCCAGCCTTGCCGCCATCGCGTCTCTCGGTGCCGCCATCCGCCGGCCTGTCCGCGACACAAATCCTTCCACGTCCGCCCCCGCCGAGCCCGCCGCTGCCTTCTACGGTCGCTCCTCCGGCCTCATGCAGCGTGTTCGCCGCGCCCTTCGTGCTCGCTTTCCGCTTATCTTGGACGAGTACGTCATGGGCAGCTTTCTGCGCAACTTCGCCCTCGTCCTCGCCGCCATCACGGTCCTGTTCCTCATCTTTACGTTTTTCGAGCTGCTTGGCGACATCATCCGCTATCGCACCCCGCTGGTCACCGTCGGCGACTACCTCCTCAACCTCATCCCTTACATCCTGTACAACATGACGCCGCTCTGTTCGCTGGTCGCCGTCCTCATCACCTTCGGCTCCCTCAGCCGCACCTCCGAGCTCACAGCCATGAAGGCCACCGGCGTCAGCCTCTACCGCGTCGTGGTGCCCATTCTTGTGCTTGCCGCGATGCTCGCCGCCAGCCTGTTCGCCTTTGACGAGCTCTACCTCCCGCAGGCCAACCGCCGCCAGGAGGCGCTCCTCTCCGCCATCAAGGGCAAGCCTACCCAGACCTTTCTGCGGCCCGACCGCAAATGGATCTCCGGCCAGACTGCTGGCCCCAACGAGCCCACCCGCATCTTCTACTACCAGTTCTTTGACCCCGACAAAGACGCGTTCGCCAATCTGACCGTCTTTGAGTTCCAGCCCCACACCTTTGCCCTTACCCGTCGCCTTTTCGCCACCTCCGCGCGTTGGGACTCCGCCACCTCGCGCTGGATCCTCACGGACGGCTGGCAGCGGTCTTTTCAGGGAGAAACCGTCGCCGGCTTCAGCACCTTCAGCAACGCGACCTTTGCAGAAATTCGCGAACAACCCGCCTACTTCAAAAAAGAAGAACGCCCCTCCCAGGAGATGAGCTACGACGAGCTCACGGCTTACATCCACGACCTTCAGCAGTCCGGCTTCGACACCACCCGCCTGCGCGTTCAGCTCAATCGCAAACTCGCCTACCCGCTGATCACCCTCGTGATGGCCCTGGTCGCTGTCCCTTTCGCCCTCAGCACGGGCAAACGCGGCAACATCGCCGGCCTCGGTACGGCGATCGGGGTAGCTATCGCCTATTACGTCATCGCCAGCATCTTTGAAAATCTAGGGGACGTAAACTCACTTCCCGCCCTCCTGGCCGCCTGGTCTCCTGACCTCCTGTTCGCCATGCTGGGCAGCTACTTCCTGCTGCGCACCCCCACGTAGGCTGGTTTCGCTCAGCAGTTCAACACGTTCCAGCTATCATCGACCTATCCACGTGAACGCTTCCGCCAGAGGCTCGCAAGCCACCTCCCTTCCTCCGGCCACGGAGACCCACGGCAACTGGGTCCTCGCCGCCACCATTCTCGGCTCTAGCATGGCGTTCATCGACAGCACCGCTGTCACGGTCGCCCTGCCCGCGCTCCAATCCGACTTCCACGCCACCGCCAACCAGATTCAGTGGATCGTCGAGGCTTACGCCCTTTTTCTCGCATCGCTCCTCCTCGTGGGCGGCTCCCTCGGCGATCTCTATGGCCGTCGCCGCCTCTTCATCGCCGGGGTCGTGCTGTTCGCCGCCGGCTCCGCCTGGTGCGGCCTCAGCTTTTCCATCACCGCGCTGCTGATCGCGCGCAGTGTTCAGGGCGTCGGCGCCGCCCTGCTCCTTCCAGGCAGCCTTTCGCTCCTCAGTGCCGCCTTCGACGCCGACAAGCGCGCCAGAGCCATCGGCATCTGGTCCGGCGCAAGCGCCATCACCGCCGCTGTCGGCCCCGTCCTCGGTGGCTGGCTCGTCGACCACACCTCCTGGCGCTGGGTCTTCTTCATCAATCTCCCCATCGCCATCGCCATCGTCGCCATCACCGCGTTTCGAGTCCCGGAAAGCCGCGACGCCACGCAATCCCGACAAGGCCTGGACTGGGCCGGCGCCCTGCTCGCCACGCTCGCCCTGGCCGGCATCACCTTTGCGCTCATCGAGGCGCGCCGCCCCGGCCTCGCCGTGCCCCTCGCTGCGGTGCTCGGCACCCTCTGCCTAATCGGCCTCATTGTTGTAGAAAGCCGCATCCGCGCCCCTATGCTCCCGCTCCATTTCTTTCGTTCCGCCACTTTCACGGGCGCCAACCTCATTACCCTTTTCCTGTACACCGCCCTGAGCGGCCTCCTGTTCTTCTTTCCGCTCAACCTCATCCAGGTGCAGCATTACAGCGCCACCGGCGCCGGGGCCGCCCTTCTTCCGCTCATCCTGGTCATGTTCGTGCTTTCGGGCTGGTCCGGCACGTTGATCGGCCGTTACGGCGCCCGGCTCCCGCTCACCGTGGGGCCCCTGGTGGCAGCCGTTGGCTTTGCGCTTGCCGCCCGTCCCGGCGTCGGGGGCTCCTACTGGACGACGTTCTTCCCCGCCGTCACGGTCCTCGGCTTCGGCATGGCCATCAGCGTCGCCCCGCTCACCACTACCGTCCTCGACGCCGTCCCCGTACCCCGCTCCGGCATCGCCTCGGGCATCAATAACGCCGTCTCGCGTCTCGCGGGCCTGCTGTCGGTCGCTATCTTCGGCGTCGTTCTGCTCTCGGCCTTTCACCGCGACCTGCGGCAGCGGACCGCCTCGCTGCATCTGTCTTCGGCGGAACAGCAGTCGTTGCAGCAGCAAAGCTCACAACTCGCCGGCGTCCAAACGCACGATCCCCGCGTGCAGCAGGCGGTCGCCGGAGCTTTCGTCGCCGGCTTCCGCGAGATCCTCTGGGTGGCCGTGGCGCTTTGCGTCGCCTGCGCCCTCTGCGCCCAACTCGTCGCTCCGCACCCCACCCCCGAAGAGACCGAGCCCAGCACCGACAAACCCCAATCCAAGCTCCCCGCCGAGGCCCAAAGCACCTCTCGCTAAAAATGGCGCGCCACCTCACCCGTGGACAAACCCTCCGGAGCCGCCGTGGTTACCGGCGTTTGCATATCTTTACTCAGATTCAACCGAAGCCACAGAATTCGCAGGATCCCCAGCACCGGCACCGAGATCAGCGCGCCCAGCGCCCCGCCGATCTCCCCTCCGGCCAGCCCCACCACCGGAATGAACTCAAACACGCCCGCCACCGGCCCGAAAAGAAAGGCGTACGGCACCCGCATTACGCCCAGCACCACCGTCAGCACCACGCCCGTTAACGCGGCCAAGATCATCTGCGCCCGTATGTAACTGCCCAGCACCACATTCACGTCGCTCACAATGCCGTAGAGCAACGCTTTGTCCTTGCGGTCGCTCCCCAAACGCACCAACCCGAAGGCCATCGCTTGCGCATCCTTAAGAAAGAACAGGCTCAAAATCGGGATCAGGATCAGCCACCAGGCACGCGTCAGCGGCTCCTCCAGCCTTCCGATGAGGCCCCCGGCATAGGCCATAATTTGCGGGCGGTGGTGCAGAAAGAACTGTTGCACCTCCACCGAGCGGTTGTGGTTCCAACCCCGGTTTTGGCCCATCGCAAAGATAAACTGGCCAGAACTTAGGCGGTCCACCAGCGCAGGCAGGTTGGTCATCAACGACTTGCCCTCTTCGACCAGATGCGGCCCGAGCAGAAAGCCCAGACCTGTCGCCACACCACCCAGCAGCACGTAGGTGGCGACGATGCCCCGCATACGCCCGCGCAAAACGCCCGCCAGCAGGATCACCAGAGGGTCCACAACGTACGCAAACAGGACAGCAAACAAGAACAGGCTCAGTGTGTTGCGTGCGTAGTGCAGAAAGGCCAACACCGCCACAAAGGCAAGAACGGTCGAGACCACGCGTGCGGTTTTTGCATCCCAAACGGCAGAAATCACGCCAACACCTTCCCTAGCAGCCACTTCCCAACAGCAACGATACGGCCTCGATCTGCAATCCGTGCCTCCCTGCCGCGAAACGGAAAGCTTTTCCGGGGTGAGAGCACTGCGGTGTCCCCTTCCGACCCGGGCGCGCCTTTACACGCGCCCATCTCATCCGCGATACTAAACACTTGGTCCCCGCCCGCTCCCTCGCGTCCTCATGAAGGGGATAGGGAACGCAGCCCGGAGAGCAACCAGTTTCCAACCCAAGTGAGGTTTTCTCGTGTTGATGATTCGTTTGGCGCGCGTTGGCGCCCGTAAACAGCCCCAGTACCGCGTCGTCGTCATTGAAAAGGATCGCGCCCGCAACGGCCGCTCCATCGAAATCGTCGGCACCTACAACCCCCGCTCCAACCCCGCGTCCATCATCTTCAAGCGGGACCGCGTTGACTACTGGCGTTCCAAAGGCGCGCAGATGTCGGAGACGGTGGGTCGTCTGTTCGCCAAGCAGCCGGCGACTGCGGCGGAACCCGCACCTGCTGCCTAAAGTAACCTTTTACCCTTGCCAAGAGAGAAGCCCCTCGTGCCCAAAGATTTGAGCAGGCGCAGGAATCTCGCCGTAAACTCGCTCCAGCGCTGAAGAAATCAGGACGCGCGGTCTGCCTCTCGGGGTATTGCGCCGTCCTTGTTCCCTCGGTCTTGCCGACCTGCTCCAGACTCACGAGACGCAGGCATGGCACTGAACCCCGCGTTGTGATATCCGTTGAGGTGTGTGCGAGTGACTGAAACTGTTGAATTCGAGGCGCAAGAACGCGCCATTGCCGATATGCGTGCCCTGATGCTGGAGATTGCCCGCGCCCTTGTGGATGAACCGGACGCGGTCGAGGTCGAGGCCTCTCAGGATGCCGGTTCCACTGTCTTGAGACTCCGCGTCTCCGCTCGCGATCTGGGCAAGGTGATCGGCAAGCAGGGCCGCACAGCCCGCTCGCTGCGCACCATCCTCGGCGCCGCCAGCATGAAGCTGAAGCATCGCTTCGCGCTCGACATCGTCGAAATCCACGAACGTCCCGAGTGACTCACAACCATCCTCCCGTTGACCCAGCGCCCGCCCAGACCAGCGGCGAACGCTGGATCTCCGTAGCCCGCTTGCTGCGGCCTCAGGGCCGCCGTGGCGAACTCCTCGCCGATCCCCTCACCGACCTCACGGGAGTCTTTGAGGCGAGTCAGACCTTTCGCCTCGCGCGCGATGAGACATCGCTCCCCGCCGCGCCGGCCATCACCCTCGAACAGAGCTGGCGCCCTCAGGGCCGGAACGCCAGTCGCCTCGTCGTCAAGCTGGCCGGGATCAACTCGATCTCCGCCGCGGAAGCGCTCGCCGACCTGCATCTCTTCCTCCCCGCGTCCGCCCTCCCCACCCTCGCGCCCGATACCTATCTGGTCGGCGATCTCGTGGGCTGCCTGGTCTACAACGGCGAGAGCCCCGTGGGGACGGTCACCGATCTCCAGTTCCCCATTGCCGCCGACGGCCGAACCCGCCTCACCGACGCCGCCGACCTGCTCGTCCTGCACCCCGAAGGCGCGCCCGCAGATGCCGAACCCGTCCTCATTCCTTTCGTCCGGGCTTGGCTCGAAGCCGTCGACCTCCCCGCAAAGCGCATCCTGATGCACCTACCCCCAGGTCTCGTCGGCGATCTGGCCGAATCGACCGAACGCGATCCGGAGGAAGTGCCCCAAACGGCGGCCATCTAAGCTGAACTCGGGCCAACCCGCCTACACCATGCACTTCGACCTCATCACCCTGTTCCCCGACTTCTTCCGCGGTCCCTTCGACTACGGCATCCTCCATCGCGCCCTTCGCGACGGCAAACTTACCGTTGCCACCCACGACCTCCGCCAGTTCACCCATGACCGTCATCGCACCGTCGACGACCGCCCCTTTGGCGGCGGCGAAGGCATGGTCCTTAAGCCGGAACCGGTCTTCGCGTGCGCCGAATCCCTCGGCGTCGCTCCCAAAGCTAGCCGCGATCTCACCCGCGAGTCCGTCATCCTACTCTCGGCCGGCGGCACCCGCTTTACCCAGGCCACCGCTCGCCAACTCGCCACGCTCGACCGCGTCGTTCTCCTCTGCGGTCGTTACGAGGGCGTCGACCAGCGCGTCGCCGACCTCCTCTGCGACCGCGAACTTTCGGTCGGCGACTTCGTCCTCTCCGGCGGCGAGCTCCCAGCCGCCCTCATCATCGACGCCGTCGCCCGCCTGCTTCCCGGCGTCCTCGGCCACGCCGACTCCGCCCGCTTTGAGAGCTTCGGCGAGGGCGACGACCCTACCGAGTCCACCGCCCCCGACGGCTCTCCCCGCGCCACCCACGCCTCTGGCGGCCTCCTCGACTACCCGCACTACACCCGCCCGGCCGTCTTTCGCGACACCCCCGTCCCCGAAGTCCTCCAGGCCGGTGACCACGCCGCCGTTCGCCAGTGGCGCCGCCGCGCCGCCCTCGCCCGCACCCTCCACTACCGCCCCGACCTGCTCCAAGCCGCCGACCTCACCGCAGAAGACAGAGCCACGCTCGAACAGATGGACCGATCAGACGACCGCCCGATAACTTAGCCGTTCCTAGATCTGTCCCTCACACCTCGCGCTCTCGTAGCTCATACCTGACCAGAACCACCCAGCCACGTCCATCGCTCCGGTGAATCTGCGATATACTAACCCCTGCGACTTTAAGCAAGGATCTCGTCATGTCAATTCACCCCGTAATGCAGAAACTCGCCGCCAAGCTTGAGCGGACCGACCTCCCAGACTTCGCTCCCGGCGACCAGATTCGCGTGCAGGTCAAGATCAAGGAAGGCGACAAAGAGCGCCTGCAGGCGTTCGAGGGCATGGTCATCGCCTGCCGCAAGGGCCCCCAGGGAACCTTCACTGTCCGCAAGATGAGCTTCGGCCAGGGCGTTGAGCGCATCTTCCCCTACAACTCCCGCGTCGTCGACAAGATCGAGAAGATTCGTTCGTACCAGGTTCGCCGGGCCAAGCTTTTCTACCTCCGCGGCCTGCGCGGCAAAGCCGCTCGCCTGCGCGAGGTCGAGCGCTCCACCAAGTAAGCTCCATCCCTGCAACGCCGAAAGAGGCGGCCTCAGGCCGCCTCTTTCCTTGTGCCGCAACGATGCTACGGCTTATAGGTCACCTCGCGCACCGTGGCGCACAGTTCGGGACCATGCGCCGATGGGCGACACAATTTCGCCGTCCGCAATCTCCGAGAGCCCTTGACCTTCGACGGCCTGCGCACAGTTTCGACGCCTCCACCGTCCTCCAACCAGATCGCCGGCACCGCAGCCGTTGGCCCATAGCTGAGCGCGGGCACGCGTCGGAACGCACCCACGCCCGCATCGAACCGCACGTACACAGAACGCGTTCCGCGCATGCGGTTAGCGGACGTCAGCTGGATGCGACGCTCACCCGCCACCACCGTCAACGTGCTGCCCCCAAACGCCGCCTTCTGCTCTCGTGCCCCCGCAAACGGCTTCTCTGCAATCACCACCGTCCCCGCCCCCGGCAGCGCGATGTACATGTATCGCAGAGCGGCAATGCGCAATTCCAGCCCTGTCTGTACCGTCAATCCGTCCACCGTCAACGTGCCGTGCTGCACCCGAAGCGACCGCCCGCTCGCCAGCGCCCGCTCGCCTCCTCCCGCCAACAAAGCGCCAAGCACCGTCACTAGACCAACCTTCGCCAACATCCGCCCGAGCCGCACCGGCACACCCTCATGAACACGCATGCCCCGAGGCTAGAGCACTCTGCCCGGCTGCAAACTCCCACCTTCGGCGTAGAAATCCTGACGCTACTGCACCTCCCGATTCCTGCCGCGAAGGTGCTATTCCGCTACACTGAACGGGTCAGCATCATGGCCAAGCTCTTCCAGATCCCACCCGTCCACGGCGTCACCAAAGCCACCGCCAAGCAGCAAATGCTCAAGCAGCTCATCTGCTCCGATGCCCCGGAGCAGGCGCTTCGGTATCGTGGCGTCCAGCTTATCGCCGGTGTTGACGAGGTCGGCCGGGGCGCCCTCTTCGGCCCGGTCGTAGCGGCCGCCGTCGTCCTTCCGCCCAAGAATGGGACCCTGATGCGCATGGGCCTGAAGGACTCGAAGCAGCTCACCCGCGCAGAACGCGAAAAGCTGGATCGTCGTATCCGAAAGACGGCCCTCGCCATCGGCATCGCCTCAATCGACGCCGAAACGATCGACCGGCTCAACATCTACCACGCCACTCGTCTCGCCATGTTGCGCGCCGTCGAAGCGCTCTCACTCACGCCCGACCACATCCTCATCGACGCGATGCTTATCGACCACCCCTGTCCCCAAACCAAGCTCTTCTACGGCGATGCCCTGTGCCTGTCCATCGCCGCCGCCTCCGTTATTGCCAAGGTGTACCGCGACAACCACATGCGCGAGCTCGACGGGCGCTACCCGCAATACGGCCTCGCCCAGCACAAAGGCTACGGCACCCCCGAGCACCGAAAAGCGCTCGCCGAGCACGGCCCGACCCCGCTTCACCGTCGCAGCTTCAACTGGGTGGCCGAGTCTGACCCCAACGCCCTGCTCGAAGACACCCTTTCTGAAGCAGACCTGTATGTCGACGACGCGCGTGACCCCGACCTCGCGCGCAACACGCCGCACTCGGAGGACGAAACCGCCGCATGAGCCTCCGCCTCTTCTGTGTCGTTGCTCACCCCGATGACGAGTGCTTCGCCTTCGGTGGCGCGCTCGCCCTCGCCGCCGACCGCGGCGTCGAAACCTCAATCCTCTGCTTCACTGACGGCCAAGCCGCCACGCATCGCGGTGAAGCTCGCACCCCCGAAGAGCTCGGTGCCATGCGCCGCACTGAATTCGTCGCCTCTTGCGAAATCCTCGGCGCGAAACACCGCGAACTTCTGAACTACCAAGACGCCCAGCTCGAGTTCCACACCCTCCACGAACTTGGCGGCCTTCTGGTCCAGCGCTTCCGGGCCTTCCGCCCCCACGTCGTCCTGACCTTCGGCGGCGAAGGCGCTCTGAACAACCACCCCGACCATACCGTCGTCTCCGCCGCCACCACGGCCGCCTTCCATTGGTCCGGCAACCCCAAACGCTTTCCAGAGCATGGGGAGCCATGGCGCCCGCAGCGTCTCTTCTATCTCACGACAAACTTCTTTCTACCCGATCACCCAGCCCCGCTCCCAGCGCCTTGGACCACGATTCTCGACACCCGCGCGGTTTGCGATCGCAAGCAAAAAGCCTTTGAAGCCCATATTTCCCAAGCGCCGCTCATGGATCGCGCCCGCCTGGTGTTCGAGGATCATGGCAACGACGAGCGCTATAACCTCGCCTACACCACCGACCCCCAACCCGCGACGCAAACTACGGATCTATTCGAGGGCGTGACCGATTGACGACGCAGCGGTTCACTGGAACCGTGCACACATTCCGCGTCAGAGGCGCGTTCCCGGCGCTACACTGCCCTTACGCACCCTGCAGGAGGCTCCTCCAGTGCTGTTCCGGCTCGCATCCTTTTTTCGCTCCTGGGGTGCTGTCTTTCTTCTGTTCACTCTGATCGCAGGAGGCCTCAAGGCCCAGGATCCCCGCCCTCCAAGCCCGACCAACACCCTCAATGTCAGCTCGCGCCTTGTCATTCTGGACGCCGCTGTGACCGACGACGCGGGCCGCCCCGTCACCGGTCTCAAGGCCTCCGATTTCCAGATCTTCGAGGACCGCGCCCCCCAAAGCATTCTGCACTTCGATCCGCCGTCGGCCGCCCCCGCAGCCCCCTCTGCAACGGGAGGCCTCGTGCAGTCCTCGGCCGACCTCGCCCGCCTCGGCGACCGCCCGGTCACGCTCATCCTCCTCGACGAACTCAACATGTCCTTCGGCGAGGAGGTCTATGCCCGGCAGCAGGTGGAGCGTTGGCTGCGTGCCCAGCCGCCCGTGCTTGCCGAGCCCACCTTGCTGCTCGCCCTTACCTACACCGACCTCCAAGTTCTCGAGGACACCACCCAGAGCCGGGACAAAATGCTTGCCGTCCTCCATGCCCACACTGCCGGCACGCCGTGGCGTTACGGCAACGTCGGCGCAATTGAAGGTGCCGCCGCGGACGCCATGGCCGAAACACTCGGCGCGCTCGACCAGATCGCGCAGAGTACGCGCGGTCTGCCGGGACGCAAGAACCTTTTCTGGGTCGGCGACGGCTTCCGCTCCTTTCTCGCCACCGATGTGAACGCCACTGCAGCGGGTGAGGTCGAAGCGCATCTTCGCCTTATCGAGCAGGAGCTGTTTCGCTCCCGTGTCACGCTGTCGATCATCGGCAACACCGTCCGGCCACCGAACACATTCACTCACAAGCAGACGAACAGCCAGATCCTCGGCGGCATTGTCGACTTCGCTCTTCTTGACTCGATCGGCACCATCGCGTTCAACAACCTTGCCGCGCCAACCGGCGGAAAGGCCTTTGCCGGTCGCAACGATCTTGCCGGCGAACTCACCGAAGCCGCCACCGCCGCCCGTAGCGCCTACACCCTCACCTATTCCCCAACAGACAAGAGCGACAACCCACGGAGGTTTCGCAAGATCGAGGTCCGGGTGCTTCGGCCCGGACTACACGTTCAGACCCGGAGCGGGTACTTCGCCGAGCCGGCGCACGATCCCGCCCAACCCGCGCCGAAGCCCTCTCACCAGCAGCTCGCCTTCGACCTCTACGGCGCGGGCCTGAGTAAAATCTCGTACACCGATCTCCATGTGCAGCCCGCTCGGCTCGACGCCGATCACTGGCTGCTGCGCGTCCGCGCCACCGAGATGGGCTGGCACTCGGAGCCGGACGGCACGCGCAGAGCCGACGATGTCGTCCTTGCTCTCTGCTTCGGCAAAAACGGCAAGCTCCTCACGCGCACATTTCACATCGTCGGGGCCAACACCAAGGCCAGCGACGTCCAACTCCTCGGCCGGCAGATCCCTTTGGACTTCGCGCTTCAGCTCCCACCGGAGACCGCGCGGGTCCGCTTTGTCGTCCGCGACGGCATCAGCGAGCGCGTCGGTACGGCAGACACGACCCCCCTGGCGCACCCAGGTGACACCGGGCCTGCCGAGGCGGCTGAGTTCCACGTACACTGAGCGCATGATGCGGCCCATAATTGTGGCTGTTTTCGCCCTTTGCGCGCTCGGCTCCATCGCGGCAGCGCAAACAGCAAGCGCCGTGGTCGTCCCGCCGGCCCCAGCAGCGACGATGACCGTCGAAACCGGCCGCCTTACCGGACACGTCCTCTGCAACGACACCCGCCGCCCCGCCCGCGGCGCCCTGGTTACGGTCGTCAAGGTCTCCGACGCCCAGAGCGGTTTTGGCGGCTTCGCCAACATGCTCCTCACCCACGTGCGCACCGACGGCACCTACCTCGTCGAGCGTCTGCCGCCAGGTAGCTACGCCGTGTTTGCGAGTCTGTCCGGCTATCTCACGGACATGGATAAGGTGCTAGCCACTGACCCACACCTGGGCGCCAGCCCCAAGATGCGGGAGCTCTTAGAGCAGCGTGGCACCGTGGCGGTCGCCGCCGGCGGCACTGGCACCTTCGACCTCACCCTTGAGCGCGGAGCCGCCCTCAGCGGCTGCATCGTCTTCGCCGACGGCTCCCCCGCCGCCTCCGTCAAGCTTCTTGTCGAAGACACCAAAGCCAAACCGGAAAAGGACGGTGCTGAGCAGCAACAACAAATGGAACGCGCCATCCAGGGAGCCATGTTCAAAAACGAAAGCACCTCCACGGACGACCAGGGCCGCTTTCGCCTCGCCGGCCTGCGCCCGGGCTCCTACCGTCTCGCCGCCACCCAACCGCTCTGGAGCACCGACCCAAGCGGCCGAAACGGCGGCGAAGAAATGGGTCTCGCCATCTTTGGCGTCGCCGATCCGCGTGCCCTGCGCATCTACGCCGGTAACACCGTCCATCGCCTTAATGCCAAGGTCTTCGACCTCCGCGGCGGCGATGAGGTGACCGGCGTCGACATCACCCTTCCCCTCGATGCCTTGCACGACCTACGCGGCACCGTAACCGCCAAAGACGGACGCCCCGTCAACATGGGCGAGCTCACGCTCAAGGACACCGCCGATGGCCAGTTCGTCTTCTACGCCGCCCTCAATGCCGACGGTAGCTTCGTCATCCAACAGGTCCCGCCCGGCACCTACACGCTTACGGCCGCAGGCACTCAGATCGGCGAACCCACGCCCGGACCGGCCGGCATCCCTGCCCGCTTCCGCCCCCTGCAGGCGGTAGCCGCCTTCGCTGACGGCAGCCTCAGCGTTCTGATCAAAAACAGCGACATAGACGGCCTAAACATCACCCTCACCGAGATCCCCATGCCCAAAGCCGATTCCGCCATCGCCGAGGAGAACTAGGGAACCTCCGATTTAATTCGAGAAACGGCAAGGGCACGACTTTAGTCCGGGGTCCCAACGGAGTTGCTCGTTGGGGTGGAGGCGTGCCGTAGGTGCCACTTTGCAAGGTGGCTTTAGCCGCTGGGTATGCCTGACGCTGCCGGTGACTAGACTGAATCCATCCCAGAAACGGCAACGGCACGACTTTAGTCGTGCCGTAAGTGTCACTCTTGCAAAGCGGCTTTAGCCGCTGTGTATGCTGACGCTGCGGATGACTAAATCACACCTTTGGAAGTTCGCAGGGCTAATAGAACCTACTCTGCGCGCTATTCCTCACACCCGCGCAGCTATCATCCTCGGCCGCGCCAACCTTTTCCACAAAGCCAGCACCACACGCCACCCCAGCAGCACGACCAGCACGGCTGTATCCTTCCACGGCGTTCGCACCCCCGCTTTTACGAGCCACCAGTAATGCACCACCGCCGCAATTCCTGCGACATAGATCAGCCGGTGCATTCGCTGCCAGTTTTTTCCACCCATCCAGCGCAACATTCGCTGCGGGCTCGTGACCGCTAGTAGCAACAAGAGCAGCCATGCCAGCAACCCTACCTGGATGAACCGCCGCTTCTTCAGGTCGTCCAGCATCGTCGGCCAGATCGCCACCAGCTGCCGCCATGGCTCCGCCAGGTGCCCCGCCCGCAGCCCCGCCCATGCGGTCGGCACGTCATAGCCAGAGAATAGAAATACGTACGTCAGAAGGTGCAGTGTGGCATAGAAGAACGCATACAGCCCTACCATCCGCCGCAGCCGGACGGTCCAACCAAGAGCCGGAAACAGCCGTCGCACCGGCGTAATGGCCAGATCCACCAACAAAATCCATAACGCCCAACTACCGGTGAAGTGGGTGATCTCGTTCACTGGGTCAGAGGCGGCTGCCAGCACACCACTGCGGTACGCCTCCACCAAGTACAACCCGGGCAGCAAACAAAGTAGGTGAACCAACACCTTCACATACGGAACAGCCCGGCTCGGCATCGCTCTCCTGAGATCCTCGTCTAGTAGTTCTTACGCAGGTCCATCCCCGCGTACATCCCGGCTACCTGATCCGCATAGCCGTTGAACGGCAACGTCGGCACAATCTTCGGGAAGAAGCTGTTTGTATTCAAGAGCCGTTCATGCGCCTGCGACCACCGGGGGTGGCCCACTGCCGGGTTCACGTTCGAGTAAAACCCATACTCCTCCGCGTTCAGCTGATTCCACGTCGTCGGCGGCTGCTTGTCCACAAATCGTATGGTGACAATCGACTTCGCTGACTTGAAGCCATACTTCCATGGCACAATGACGCGCACCGGCGCTCCCTGCTGATTGGCCAGCGTCTCCCCATACGACCCAAAGGTCAGCAGCGTCAGCGGATTCATTGCCTCGTCCATCCGCAGCCCCTCGGTGTATGGCCAAGGAATGCCACCGGGCAGCTCCATTTGCTTGTGGTCGGCGAGCGACAAAAACTGCACATACTTTGCGCTCGGCAGCGGATCAACCGCTTTGATGAACTCACTCAGCGAGTACCCGTCCCACGGGATCACCATTGACCACGCCTCAACACACCGGAATCGGTACACGCGCTGTTCCATCGGCCGATACGCCGCCAACTTGTCGATGTCTAGGATCTGGGGCTTCTTAACCAGCCCTTCCACCTTTACCGACCACGGCCGCGTCTTCAAGGTGTGCGCGTTCGCCGCTGGGTCAGCCTTGTCCTCACCGAATTCATAGAAGTTGTTATAGCTTTGCGCCTTGGACTCTGGCGTCACTGCGCGATCCGTCACGGCGTACGGCGAGTTGACGGCATTCAGCTTCGTGACAGCCTCGGCGACACCAGGAAAAGCCGCACTCGCCACAGTGGCAGCGCCCACCGCGCCAATACCCTTCAATAGCTCGCGCCGGCTCGCCTGAAACGCACGGTACGTCTCCTTCGACGTGATCTCCGAAGATGCGATCTCTCTTCCAAACCGTAGCAACATGTGCCCTGACCTTCTCCCTTTATTCTCCCCTAGCCGGGGCCGATCTCACGCTGTACCTTGCACTTTTATTCCTTGCTCTTCCCAAAACGGAACCCGCTTTCCCTACATCCGCCCGGCAGAGCCCGGAGATGCCCAATATGGGCATCCGTGCAAACTCAAGCAAGTTAGACTCCGCCGTTAAGCCCCGGTTACAAACCGCTTGCCTGCCTCGCGCCACGCCTTTGTTCCCACCAAAAGAAAAGCCCCGATCCCACAACGAACACGGCAGCGCTCAAACCCAACTCTCGCCCAAAGCCCGGCCGCGCCAGCACCAAAAACCCGAACCCCAGCAGCGCCAACAACGGCGGCAGTGGGTACAGCCACATCCGGAACGGTCGCTTCATCGCCGGACGTCGCCAGCGCAACACCATCACGCCCACCTGCTGCAGCCCGAACTGCAACAGAATGCGCAACACCACCAGCGCCGCAATCACATCCCGCAGGCTCAGGCAGCAGAACACACACGCCACCCCCGCCAGCACCAGCAACGACACGTCCGGAAATCCCAACCGTGGATGCAGCCGCCCAAAGATCCCGAAGAAGTTGCCATCCCGCGCCGCCGCAAACGGGATCCGCGAATACCCCAACAGCAACGAAAACACACTCGCAAAAGCCGTCACCATCACCAGCACCGCCGCCAAGCGCCCCAGCCACATCGCCCCCACGCTGCCCAACACGGGGGCATAAGTTGGTTGCATCACCGCGGTCAACAACGCCGGTTGGCCCGCCCCGCCCGTCATCCGGAGCATGGCCGGCGCACCCACCAAGGCCAAAACGCTCGCGTTCAGAAGCAAATACAGCCCCGTCACGACCCCAATGGACAGCAACAACGCTCGTGGGATCGTGCGTCCCGGATCCCGCACCTCGCCGCCCAGAAACGTCACGTTGTAGTAGCCCCAAAAGTCATAGGTTGCCACCAGCATCGCCGAGCCTAGCCCGCCCCAGAAGGCCCGCGTCGGCCGAAACGCCCCCGGCGGAAAGGCCACCACGCGCCCCCACTGCCCATGCCAGATCGCCGTGCCCACGGTCCACGCAATCGCCAGCAGCACCACAACCAGCAATCCGCGCCCCCACCGCTCCACGTGCATCAGCCGCCGATACAGCAGCCCCAAGGCCAGCAACACCGCCCCAATCCCCACAACGGTCGGCCATCCCACCCCAAAACCA